>CALZUA010000012.1 GCA_945829235.1 uncultured Clostridia bacterium | reverse complement strand
GGTCGGTCAAGTCATCGGCAGGAACGTAAACCGCCTGTACCGATGTAATCGAGCCCTTCTTGGTCGAGGTGATACGCTCTTGGAGTGCGCCCATTTCGGTTGCCAGCGTGGGCTGATAACCAACGGCGGACGGCATACGTCCGAGCAGTGCCGATACCTCGGAACCTGCTTGTGTGAAACGGAAGATGTTGTCGATGAACAGAAGAACGTCCTGTCCCATCTTGTCGCGGAAGTACTCCGCCATCGTAAGTCCCGAAAGCGCAACTCTCATTCTTGCTCCCGGCGGCTCGTTCATCTGACCGTAAACCAGCGCGGTCTTGTTGATAACGCCCGACTCGGTCATCTCGCGGTAAAGGTCGTTACCCTCACGGGTACGCTCGCCGACGCCCGTAAATACGGAAATACCGCCGTGCTGGGTTGCTACGTTGTTGATAAGCTCCTGAATAAGAACCGTTTTACCAACGCCCGCACCGCCGAACAAACCGATTTTTCCGCCCTTCAAATAAGGCGCGATAAGGTCAACGACTTTAATTCCCGTTTCAAGAACCTCTTTTGAAGCTTCCTGTTCCTCAAAGGTAGGCGCGGGACGGTGGATTTCCCATTTTTCTTCGGTTTCGGGCTGCGGCTTGTTGTCAACAGCCTCTCCGAGCAGGTTGAACACGCGTCCGAGAGTCTGCTCTCCGACAGGAACCTTGATTGAAGCACCCGTGTCAACTGCTTCCATTCCTCTGACAAGACCGTCCGTGCTGCCCATAGCGATGCAGCGCACGGTGTCGTCGCCTATATGCTGCGCCACCTCGACAACCAGCTTTTTGCCGTGGTTATCGATTTCTATGGCGTTAAGCAGATTAGGCAGGCTGTCCGGCGCGAACCTGATATCAAGAACCGCGCCGATTACCTGAGAAATCGTGCCTGTGTTCTGTTTTGTCATATTCTAGTCCTTCCCTATTAGATTAGAAGTTAGAAACAAGCGCGTTCACGCCTGTTTCGTGAGATTAGCTTTGAGCCGAAGCACCGGACACAATGTCGATAATCTCCGTGGTTATGCTTGACTGGCGAGCGCGGTTGTACAGCAGCGACAGACTTTCCGTCATTGCGTCCGCGTTGTCCGTTGCGTTTTCCATTGCCGTGCGGCGCGCGCCCTGCTCGGACGCGTAGCTCTCGACTACCGCGCACTGGATAAGCGACGCGGTAAATCTCGGCACAATTCTGTTGAAAACAGCCTCGGGTGACGGGTCGTAGCTCATCACGCCATAGTCCTCGAGCTCAACCGTATCCATCGGCAAAACCGACATACTATGCGGCTCCTGTGACATTGACGAAACAAACATCGTGTAGAACACAACAACCTCGTCAACCTCACCGTTCGCGAACATATCAATCGCAATATTTGCGATATCCTGCGCCGTGTTCGGCTTTATATCCTCAGCAATATTCGCGTAGGAAGCCACGATATCATAATCGCGCTTTGCGAAAAACTCGCCCGCTTTTTTGCCGATTGCGATAATCTTCGGTTTTTCCGCGTCGTTTGCGTGAGCGGCAACCGCCATTTTCAGAATGTTCGAGTTATAGCCGCCCGCAAGACCTCTGTCGCCTGCGACAACGATGAACAGCCTGTGCTTAACTTCTCTTTTCACGGTGTAAATCGTGGAAAAATCGGTGTTTGCCGAGGCTATCTCGCACATTGTCTTGTATAATTCGTTGAAATAAGGACGAGCCTGCTCCGCTCTTGCCTTTGCCTTGCGCAGCTTACTCGATGCAACAAGCTGCATAGCCTTCGTAATCTGCTTTGTTGAGCCGACCGATTTTATGCGCCGCTTGATTGCCTTCATATTTCCGCTTGCTATTAAAATCACCCCCGTAAAGAGCAAGGGCTTTTGCTCTTTTTATTCGATATTGTCCTCGGTGGTTATATATTTAACCTTCTTTTCAATATACAGCCAAGCAACAGCAAGCGCCGAGAAAACAGCGATTGTTGTGCCAACTATTCCAAGTACAAAAGCAGCCTGTTTCATAGAAAAACTCCTTTTATCAGCCCGCATAAGTAGCGGCAAAGCTCGAAAGTACCTCTTTCAGCTCCGCTTCATTTTCGGGGGAAAGCTCTTTGGTGGTACGGATTCCGTCGAGAATTTCAGGCTTTGTGGACTTGATGTTGTCAATCAAATCCTTCTGATACTGCTTGATTTTCTCAATCGGAACGCTTGCGAGGTAATTGTGAATTACCGCGTAAATGATAACAACCTGTTCTTCAACCTCAAGCGGCGAGTTCTGGTCCTGCTTGAGAACCTCAACTATTCTCTCACCCTTTGCAAGTCTGTCCTTCGTGTCCTTATCCAAATCGGAGCCGAACTGCGAGAACGACTGCAATTCACGGTACTGCGAGTAGTCGAGCTTCAGCGTACCGGCAACCTTCTTCATTGCCTTAATCTGCGCGTTACCGCCGACACGGGATACCGAGATACCGGGGTTAACTGCGGGACGAACGCCCGAGTTGAACAGCTCGGTTTCGAGGAATATCTGACCGTCGGTTATCGAGATAACGTTGGTCGGGATATACGCGGAAACATCGCCCGCCTGCGTTTCGATAATCGGAAGCGCAGTCAGCGAACCGCCGCCGTAATCCTTGTTAAGACGGGCAGCGCGCTCGAGAAGTCTTGAGTGGAGATAGAATACATCGCCGGGGTATGCTTCACGTCCCGGCGGGCGCTTCAGCAGCAGCGAGAGCGCACGATAAGCGACCGCGTGCTTGGACAGGTCATCATAAACGATGAGGACGTCCTTGCCCTGCTCCATAAAGTATTCGCCCATTGTGCAGCCCGCGTAAGGCGCAATGTACTGCAAGGGCGCAAGCTCGGACGCGGTTGACGAAACAACGATTGTGTATTCGAGCGCGCCGTTTCTGGAAAGCGTATCAACAACTCCCGCAACAGTCGAGTTTTTCTGACCGATTGCAACGTAGATGCAGATAACGTCCTTGCCCTTTTGGTTGATGATTGTATCGATAGCGATAGCGGTTTTACCCGTTTGTCTGTCGCCGATAATCAGCTCACGCTGACCTCTGCCTATCGGAATCATACTGTCGATAGCCTTAATTCCCGTCTGAAGAGGAACGGTTACGGGCTCTCTTGTGATGATACCGGAAGCGATTTTTTCGATGGGGCGCTTTTCCTTTGCGAGAATATCGCCCTTGCCGTCAAGCGGCTCTCCGAGGGAGTTTACGACGCGTCCGAGCAGCTCTTCGCCGACCGGTACGGACACGATTGAGCCCGTTCTTTTTACGCTGTCGCCCTCTTTAATGCCCGAGTCAGAGCCCAACATAACCGCGCCTACAAACTCTTCTTCGAGGTTCAGCGCCATACACTGAACGCCGTTCTCGAATTCCAGCAGCTCGTTAAGCATACAGTTTTCAAGCCCGTGAATACGAACGATACCGTCGCCGACGGTAACAACCGTACCCACATCGCCGAGCTGGATTTTCGCGTTGTAGTTTTTGATGCGGTCTTTTATCAAGCCCGTTATTTCATCGGGGCGTAAATCCATTCTATACAGTCCTTTCCTTCTGAAATTAGTAAGGGAAAATCAGATAACCGAGCCGAGTTCTCCCTTTAATGCGTCAAGTCTTGACCTGATGCTGCCGTCATAACGCTTGCTTCCGTAGTCAATCACGATACCGCCGATGAGCTTTTCGTCAACCTTTTCGTTGATAGAAACGGTTTTCCCGATAACCTTCGACATTTTTTCGATGATTTTCTGCTTCATTGCGTCTGACAGCGGGCTGCTTGTGGTGACGGTGATTTCAGCGAGCTTGAATTCGTCGTTGTACAGTCCCTTGAAATGCTTCACAATACCCGTAAAGCAACTCATTCTGTGCTTTTCACAAAGCACGCAGAGCAAGTTTCCGCAAAGCTCCGACAAATTTCCCGCCTTTATCAGCTCGTTAAGCAGCGAAAGTTTTTCCTCCTGAGGAACAGTCGGAGTGTTCATCAACTTGATAAACCCGGGGTTTTCCGTGAATATCTTGTCAAGCTCCGTGAGTTCTCCGAGAATGTCCTTCAGCCCCTCGGGATTTTGTTCCCGACAAAGCGAGAAGAACGCGTCGCCGTAGATTTTTTCTGCCTTATCGTTCATAAAAATTCCTTTCCGAAGTCACATCAGTTTGCCGAGCCGACTTCTTCTAAGAATTTCGAGATAATTTCCTCATTATCGGACGCGGAGATTTCCTTTTCGACAACCTTGCCCGCCGCCATAACAACGATATCGGAAATTTCGTTCTTGATTTCGTTGATAGCGCGCTGTTTGTCGCGTTCGATACTTTCCTCCGCTTTGGTGCGGATTTCCGCAGCCTTTTTGTTTGCCTCGTCAACAATTTCCTCCTCACGCTTCTGCGCTCTGAGGGTAGCCTGCTTCATAATCTCCGAAGCCTCAGCCTTTGCGTCGGCAAGACGCGCGGTGTATTCCTCTTCAGCCTTCTGCGCGGCTTCCTTAGCCTTGCGAGCCTCGTCAATTTCGGAGGCCGCCATTTCCTTGCGCTTGTCAAGCATTTTGCAGACCGGCTTATACAGGAGAAATCTGAAAATGAGGAAGATAATAAGCAAGTTTATCAGCGTGAAAACAATAGTTGTTGGATTTATCGAAACAAGAGATTCATACCACTCTCTGCCTTCTGCCGCTGCGCTTACATTGCTGAGAATATTCAGCATTGCATTTCCTCCTCCCAATTTACTAAACCGTTATTACTTGATAAGATTGCCGAGAAGCGGGTTAGCGAACATAAGGAGAAGCGCGATAACGAGCGCGTAAAGACCGGTTGTTTCTGCGAGCGCGTCACCGATAATCATTGTTCTTGTGATTGCGCCGGAAGCCTCGGGCTGTCTGCCGATTGCGGCAACTGCCTGACCGCCGCAGTAACCTTCACCGATACCAGGGCCAAGACCTGCAATCATTGCAGTACCCGCGCCCAATGCCGAAGCACCGAGAACGATAGCGTTCGCTAAGATTTTCATAGTTTCAGGTGTCATAGTGTTTTTCCTCCAAAAAATTAAAGTATCAGCACACAGTGCCATTTATCCTTTTGGGATATTTTGAACTTTGCTTTTGCTACGAGTCACATTCAGCAGACGAGATGTAGGACATACTGAGCATAATGAAGATGTACGACTGCATCACAGCTGAGAATATGTCGAAGTAGAGCGACGCCACTGCCGGCACGAGTACTGCGAAGTTTCCGAGAGCGAAGTAGATAAGTCCGCCGATAACGGTACCCGCAATCATATTGCCGAACAGACGCAGTGCCAATGCGAGCGGATTTGCAACCTCACCGATTATGTTAAACGGCAACATAAACGGAAGCGGCTCGATAAAGCTCTTGAAATAGCCTTTGAATTTTCCCGTTTTGGCACGATTGTATTGAACCAAAACGAACGTCATAAGCGCAAACGTTCCGGTTACCGAAACATCTGCCGTTGGGTTTCGCAAGCCCATCAAACCCATGAGGTTATTTATCATAATGTAGCACAGGAGCGTCATTATATACGGAGTATAGGCATTGTACTTCGTGCCCATAGTGCCGTGAACCGTATCGCGGACAAATTCCACAAGCATCTCGGCTGCCGCCTGACGCCTTGTTTCGGGAACAGGCTTCAGATTGTGCCTCAAAATCAATACGACAGCAAGCAGAATGAGAATTACTATCCATTGAACGATAACGCTCTCTGTGAGCCAAAGTCCTGAGCCTTCCCCAAAGAGTTCGACAACCTTTAATGCGCCGTTGACCTCGAGTTTACTCTCGGCGGCGGCGGAGGCTAGCATTAACGCAGTTGGCATTCAGCATCATTCCTCCTTTCTTATGAATGTTCTTATCAATATAGCGAATTTCGGAAAAAACAGCGGTATAATCGCTGTGATAAGACTGATAAAGGGCGCAATCGCACCGAGTGTGAGAAGCGCGATAAGTCCGAGATATCTCACGCAGTACATTCCGCTCATATAGGTCTGCGCGGACTTTGCGCTTGCTTTTTTAACCGCAATCTGCGCGGTTTTTCCAAGGACAAGGAAATTCAGCGCCGCGATTATTATTCCGTAAATCCCGCCGATTAACAGCGTGTAGTCGTAGCCTGCCGCAAAGAAAATCACCGCGAGCACCGCCATATAAATTCCCGATATAATCAGGAAAAACGGTGAAAGCGACCTTATTTCCTCGTAAATCGGCTCGTTTTTTTTCATAACACATTCATTCGTCATCGGCAAAAGTCCCGTTATCTTTTTGAGTAGTCGTCGTAGTAATCGTTTTCACGGCGAGAGCTGGTGAACGCCTTCGGGGCGGGTTTATCCGCCTTCTCGTACATTTTTATCAGCTTGTAGAGGTAGCTCACCGCGCCGCTTATCATAAAGAGAATTCCCAACACGATGCAGATTATCATCGCCCAGTCGGGCCAGCCGAATTTCTTTGAGAGAAACCAACCTCCGCCGATAAACAACAACAGCGGAGTGATGATAACAAACGCAAGCTGACTTACTTTTGCGTAGGTTGAAATCGGGTTTTCGTTCTTGCTCATATCAGTAAACAAATTCCGTCAAACGCCAGCCGGCATCGGTTTTAACCATTTTCGTGCGGAGGATTTTGTCCTCGGACGCGTCGGAAGTATCGAAGCTTTCGCTCGGTACGTCAAGATAAATCGTGATATCGCACTCGGTTTCGCTTGTCGGCAAAACCGCAAGCGCGCAATTTTCCCAGAGCTTCTCGCGCGTTGCGTCAGCCACAAAATTCGCGTTAATTCCGAGAACAACATCATCGTTGTAAGGCGATTTCCGCTTTTTGTACACATCGAGCTTCATAACCTTCTCGGCGGCTTCATCGGTGTAAACCGACTTCACCTTTTTCTCAATATCCTCATAAGACGCGTAGCCGCGGCTTTTTTCCGTGTCTACCGTGTAAATTCCGTCCTCGGGCGCGTTTCCGTAAGGCTCGTCAAGGTGCGGCAAACCTTGCGTGACGAACAGCCGGATTATCTCATAGCTGTCCTTAACAAGGTCGTGCGCGGCATACTCGCACTCCTGCTCAAACTCCGCTGTCGGACGAAAAACCTCGTTGCTTGACGAAGAATTGCTTTCAACGGGCTTGCTACCCAGAATTAAAATCAGCGCGACAACCGCCGCCACTGCCAACACCGCCACAACAATCGTTGCAATAAGCGGCAATTTGCTTTGTTTAGTGTTTTTTTCGCTCATTGGTTAACCTTTATTACTCGCTTTTGGTTTCCTTGCTGTCGAGAGAAATTGCGTCGGGGAACACGTTTCTGCTGTCCTCTTTGGAGAGGAAGGTTGTGTTGACGTAGCCCTGAATAATCGCGCCGTCCGTTACGGCAATCGTAGACGCGTTTATATCGCCGAAAACAATCGCGTCGCGCTTCAGCTCAGCTTTTCCGACAATATCCAGCTTTCCGCGCACTCTGCCGTTGATATCGGCATACTGCGACGACAAATCACCGATAAGTATAGTATCTCTGTCCATTCTAAGGCGACCTTTGAGGGACATATTTCCCTGCATTGCCGCGGAGTTCATACCCGCGTTGTTGCAGGTGATGTCGCCGATAACTTTTCCGCTCATATCAAGATTGCGCGTTGTTTCAACGTTGCCCTTGATATTGCCGTCAATCTGCATATTTGCAAGCGAGCGGATATTTCCGTCAATGATAGTATTCTTCGAGATTACGGTAACTTCCTCGGTTTCGTTGGACTGTTGCATCGGCGCGCCGCCTTGCGTGGGGGGTATGTACCCGCCGTAGCCCTGATTGAAATTATTCGGCGCGGACGAAGCGTAGCCGCCGTTAAACTCGTTCTGATTATTCTGCCCGATACTGCTTCTGATATTCTTGATATTCTGGTTGTAGGCAGACTGCTCGTTCTGTCCCTGAGCGCTCTGTTGCGTGAAATTCTCCTGTCTTGGAGCCTGTTCGCGCACACTCGGATTGCCAGTCTGATTAACACTCTGATTTGTGTTAGCGGCAACGTTGTTCTGCCCCTGAGCAGCAGGCTGTTGAGGAGCCGCGGGCTTTTCCTCGGTAGCGCGGTAATAAGGCGTTTCAAGCGGCACTTCATTGCCGGGCTGTTCCACGGGAATTTCAGCCGCGCTTTGTTGCTCGGGTTCTCTCAAATACTTGTCCAACTCGGTAGGTGAGCTTTCGGGCTTGGCGTCGGGCTTTTTCGGCTCTTGACCGTCTTTTTTCCACAGCTCTTTAACCGCCTGAGAAAAATTATCCTTTATACTCATAGCTTTTCCTTTCCAAATCCTGTATTTTCCCCATAATCCTTTTAAGCGAACCGCCCCGTTAAGAGAACAGTTCCGTTAAGCGAACGGTCCCGCAAACTGCACGGGCTTCGTGTCGTTGTTAATCTTGTCGAACTTGTAAACACCCTCGTTCACAAATTTCTTGAGCAAATCGCCGAGAACAAGAACCGTGTTCGTTGTGTTGTCGGAGTCGTGCATAAGAACAACCGAGCGGAAATTCTTGTCATAATTCGCCTTTATATCCGCGGGAACGGAGTTCCACATCTGCGTCCAAGAAGCGCCCAAAGCGTCGCCGCTGTCAACATTCCAGTCGAAATGCCTGAAACCTCTGCGCGACATTTCCGCAATAATAGCATCGCGGGTTTTCTCGTTGTAGTCGTTCACGCTGCCGCCGGGGAAGCGGAAAATCTCGCATTTAACCCCCGTTGCCTCGTAAACCATATTCCACGCATCGTAGAAATCATTGAGATAGCTTTCCACGGAAGCGTAAATTTCATCATATTTATGCGAAGCGGTGTGAATACCTATCGCGTGACCGTCCGCGGCAATTGCCTTCAGCAAGGTGTAGCAGTACTCGCTACGATTCGGGACAACGAAAAACGTTGCCTTGATATTGTAGTTTCGCAGATATTGCAAAATCGAGTAAGTATTGTCCGAAGGTCCGTCATCAAAGGTGAGGTAAACCGTGTTGTCCTCGCGGACGTAACTCGCGGGCGCTGTCACAACCATATCCGTGTGGATATTCGCGTAGGGACTTTTCTCCTCGGTTGACGCTTCAACGCTGTTCGCCCAACCGTTCTTTTCGTTGAGATAATCGACAATTTCCCTGTCGGACAACCCAAGCTCCGACAAAATCCCGTACCAGTTCTCGCCGCCGTTTTTCTTGGCGATAACCGAGATTATCTCCTTATCGGAAATCCCGTTCTGTGAGAGAACCTCGTAAAATTCATCAACACCGACTTCGTCCTTTTTGACAATCAGCTTGAGCAAATCCTTATCGGAAAGCCCCGATGCCGTCAACAGCTTGTAGAAGCTCTCGGCGGTGATGCTCTTGCTGTCGTTCATCAGTTTTATAAACTCGGTGTAGGAAAGACCGCTCTTGTTGAAAATCGCGCAGAAATCCTCGACCGTTCCTGCTTTTTCGCTTGTGAGAACCTGAACCGTTTCCGAGAGCTTTTCGTTCTCCTTTTTCACCTCGGAAAGCTCTGTGCCCTGCTTTGCCCAAAAAATGCCGAAAACAATCGCAAGCGCGAGCGGCACAAAGAAAAATATAGCAAGTACTACCTTTATCAGTACCTTAAAAAACTCAACGCTGCCAAAACGCATTTTTAACCTCTTTTATGAAATATTATTTTGGACACAATTCCCCTATTATTAAATTTTACTATAAAAAATGCAATTTGTCAATAGTTACAATAAACAAATCCGCCGCATTTCAAGAAAACAATTGGTCTTATTCCAAAAAAATGCGGAAAATTTTGTAGAAATTGCACAAAAATAGAACAAGCGCAGATTTTTCACTGCGCCTGTTGTGGAATTCATTCCTCAATATAAACCTTTTTCATTTTGATATCGTTGAGCGGGCGGTCGTTGTAGTCGGTTTTGGTTTCGGCGATTTCGTCAACCGCCTCAATTCCCTCGACAACCTTTCCGAAAGCCGCATACTGCCCGTCAAGATGGGGCGCGTCCTTGTGCATAATGAAAAACTGGCTTGACGCGGAGTTCGGGTTCATCGAGCGCGCCATCGAGATAACGCCGCGAACGTGCTTGATATCATTCGGCACGCCGTTCATCGCGAACTCACCCTTGATTTTCTCCTTTGCGCCGCCCATTCCGGTGCCCTCGGGGTCGCCGCCCTGAATCATAAAGCCGCTGATTACACGGTGAAAAATCAGCCCGTCATAAAAGCCCTCACGAACCAGCTTCTCGAAATTCGTGCAGGTTATGGGCGCTTTGTCGGGGTAAAGCTCCAGCTTTATTTTCTTGCCGTTTTCAAGTTCGATAACAACCATAATTTTCTCCTTTTCACTTCTTTGCGCCAAGCTCATAAGCGCGCCGTGTGCAAGCCTCACAAGCCTTTACTGCGGTTTCGGTGAGATTTCCCGCGTACAGCTCGTCAAGTCCCGCAAGCGTCGTTCCGCCGGGGCTGGAAACCTGCTTTATCAGCTCGTCGAGCGTCATTCCGCTCTCGGTCATCATCTTTGCCGAACCAATAAGCGACTGCGCGAAAAGCCGCAGCGCCGCGTCCTTGTCGATGCCAACCTTCTCGGCGTAATCGATAAAGCCCTTCGCGTAGAGGTATATGAACGCGGGCGAGCTTCCGTTTATCGCGATAACCTCTTTCATCTTGTTCATCGGAACAACCTCGGTTATACCGCAAGAGCCGATGATTTTTCTCGCGAATGCAAACTCGCTCTCGGACACCTTTTCATCGCAGCTCATTGCCGAAGCGCCCACGTTTAACATCATCGGCGTGTTCGGCATAACGAGAACAACCTTCGCGTCTGCAAAAGTACGTTCACGGATATATTCGGCGGAAATTCCCGCGCAAATTGAGATGAGCACGAGCTTTTCATTGCCCGAAGCCTTGATTTCCGCGAGAACACCGTCAAGCTGTTGCGGCTTTACCGCGAGCAGAATGTAGTCGCATTTTTCGGCAAGCTCCGCGATACTATCGGCGGCTGTCGCCCCGAGAACGCTGATATTTTTGAGCTTTTCGGGGTTGCTGTCATACGCGAAAACCGCGGTATTTCCGAGCTTTCCGTTAATTCCCTTGATAATTGCGGCGCCCATATTTCCAACGCCGATGAAACCTAATTTCGTCATTTATATTCCTTCTTTACGCCGATTTTTTATTCTCTTGAACACTGCGTTATAAGCCGCTTTTATCGGGTACAGCGTGAGCAGCATCAGTATAACGTCAAACGGCATTTTGATGAAGCTCGTGCCAATTCTCGCGCTGATTTTCGTGAGGAACACTTCGGGAGCGATAATTCCCGCGATAACCTGAAACCAAGTGTTGAGGAAAATGTTGCAGATTACGATTACCGTGAATTTTGCCAGAACAATTCTCAAAACCGATTGCCAGTTCCCGCCGATTGACTTGAAGAACGCTTTTCCGCCCGAAAAATCAAGCTTCTGCGTTTCCATTCCATACAGGAATATTCCGTAAATCAATCCGCCCGTCATCTCAACGATAGTGAAAATCGGGTTGAACGCGTAATTTTGCGTGGTGATAAAATAACCGACCACATCGGTCACCGCGCCCGCCAACAGCGCCACAACAGGTCCGTAAAGCATACCGATTGCCGAAATCGCGATAAATGCGACGCTTATTTTGGTGAACGGAAGAACGATTGTAAACTGCTTGAGCACGAGGTCAAGCGCGATGAGAATTGCCGTCACGCAGATGCATCTGATGCTAGTGAGTTCAAGAGCCGAACGTTTGAATTTATCAAAAAAAGCCATAATATCTCCTTTCAGAATGTTGCACACAAAAGAATAACAAAATGGCTTTTTTATTCAATTTATGTACAGCGAGATGCGAGAGCCTTACCGCAAGCACTCAAAGCCGCCTGAAGCGGCTTTTGCGCTTTTCGTCCTCGGGACAACTCTCCGTTCCCGCGGCACTTAACGCAAGACTCTCTACTCTGTTTTGGTTTTGGTGGATTAGAAGTTGATTTCGTCGCAAATCTTATAGCGGCGCTCGTTGAAGGGCTTCTTCATCGAGAGCGCCTCCTGAATATCAACATCGTAAATATGACCGTCCTTGTAGCCGACAACACGGTTTCCTATGCCCTTTTCGAGCAGCTCAACCGCATAATAGCCCATCTCGGATGCCATAACTCTGTCGCGAACCGTGGGGCTGCCGCCGCGCTGAACGTGACCGAGAATGGTCGCTCTGGACTCGATTCCGGTTTCCGCTTCAATCTGCTTGGCAATCTGCTCTGTTCCGCCAACGCCCTCTGCGACAACGATGATGAACTGCTTCTTGCCCATTGCGCGGACTTCCTTGATTCTCTTGACAATCTGCTCGATATCGTGAGGCATTTCGGGAACGAGAACCGCCGTTGCACCGCACGCAAGACCTGTTGCAAGCGCGATGTGACCTGCGCGGCGTCCCATAACCTCAACAACCGCGCAACGCTCGTGAGAGTGGCTGGTGTCGCGGAGCTTGTCTATCATCTCGACAACCGTGTTCATAGCCGTATCGTAGCCGATGGTGTACTCGGAGCACTGGATATCGTTGTCGATAGTGCCGGGGATACCGATACAGGGGATACCCGCCTTGGACAAATCCGCCGCGCCTCTGAAGGTGCCGTCGCCGCCGATTGCGACAACGCCGCACATCTGCTGTTCCTCGCAGATTTTCTTTGCCTTCTCAACGTTTTCCCATTCCTTAAACTCGGGACAACGAGCGGTATAGATTGCGGTACCGCCGCGCTGGATAATATCGGAAACGCTTCTTACATCGAGGTCGATAAACTCGCTGTTGAGCAAGCCGTTGTAGCCGCGAAGAATTCCGACAACCTTAAAGCCCTTATAGATAGCGGTTCTTGTGACAGCTCTGATAGCCGCGTTCATTCCGGGGCTGTCGCCGCCGCTTGTAAGGACACCGATTTTCTTTTCCATTTTAATCTCTCCTCTTTCTTGTAGTATTTGCAGATTTTTATCTTTTATTATTTTACTACAAAAAGGTTGGTTTCGTCAAGCGTTTTTTTCAACTTTATCAAATAAAAGCGATAATAATCTTTTTTTAACAAATTTTGAGAAAATTGGAGAAAAATTCTGTACAAAATTACCCCTCCTATACAAAAAAACAACCCCGAAAACTCGGGGCTGTCCTTATGCAATATCTGTGAATTACTCCGCTTCCTTAGCTACAACAACCTTGTTCTTGTAATAGCCGCAAGCAGGGCAAACTCTGTGAGCGAGCTTCAGCTCACCGCAGTTTTTGCAACGCGAGAAATTCGGAGTTTCGAGCTTCCAAACGCTCGAACGTCTTTTATCTCTTCTTGCACGAGAAACCTTTCTCTTTGGTACTGCCATATCTTACACCCCCTTGAAAGCAATGAACTATAAGCGAACGGTTCTATGACAGACAAAACCGCCGCGTGTTAATCAAGCAAAAGTTATTATAACACAATTTTCTGCTTTTGTCAAGGGTTTTTTGAAATTTTGTTGAAAATAATCAAATTTGGTGCAAAATATTGTCCAAAAATCAGCCGATAAACTTGAGAACGCTCTCGGGAAGCTCTGCGTTGTCAGCAGAAACGGTCAGGGTGATGGTGGTGTCGGGGGAAATCTTTGCGAGCGCCTCGAACATTTCGCCAACCTTTGCGTAATCTCTGCCGGTAATCTTGAGCGTTGCGTCAACGAAGATATCGGTGCAGTCGTGGTCGGACGACAGAATGCCCGCGATAAAGCCGTAGAAAGCGTCAACGCCGTTAATTGCGTAGTCCTCGATGTTGATGAGTCTTACCTTGTAGGTGATGTCGGTGTTGAGCGAAGAACCCTTCTGGATTGCAACAACGTTGCCCTTGGACTGCTTCTCGGCAGCGTGAATAGCGTCGATGAGAAGCTTGGTCTTGCCGGAACCTCTTTTACCTGTGATAATCTTTACCATAATGATAAACCTCCGTATATGTTATATTTACAATTTTTGCCTAAGTTAAATTCCGAGCTTTCTCTCGAGAATAGCCTTCTGGTCCTCGTAGCCGGGCTTGCCGAGAAGCGCGAACATATTCTTCTTGTAGCTCTCAACGCCGGGCTGGTTGAACGGATTTACGCCGAGCATATAGCCGCTGAGCGCGCAAGCCTTCTCGAAGAAGTAAATCATCCAGCCAAGCTCAAACTCGTTAAGCTCGGGCACTTCGAAAACGATATTCGGCACGCCGCCCTCGGTGTGCGCGAGAACGGTTCCCTCAAACGCTTTTCTGTTGACGATGGACATATTCTGATTTGAGAGGAAATTCAGACCGTCGAGGTTGCTCGGCTCGTCCTGAAGGAACAGCTCCTTCTGCGGCTTGCCGAACTGGATTACCGTTTCAAACATAATTCTCGAGCCGTCCTGAACGAACTGACCGAGAGAGTGCAAATCGGTCGAGAAAACCGCGCTTGACGGGTAAATACCCTTGCCGTCCTTGCCCTCGCTCTCGCCGAAGAGCTGCTTCCACCACTCCGCCATCATCGCGAAGGAGTTCTCGTAGCTTATCAGCATCTCAACGCTCTTGCCTTTTCTGTAAAGGATATTGCGCAAAGCCGCGTATTTACAGCAGTCGTTCTTCTCGATATCGCAGTCCTTGTAAGCCTCTCTAGCCGCGGCCGCGCCCTCCATAAGAGCGTCGATATCGCAACCCGCGCAGGCAATCGGGAGCAGTCCAACTGCCGTCAAAACGGAATATCTTCCGCCAACATCGTCCGGAACAACAAATGTTTCATAGCCCATCTTGTCGGAGAACTCTTTGAGAGTGCCGCGAGCCTTATCGGTTGTCGCGTAAATTCTGGACTTTGCGCCCTCCTCGCCGTAGCGCTGAACAAGCAAATCACGGAAAACTCTGAAAGCAAGCGCAGGCTCGGTTGTCGTGCCGCTCTTGGAGATGATGTTAACCGAGAAATCCTTTCCGTCAACGAGAGAAATTACCTCATTTAAATAAGTAGGCGAGAGGCTCTGACCAACGAAATAAATCTCGGGAGTTTTCTTTTTGAGCGAGTTGTAAAGCGAGGACTTCAGCGCCTCGATAGCCGCTCTTGCGCCGAGATAAGAACCGCCGATGCCGATTACGATGAGCACGCGGCTGTCGTTCTGGATTTTCTCCGCCGCCTTTTTAATTCTCGCGAACTCCTCCTTGTCGTAATTCACGGGCAGGTCAACCCAGCCGAGAAAATCATTTCCGGGGCCGTTTCTGCTTTCGAGCGTATCGTGCGCGGCTTTAATCGCGGGAGCGCACTCCGCAAGCTCGTGTTCTCTTACAAACCCTTTAAGGTACTTGTCATCAAGTTTTAATCCCATTTCAATCTAATCTCCTTTCACCGTGCCAAAGTTGGTGCGGTACTCCAACTATATTATATATTAAATTTGATTTTTTTTCAAGATTTTTTCCGCTATATACTTTTATTTGGATATTTCTTGCTTTTCAACAGTAATTTTTTGTACAATTTGCACAAACATTTCCCCGAAAAACACCCGCAACTCACGCCGCCTTAGTCGAAACCGCCCCGTTCCCCGAGAAAACAATATCCGCGTCCTTTGGGGGAGTGAAAAGCGTCTGCTCGGCGGTTTCCGCGAACTCCCGAAAAGCGAGCCACTCGCGGAGCTTGTCGAGGGTTTCCGGCGAACTCGCGCTCTTTGTTTCGTTTTTGTGGGTGATTTTCACGGAGCCGCCTTTGTTGACGAGCTGTTTCGCAAGCGCGAAAGCCTGCTCGCAACACACCGGCAAGCTGTTTTCGGCGATAAAGATGTTGGTTGCCGCGAAACCCGCGCTCTCGTCCAACCGCACAAGCAAGCGGTTTCGCTTCGCTGAGAGCTTGTAGTTTATCCGTTTCGGCGAGTCGCCGGGAACATAATCGCGGTGCTCACAACCGGGCAATCCGCCCCTCATCACGGAAACACCCTCCTCAGCGTCCTCGTCGTCCGCGGGAAGAACGCTCGGAATTATTTCCGGTCCGTTATAATCGACAATTTTAGGCAAAACCGCTTTTTTCGCCTCTTGTTCAACCTTGACCTTTAAGTTAAACAGCCCCGCAAAATCCCGAACGGTAATCAAATCCAGCTTCAAACGGTTTATCCCGCTATGCGAAGCTTTGAAGCTACCGCGAAGCGTTTTTGTGCCGCTGAAAAGGAGCGAGGTTCTGATGTTTATTCGGCTGTCCGTGGAGAGGCAAAGCTCGATGTACGGGATAAAGCAAAATCCCGTTCGCGTGAGCTTAATTTCAAATTCAACGCTTTGCCCGACCTCAGCCGTGCCCGAAAGCTCATGCAACTCGGCTTTGAAGTGCTTTTTCGACAGGAACAGCGTCACCGCCGAGAGCAAAGAAATCCCGCCGATGATGTAAACCATCGCCCAGCCTATGTCCGCGTTTATGAATGTCACGAACAGCGCCGCGAAAAACAGCGCCTGAATAATGCTTGCCAGATGCGTCATTTCTTCATTTTCCTCTTGGTTTTTCTGATTTTGCGGTAATCGCGGTAGAGCTGTTTTGCGGGAATTTCGGTTGTCTTGCCGCCGTACAGGAGCAAATCAGCGCTTGTTGCAATTTCTTCCGCTTCCTTGTACAACCCGAGCGACCGCCCCGCCGCCGCGCAGACCTCACCTGCGGCTGTTGACTCAGGCTCTGTGCCGTTTATCGAGCAGACGAGCTTGCGTGTTCTCAGGTAAATCGCGCGAATTTTGCCGTTTTTGCTCTTGAACAAGAGCGAAACCGCAAACACACCCTCGGAGAGCTGTTTTCGGAAAACAAAGGCGAGAATTGCCAGAGCCGCCAGCGATATCAGAATAATCAGCGCCGCCATCGCAAGCTGTTCGCCGTCATTTGCAAGCGTAGCATACCTCGTCCCGTCAATCTCCAGCCAGCCCAAACCCTCGATATAGCTCATCGAGTAAGCGTGAGCATTGGCGGGCTTTACGGCGTAGCGCCCGTATTCATCGAGATTTTCGCTCTTGAGGACAAAGCCCTCGGTGTATTTTGTGGGAATACCCGCCGCTCTCAAAAGCAAGGTTGTCGCCGTGGCAAAATCCGAGCAAATCCCGCGCTTGCTCTTGAATAGGAAATACTCGGCGGTTGATTCCTCGGGAACAAAGTCGAGGTCGTAGACAAAGCCCGCTTCGCCAAACCATTTCTCGATAGCAAGCGCCTTGTCGTAATTTGACGTAAGCCCCTCCGTGATTTCCTCGGCAAGCTTCACGATTTCGGGATTTATCGGCTCAGCAAGCGTTTTCTCGTTGTACTCAAGAGCTTGGCTTCGTTCGCTCAGGAACGAGGTTTTCTCGGAGTTTGTGATAATTTCCTGCTCAACCGCGGCGGTTAGAATTTCTTCCATATCCACCTGTTCAAAAAGCCTGATTAAGCTCTCGTTCGTTCTTGGAATGTAGTATTCGAGTGAATAAAACGCGTTTGTTCCCATATTGCTATGCGTGAACATCTCGTCTTTATACGTTCGGAAAATGTCATCGGTGTAACCGTTTATGTTCACATCTATCGTCATACTCGGGTGAATGATGACTTTTGTACTGCTGTTGTCGGCTACTCTTATTGTCATCTTAGCCGTTGAGCCGTAAAATCTATCGTTATAAACGGTGAGATTTTTCAGCAACGGCGCG
Organism: uncultured Clostridia bacterium; assembly: GCA_945829235.1. Classification (GTDB taxonomy): domain Bacteria; phylum Bacillota; class Clostridia; order Oscillospirales; family Ruminococcaceae; genus CAG-115. Next base: position 71,799 of record CALZUA010000012.1, on the reverse strand, counting down.
TATTCTTCAAGATAACCGTCAACCGCCGCCTGCCGTAATTTTTGAGCAAGATTGTTTGTGTTGAGATTTTTCTTGAAGGTTCTCCAGCCGCTCCAGCCCGTTGTGTAATCGGGGTGCGATGTCCAACCCGATTCTCCGTTATACTTGTCGAACGACCAGCGGCTTACGTTCACGGGATAGCTTGTTGTCGCGTAGAACAGAACATTGTCGGAGGGATTGTTTGCGCCTCGGTTAACGCCGCTGTTGTTGGTGAAATTCGAGAGCATATTCTGCCCGTAGAACGTGGATTTTTTGTTGAAAACGGTATCGAGATAACTCCCCATCGGCGTGTTTGTGTCACGCGGCACAACCGTGAGGATAAGCGCCGCGATAACGCCGAAAATTGCTATGGATATCAGGCGCTCACGGCGGGATTTTTTGTCGTCAATGTACACAATATCGTTCGGAAACTCGGGACGCGCCGAGCCGAGCACGGCAACCCCAAATCCAACCGCCAGAAAAACGATAAAACCCGCAGGAAGCCCGCCGGCTGTTCTCGCGGACAAAATCATCGGGATAAGCGCGGGTAGAAGCAGAAAACTCGGTCGCGGGAGATAGACGCTGAAATAGCAGACCGAAAAGCCGAAAATGCACGAAAACAGGAAGATTGACGCTACCGCGAACATCACATCAAAGCTCTCGGAGTTTTTGAAGATAAAGTCAACAAAACCCGCCGCAGAGCTTTGGTTCAGCGCAAAGCTCATTATCACAAACGCCGAAATTGCCAGCGCGACAAACGCAAGCACGGCAAACGCGCGTTTTTTGCGAAACGTGTAGAAAAGCATATAAACGCCGAATGAAACCGCGGTCATTATGACGGTGCAAAGGAGCTGTTCCTGTCTGCACAAAACGTTCATCAGCGCCGCGCTCATCGAGCAAAGATATATCAGCGCGGTGATTATCTCCGCGCCTTGATATTGAGGACGAACTCTTTTATTCATCGAATTGCTCCCGTTGGTTGAAAAAAGAAAATTACAGATAGATATAAAAACGTGCTTTCATCATTCCGTTGTACAGCTTGCGGTTTTTGTCGGATTTTTCGCCGAAAATGCTCTCAAACTCCTCGTCCGGCGTGATGACGTAAAGCTGATTTTCCCCGAGCGGACGAAGCCGTTCACCCATAACTTTGTACAGCTCCCGCGCGTCCGAAAGCTCCAGCATACGCTCGCCGTAGGGCGGGTTTGTGATGATTTTCGCGGGGTTTTCGGGGAACGAGAAATCCCTGATATCGCGCTTTTCCACGGTTATAAACTTGTCAACACCCGCGAGTTTTGCGTTCTGCCGTGTTAATTCAACGCAGTTCTCGTTGTTGTGAAAAAGTCATTTTGAATTCAGGTAGATATAAAGCCGCGCTTTCATCATACCGTTGTACAGCTTGCGGTTTTTGTCGGATTTTTCGCCGAAAATGCCCTCAAACTCCTCGTCCGGCGTGATGACGTAAAGCTGATTTTCCCCGAGCGGGCGAAGCCGTTCACCCATAATTTTGTACAGCTCACGCGCGTCCGAAAGCTCCAGCATTCTCTCGCCGTAGGGCGGATTTGTGATGATTTTCGCGGGCATTTCGGGGAACGAGAAATCCCTGATATCGCGCTTTTTCACGGTTATAAACTTGTCAACACCCGCGAGTTTCGCATTTTGCCGCGTTAATTCAACGCAGTTCTCGTCGATATCGAAACCTATTCCCGAAAAATCCGCGTCCGTTTTGATAAGGGAACGCGCTTCTTCGCGGGCGTTTTCCCAGACCTTTTTCGGCAAAAACGGGAAATTCTCGCCCGAGAAATGCCGATTGAGTCCGGGGGCGATGTTTAGCGCTTTCATCGCGCTTTCTATTAAAATAGTGCCCGAGCCGCAGAACGGGTCGAGAACGGTATCTCCCGCGCGAACTCTCGCCAAATCCACAATTCCCGCCGCAAGTGTTTCGCGGATAGGCGCGGCGTTGCTCTCGCGGCGGTAACCGCGCTTGTGAAGCCCCTCGCCGCTTGTGTCGAGAGTGAGCGTGAAGATGTTCTTCATAATTGAGAAGCGGATTTTGCGTTCGGCACCGTTTTCGGGCATTCTCTCAAGACCGTACGCTTTCCCCAAATTCCGCGCCATAGCGAGCTTTACACGCTTTTGACACGCGGGAATGCTCGTGAGCTTGGAGTTGAGCGAGTGACCGTTGTTCGGGAACGCGTCGTTTTTGCCGATGAAATCGGACAGCGGGAGCTTCTCAATTCCCGCGAAAATATCGTCATAGGTTTCCGCGCGGAACTCGCCAAGAACGATGTTAATCCGCTCGGCGGTTCTCGAGAGAATATTTGCCCGAGCGCAGACGGCGGCGTCACCCGAAAAGCAGACGCGCCCATCGGTGACGGTGATGTCCTCACCGCCTGCTTTTTTTATCTCAAACGAAAGTGTTTTTTCAAGCCCGAAATGACAGGGCGCGGAAAATCTGAATTTACTCATATTTTATACTTTATCGCTCGCAAGCGCCTTCTGACCGATATCTTTTCTGAAATGCGCCTTTTCAAAGCTGATTTTCTCAACTGCTTTGTATGCGTCACCGAGCGCGGCTTTGAGGTTCTCGCCCGTTACCGTAACTCCGAGAACACGTCCGCCCGCCGTGAGGAACTTGCCGTCCTCGAGCTTTGTGCCCGCGTGATAAACGTAAGCGCCGCTTGTCTGACCGTTTTCGTCAAGACCTGTGATTACCTTGCCCGTTTCGTATTTTTCGGGATAACCGCCGCTTGCGATAACAACGCACGCGCACGCGTTTTCGCTCCACTTGATGTCGAGATTTTCAAGCGTTTCGTTATCGACAGCCTCTATGATATCGACAAAATCCGTTTCAAGAAGCGGCAGAACAACCTGCGTTTCGGGGTCGCCGAAGCGGCAGTTGTACTCGACAACCTTTGCTCCCTCGCTTGTGAGCATAAGTCCGAAATACAGACAGCCCTTGAAAGGACGACCTTCCGCGCTCATCGCCTTGATTGTCGGGAGGAAAATCTTCTCCATGCACTCCTCGGCGATTTCCTTTGTATAATAAGGATTGGGCGCGATTGTACCCATTCCGCCCGTGTTCAAGCCCTCGTCGTTGTCGAGAGCGCGTTTGTGGTCCATCGAAGAAATCATCGGCTTTACGGTTTTTCCGTCCGTGAACGCGAGCACCGTCACTTCAACGCCGCGCATAAACTCCTCGATAACAACCTCCGAGCCGCTCTTTCCGAACTTCTGGTCAATCATCATCGACTTAACCGCGTCCTCGGCTTCCTCGAAATTCTGCGCGATAATAACGCCCTTTCCGAGCGCAAGACCATCGCACTTGATAACCGCGGGATACTGATTTTGTGCCTTGATATAAGCGATAGCCTTGTCAGCGTCAACAAATGTTTCGTAAGCCGCCGTGGGGATATTGTACTTCTTCATCAGCCCTTTGGAGAAAGCCTTGCTTCCCTCGAGAATTGCGGCATTTGCGCGCGGACCGAAAGTCTTAAAACCGCGCTCGTTCAGCCGGTCAACAAGTCCCATTACAAGCGGGTCATCGGGCGCGACAAAAACATAGTCGGGCTGGAGCTTCTGCGCGAGTGCGCAAATTCCGTCAAGGTCGGTTGCCTTAACGGGGAAGCACTCGGCAATGCGCGAAATTCCGCCGTTTCCGGGCGCGCAGTACAGCTTTTCAACCTTCGGAGATTTTTTGAGAGCCGCCGCGATTGCGTGTTCACGACCGCCGCCGCCTACTATTAAAATGTTCATAATTAAACTTCCTTTCAAAAATATTATACACATCTATTATACAACATTTCTCCAAGAATTACAAGTGATTTTTGCTCTCTGTCAAAATAAACAATATTTTCACAAAAAATTTGTGCAAATTCCCGCCCTTGTTTATTGCGTGGAATGTTGTATAATAGAGATAAGGTTAAACAAAAACTACTGCTTTCAGGAGGAAAAAACTATGAATTACGGTTACTTTGACGACAAAAACCGCGAATACGTCATCACCCGCCCCGACACCCCCGCTCCGTGGGCGAACTATCTCGGTTCACCCGAATACGGCGCGATTATTTCGGGCAACGCGGGCGGCTATTCCTTTGTCAAGAGCGGCGCAAAGGGCAGAATTCTGCGCTATCGCTTCAACAGCGTAAACTGCGACCAGCCCGGACGTTACGTTTACATCAAGGACAATGACGCGAACGACTTTTGGAGCGGCTCTTGGGCGCCCGTTTGCAAGCCGCTTTCGGAGTACAAGAGTGAGTGCCGCCACGGTACCGCTTACACAATCATTTCCTCCGAGTACAAAAATATTTCCACGAAAACGACCTATTACGTTCCGCAGAATGCCGATTACGAGGTCTGGGCTTGCGAAATCACCAACAATGACTCAAAGCCGAGAAATCTCTCCGCGACGGGCTACTGCGAGTTTGTAAACGACAATTATTACGAGCAGGACCAAGTAAATCTTCAGTACACGCTTTTCATCACCCACACCTATTTTAAGGGCAACTACCTTCTCCAAAAGCAAAACGAGCTTCAGGACGGACACACCGAACGCTTCTTCGGACTTGCAGGCGCGGAGGTTTCGGCTTATTGCGGCGACCGTGACGTTTTCGCGGGCTCTTACAGAGGCTACGCAAATCCTGTCGGCATCGAGGAGGGTTTGAAGAACAGTCTCAACTACTGCGGAAACTCCTGCGGCGCTTTACAGAGCGACTTCACGCTCCAGCCCGGTGAAACGAAGAAGCTGATTTACGTTCTCGGTCAGAAGAACGGCGAGGAAGCCGAGAAGATTATCGCGAGATATAACAAGAGCGGCGTTGTCGAGGAGGAAATCGCCGAGCTGAAGAATTTCTGGCACTCAAAGCTGGACAATCTTCAGGTCAACACCCCCGACCCCGCGTTCAACAGTATGGTCAACGTCTGGAACGCCTACAACTGCTTTATCACGTTTATCTGGTCAAGAGCGGCTTCGCTTGTTTACTGCGGTCTGAGAAACGGCTTCGGCTACCGCGACACCGTTCAGGATATTCAGGGCATCATTCACCTTGCGCCCGAAATGGCGAAAGAGCAGATTAAGTTTATGCTCTCGGCGCAGGTTACGAACGGCGCGGGCTTGCCGCTTGTCAAGTACACCCACAATGCCGGTCACGAGGACACACCCGATGAAGAAAGCTATGTTCGTGAAACGGGACACCCGTCCTATCGCGCCGATGACGCGCTTTGGCTGTTCCCGACCGTTTACAAGTACATCGGCGAGAGCGGCGACGAAAAGTTCCTTGACGAGGAGATTTATTTCGCGAACAACGGCGAAAAGGGCACGGTTTACGAGCATCTGAAACGCGCGATTGAATTCTCGATGAACAATCTCGGCAACCACGGAATGCCCGCGGGACTTCACGCTGACTGGAACGACTGCCTGCGCCTCGGCAAAAAGGGCGAGAGCACGTTTGTTGCGTTCCAGCTTGTTTATGCAATCAAAATTCTCCGCGAATACGCGGTTTACAAGAACGACAGCGAGTATGTGAAGTATCTCGATGAAGTGAACGAGAAGATGGGCAAAATTCTCGACGAGTGCTGGGACGGCGACCGCTTTATCAGAGGATATCGCGAAACGGGCGAGATTATCGGAAAGCACACCGACGCAGAGGCTTCGATGTGGCTGAACCCGCAGAGCTGGGCGGTTATTTCGGGATTTGCTTCCAAGGAGCGCGGCGAAAAGGCTCTCGACTCGGTTGACCGCGAGCTGAACACACCGTACGGCGCGATGGTTATGTACCCGCCGTATGAAAATCACGCGTTTGACGGCGCTCTTATGCACTGCTACAACAAGTGCGTAAAGGAAAACGCGGGAATTTTCTCTCAGCCGCAGGGCTGGCTTATTCTCGCGGAAGCAAAGCTGGGACGTGGCGATAATGCTTACAAATACTGGAAAGAGGCGGCTCCCGCGGCTTACAACGACAACGCGGAAAAGCGCGTTCTCGAGCCGTATGTTTACGGTCAGTTTGTCGAGGGAAAGGACAGCCCGTTTGCGGGACGCGCGCACGTTCACTGGCTCACGGGAACGGCTTCTACGGTTATGGTAGGAACGGTTGAGGGTATTCTGGGACTTGTTCCCGATATCGGCGGAATTACGGTTAACCCGTCAATCCCGAGCGATTGGAAGGAGCTTTCGATTAAGAAGAACTTCCGCGGCAAAGCGCTCAACATCTCCGTAAAGAACCCGAACGGCTCTCAGCACGGCGTGAAGTCAATCACGGTGAACGGCGAGAAAATTGACGGAAACCATATTTCTGCGGAAATACTCAAATCCGAGAACGAAATTATTGTTGAAATGTAAGGGAGAAAAATGTCTGCGTTATTTACAACGGAGCGGCTTTGTGTGCGGAAATTTCTTCCGACGGACAGCAACAAGATAAACTCGTTGCTTTCGCGATTGTTGAAGCGGCGGTGTAATATCCGATGATGTACACCGAGGGCGCGAATTATGGAGCTTTTTGTGATGGTGAAGAAATCGCGTGAATATTGAGCTGAAAAACCGCCGTGTGAACGAGAGAATAAAACCGCGGGCGCTGTTTATTTCCGCGATACTGAAAAGCGAATTTCAAAGCTGAATTTGGGGTGATTGAATGGAAATTCTCCTGTTAAAAACGGGAAATGTTAGTTGGAACGAGCTTTCGGGATTTCTCGGCTGTCTTGATTCCGCGAGAAGAAAAAGCGTTCTCAAAAAGGCAAACGACAGCGACAAGATAAACTCGCTTTTGTCGCGGCTGTTGATGCTGTCGGAGCTGGAAAAGCGGACGAAAATCCCGCGGAAAAAGCTGGCGTTTACGCTCGGCGCTTACGGCAAGCCTTACCTCAAAAACTCAAGTGTGTATTTTTCGATGTCGCACACCGAGGGTGCAATTGTCGCGGCATTTTGTGACGGTGAGGAAATCGGCGCAGATGTTGAGCGGAAAAATCGCCCCGTGAACGAGCGAATGTACCCGCGCGTGTTGTCCGACAACGAGCAAAAAACCGTGAAAAGCTCGGTGGATTTTCTGCGGCTCTGGGTGCAGAAAGAGGCGTTTCTGAAGCGGCTTGGCGTTGGCATAACCCGCGACCTGCGCGCGATTTCCCCCGAAACGCTCCCCGATACCGCCGCGCTCGACTGCGGTGATTTCCTCGTGGGAATATCGGGAAAAGGCGCGAAAGAAGCCACGGTTACGGAAATAACGCTCGATGAACTGCTTTCAAGGTTTATCAAACAAGTTTAAATGAGAAATCCCCCGATTTTCGGGGGATTTTGTTATGGGAACTATTTGACCGGCGAAAAGATTTGCGCCTTTTTATATCGAATACAATCAAATTCATCCATCAGTTGAGCGGCATTCTTGCCGCGGATTTTTTCTTTGTATTCATCGGACAAGTATTTGAGATGAGCCTTCCGGCGTTCACCCTCGATATCCTTGTCAAAAGCCGCCGCGTCAAGCATCATGACATACAAAAACTCATCAAATGAGTCGGCGATAATATCGGGTTCATCGAAATCATCGTGAAAATACAAAATCACCTTTGGTTCAGAGCCGGCGTTTTCAAATAAAAAGCAGTACAAATCGCCGCTTCCCATCATCGCAAACGGAATAAGCCTGATGTTGTCGCAAAGCTCAACCTTTTTCGCTTCGCATTTCCACGAAATCATTTCGTCCAGCTCCTCAATCCGCTCGGCGAAATCATCGAAAAACAACGGCTCGCAATCGCAACCCAGCATAAAAAGGCATTTGGGTTGTTTAAATAATCGTCCCTGCGCTTGTTGAAATCGCCGTGCGATAATTCAAGCCACTCCATTGCTCCCGTGTGGTAAATTTCGTACCATTTTTCGGGAAAGCGAATGTTGATTGCCTTTTCCAGCTCGGATAATTTCATACGTCAAAACTCCTCTTTGACGATATAAACTGGTCGGTTCTTGACCTCAAGATAGAGCTTTGACGTGTAAAGCCCGAGAATTCCCATACAGGTGAGAATTATTCCGCCGATGAAAACAACGGTGCTTACAATCGTGCCGCCGTTGAACGGAGTAAAGCCGCTCACCGCCGCGCTTATGATGAAAAACAGCAAAAATCCGAAGCCGAGAATGTCGAAAATTATCCCCAATACCAGCGAAATCATAAGCGGCACTGTCGAGAAAGCCATAATTCCCTCGATTGAGTACTTGAACAGCTTCCAGAACGACCACTTTGTTTCGCCCGCCGCGCGCTGAATGTTCTCGTATTCAAGCCACTTTGTGTCAAAGCCAACCCAGCCGAAAATTCCTTTTGAGAAGCGGTTGTACTCGGTCATCGAGAGGATTGCGTCGCGAACCTGCCGCGTCATCATACGGTAATCGCGCGCGCCGTCAACGATTTCGGTTGTGGAAATTTTGCGCATAAGCCCGTAAAACCGCCGCGCAAAAAACGAGCGAATAGGCGGCTCGCCCTTGCGGTTGACGCGGCGCGTGGCAACGCTGTCATAGCCGCTCTCAATGTGACCGTACATCTCGGGGAGAAGCGCGGGCGGGTCCTGCAAATCCGCATCCATAAGCACAACAAAGTCACCCTTTGCCTTTTGGAAACCCGCGTAAATCGCCGCTTCCTTGCCGAAATTCCGCGAGAACGAAACCAAGTGTACACGCTCGTCCTTTTCGCGAAGCTCCTTTACAACCTGCACGGTCTTGTCCTTAGAACCGTCGTTCACGAAAATAAATTCCAGCTCCACGCCCTTTTGATGAAAAAAGGCTTCCTGCTTGATTGTTTCCGCGTAGAACAACGGCACACTTTCCTCTTCGTTATAACAGGGCACAATTATACTAAGAGTTTTGTCAAACGTATTCAAAGCTGATACCGGTCCTTTTTATTATTCTGCATTATCTGCATTTTCCGAGTTTTCCGCATTTTCCGCTTTTTTCGCGAGAATTTTCTCTTGTTCAAGCGGCGGTGCTTGGTCGATGTACTCAGCACCGAGCACCTTTATGTCAAACGGCGAGAAAACTCTTGAGTACGGGGTAAAGGGGTTTAAAATCGCGTTTTTGCCTTTGATAGACTTAAAAAACCGCGCCGCATTGACGCGCAAAACGTCGAATTTGTTCTTTTCGGGGGTGACGAGAGCCTTGATTCTCTCGGGGTTTGTGAAAAACGGAACGATTGCCTTTCCGTCCTTTTGGAGCATCAACACGCCGAGCTGTTCCTCGCCGTATGCGTTTTTCATACCGGTAAACTGCCCAACCATCAGGATTTCCGCAGTCATCAGGTCGGGAAGCACCTTGTTCCATTTCACGAGCGTTTTGTCCTCATTTGCCGCGAGAATACGCTCCTCAAGCTCCTTGTTCATCTCGTTGAGATCTTCGAGCCATTCCATTTTCTGTTCAGCCATAATACTCCTTTATCTAACCTTATCGGCGTTTTCCTTGACAATTCTCTCGATAACAGCATCGAGCGGTGATGCACCGAGGTCGCCGTCCTTGCGTGAACGGAGCGCAACCGTCCTGTCCTCAACCTCTTTATCGCCCACGATGAAGAAATAGGGGATTTTTTCGAGCTGAGCCTGACGGATTTTGTAGCCGATTTTTTCGTTTCTGTTGTCAACAAATGTGCGTATTCCAAGACCTTCAAGACGCTTTGCGATATTCTCCGCATACTCCTTTGCACGGTCGGTGATAGGGAGGATACGAACCTGCTCGGGGCTCATCCAGAGCGGCAGAGCGCCCGCGTATTTCTCAATAAGGTAAGCAAGCGTTCTCTCATAGCAACCGAGTGAGGTGCGGTGAATGATGTAGGGGTGCTTCTTTGTGCCGTCCACATCAACGTACTCCATACCGAATTTCTCCGCAAGAAGCATATCAATCTGAATAGTGACAATCGTGTCTTCCTTGCCGTAAACGTTGTGGTACTGGATATCGAGCTTCGGACCGTAGAACGCCGCTTCGTCAATACCGATAGTGTACTGAACGCCGAGGTCGTCGAGAATTGTTTTCATAGTAGCCTGCGCGGTTTCCCACTGCTCCGCAGTACCCTCGTACTTGTTCTTGGGGTTCGCGGGGTCCCACTGCGAGAAGCGGAACGTGCAGTCCTCGAGCATTCCCACGGTATCGAGGAAGTACTTCGCAAGCTCCAGACAGCCCTTGAACTCCTCCTCAAGCTGTTCGGGACGCAAAATATAATGTCCCTCGGAAATCGTAAACTGGCGAACGCGGATAAGTCCGTGCATCTCGCCGCTGTCCTCGTTTCTGAAGAGCGTGGAAGTTTCGGTGAGGCGCATCGGCAGGTCACGATAACTGCGCTGTCTGTTGAGGAAAACCTGATACTGGAACGGGCAGGTCATCGGGCGAAGCGCGAAGCACTCCTTGGTTTCATCATCGGGGTCGCCCATAACAAACATTCCGTCAAGATAGTGGTCCCAGTGTCCCGAGATTTTGTACAGCTCGCGTTTCGCCATATACGGCGTTTTGGTGAGCTGACAGCCGCGCTTTGCTTCCTCGTCCTCAACCCAGCGCTGGAGGAGCTGAATAACCTTCGCGCCCTTCGGGAGCAGGATAGGCAAGCCCTGTCCGATATAATCAACGGTTGTGAAATATTCGAGTTCACGACCGAGCTTGTTGTGGTCGCGCTTTTTCGCTTCTTCAAGAGCGGTGAGGTGCGCGTTCAGCTCGTCCTTTGACGGGAAAGCCGTGCCGTAGATACGCGTGAGCATCTTGTTCTTCTCGCTTCCGCGCCAGTATGCGCCGGTAACGGAGGTGAGCTTGTACGCTTTTACGGGTGAGGTTGACATCAGGTGCGGGCCCGCGCACAAATCTGTGAAATCGCCCTGCTTGTAGAACGAGATATTCTCGCCCTTGTCGGCGTGTTCCTTGCAAAGCTCAACCTTGTAAGGCTCGCCCTGTTCCTCGAGGAACTTCACCGCCTCATCGGGTGCAAGAGAAAACTGCTCGATTTTGATGCTCTCCTTGACGATTTTCTTCATCTCGGCTTCAATAGCGCTGAGAGTTTCGGTTGTGAAGGGAGTTTCTGTGTCGAAATCGTAGTAGAAGCCGTTGTCGATAGCGGGGCCGATTGCGAGCTTCACATTCGGGAACAAACGCTTCACAGCCTGCGCGAGAATGTGAGAAGCGGTGTGGTTGAAAGCGCGCTGTCCGGGTTCATCGGCGAAAGTGAGGATATTGAGCGTGCAGTCCTTCTCGAGCTTAGTTCTCATATCGCAGACCTTGCCGTCGATTTCCGCGGCGCAGGCGGTCTTTGCAATACCGAGCTCTCTTGCCGCGTCAAAAGCGGAAATGCCCGCCTCGAACTCTTTGATTTCTCCGTCTTTGAGTTGTACCTTAATCATAAAAATTCCTTTCTGACAAGCTATACAAACGCCTGTCCGATAATTTTTGTGCTTTGAATATTATTCACAAAACACTTATACATTATTATTCTACAACTTTTAAGTCAAAATGTCAAGACAAAGCCAGATTTTTTGATAAAATTAGCCAAAATTTTCCGAAAGCACTTGACAAATAAACTGAAATGTTATAAAATAAAGTTGGATAGGTGTGAGCGGAAAAAGATTTTCGCATTATCGGGAATGTCGAGAAGATTTTAAAGCGAGCGCGTTGTCCAAAACGTTTTCCGAGGAAATATTCTCGGGGAACAGCAGACGCGGTAAATTGGTTCCTAGCGCAGTACGGAGCTGTAAGCCGAGCGGAGAAGACGTTCAGGTTCACGGCTTTGATTGGGTAAACCTGCTGATTTAAGAGCGTTGTGTCAAGGCAAAATGCGGCTGTATCACGAGAGGTTTCTTCACAATCGCGATACAACCGCCTTTTTTTATTCATCTTCCGCGAGTGGTCGCTCCGCTCTAGTGTGGGGCTTTGCCCCACGCCCCACAAGCCTTTTGAAAAAGGCTTGACCGAAAACTTTTGTTCGCTTCGCGCGAAAACTCATAGTATGCAAAAACCCGCCCTGTTCGTTCAAGGCGGGTTTGTTTTAGCTTACTTTTTCAGCTCTTTCTTGGCAACATTGATTATCAGAATAATCGTGGGGTTAAGCACAAGGTTTACGCCAAGTTCGATAAGGAAGTTTATTCCGACAAGCCCGACAATCATATACACGAATGTATTCTCAAAGCCGGCTCCCGCACCCCACGCCTGTACGGTGTCGTAGAAGAACAACCGACAGCCGAGCAGGAAAATTCCCGTGTTGACAATCGGTGCGGTTATCGACGAAAGCAAAACCGCAACAACCTGATTTTTCTTCGCGATAAGGTGATAAACCAGTCCCGCGCATAAACCTGCCATCGCGCCTTTTACAAGCACGGTCGCGATAGTTCCCGGAATGTTTATCGTGAGAAAAGCCGCCGCGTCACCGGTAAGCAGAACAGCAACTCCGAATACGAAGCCGAGCCACGCTCCCGTTTTCCAGCCGTAAAGTGCCGCTCCCACAACTATGGGAACAAGTGTCAGCGTGATGCTGAATGTGCCGAACCTCAACGCCATCGAAACAAACTGCAAAACAACAACAATCGCTGTAAGCAGACCAATTCCGACAATAGTCGAGGTGCTCATTTTTTTGCCCTTTGAGGGCGTTTTTTTTGTGTTTTCCATAGAAAACTCCTTTGCTGGCGCTTGAATCTTCTTCAATGCACCGCGGGTATATATTTACGGGAAAATCCCGCAGACCCCTTGTTAATGGTTCTTTTTGTAAATTGCAAAAAGTCCGTTTAAAATAAGGTTTTCATCAAGGATAAACTCGGTTTTGCAAAGCGGGTTGATGACGGAGGAAAAGCCGCCCGTGGCAACAACCGTGCATTTTTCGCCGATTTCCTTTTCAAAGCTCTCGACCATTCCGTCAAGCATAAAAGCGTTTCCGTAAAGCAGTCCCGAGCGCATACAATCTATAGTGTTCGTGCCGATAACATTCCGGATAGGCTCGCCCGACACCCCGATTAACGGAAGCGCCGCGGTTTTCGAGGAAAGCGCTTCTGCCGATATTTTGATACCCGGAGCGATAATTCCCCCGATAAACGCGCCTGTTTTGTCAACAGCGAAGATTTTGGTTGCCGTGCCGAGGTCGATTATGATAACAGGCAACGGGTAGTTCTCCTTTGCGCCGACAGCGACAGCAACCATATCCGCACCCAAAGAAGCGGGTTCATCGATTTTGATGTTCAGACCGGTTTTCAAGCCGGGACCTACGGTCATCACGCGACAACCGCAGATTTTCTCGATAGCCGGCTTAATCTGCACGGTAACCGGCGGCACAACCGAGGACAAAACCGCGCCGGTTATGGATTTCGCGTCAATATTGTAAAGGCGGAGAATATCCGCGAGAGAAACGGCGTATTGGTCTTCCATACGGTAATTGTCGGTTGAAATCCGCGACTCAAAGACAAGCGAGCCGTTTTCGTCAAAACAGCCGATAGTGGTGTTGGTGTTGCCGACATCGATAGTTAAAATCATAGTGACCTCCGTTTATTATAGAACGTTTGCCGTTATTATGTGCAAAAACCTTGTTGAGCAAACACATTATACCACACAAACTAGATTTTGTCAAGATAAGAAAAAGCCCGCTCGTAAAGGGCAGGCTTTTGGGATTATTTGTATTTATCTTCGAGGGGAGTACAGTCAAATGCGTGAGCGTCTATCCGCGCGCTTTCGGGGATTTTTACCGATGTAAGCGATATGCATTCGGCAAACGCGCCAAAGCCTATTTCACCCACGCTGTCGGGAATGTCTATTGATTCAAGCGCCGAACACCACGCAAATGCGTGTTCGCCTATCAGCATCACTCTTTCGGGAATTTTTATCGATTTGAGCGCGGTGCATTTTGCGAACGCCATTTCGCCTATAACTTCAACGCTGTCGGGGAGGCTTATTGACGACAGCGAGAGGCAATTCGCAAACGTACAGCCGCATATCTTCGACAAAAATCTCGGAATGTTTATCGAAGCAAGCAAGGCGCAGCTCTCGAACGCACCTTTATCTATTATACTAACGCTGTCGGGAATTTTGATTGATTGGAGCGAGGTGCAGCCCCGAAACGCATACTCGCTTATAATCTTCACGCCGTCTAGGATATTTACCGACGTGAGCGAGGTGCAACCCTTGAACGCCCTATCTCCTATCGCCCAAACTCCCGCGGGAATGTTTACCGATTTGATCGATGAACACCACGCAAACGCGTATTCGCCGATTTCCGTCACACTTTCGGGGATTTTTACCGATGTTAGCGACACGCACTTGCAAAACGCGCCCGCGCCTATCTTCGTCACACTTTTCCCGTCAATTTCCTCGGGTATGACAACGCTTTCGTCATCTCCATTGTATTTTTCAATACTCACCGTTCCGTCCTTGAGAACCGTCCACAAAATCTTTTCGACAGAGGTGAAAAACTCGGGATTTTTTGGACAATTCATAATTTCAGCCTCCGTTGTTTTTTCATTATAAAACACTCGCCGAGATTTCGCCGCACAAATTTGTCAAGAACAACAAATTCGTCAATATTCGCCCAAAATATTATACCACACAAAAGATTTTTTGTCAAGATAACAAAAAGCCCGTCCGAGCGGGCAGGCTTTTGGGATTATTTGAATTTATCCTCGAGGGGAGTGCAATCAAATGCGCCTTCGCCTATCTCCGCGCTATCGGGGAGGGTGATTGAGGTGAGCGAATCGCAGTATGCAAACGCGCCTTTGCCTATCTTCGTTATGCTGTCGGGAAGGGTTATCAATTCGAGCGATACACAGCTGCCGAACGCATATTTGCCTATCTCTGTCACGCTGTCGGGAATGGTTATAGATGCGAGCCTCGCGCAATCCTCGAACACATTTTTACCTAAATACCTCACACCCTCGGGAATGTTTATCGATGTGAGCGATGTGCAATTATTGAACGCATAGTCGCCTATACTCGTCACGCTGTCGGAAAGGGTTATCGATGTGAGCGATGTACAATCAGCGAACGCACAATCGCCTATACTCGTCACACTTTTCCCGTCAATTTCTGCGGGAATGACAACATTCTTGTCATCTCCCTTGTAACTGTCAATTCTAACCGTACCGTTGCCGAGAACCGACCACTCAAAATTTTCGACAGGCGTGGTTTTTTCGAGAACCTCATTGATGTTTGGATAAGCCATAGTTTTTACCTCCGTTGTTGTTTTTCTTTTTTATAGAGCATTTGCCGAGATTTCGCCAAAAATATTATACCACGAGCTCGATTATTTGTATTTATCTTCGAGGGGAGTGCCCAAAAACGCGTCCTCGCCTATTTTCACGTTTTCGGGGAGCTTGATTGAGGTGAGCGAGCGGCAGTTATAGAAAGCGCCTTCGCCTATCTCCGTCACGCTCTTGGGAATGTTTATTGACGCGAGCGCCTTGCAATCAGCAAACGCGCACGCACCTATCAGCGTTACGCTGGCGGGAATGGTTATCGAGGTGAGCGATTTGCAACCGTGAAAAGTACTGCTGCTTATCTCCATCACGGAAGGGGGAATTGTTATTGATGTTAGCGACTCGCAATTGGCAAACGCGAACTTACCCATCAGTATTACGCCGGGAATGGTTATCGATTTAAGCGATTTGCAGCCAAAGAAAGCAAATTCGCCTATTGTAATCACGCTGTAAGGAATGTTTATCGATGTGAGCGATGTGCAATTATTGAACGCATAGTCGCCTATACTCGTCACGCTGTCGGAAAGGGTTATCGATGTGAGCGATGTACAATCAGCGAACGCACAATCGCCTATACTCGTCACACTTTTCCCGTCAATTTCTGCGGGAATGACAACATTCTTGTCATCTCCCCTGTAAGCTTTAATGCTCACCGTGCCGTTTCCGAGAACCGACCACTCGAAATTTTCGACAGGCGTGGGGTTTTCGAGAACTTCATTTTTGCTGTTTGGACAAGCCATAGTTTTTACCTCCATTGTTTTTCATTATAACACTCGCCGAGATTTTAAGATAACAAAAGCCTACTCGAGCGGGCAGGCTTCTGACTTCGGAGAATTATTTGCCTTTAGGCACGAGGGGTGTGCCCATAAGCAAGCCAACGCCTTTATATGCGTCATCGGGGAGCTTGATTGAGGTGAGCGATGTACATTCTCGGAACGCGAATTGTTTTATCACCTTAACGCTGTCGGGAACGGTTATCGAGGTGAACGATTTGCAACCATAAAACGCCCTTGTTCCTATCTCCGCAACACCATCGGGAATGTTTATCGATGAAAGCGATTTACAGCCAAAGAAAGTATTATCGCCTATCAAGGTCACACCGTCCGGTATGTTTATCGATGTAAGCGCTTTACATTCGTAAAACGCCGAATCACCAATCTCGGTCACGCTGTCGGGGAGGTTGATTGAGGAGAGCGCCGTGCAGTTCTCGAACGCACCCGCGTCTATCACCGTCACGCTGTCGGGGAGATTGATTGAGGTGAGCGATGTGCAATTCTCGAACGCACTCTCGCCTATATTCATCAAACTGTCGGGGAGATTGATTAAGGTGAGCGATGTGCAACTCTCGAACGCACATTCGCCAATCTCGGTCACGCCCTCGGAAATGGTTACCGATGTGAGCGCCGTGCAGTTCTTGAACGCACCTGCTTCTATCACCGTTACGCCCTCGGGAATGGTTATCGAGGTAAGCTGTTCGCAACCATAAAAAGCATATTCGCCTATCTCTGTCACGCTATCGGGGAGATTGATTGAGGTAAGCGATGTGCAGTTATTGAATACACCCGCGTCTATCACCGTTACGCTGTCAGGGAGGTTGATTGAGGAGAGCGCCGTGCAATTCTCGAACGCACCCGCGTCTATCACCGTCACGCTGTCGGGGAGGTTGATTGAGGAGAGCGATGTGCAATTCTCGAACGCACATTCGCCAATCTCGGTCACGCCCTCGGAAATGGTTACCGATGTGAGCGCCGTGCAGTTCTTGAACGCACCCGCTTCTATCACCGTTACGCCCTCGGGAATGTTTATCGATGTGAGCTGTTCGCAACCATAAAAAGCACATTCGCCTATCTCTGTCACACCGGCGGGAATTGTTATTGATGTGAGCGATGAACAATATTCAAACGTATATCCGCCTATCACCGTCACGCCCTCGGGAATATTTATCGAGGAGAGCGACGTGCAGTTATCGAACGCACCGTCGCCTATCGTTGTCACGCTCTCGGGAATATTCATCGACTTTATCAATTCGCAATCCGAAAACGCGCCGTCCCCTATCGTTGTCACGCTGTCGGGAATGATTACCGAGGTAATCCAATTGCAATCCGCGAACGCGAATTTTCCTATCTCCGTTACCCTTTTCCCGTCAATTTCCGCAGGAATGACAACTTTCTCGTCATCGCCATCGTAGTAATTGATTTTTACCGTGCCGTCGATGAGAACCAACCATATGAAATCCTCAACAGGCGTTGTGTTTTCGAGAACCTCATTCTTATTGATTGAATTATTCATAATTTACCTCCATTATTATCATAGAACATTTTCCGCACAAGTTTTATCCGCTGATATAATTATAGCACATCAAAATTTTTCTGTAAACAAAAAATCACATTTCCCCCAAAAATTTTTTTTGCAAGAACAAGCAGACTTTTGATTTATTTGAAATTATCTTCAAGGGGAGTGCCTTTAAACGCGTTTTTGCCTATCTTCACGCTGTCGTGGAGGTTTATCGATGTGAGCGATGTGCAACCCTTGAACGTGTGCTTTCCTATCTCGGTCAAGTTCTCGGAGAAGGTTATTGATTCAAGCGAAGCGCAACCCTTGAACGCGCCCTGTCCTATCTTTGTCACGCTGTCGGGGAGGTTGATTGATGTGAGCGATTTGCAATCACAAAACGCAAATTCATCAATTATTTTTACGCCGTTGTAAATGTTTACAGATGAAAGCGCTTTGCAAAAAGAGAACGCCCAACAATCAATCGTTTCCACGCTTTCGGGAATGGTTATCGATACGAGCGGTTCACCTGCGAACGAATCGGAAGATATCCTCGATACTCTTCTCCCACTAATTATAGACGGAATGACAACCTTCTTTTCACCTCTATTGTATTCATCAATGCTTACTGTCCCGTTTTTAAGAACCGACCACTCAAACTTATCGGCAGGCGTTGCGGGAACTGCGCCCTCCTCAACCTTCGCCCCGCAAAATCGACAAAACTCAGAGTCATCGATAAGCTCCGCGCCGCACGCCGAGCAAGCCGCCGCAACTTTTCCTCCGCAAAACGGGCAGAAAACCGAGTCCTCGGGAATTTCTCGATTGCACTTTATACAATTCATATTTAACCTCCGTTGTCGTTTCCTTTTCGGGCAGTTGCTGTTCAAAATCAACAATAGTTGACAAAAATTGCACCGCGTCAGCGCGTTTTGCGGAATTACTTATACTTATCTTTGATGGGAGTGCCTATAAATGCGTTTTTGGCTATCTTCACGCTTTCGGGAATGTTTATCGAGGTAAGCAATTCGCAATTTGAGAACGCTTCTTCACCTATCTCAGTCACGCCGTTGGGTATGGTTACAGATAGGAGTGACCGGCAGTCGGAAAACGTTTCTTTGCCTATCCTTGTTACCTTGTCGGGAACAGCAAACGACAAAAGCATTGTGCAGCCCGCAAACGCAGCTTCACCTATCTCAGTCACGTTACCCGAAACGGTTATTGACGTGAGCGATTCGCAGTCGCAAAACGCGTAATCTCCTATCACGGTCACGCTGTCGGGAATGGTTATCGACGGAAGCGCTCTGCAGAACATAAACGCATTTTCGCCTATCGCCGTCACGCCATCGGGAATAGCAACCGAGGCGAGCGATTTGCATCTGTGGAACACATTTTCTCTTATCTCGGTTAAGCCGGCGGGGAGCTTTATTGATGTAAGCGATTTGCAGGAAAAGAACGCGCCGCACCTTATCTCCGTGACGCTTTCGGGGATATTGATTGCCGCAAGCGACTCACATTCGTAGAACGCCCATGCGCCTATTTCCGTCACACCCTCGGGGAGCGTTATCGATGCGAGCGATGTGCATTTATAGAACGCTTTTTCGCCTATCGCCGTCACGCTGTCGGGAATGGTTATTTCCTTGAGCGATTTGCAGTCGTCGAATGTGCTCGCGCTTATCCTCGTAACTCCGTTGGGAATGTTTATCGATGTGAGCTGTTTGCAACCACAAAACGCGCATTTGCCTATCTCTGTCACACCGGCGGGAATTGTTATTGATGTGAGCAATTCGCAGCCGAAGAATGCAGCCTCTCCTATCATCGACACATTGTTGGAAATTAACACAGATGAAAGCGCTAGGCAAAACTCAAACGCGTGACCGCCTATCACGGTTACGCTGTCGGGAATGATTACCGAGATAATCCAAGTGCAATCCGCGAACGCGTATTTTCCTATCGCCGTCACCTTTTTCCCGTCAATTTCCGCGGGAATGACAACGTTCTTGTCATCACCGTCGTAGCCATTGATTTTTACCGTTCCGTCGTTGAGAACCGACCACTCGAAATCCTCTACAGGCGTTGAGTTTTTGAGAACCTCATTCTTGTTGTTTGAAAAATCTTTAATTTTTCTTCCGTTTCGTTTTGATTTTTTGCTGAAGTGAGGGGTTAAAACATCAGCTTTGTTCACGCCCTCGGGGAGCTTGATTGAGATGAGCGATTTACAGCCGACAAACGTGTTTTCGCCTATCTCTGTCACGCTGTCGGGAATGGTTATTGACGTGAGCGAAGTGCAGTCACAAAACACAGCGCCGCCTATCTTTGTCACTCCCTCGGGAATTTTCACCGAGGTGAGCGATTTACAGCCGACAAACGCGCAGTCGCGTATCTCCGTCACGCCTTCGGGTATTTCTATCTCGGAAAGCGATGAGCAATTACAGAACAGACTGCTGTTTATCTCTTTCAATCCTTTGGAAATGTTTACCGATAAAAGCGATGTACACTCCTCAAAAGCGCGCCAGCCTATTTCCGTCACGCTGTCGGGAATTTTCAGCGAGGTGAGCAATTCGCAACCAAAAAACGCCTGATTGCCTATCTCCGTAACGCTGTCGGGAATATTTATCGAATTGAGCGATACGCAGTTATAGAACATTGCGCTGTTTATCTTTTTCAATCCAGCGGGAATGTTTACTGATGAAAGCGAGAAGCACTCATAAAATGCGTACCCGCCGATTTCCTTTACGCTGTCGGGAATGTTTAACGATGTGAGCGATAAGCAGCCATAAAACGCGCTGTCGCCTATCTTTGTCACACTGTCGGGAATAAATATCGATGTAAGCAATTCACAACCCTCGAACGCATGATTGCCTATTTCCGTTACGCTTTCGGGGATATTTACCGAGGTGAGAGATGTACAGTTAATGAACGTACCACAACCTATCTTCGTCACGCCGTCGGGAATGGTTATTGATGTAAGAGATTTGCAATGACCGAACGCGCTGTCGCCTATCTCCGTTACGTTTTCGGATATGTTTATCGATTTGAGTGATAAGCATTCCAAAAACGCACAGATACCTATTGCTGTTACGCTGTCGGGAATAGTTATCGAAGCAAGCGAAAAGCACTCCAAAAACGCACAGCCTCCTATCTTCGTCACGCCCTCGGGAATGGTTATCGATGTGAGCGATTCGCAATGACCGAATGCGCTGTCGCCTATCTCCGTCAGGCTATTTGGAAGTTTTATTGAGGAGAGCGCGGTACAATACCAGAACGCGCACTCTTTTATCGCCGTTACGCTCTCGGGGATAGTTATCGATGCGAGCGATTCGCAGTCATAAAACGCTCCTTCACCTATCGCCGTCACGCGTTTCCCGTCAATTTCCGCGGGAATAACAACATTCTCGTCATCTCCCTTGTAATCGTCAATGCTTACCGTCCCGTCCCCGAGAACCGACCACTCAAAATTTTCAACCGGCGTGGTTTTTTCGAAAGCTTCATTCTTGCTGTTTGTACAATTCATAAATTTTACCTCCGTTTTCAGCACATTTACCGAACAAATCATCGATAAAAACAAGTACATCAATTTTCAGTAAATTCATTATAGCACACTAAAAAAATTCTGTAAACAATTTTTGGGGTGTCTCCGGAAATATGTACTTTTAAACGTACATATTTTTTCAGAGAATAATTTATCCTCGAGGGGAGTGCCTCAGTTGTTTTATTGCAACCTCTTGCCGAGATTTACCGCACAAATTCGTCAATATTCGCCAAAAGCATTATACCACAACAGCTTTTTTTGCCAAGATAACTAATTAAGATATCGAAGAAAAATCCTGCAAAAGCCGGCTGTTTTTTCGGGGATTTAGCGTTTGTTCTCGCGAAAATCGGCTTCAAACGGGGTATACCGAAATGCTGAGCTGTCAACAATCGTATTCTCGGGAATTATCAGGTCCGAAAGCAACCGGCACGACATAAACGCGCCGAAATCTATTACCCTCAAATTATCGGGAAGGGTTGCCGCTTCGAGCGATTTGCAATTGTAAAACGTTTCGCGTTCTATTATCGTTACGTTTTCGGGAATGTTTATCGATTTGAGCAAAACGCAGTTCGCAAACGCGCTCTTACCTATAAATTCTGTCTTGTCGGGAATTTTCAACAATGTAAGCGCCGTGCAGTTCTTGAACGCGCTGTCGCCTATCACCAACAGAGTGTTGGAAAATTTAATCGACGCGAGCGATTTGCAATTCGCAAACGCATATTCGCGTATAAAGACCACGGTGTTCGGAATGTTTACCGATACAAGCGAATGACAATTGCAAAATGCGCCGTTGGCTATCTCGGTAACGGGCATTCCGTCAATTTCCTCGGGAATAACAACGTTCTCGTCATCACCCAAAAATCTCTCGATAACAACCGTTTCGTCAAGTATACTCCACGCAAATTTATCGGCAGATGTGGCTTTTTCACCGCAGTCATTCCTGACTTCGGGGGTTTCTCCATTGAAATACCGGAGATTATCCGCGTCCTCAGCTTTATCGCCGTACTTGTTCTCGAGAGGAGTGCCGTTAAACGCGAAAAAGCCCGGCTTTACGCCCTCGGGAATATTTATCGATTCAAGCAATTCGCAGGCAAAAAACGCTCTTTCCCGTATCTCAACCACACTGTCGGGGATTTTCACCGACCTGAGTGATGAACACCCCGAGAACGCAAATTCACCTATCACCTTAACACCATCGGGAATTTCAACCGATTTAAGCGATTCGCAACAAGAAAATGTCGAATCACATATCTCGGTCAGATTTGCCGGAAGGTTTATCGACTCAAGCTTTATGCAACCCACAAACGCGCCTTCACTTATCATCGTGATACCCTCGGGAATGTTTATCGATGTGAGTGCCTCGCAATCCTCGAACGCGTCCTTTCCTATCACGCGCACACTGTCGGGAATGTGTACCGTTGCAAGCGAACTGCAATCAAAAAACATATTATCTTCAATTTTTTCCAAGCCATCGGGTAGATTTACCTCGACAATTGACGCGCACTCCTCAAACGCTGATTTGCCTATCCTCTCGGTGTTCTCGGGAATTGAAATCGCCGAAAGACACGAGCAACCCTTGAACGCGCATTTTCCTATCACCTGCACGCTGTCGGGAAGCTCAATCGAGAGCGCACTGCACCACGCAAACGCATATTCACCTATGACGGTGACGCCGCTCGGAACGGTTACGGATTGAAGCGACAAGCTCTTGCAAAATGCGCCTTCGCCTATCCTCGTCACGCGGTATCCGTCAATTTCCTCGGGAACAACAATGTTCTCGCTGTTGCCCAAATATCTTTCAATGGACGCAGTTCCGTCTTCAAGCACCGACAAGATATATTCGGCGGGCGCGGTTTTTTCGGGGATTAACCTGCTGTTATTATCGTTCATCGTTTTACCTCCGTTGTTTTTCTTCATTATAAAATACGTTTGGAAAATCTGCCGTACAAATTTGTCGATTTAAACAAAATTGTCAAAAATCAATAAGGTCATTATAGCACATTATAATAATTCTGTAAACAAAAAACGCGGTTTCGGGGTACATAATATTTGTAATAATTCACGGGAAAATTACTTAAAGTAAAATCCGAGTGAAAAAAGCGCTGAAAATTGCAAAAAACCTCTTGACAAGAGCGAATAAATAAGGTATAATGATTTAATGTTGATAGCTTTGTAGGGGATAACTATACCCATACCGAGATATACAGAAAAAAATAATGAGGAGGAAAAAAGATGAAAAGAACTTACCAGCCCAAGAAGCTTCAGAGAAAGCACGAGCACGGCTTTATGAAGAGAATGGCAACCAAGAACGGCAGAAAAGTGCTCGCACGCCGCCGCGCAAAGGGCAGAAAAAGATTGACTTATTGATTTAGATGTCCGAATTTAAAAAAAGGTACGTCGTAATCAAAAGCAACCGCGATTTCAGCTATTTGTTCAAGAAGGGCGAATCCGTAGTGACATACGGCTTTGTATGCTATATAAAGCCGCGCCGGGCGGGGAAAAACCGCCTCGGCATCGTCACGGGGAAAAAGGTCGGAAACGCGGTCAAAAGAAATCGTGCAAGACGGATTATACGAGAGGCATTTCGGGTAATAGACCCCGTAATCAGAGAAAGCGGAACGGGAAGATTTGATTTCGTTTTCGTGGCGCGGTCAAAGACGCCGTCGCTTAAAACAGGGCAGATTTTGAGTCTGATTAAGAAGAACGTTTTGCCGAAAATTTTGCAAGATTAAAGTGAAATGAAATATATTTTACTGGGACTAATAAAGCTGTACAAACTTACATTGTCGAAAATCCTGCCGCCTTGCTGCCGCTTTTATCCAACCTGTTCCGAGTACGGTCTAATCGCCATTCGGAGGTTTGGCGCGGTCAAGGGCGGTTATTTGACGTTATGGAGAATTTTGCGGTGCAACCCGTACTGCAACTGCGGCTATGACCCCGTACCCAAGAAATTTTGCTTTCGTCCCGAAAAACTCACCGTTTCAAATCCAAACTGGGATAGTTGGGCAGAAATGGTTGCCGCAGGAAATCAACAGCCGGGAAATACCGCGGACAGCGCTGAAAACGGCTGATACGTTTTAATCTTATAAAGAAAGGTTCTGAAGGTTATCAATTTCTTATATAGTATTATCGGCACGCCGCTTGGTTATGTGCTTTACGCGATTTACAACTTTATATGCAAGAACGTCGGAGTTGCGATTATCCTCTTCACGTTCATCATTAAAGCCGCGCTTCTCCCGCTTTACATCAAACAGCAGAAAACAACGGCAAAATCCGCCGTGTTTGCGCCAATGGTGCGGGAAATTCAGACAAAATACAAGAACAACCCCCAGAAACAGCAGGACGAGCTTGCCAAGCTTCAACAGCAGGGCTATAAGCCGACTGCGGGTTGCTTGACGACGCTGTTGTCGTTCCTGATACTGTTCGGCGTCATCGACGTTGTTTACAAGCCGCTCACCCACATTATCCACGTTAACGACACACAGGTTTCCGCAATTGTTGAGGAATCCTACAATGTTGATATGACCTCGCTGTTCATCAAAGAAATCAACCTCTCCAACGAAGAGGTTATGAAGCTTGATGAAAAGGGTCTTAAAAAGCACGAGGAAATTATCCGTGACGCGAAGAAAATCCTTGCTTATTACAACGAGCACTGCCTTACCGATGGCAAAACCGCTGTCGATATCGCGGATTTCAAGGAAATGACTCTCGATAACGTCAAGGTTATGAACGCGGCAATTACTCGGATAATCTCGGACGAGTTCGCAAAGGACACAAATAATTCCATGCTCACAAACGCCGATATCTACAAGATAACCGAGGCGGAAAAGAAAGAGATGGACGCAATTCAGGCGAATGAGGACAAGGCGGCTTACCGCACGGAGCACTGCTTCGGTGACGGAACAATCGCTCTTTTCAACACCCTCACAAACCACTACGGCTACTACAGAGCTACCGGAACGTACGATAGCATCAACGTTTCATTTGTTGCGTCCGCGTCGCTCCAGCGTGAGCTTTACGCGCTTGAGTGCTACGGCAACTACAAGGAGTTCTTCAGCGAGAGAGTTGTAAACGACAACCTCCGCGAACAGATAAACGAGCTGAGCGCAAACCTCAACTTCCTCGGAATACCTCTCGGACAGGTTCCTATGGAACACATGGGCTTCCCGATGATTCTCATTCCGATTTTGTCGTTCGTTCTCGCACTTTTGCAAACGTTCATCTCAATGCAGAATATGAAGAAGAACAACCCCGATGCCGGAAAATCAATGGGTTGTATGAACGTAATGATGTACGGTATGCCGCTTATCTCGTTGTGGATTGCGTTCTCCGTTCCCGCAGGCGCAGGCTTCTACTGGGCAATCAGCTATATTTTCGGTATTGCTCAGACGCTCATTCTCAACAAGCTCTACAACCCGAGTAAGCTTCGTGAACAGGCAATGGCTGAGTTCAACCTGAATAAAAAGGTTGTTACGGTTGAAGCAGTTAAGGAAAAGGTTATCGATGAAGAAACCGGCGAGGTTCTCACCCAGAAGGAAATCAACCGCCGCAAGCTCGCCGAGGCAAGAAAAGCCGACGCTCTGAAATACGGCGAGGAATACAAGGACGACGAGGACGATGACTAATCGCCGTCTGAAAGGGGAATAATATGGAGAAAGAATTCAGCGCAAAAACCATTGAAGAGGCAAAAGAGCTTGCCGCAAAGGAATTCGGCGTGAGCGCCGACGAAATAGAATTCGATATTCTCGAACAGCCCAGAAAAACGCTTTTCGGCGGGCTTAAGGGCGAGGCAAGAGTTAACGCGATTTACGAGCCCGCTTCCGAGGAACCGAAAAAGCGCGTTTTCGAGGACGATGACGAAGACGAAGCTGTTGAGGAAAGCGCTCCCGAGGCTTTTGACGACGAGAAATCCGACGATGAGGAAGAACTCCCCGCGGATTTTGACGTTACAAAGAGCCTGAAGGTAAAGACTGCTATCGAGTATCTCACGGCAGTTCTCAAGGCGCTCGGTCTTGAAAAGTTTACGATAACTCCCGAAAAGCGCGGCGGAAATGTTGTGCTCGATATCAAGGGCGAGAAGCTCGGCGTTGTTATCGGAAAGCGCGGCGAAACGCTTGACAGCCTGCAATATCTGACAATCCTCGCGAGCAATCGCGCGGAAGAGAGCTTTTGCAGAATTTCGCTTGACTGCAACGGTTACCGCGACAAGCGCCGCGAAACGCTTGACGCGCTTGCAAGAAAGACATCGGCAAAGGTTATCAAGCAGGGCAGAAAGATTGCGCTTGAGCCGATGAACCCGTATGAGCGCAGAATTATTCACAGCTGTGTTGCCGAGATTGAGGGCGTTTCCAGCCGTTCGACAGGCTCGGAGCCGTTCAGAAAGGTTGTCATTTACGCCGACAAGCCTAAGTTCGACAACAACCGCAGACGCGGCGGAAATCGCGGAAACGGCTCGGGAGCAAGAGGCTACCGCCGTTCCGAGGGCTTCTCGACCAGCTTTGAGCGCGAGTACAAGCGGAGCAACTACAGCCCCGATGAAAATGCAAACGCGGGCGAGTTCTCAAAGGAAACGGTTGACACCGAGAAAAACGCTACGCTTTACGGAAAGATTGAACTCTGATTTGGATAGCATTACAGCCGCTCGATTTCGGGCGGCTTTTTTCGGACAATGCGCGGCTTGGTTATGGGTAACGGGCGGGTTAATTATCGAGCAACGCACGGCTCGATTTTGGATAACGCGCGGGTTGATTATCGAGCAACGCGCGGCTCGGTTTTGGGTAACGTGCGGGTTGATTATCGAGCAACGCACGGGTTGATTATCGAGCAACGCGCGACTTGGTTATCGGGAGAGCGGCTCGGTTTGGCAACGCATGTTGACTGCTCAGTATTTAACAGAAAATGCAAAAACTTGTTGTAAGAACGGTATTTGAAAGGAGCGCCTATGATTGACGAAAGATTGAAAAAGCAACTTGAATTTCTGCTCGAAATCGACAAAATGAAGAGCCTTTACCGACAGTCCTACATTATCCACGATGAATCGCGCGGCGACTCGATGCGCGAGTTTGAGGGCGAGGAGGAGCGCTATAAACGGCGCGAAAATGACGCGGAGCACTCGTTTCACCTCGCACTTTTTGCGATGACGCTCGCCGAGCACGCAAATGTTCCCGTGGACGTGCTTAAGGTGATGAAAATGGTGCTGATACACGATGTTGTGGAGATAGACGCGGGCGACACCTACTGCTATGATACCGAGGGGTACAAGTCCAAGCGTGAACGCGAGGAAAAGGCGGCGGACAGGATTTTCGGGTTGCTCCCCGACGACCAACGTGACGAGTACCGCGCGCTTTGGGAGGAGTTTGAGCGCGTTGATACCGCGGAAGCGCGTTTTGCGGCGGCGCTCGACCGTATGCAACCGATGTTGCTCAATTACAGCAAGGACGGCATAAGCTGGCGCGAACACGGCGTTTCCTTTGAACAGGTTCACGCTCGAAACGCGCACATCAAAAACGGCTCGGACGAGCTCTGGGAATATATCGAGGAAATGCTTAGGGGAGCGAAAGAAAAGGGCTGTTTCGCGGAATAATAAGCTGTTACCTCTTGAAAAAATAAAAATAATATGATATACTATTATAATAGAGAAATATGTTTTGAGGTGAAAATATGAGTTTAGTGGCAATTGTCGGACGGCCGAATGTCGGCAAGTCCACGCTTTTTAATAAACTTGTCGGGAAACGGCTGTCGATTGTTGACGACACGCCGGGCGTTACCCGCGACAGAATTTACGGAAAATGCGAGTGGCTCAACCGCGAGTTTACGCTCATCGATACCGGCGGTATCGAGCCGAAAACCGATGACATAATCTTAGCGCAAATGCGTGAGCAGGCGATGCTTGCAATCGACTCCGCGGACTGTATCATCTTTGTTACCGATATGACAACCGGCGTTACCGCAAACGACACGGACGTTGCGAATATGCTGATGAAGAGCGGAAAGCCCGTTGTCCTCGCGGTCAACAAGGACGACAATATCGGCGCGCCGCCGCCCGAATTCTACGAATTCTATAATCTAGGTCTGGGCGACCCGATTTCCGTTTCTGCGGTTCACGGACACGGCACGGGTGACCTGCTTGAAGCAGTTTTCAGGAATTTGCCTCCCGATGAACCCGAGGAATACGACGAAAACGCGATAAAGGTTGCCGTTATCGGAAAGCCGAATGTCGGAAAATCATCACTTGTGAATTATCTCACGGGCGAGGAGCGCTCCATCGTTTCCGATATCGCGGGAACAACGCGTGACGCTATCGACAGCGAGGTTATCCGCGGCGACGACAGGTATATTTTCATCGATACCGCGGGTATGCGCCGAAAAGCGAAAGTTACCGAAAATATCGAGCATTTCAGCGTTCTGCGCGCGCTTATGGCGGTTGACCGCGCGGACGTCTGCGTTGTGATGATTGACGCTACGGTTGGTTTCACGGAGCAGGACAGCAAGGTCGCGGGCTACGCTCACGACAAGGGAAAAGCCTGCGTTATTGCGGTGAACAAGTGGGACGCTGTCACCGAGAAAACCGACAAAACTATGCAGGAATTCACGAAAAAGCTCGAAAACGACTTCTCGTTTATGAGCTACGCGCCGTTCGTCTTTATCTCGGCGAAAACAGGCGCGCGCGTTGACAAGCTCTTCGACCTTATAAAAATCGTCCACGAGCAGCACAACCGCCGCATCTCCACGGGCGTCCTCAACGATATGCTCTCCTACGCAACCTCGCGCGTTCAGCCGCCCTCCGACAAGGGCAAGCGCCTCAAGGTTTATTATATGACGCAGGCTTCGACCGCGCCGCCAACCTTCGTTATCTTCTGCAACAGCAAGGAGCTCTTCCACTACAGCTACCAGCGTTACCTCGAAAACCAAATCCGCGAAACCTTCGGGCTTGACAAAACGCCCATCAAAATCTCCATCCGCGAGCGCGGCGAGTAACCCGAGATTGAGTTCCTGCGGCTTCCGACTTTCTGCGAGTTCCAAGCTCGGTGCTCGGACGGAACGCCCGTTTTTCGCTTCGCGAAAAACCTTCGGCGCGAAGCGCCGAAGCCGCGCGGAGCGCGGGGGCGTTCCGTCCACTCGGAGTTTTCGCATACTCGGAGAGGATAGCAAAGCCAAAGGGTTGGAGCAGATGTAATTTATTAAAGGAGAACAAAGTTGAAGAAGTTATTGAGAGATTTTCGCGTGTACAAGCTGAAAACGAACGCGGTGAAGTTAGCGGCACTTTTGGCGGCGATAGGCGCGGACGTAGGAATATGGTTCGGGCTGTCGGCGAGCGCATCGGTTGACACGGTGAAAACAATGCTGAGCTTACAGTGGCTGTTTATCGCGGTGCTGATTGTGTGCGGATTTTTGTTTGTACACGGCGTTGTAACGCAGTTTGTTGTTGACGTGAAGCGGCTCAGAGGTCACCTCGAAAACCTGCCGACAGCCGAGAGAGAACAGCTTCTCGAGGAATACGAAACTGCTGAGATGTCCGAGAACGGGCGGTTTTTCCTGTCGAAATTTATGCTGTATTTTTGCTTCGGCGGGGGAATTTTGCGGTACTCGATTGTTGATAGAATTTCAATTTTCGCAAAGGGCTTGTGGGTTGAAAGCGTGAGTCGCTCGGTGCTTTTGCGAACGGGCAAAAACGAGGACAAAGCCGCGCTGATGAACAAGCTGATTGATAGGACGAACGAGCAAAGAGCGCAAAAGGAAACCGATGATGAGTGAGATAAAGCGGGAATATTTCAAGCTGTACCGAATGTCAACTATTTTAGAGTGGGTTTGGGCGGCGGTTATGACAGCGGGGCTTTTTCTGACAGCGAGAGGGAACGAATTCCTGTTTACAATTGCAATAATCGTAAGTAGCATCGTTGTTTTGTACGCGCTTGTTATCACGGTTTTGACGTTAACCGCGCCGTTTTGTTTTGGACAACAACTGAAAAAGTTGCCCGAAAACGAGCAAAGCGAAATCCAAAACGGCAAGTTCACGCAAATTGGAAAACGTAGATTTTACGAGCATTTCACGGTGTTTTTCGCGGCAAGGCAAATCAAGCTTGTGAAATACAGCGAGATAAAAAGCCTCGAGCCAAAAGGAAACAAGCTACGGCTGGTTCTCGGGAACGAAAAAAAGGTTAATCTCCCCGTTGAACCTGAGGAAAATTCGGCAATGTTAGCCGCCGCTCTCAAAAGCAAAAATCCTGAAATTGCCGTGATTATCAACGGAAAAGTTGTCGAAAAAACGGAAAATTTGGTTGGTTCAGAAAAAACAGAAGAAAAGGAAGAAACAAAATGATTTGGATTTGCTACGCGATAATGATTTTGGTACCGTATCTTATGGGCGGCATAAACACGTCGATTATTGTCACAAAAATCACAACCGGCAAGGATATCCGCACAATGGGAAGCCACAACGCCGGTCTTACAAACACCCTGCGCTCGGTCGGCAAAAAAGCCGCGCTTGTCGTGCTTATCGGCGACGCGTCAAAAGCGGCAATCGGTGTGCTTTTGGTGCGGCTCGCGTTCTTCTACATAGGCGGCGTTGATACAACAAACCCCGCCCTCGGAATGAGCTGGGTTGAGGTGTTCGCGGTGTTTATGGCGATTGTCGGGCACTGCTTTCCCGTATACTACGGCTTCAAAGGCGGAAAGGGCGTGCTCGCGGCAATCTCCGCGATATTCCTTCTCGATTGGCGCATCGGTCTGATTTTAATCGGAATTTTCGCCATTGTTGTCGGGATAACCCGCTACGTTTCGCTCGGGAGCTGCATTTGCTCGGCGGTATTTTTCGCGATAACGTTCTGCTTTGATTTCTTCATCGACCACGATATCTCGTTTATCGTGAACACAATTTTGTGCGTGTTCTGCGGCGGGCTGATAATTTTCAGGCATCGCGAGAACATCAAGCGACTTTGCAACCACTGCGAGAAAAAGCTCGGCGAAAAGGCGAAATAATGCGGATAACACGCCGTGTTTATCGTCAACACGGTTTTGAGCGTGTTCTGCGGCGGGCTGATAATTTTCAGGCATCGCGAGAACATCAAGCGACTTTGCAACCACTGCGAGAAAAAGCTCGGTGAAAAGGCGAAATAAAGGAGAATTATGGAAAATATCAGACAGGCTGAACCACGCGATATTTCAAGACTTGCGGAAATCGAGGTTTTCAATAACCGGCTGAATTTCTACCCGATTTTCAAGAACGATTTCTACTCTTTCAGCATTCTTTCCGTACCCTCGCTTTCAGAGAATTACCTCAAAAACGAGAATCTTGTTCTGAACTCCTGCGTTTACGATGACGGCGTTGTGAAAGGGTTTGTGAGGATTGACGGGAACGAGGTTAAAAAGCTGTTTGTCGAGCCTTCGTTTCAAGGGCAGTCAATCGGCGAGAAGCTGCTGAATTACGCGATTGACCGTCACAAAGTCACGTTTTTGTGGGCTTTGGAGAAAAATGTCCGTGCAATTCGTTTCTATGAGCGGCACGGCTTTCACGTTACCGATGAAAAGAAATTTGAAAAGGATACAACGGAGTATCTTGTGAAGCTGAAACGCTGACACGGGCGATATAACGTAAAGCAAACTGCAACTGACAACGAGGGGAATATGGCGGATTTTGATATTGCGATAATCGGAGGCGGGCCCGCGGGCGCAACTCTGGCGCGGCTTCTTGACAAGCGTTTTCGGGTGCTTCTGATTGACAGCAAAAGCGACGCTCCCGAGAGCTTTCACAAGCCCTGCGGCGGGCTTCTTTCACCCGACGCGCAGAAAGCGTTTGCGGAGTTTGACCTCACCTTGCCGAAAGATATCCTCGTTGACCCGCAGATTTTCTCCGTCCGCACAATCGACCTCGGAAAACGCCTCGAACGGCACTATCAGCGGTTTTATATAAATCTTGACCGACACAAGTTTGATTTGTGGCTGAAAAGTCTTATACCGCAGAATGTTGTGCAGTTCAACGGGAAATGCCTTAAAATAACCGCAGACGGCGATTTTACGCTTTTGTGCAAATCGGACAGCGGAGAGCGTGTTTTTACGGCTGAAAGAATTGTCGGCGCAGATGGCGCAAACTCAATTGTAAGGCGGTTTCTTTATCCAAAAAAGAAAATCCGAAGCTATACCGCTATTCAACAATGGTTTCCCGAGAGCAACGCGAAGCCGTTTTACAGCTGCATTTTCGACCCCGAAACCAGCGACTGCTGTTCCTGGACAATTTCAAAGGACAACTTCCTGATTTACGGCGGAGCGTTTCCCGCAAAGGGTTGCCGCGATGCGTTTGAACGGCAGAAAAAGCGGCTTGAGGATTACGGAATCAGCTTTGGTGAACCGATAAAGACAGAAGCCTGCGTTGTTCTTCGTCCGAAATCCCCTCTCGATATCTGCGCGGGAAAAAACGGCGCGTTTCTTGTCGGAGAGGCGGCAGGTCTTATCAGCCCGAGTTCGCTTGAGGGAATCAGCTTTGCCGTTAACAGCGCGAAATATCTTGCCGAAGCGCTTAACGGTGAGCAAAACGCAAGCAAGCGATACTCGAAAAAGCTGTTTGGTTATCGAGTTAAAATTCTGGTTAAACTGATGAAATGCCCGTTTATGTACGCTCCGATTTTGCGGAGAATTGTTATGAAAAGCGGGCTTAAAAGCATAAAAATCTCAAAGGAAACGGATATTATAAAGTGAAAACACGGAGGAAATTATGGCGAAAATAACGATTTTGGGCTGTGGCTACGGCACGGCTCTCGGTGTTCTTTATACAACCTACGGTCACGATGTGACAACCTGGACAAAATTTGAGCAGGAGGCTGAACAGCTCCGAACCGACCGCGAACACAAGCGGTTGCTCCCCGGAGTAAAGCTCCCCGACGCGCTCAAGGTCACGACAAATCCCGAGTGCGTTGCCGACGCGGATATTGTCGTTATCTGTATTCCGTCCGCGTTTTACCGTGACGCTGTTTGCGCGGTCAAGCCGTTCATCAACCCGAAATCCATTATCATCAACGCAAGCAAAGGTCTTGAGGAGGCAACGGGTTTCCGACTTTCCGAGGTTATTCGACAGGAGCTCCCGCACAGCAAAATCGGCGTTATCACGGGACCTTGCCACGCGGAGGAAATCGCGCGGCTTGTTCCGACAACCGAGGTCTGCGCGGCGTATGACCCGGACGTTGCCTCGTACATTCAGCGCACCCTCTCAAACGAGCGTTATCGTATCTATATCAACGACGATATTGTGGGCTGCGAGCTGGGCGGCGTGCTGAAAAATCCGATTGCGCTTGGTTGTGGAATTGCGCGCGGAATGGGGCTTGGCGACAACACAATCGCCGCTCTTATCACAAGAGGAATGACCGAAATCACTCGCCTTGCCGTTGCGCTCGGAGCGAACTGGAAAACCTTCACGGGAATGGCGGGCTTCGGTGACCTGATTGTAACCTGTACATCTCAGCACTCCCGAAACTACCGCGCGGGCTTCCTTATCGGAAAGGGCACACCCGCCGCTGAGGCTGTCGCGCAGGTTGGTACGGTTGAGGGCTATATCAACAGCCGAACCGCTCTGCGCCTTGCAAACGAGCATAATATCGAGGTGCCGATTATCGAGCAAATCGTCAAAATCTGCTTTAACGGCGGAGTACCGACAAACTCAATCGGCGCGCTTATGAGCAGAGCCGTCAAGAGCGAGCGCGAGACCTACTGGACGGACTGATTTTGCTGTCAACAGCGTGCGAAACTAACCGCACGGCTTTGCTGTCCTATCTCGCTTAGCGAAACCCACCGGTTGGGCGGAACGCCCCCTCGCGCAAGGCGCGAGGCTTCAGCGCGAAGCGCTGAAGGTTTTTCGCGGAGCGAAAAACGGGCGTTCCGCCCACGCACGAAGCCAGCACTCGCAGAAAGCCGGAAAAGCACAAACCAAAAGCCTGATTGAGATGAAACTTTGAACGGAGATGGACGGATTGAGCCGAATTTGTGCTATACCCGCACGGCTTTGCTGTCCTATCTCGCTTTGCGAAACCCACCGGTTGGGCGGAACGCCCCCTCGCGCAAGGCGCGAGGCTTCAGCGCGAAGCGCTGAAGGTTTTTCGCGGAGCGAAAAACGGGCGTTCCGCCCACGCACGAAGCAAGCACTCGCAGAAAGTGGGAAGAGCACAAACCAAAAGCCTGTTTTAGAAGAAAGTATGAACGGAGATGGTGGAAATGCGCGAGAAAGCTCCCGCAACGATTAACGAGCAAATCAAGATATTAAAGCAGCGCGGTTGTATTATCGAGGACGAGAAAAAAGCCCGCGACACGTTGAAATACATCAACTACTACCGCCTGTCGAACTACTTCGAGCCGTTTTCCGTGAGCAAGCACAAGTACGAGGACGGAACAACCTTTGAGAAAATAATGCGCGTCTACGAGATGGACAGGAAGCTGAGAAGCGTGCTTCTGGCGGCGCTTGAGGAGGTTGAAATCGCGCTCCGTGCCGCAATTTCCAACTTTCACGCGCTGAAATACGGTGCACTCGGCTACCTCAACCCCGCAAGCTTCAACCTCTCCCACAATCACGCGAGCTTTCTCGGCAGGATAAATCACCTCATCGAGGCAAATGAGGACCGGCAATTCGTAAAGCACTACAACGCGAAATACGGCGGCAAATTCCCGCTTTGGGTTATGATGGAGCTGTTTTCGTTCGGGTCGCTCGCGTTTTTCTACAAGGATATGAAAAATCCCGACAAAAAAGAGCTTGCCGATGAATACTACAACTGCTCGTCAAGTGAGCTGGACAACTGGATTTTCTGTCTGAACGAGTTGAGAAACAGTTGCGCGCACTACTGCCGTCTTTACGGGACAACTTTCCCCGTTGAACCGAAAACGCCCGATGGTTTCCCCGAAACGCTTGAACCAAATGTTTTCGGGTACATTATCGTGCTGAAACAGCTGTTCCACGGACACGACAACTGGAACGAGCGCGTTGTTAAGCCGATTTCAAGAATGTTGAAGAAAAACAACGAGGTCATCAGGCTGTCGGATTTGGGTTTCCCTGAGGGTTGGGAAAAGCTGATTGCGTTCACGGATTGCTGAAATGGGGGCTTTCTATGTCCGATTATTTCAAGAAGTTTATCGATACCAGCGGGAAAAGTCTTGATGAAATCAAGAAAATTGCCGAAAAAATGGCGAAGCGAACCGCCAAAACTGCCGTGAAAACCGTTCTTGATGAAGCGGAGAAAACTGTTCAGCGGGAAATTCGGCGGAAAATCCAAGAGGTCGTAAATGAAGCGAAAACGATTGCCGAGAACACCGAAAATTACCCGAAACCCGAGAAAATCCCCGCGCCGAGAGCCGCCGAAAAGAGCGTTCCCGTGAAGCCGCAGACGCTTACTCCCGATGAAATCGCCTATCCGCACGAGAGCCTGCCCGACAACCTCACCGAGCGTGAAATTCAGTTGGTGGAGAAAATCGGCGAGATGCGAAAGTTGCGTGAGATGACCTACAACGGCTATATCGTCCAGCGTTGCGCGGAGGTTACGTTTGTTTTTCAGGGCGATTTTATGGCGGACGTAACCGATGATTTCCCGCGAACCGCGTTCTGCGCTATCCCAACGCCGATGTACGCGGCAATGTCCATCTCTCAGCTACGAACATATTTTACTTGGCGCACCGATGCGCGCCGCGGCATTTTCCGCGAAACCGACAAGCCCTACGTCCTTTTGTACGCCTACGAGTTGCTCAACAAAATCGGCGTTTCGTCCTCCGAGGACGCTTTCGCGAAGCTGATTGACCTGTGGAGCTACTGTTCGTTCGCAAATTATCTCAATAAGCTGATGCCGCGCTGGCTGAAGGATTTCTACGCGTATAACGATATCTCAAATGCGTATCCCGATATAAACGTTTTTCTGAAATCACCGAAAAAAACCCCCGATGAGCTTGCCTGCGAGGAGATTTCAAACAAAAATTTTCAGAACAAGCTGGCTTTTCTCGCAGTCAACTCCGCCTACAATATTATAAAAAGCAGTTTTTTCTCCGAGGAAACAAAGCCGCTTCTGAACGGCGCAACGGAGTTTGTT
This sequence comes from uncultured Clostridia bacterium, assembly GCA_945829235.1. GTDB lineage: Bacteria > Bacillota > Clostridia > Oscillospirales > Ruminococcaceae > CAG-115. Next base: position 35,775 of record CALZUA010000012.1, on the reverse strand, counting down.
TTAAAGGCGCTCGACCGTTATTTCACGGAAAAGGAACTTGATTTGTGTACGCTTTTGGGCGGGCAGATGAAAAAGGATTTCTCGTGGAAGCCGTTTGAGGGCGCGCTCGTAAACCTAGACCGCGCGGACGGTTTTCACGCGGTAAAAATCAGCGCGTTCGAGCAGTACTCCATAAGGCGCGGCGAGCCGGTACGCGAGTGCTTTACGTTCACGCCGCAACGTGGTTTTATCGGGTACATTCTCAAGAGCATCGAGGCGCGGCTTCGTGTAAACACAGGCTTTAAGCGGAAAATTGTCCCGAATATAAGTATGCTCGAGAACGATTTTATAAACCGCGAGAAGCTCTTAAATGCCGTCAAGGACGAGGAATTTTCGCGGGTAATTCAAGCCGCTGTCGATGAATTTTGCCGAAAAAACGGCATTTTCCCGCAGAAAAAATCCCCGAAAAAGTCCGAGGATTTTGTGCAATACGCCAAAAAAGATATCTCAATCGACATCACAAAATTGCAGGAAATCCGCGAAAAATCCGAGGAAACCGCGAAAAAGCTCATTGTCGAGGAAACGGTTGGCGAGGATTACCTCGAGCGGCTCTCCGAGAGGATTTCCGATGAGGAATTTGATGAGAAGATATCCGAGTGCGCGAGGTTGTCCGAGGATTTGCCCGAGAGGTTGCACGATGAACAGCTCGGTAACCTCCCCGAGGATTTGCCCGAGGAATGGCGCGGATTTTTTGCGAGTTTAACCAAAGACGAGCGTGAAATTCTCGCGGAGATGTGTGACGGGAAAAACGCCGACGCGATTTGCCGCGAAAAAGGGTTGCTTCCCGAAACTGTTTTCGAGGAGATAAACAACAAAGCGATGGATTTTGTGCTGGATATCGTTATCGAAAACGGCGAGATTATCCCCGATTATCTCGAAAATATCAAAAAAACAGCTCGGTGAAAAAGCCGAGCTGTTATTTTTTACAAGCCGCAAACGTTAGTCGAGCAGGCTCTCAACCTTTGAAACAAGCCCTTCGACGCGGTTGTTGATGTCGGCAACCTTGCTCATCGAGTTGTTGATGTCGTTGCCCTTGTCGAGAGTTGTGGTGATGTTGTCGCTGACGCGCGTCATCATCTGACGGATTTCATCCATCTTCTCGGTGACCGTTTTCAGGATTGTGTTCACCGTGTTGATGTCGCCGAAAACCATCTGGTTGCTCTGCTCCGCCTCGGTAACAGCAGTCTGCGAGTGTCCCGCGAGGTTTCCGACCTCGTGCGCGACAACCGCGAAGCCTTTGCCCGCTTCGCCCGCGCGCGCCGCTTCAATGCTTGCGTTAATCGACAGAATGTTGATTTTACGCGCAATTTCGCTTACATTCTGCGTGGTTTCCGAGAAGCCCGCAACACTCTCGTTTATCGACTGAATTGCGTCGTTGATGTTCTCGTTCAGCTTCAAAAGCTCGCCGAGAATGTCCGACAGCCCCGAAATCTGGTCGAAGTTCGTGGAATTAAGCTCGGAGATATGTCCCGCGGCGGTCTTGACCTCGCCGATATTCTCGGTGAGATTTGCGACAACCTGCTTCAGCTCGCCCGTAACCTCGGCAATCGAGCTGTTCGCTTCTTCGATGTGGCGGCGGTGGTTGTCGGCTTGGAGTTGCATATACTGTCGGCACGAGGAAACGTCCGAAACTCCCTTCAAAATCGCGGTCGCCATATCCCGACAAGTCGCAAAGCCGCACGAGTGGCAGTTATAGTTGCGCTCGGTGTCGGTGTGCTTGCCCATTTTCGTGAGCATTTCGTCAACCTGCTCGTCCGTTACGCTGATTTCCGTGATATCGTCGGGCTGGTACTTCCGCACAAAATCCTCGAGCTTCAACAGCTTGTCGAACTGCAAAAACTGCTTGTCGCGGTGTTTTCTGTCGAATTTAACGCGCTTTGTGCGGTTGTATTTCTCGATACCGTTCATAATACCGCTCATTCGGTAAATCGACATCTGCTTGCCGATAGCGGGACCGCTTCCGCAACCCTTGTCGCACGAAAGCACGTCAAAAACATCGGGCAAGTCGCGCTCGCCGACCTTTGAGTAAAGCGAGAGGTTTTTGTAAACCGAGTCCGTTCCCTCGGAGGTGATGATGTTGAGGTGAGGATTTTCCAGCTCCAAGCAAGCCTTCAACCCGCCCGGACGTGGATAAACCGCGCCCATTTGTCCGCCCGCGCCCGCAAACTCGAAATTCGAGCGCGTTTTCATCAGCTTGTCAAAATCCACGCCGTTTCGCTTCAACAGCTCGCCCAAGCGCTCGAAGGTCACGTTGTAGTCGATAATTCCCGTTTCGATGAACTCGTCACGCTTCGCAATACACGGCGAAAATGCGACAATTTTCGCGGTTTCGCCGAGATATTTTTTCAGATAAACCGCGGTGCAGAGCATCGGCGACTGAACAGGGGAGAGGTGCTTAAGCGACTCCTGACAGAATTTTCTTATGTAATTCACAATCGCGGGGCAGGGCTGCGAAATCAGCTTCTCGCCGGGGTGTTTTTCGAGGTAACGGATATGCGCCCAAGTGCAGATATCCGCGCCAAAGGACACATCGTAAATCTTTTCAACGCCGCTTTTTTGTATATACTCGAGCACGCCTCTCCAGCAGCCGTCAAACGAAACCTTGACCGCCGGCGCGCAAATCCCGACAATTTTCACGCCCTTCTTCAAATCCGCCCAGAAACGCTCGGTGTCATCATCGTAACTGCGCGCGTGATGAGAGCAAACCTTGACGCACGCCCCGCAGCGAATGCACTTGTCGGGGTTGATGTTGAAGATGGTTTTGCCGGTTTCGTCGTGTTCAACCGTGTTTGCCTCAACCGACGGGCAAACCCTCACGCAGTTGTTACAGGCAACACATTTCGAGGCGTCGAAAGTAATCATGCTGATTTCTCCTTTGAAATGCAAAATTTGCTGAAAAATGCCGTAAAATTATTATAAAGCACGGCGGGAAAGAGTGATTTTCCCTTTCTCGCCGTAGAGCTTCATTATTTTGCGTAATCAACCGTTCTGCTCTCGCGGATAAGATTAACCTTAATCTGTCCGGGATAATCCATCTCGGCTTCAATTCTCTTGGCAATATTTCTTGCCAAAACCTTCATATCGTCATCGTTAATCTGCTCGGGCTTGACCATAATGCGAACCTCGCGTCCCGCCTGAATAGCAAACGACTTCTCAACACCGCTGTAAGAATTGCAGATTTCCTCGAGCTTTTCGAGACGCTTGATGTAGTTCTCGTAGTTCTCGGAACGCGCCGCAGGTCTTGCCGCGCTGATTGCGTCCGCCGCCTGAACAAGACAAGCGATAACCGTGCGACATTCAACGTCGCCGTGGTGCGCCTCGATAGCGTGGATAACCTCGGGGCTTTCCTTGTACTTCTTGCAGACATCAACACCGATTTGAACGTGCGAGCCCTCAATCTCGTGGTCGAGCGCCTTTCCGATATCGTGGAGCAGTCCCGCTCTTCTCGCAAGAGCCGCGTCAACGCCAAGCTCGCTCGCCATAATTCCCGCAAGATGTGCAACCTCAATCGAGTGGTTGAGAACGTTCTGTCTGAACGAAGTTCTGTACTTCAAGCGACCGATAAGGCGTACCAGCTCGTGGTTAAGACCGTTAACGTTGGTTTCAAGAACGGCTCTCTGACCCTCCTGCTTAATGCGGAGTTCAACCTCCTTGCGCGCTTTGTCAACGGTTTCTTCAATTCTTGCCGGGTGAATTCTGCCGTCCTGAATAAGCCGCTCGAGAGCAATTCTCGCGATTTCTCTTCTCACTTGGTCGAAGCAGGACAGCGTGATTGCCTCGGGAGTATCGTCGATAATCAAATCAACGCCCGTGAGCGTTTCAAGCGCTCTGATATTTCTTCCCTCGCGCCCGATGATACGTCCCTTCATCTCGTCGTTCGGAATGGCAACAACCGAAACCGCCGACTCGGATACCGTATCCGCGGCAAGTCTTGAAATTGCAAGGGATATGTACTCCCTCGCCTTTTCATCGCACTCGTCCTTGAGCTTCTGCTCGTAAGCCGAGATTTTCAGAGCCTTTTCGTGATTAAGCTCGGTGTCGAGCATATCAAGCAAATGTTCCTTTGCCTGCTCCACGGTAAAGCCTGAAATTTTCTCGAGAATATCCATCTGGCTGGACTTGAGCTGTTCAGCCTCGGCGATTTTCTCATCGGCTTTCTTGTGTTTCTGATGGAGCTGTTCTTCGAGCTTCTCCATCTTGTCCGTTTTCTTGTCAAGGTTTTCTTCCTTTTGAGCAATTCTGCGCTCGGAGCGTGAAACCTCGCCTCTGCGCTCTTTCAGCTCTTTCTCGGTGTCTGCCTTGAGCCTGTTGATTTCCTTTTCTGCGTCGGTTCTCAGCGCGTAAATCTCGTCCTTTGCCTCAACGAGCGCGGTCTTTTTCATAGCTTCCGCTTTCTCGCCGGCTTCCTGGATAATCCTCGCGGACTCCTTTTCGGCGGACTCGAACTGCGCTTCGGCGGTTTTGATGCGGTGCTTTATACCTTTTTTAAAGCAGATGTATCCGCTCGCGACCGCGCCGACAACCAATGCCGCCAAGCCAATCAGCAAAGCGACAAACAGTTCGACTTGCATTGTCGTTTTCCCCTCCTCAATTTAATGGGCAAAGCCTTGACGGAGCTTTGCGCCTTGAATTTCGGCGGAAAAATATACAATTGTTGGAAAAAACGCGGCTTGTGCCAAAATCAAAACGCACAAAACCTCCCCGCAGGCAAAACACACCCGTCAAGCCCGCAGATACTGATTTAATTCAAGCCGCTCCGAATACCTCCCGATAACTATTTTTATCTTTTTATTATTTTGGGAAAGACGCTGAAATATATCGGGAAAATTTGTTGAAATCACACAACAAATCCACTGGAAAGTCTTTCCCCTAAAGCGGATAAACCGCGAAAAAGGATAGAAATGTAGTTTAAAGGATTTCTCCGTAAATCGTACATTCAGCCGCCACAACGTTATATAAAACCATTACGTTATTAACGTCAGAGGCAATTTTTTCGGTTCCTGTCAACCAAGACCGTTTCCAAAAAAACAACCTATATATATTTTACTACAATTTAACACGATTGTCAAGGGCGATACCGTGCAAATTCCATAAAAATTGAAAATATTTTTGCAAATTTCTGATTAAAACGAATAGAACTTATGAAAAATGTCGGAAATTTCCGTTAATATTGCCGAATTTTTTCAAAAGCTCTTGCAAAAATCCAAAACGGGTGCTATAATGAAAATGTATAAATATCTTTAGAGATAGGAAGATGATTTTTATGACTTACAAAGAGAGTTTTATCAAATTTATGACGGAGAGCGGCGTGCTCACTTTCGGCAATTTCACGCTGAAAAGCGGCAGACAGGCGCCTTATTTCATAAACTGCGGAAACTATAAGACGGGCGCACAGCTCGCAAAGCTCGGCGAGTATTACGCTGAGTGCATAAACGAGCACGGACTGAAGCCCGATGTGCTTTTCGGTCCGGCTTATAAGGGAATTCCGCTGTCGGTTGCGGCTTGTTGCGCGCTGTACAACAAGTTCGGTATGGACGTAAACTACTGCTTCGACCGCAAGGAGGTCAAGGACCACGGTGAGGGCGGTATGTTCGTAGGAAAAAGTCTCGCGGACGGCGACAAGGTTGTCATCATCGAGGACGTTATGACCTCGGGAAAGGCTCTGCGCGAGGTTCTGCCCAAGCTCACGGGCGCGGCTAAAATCAATATCGAGGGTATGATTATCACTGTTGACCGTATGGAAAAGTCGCTCGACTCCGACAAATCCGCGGTTTCGGCGGCTTTCGATGAGTTCGGCGTGAAAGTGTTCTCGATTGTCAACATCAACGACATCATCGAGGCGCTCGAAAACGGAATTATTCCCGGCAAGGAATACGTTCCCGCAATGAAGGAATACCGCGAGAAATACGGCGCGGTTTAACGCGATACAAAAGGAGCAGGTTTGTGTTGTTTCGTAAATTATCGGCGGCGGTTGCTGTCGTTATGCTGTTGACTTTTACTCTGACAGGGTGCGCGGGAACGGTTTCATCAAACGATGTTTGCTCAAACGATGTTTGTTCAAACGGTGTTTGCGATAAAGGCTTTGTTTGTGAAAAAGACGGATTTCCCGACAAATTCGGGATAAAGCTGTACAATGACGGCAGTTTTACCTATTACGAGGGAATGTTCAGTAGCTATGTCGGTTATGGAAGCTGGTCGCTGGACGGCGATACGCTGATTCTTACGGAAAACGCAAATTTAATCGGAAACTCGAGAAAATTCCGCTTTAAAGTGAACGGGGATACGCTTAGTTATATAGCAGAAGGCTCGGACAATTTCACATACGTTAAGGTTTCCGATGGGGAAAAATTCAAGGCGGAGGATTTATCCGGTTTTCCGTTTTAATTGGTTGAAGGCGACTGCTTTCAATCGTCAAAAATTTTTGAGAGGTGATTTTTATGACAGTTGGATATCAGGCAAGAATGCAGTTTAACGCGGCAAAGCTGATGACGAATTACGGCTCGGAGCTTAACAATCTGTATAATTCTTATACAACCACGGGCAAGTTTAACGTAAACTCGATTAAGAAATCGGGTTCAACGGACGCGCTCAACAAGTTGCTCGACAGCAAGGCTCTCAAAAACAAGAGCGATGAGTTCCGCACGCAGTTTTCCAACCTGTACAAGAACATCTACAACATCAAGGACGACTCCGAAAGCTCGGATATTGCGTCCCCGCAGGCGGTAAAGACTGCCTCCGCGAATGTCGGCGGCTCGGCTGAGGCTATCAGAAGCTATGCCGACAAGTTCAAGTACGGCAAATCTGAGGATTTCAACATCGACGAATACAAGTCCTACGCGCAGAATTTTGTCGATAACTATAACTCGTTCATCGATAAAATCGGCAACTCCGACAACACAACCGTGCTGAAAAAGGGCGTTCTAGCGGTGAACAACGCGAAGGTTTATTCAAACGCGCTCAGCCGTGCGGGAATTACGCTCGGCTCGGACAACAAGCTCACATTGCAAAGCGATTTGTCAAAGGTTGATATGATTGACGTAAAGTCAACGTTCGGAAAAGGCGGCTTCGCGGATACCGTTATCCGCAGAGCGCGCGAAATCAACGAAGCGTCCGGCGGTATGGGCATTTTCACCAAGCAGTCCGTTGGAAAAACCACCGAGAGCGGAAGCTCCTCGTCAACCGAAAAAAGCGGCTCTCTGAAAGAGCTTACCTCGGCTGTCAAGGAAGCGGCAACCGCTGTCAAGAGCTACTCAAACTCGCTCGGTTCGGACGAAAAGGCGTTCAAGCCGGTTGATTACACCGATACCGCGACAAGCTTTATCGAAAAGTACAACAAGTTGCTCGATGAAACGGACAATTCCGAAAATCAGTCGGTTCAGTACAAGGGCAACGCGCTCAAGAGCGTGACAAATTCCTACAAATACGCGCTGAAACGGGCGGGGATTGAAATCGGCAAGGACGGCAGACTTTCGCTGTCGGAGCAAGCCGCCGAAAAGCTCACCGCAAAGGATTTGAGCTACGCGTTCAACGGAAGCTACATCGACAAGGTTAACCAGAAAGCCGACCAGATAAGCTCGCTTGCAACCAGCGCAAGCGCGATGGGTTACACGGCAAACAGCACCGCGGCTTACGCTTACAACAGCGGCGCGCTTTACAGCGTTTACGCATAATTTCGCATACTCAAAAAGTCACGCGCGAAGCGAAAAAAAGTTTTCGGTCAAGCCTTTTTCAAAAGGCTTGTGGGGTGCGGGGCAAAGCCCCGCGACTCGCGGCGAAGCCGCAGACTGAAGGCGAAGCCGCGGACTGAAGGCGAAGCCGTAAAATCATAAAAAAGGACGATTTCTCAAACTAATGGTTTACAAACCGACTTAAAATCCGGCAAATAACCATTGCCAATTTTTTTGACGAACGTAAAAAAAATCGCAAACCCCATTCCGCATATTCATAATAATGAAACCGCTCCCGTGGAAATCCGTGGGAGCGGTTTTGTATGTGGTTTTGGAATTACTTGTTTCCACCGAAAAGTCCGCCGAGTTTGTTGGCGATGCCGTCAAAGTTTATTTTCGACTTAACGGTTTCGACAACGTTGTTGATAACATCATCGGGCAAATCCACGCCGATTACGTCCTCAACCGCCTTTACCGGCTCGTTCTTGAACTTATCGGCAAAACCGGGGTCGCTCTTGACCTTGTTTACAACCTCGTCAACTTTAGCTTTAATATCCATTTTGAAAACCTCCTTATATTGATAAGCAAACGCTTATTTGACTTATTCAAGTGCCTCGTGAACAGCTGTTGTGAGGTACTCCTGTCCCGAGCCGCGTATGTTCAGCAACAGAAAACGCTCGTTGTCAAGATTTCGTTCAAGCGGTTTTCCCGACAAATTTATGTACGCGATAAAAACCGACTCCTCCGCGGCAAGCTTGTTTGCGCGAAGAATAATGTCCTCCGTGAGCGCCGCCGTGACTATCACCAGAACCGACTCCCCGCCAACGTTTTTGTCAAGTAGCGAAGTAAACCCGTTTAACTCAGCTTTCGGGGAAATCACCGACATAAGCTCGAAAAAGCTCACAAATTCCGATTGATTTGTAATTCGGCAGGAACACTCCGCTGTCTGCCTGAAATCAACGTCCGTGAAAATGTTCTCGTCAAGAAACGTTTTCGCGAAAGCAATCGCGGTTTCGATTATCGTATCGGCGCAAAGCAACGGGTCGCGTTGTTGCGAACAGTAGCCAAAATCGCACAAAATCAACGCTTTCCTGTCGAAAACGCTGTCGAATTGCTTGAGCATCAGGTCGCCCTGTTTCGCGGTCAATTTCCAGTGAACAAGCTGAACGCTTTCGCCCGGAATATAGTCGCGGACGTGCGAAAAATCTTCCTTGTTGTCGGCTGAGTTCTGCCGTTTCGCGATGAAATTCTCGCTCTCGCAAAAGCACGAAACGTCCGGTATATTCAGCTTTCTCGGCACAAAAACCGCGTTCATCACGGATTTTCCTTTTTTGCTCACGCGGATTATCCGAAGCGGGTCAACAACCGAGATTTTCTTCACGGAAAAGCTGTATTTTCCACGATACCTGTTCATACAGCTCATCGCTAGCTTTGCTTTTCCGAACGGCGGGAGCGTGACGTAAATCTTCTTCTCGGCGGCAAGTCCCGTGTCCTCATCGGGCAGGTCGCAGATAAGCTCCATCGGCACGCACGGCAGAATAAAGCGGTTTTTCACGTTTATTATCAGCTCAAACCGCGTTCCTTTTTCGGCGAGAATGTCGCTTTTTGAGAACTCCGCGTTCACCAGCTTCATCAGAACAAACGTTGTGAGCCACGCGAAAAGCGGGTAAATCGCCACCGCCGCGAGAATTACCGCGGAGATGTTCTCCTTGTAAACCATCGAAAAGGCAAGACACGCCAGCGCCGCCAAGATGTATAAAATCCTGTTTCTCGCCATATCAGTTTCGTTTAATCGGGGGAGTTACCGTTGAAACAACGTTCTCCAAAACCTGCCGAACGGTTGTTTTGTTGAGGCGGGTTTCGCGCTTCAACACAATTCTATGCTCGAAAACGGGAATAAGCAACCTCACGATATCCTCGGGGATAACGTAATCTCTCCCGCGCAGATACGCGAAAGCCTTGCTCGCCTGCATTATCGCGACAGACGCGCGCGGGCTTACTCCGAGAGCAACGGCGGGGTGATTTCGCGTTGCCGCGGCGAGATTTGCCACATATTTGCAAAGACTCTCCGCAAACATCACGCTTCCCGCTTCCTCGATGCACTCCTCGAGCTGTTCCGCGGTCATCACGTTTCGCACGTTATCGACTGGATTTTCGTCCTGCCTGTCCATAAGTATCTGCACCTCTTGTTCAACCGTTGGATAACCCATACTAATCTTCATCATAAAACGGTCGAGCTGCGCCTCGGGCAGCGGAAATGTACCAACGTATTCACCGGAGTTTTGCGTTGCGATAACCATAAACGGGCTGGGGAGCTGATGTACCGTTCCGTCAACCGTCACGCGCTTTTCCTCCATTGCTTCGAGAAGCGCGGACTGGGTTTTCGGGGAAGTACGGTTTATCTCGTCCGCGAGGAAAATGTTCGTCATAACAAGCCCCGAACGGTATTCAAAGCGGTTTTCCTCTTTGTTGTACATCGTAAAGCCGGTGATGTCCGAAGCCATAACGTCCGGCGTGAACTGCGCGCGGCGAAAAGACAAGCCTGTTGCCTTTCCGAGAGCCATCGCAAGCGTTGTCTTACCAACGCCAGGCACGTCCTCGATAAGAACGTGACCTCTCGCCAAAAGCCCCGTAAGCACGATAAAAAGCGCTTCGTCCTTGCCTCGGATAACCTTCGATATCTCCGAGCCAAGCTCCGACAAAAGCTCTTGATTTTCAGGATTGATTGACATTTTTTTACCCCTTTAAATGAAATATATGCCGAAATTAAAGCTAGATAAATATACACTTTTATTTTAACATATTTCTTGTACAAAATCAACAGCTTTTCCAAAAAAGTTGAAAAAAGGGTTGAAATTTGATTAACTCTATGTTATAATAAGCAAGATGGTCTGGCGAGAAATCGTCAGACTGCAAAATTCTATACAATGTTGTTCTTGATAACCATTGTAAAAAAACAAGGAGCTTTTTTTATGCAAAAAAACGAAATTTTCAACACAAAAAACCTCGTTCGGCTTGCGCTTGTTGCGGCGGCGTACGCGGTAATGACGGTACTTATCCAGCCGCTTTCCTACGGTCCAATTCAGTTCCGCTTCTCGGAGGCGCTCGTTCTGCTTGCGTTCTACCGCAAGGATTACAGCGTCGCGCTTATCCTCGGTTGCTTTATTGCAAACCTTTTCAGCCCGTTCGGTCTTTACGACATCATTTTCGGTACTCTCGCGACAGCCGCCGCCGTTGTCCCGATGTATTATATGAAAAATATTTACATCGCTTCGCTTCTGCCGGTTGTCGCAAACGGACTTATTGTCGGATTTGAGCTGTACCTCTGTGGCGAACCGTTTTGGTTCTCGGCGGGAACGGTTGCGCTCGGTGAACTTGTTTGCGTGTGCGTGAACGGAATTTTGCTGTTCAAGCTGATTTTCGAGAAAAATCGCTTTCTTTTGCGAGAACTCATCGGTAGCACAAGACCTGCCAAGAAAAAAGCTGAGGCTTAAACTCGGCTTGTTTTGACGATAATTTTCAACAAAATTCCCCGCGCTTGTGGAAAATCGGCGCGGGGATTTGGTTTATTTACGCATTTTGTCTGAGGTGTAAACCACTTCAGCATAAATCGCGGCAACTATCTGATACAGCTCCTTCGGGATTGTTTCGCCCGCGTTCAGCATAACCAAAAGCGCCGCCACGGAGTCGTCACGGTAAACGGGAACTCCTGCTTCATCGGCTATATTCACAATTCTCTGCGCAAGCTCGCCAAGTCCCGACGCAACCACAACCGGCGCGTAGTTCATATCGGGATTGTATTTCAGCGCAACCGCCGCGTTTTGCCCGTAAAGGCGCTTGTTGTTCGCGGGCGGCATAGGGTGTTTTTCTTTCGGCATTTTTCTCCCTCCTCGTTAAACTCTCGTGTTCAAGGTCGTGCGCTTGTCGGTGATTTTCGGGAAAATTTCGACAAGATTGTGCGGCTTTTTAAGCGGCGCGGTTTCAAAGGTTCTCGCGGAATAGCCGCTGTTGCGGATAATCTTCGTAATGCGCTCCTTCATCGCGTCAATTTCCTTATCAAACCTTGTCGGATAAAGCAACGTGAGGTTTACCTCCTCGCCGATTGCGTACATATCAACCTCAAAACGCCCGATACTTTCAACATCAAACGTGAGGAAAAGGTGATAGTTTCGCTGAGTGCCGGGGGTGTTGTTCGGGTTGTTCTCGTCATTGTCAACCCAAAGTTCCCCGAAAGCACGCGTGTTGTTCACCTCGAGCGGCAAGATGTAATGTGCAAGCGGCGTGAAAACTCCCGGCGCGTTCAACAGGCTTTGCAGGAGATTTGCCGCGTTAAAGCTGTCAAGCGATTTCAGCGCGGGGTTGTTGATGTTTTTCTCGATGAAGTCGGTGAGGTTGTCGAGCGTGGAGCTTACGGGCGGGCGTATGCCGTGCTGGGGAAGCTCGTTTTTCACGGACATTTTGTCGATGATGTCAACAAAAACGCCGTAAAGCCGCTCGCGGAGCGGGATATCGGGCATATCGCGCAAAAGCGAGTTCAGGTTGTCGATAAGCTCCTGCATCGTGTTGACCTTTGAGAAATCCGCCAGCATAAGTGCGCTGTTTTGCTCCGCCTCGGGGTATTCGCCCTTGAGGAAAAGCCCCTCGGTGAGCATTTTCAGAGCGTCCGTGCCGCTCAGCTTTCCGCGGTTGTAATTCGCGAGAATGTGCTCGATGTTATAGCCGCTCTCCTTGAGCTGTTGCATATAACCGCGCTCGCTCATCGTTTCATTCAGGAATTTGTGCCAGCCCGTGAGCTCGGGTTCGGCGTTTTCCTCACTTTGTGCAATTTCCGACGCGTTTTCACCGGAAATATTTTCTACATTTTCACCAAATTCGTCTTCCAAATTTATGTTATTCTGCTGAAATTCACTATTTATACCATTAAAAGTTGAATTTTTCTGGTCTGAAATCGTTGAAAGTGGTTGATTTTGTTGTTGATTTGTAGTATAATTATCAATAGGAACTTGTCTTTCCGGCTCGGCGTTGTTATTCATCACACGCTCGGCTTCGGAATTCATCGCCCGAACGTCCTCCATCGTCTGCGGATTTTGCATCGGCTTTTTGTCGAAAATCGCAGAATACAGACGACTGAACGAGTTTTTCAAAGCCTCGCGGAGCGTTCCCGAGGAAATCTGCGTTAAGAGCAGATTGAAATACTCCTTGCACATATACGGGCTGTTGTTGTAGCGCGAGAGATTGTGCGTTATCAGCGGAATGAGCATCTGCGTTTTGTCGTCGTTCAAAAGGCTTGCGCTCACGTCTTTCAGTATCGCGAGCGTTTCGCCCTTGAGGTAATCAAAATACTGCTCGGCATCGTCCGCGCCCCATTCCTGCGAGAGATTGAGCAATTTCTCCGACAGCTTTTCGTTCGGCGAGTAATACTCGGAAAGAAACTTTAGGTTCGCTCGGAGCGCACCCAAAATCTCCTCCTTGTTTTGTGCAAAGTTTATCGATTTCAAAAGATTTCCGATAAGCTCCTTGGTGTTCGGGTCGGAGGTTGTCTGAGCAACCTCGCGGAGTACATCGTAAAACTCGTGTCCCGAGAACATCGTGTTCTGTTGCTCTTGATTTTGGATTTCCTCTACAAGCTTGTCGGGCGTTACATAAAGCTCCGAAGCAAGGTTTTTCAAGCTACCGTAAAGCTCGGTGTGACCGGTGACAAGGGCTTGGTTCAAAACCTCAACGTTGAGCAAATCCTTGAGCATCTCAACCGCAAGAGTCGGGTCCTTCGCAACCTGTACCTGCAACGGAATAAGCTCGCGGTTGCCCATTTCAAGGCGGCTCTTTGACGCGGAATCGGAGTTAACCCCCGCCGCTCCCACTCCCGTCAACTTGACAATGTCAAACGGCTCGGTGTTTTCGTCCTGCTGTCTGGGACTGTAGTTATAATTCTTGGCGGTTATCGGATTGTTTATCTGCGGTATCTGCGCCATTTAAATTGCCTCCCAAAAGTGAATTACCACACAAAATAAAAATCATCTTAATATAATAATAACATATTTTCGAGTAAGATAAAAGGGCTTTTTGAAAAAAAATTTTAGAATTCCCCGATTTCGGGCAAATTCTTTAACATAAATTTATTCGCAAATTAAAAAAATAAACGCCTCGCGCGTATTCGGAAAGGAATAAGATTATGGCAAAAATTGAACCCGGTATGGAAGCAATGCTTGATATGTACTTCTTTGAAACAAATTCTCTTCTGGAACAGCTGGACGAAATTCTCCTGCGCACGGAACAGGCAAACGCTTTCGATAGCGAAGACATCAAGGAAATCTTCCGCATAATGCACACAATCAAGGGTTCTTCCGCGATGATGGGCTTCGATAACCTGTCGGTGCTCGCTCATAAGGCGGAGGATATGTTCTTCGTTATCCGCGAAAACCCCGAATTGATTACCGACGTTAGCTTTGTTTACGACCTCGTTTTCCAGGTTTCCGACTCCTATAAAGCGCAGATTGAGGCTATTCAGAATAATGTCGGCGGCGAATACGAGCTGTCCAACTTTGACGAGCTTATTGAGAAGCTCAAAAACGCCAAGGAAAAGCTCTCGGGTGAGGCAAACGGCGAAGCGCCCGCTCCCGCCGCTACTCCCGCGGCTTCCGCAGAAAGCGCTCCCTCGGGCAACAAGGGCAACAATAAAACCTCCGTTCGCGTGTTCTTTGAGGACGGCTGCCAGATGGAGAACCTGCGCGCGTTCCTCCTCATAAACACAATCCGTGAGGAGTGCTCGTTCCTCGAGTTTTATCCCGCTGATGTTGAAACAAATCCCGAAACTTCAAAAGAAATTATCGAGCACGGATTTTTGATAACTTTCTCCGCTGAGGACAATCAGGATTACATATTGAAGCAGATTGAAACCGCGCTCAACGTTCAGTCCTATGAGGTTTTGGCAGCACCCTCCGAAGCTCCCGTTGCCGAAGCGCCGAAGGCTGAAATTCCTCCCGAGCCGGCAAAGGAAGCTGTTGAAAAGGTTGAGGAGAAACAGCCCGCTCCCGCTCCCGCACCGACCGAGTCTGCGGTTGAAAAGGCGCAGGCGGCTGTCGCAAATGTTGCCGCGCAGGGCGGAAGCCAGAAGCAGAGCCTTATCAGCGTCAATCTCGCAAAGCTGGACGCGCTCAACGATATCGTCGGCGAAATCATCACAACCGAGTCGATGGTTATCTCCAACCCCGACCTCGAAGGTCTTGAGCTTGAGAGCTTCAGCAAGGCGGCGCGTGACCTGAAAAAGCTCACCGGTGAGCTTCAGGATACCGTTATGTCAATCAGAATGGTTCCGCTGTCGGGCGTTTTCCAGAAGATGAACAGAATTGTCCGCGATATGCGTAAAAAGCTCGGCAAGGACGTTGAATTTGTTATGGAGGGCGAGGATACCGAGGTTGATAAGTCCATTGTGGACAGCCTTCAGGACCCGCTTATGCACCTTGTGAGAAACTGTATGGACCACGGTATTGAGGAGAACGTCAACGACAGAACCGCAAACGGCAAGCCCGCTAAAGGTACCGTCAAGCTCACCGCGCAGAACTCCTCCGGCGAGGTTATCATCACGGTTTCCGATGACGGCGCGGGTATCGACCCCGAAAAGGTTCTCGCAAAGGCAAGACGTCAGGGCGTTCTCACAAAGCCCGAGAGTGAATATACCGTAAAGGAAATCCAAAATCTCATTCTGCTCCCCGGATTTTCCACGAATGAACAGGTTACCGAGTTCAGCGGTCGTGGCGTGGGAATGGACGTTGTTAAGTCAAACGTTGAAAAGTGCAACGGAACAATCGTTGTTGACAGCAAAAAGGGCGCGGGCACGACATTTATCATCAAAATCCCGCTCACGCTCGCGATTATCGACGGAATGGAAATCTCCGTCGGCGACATCGTTTTCACTGTTCCGATTTCAACAATCCGCGAGAGCTTCAAGGTTGAACCCGAGCAAATTCTCCGCGATACCGACGGAAACGAGATGATTATGCTCCGCGGTATCTGCTATCCTATTTTGAGAATGCACGAAAAATTCGGCATCGAAACCGAAGTTACCGACCTCAAGGAAGGTATTCTGCTGTTGGTTGAAACCGACAACAAGAGTATGTGCATCTTTGCCGATAAGCTCATCGGCGAACAGCAGGTTGTCGTAAAGCCTTTCCCGAAGTATCTTGCGCGCTACGACATCAAGGGCGAGGGACTTTCGGGCTGCACGATAATGGGCGACGGCAGTATTTCGCTTATCATTGATACAAATACGCTTATCGGTTAAGGGGGAAAAAATATGACTAGTGATGTAATAAAAGAAGCTGTCGCAAAACAGCAGTCGGGCGACAGAAAGCTTGTTGCCGACAACTCCGTTCTCGGCAAGGTTATGACCTTTAATATCGGCGAACAGGTTTACGGCATCGAAATTCAGTATGTTGTCGAGATTATCGGTATGCAGAGAATTACCAAAGTTCCGCACGTTCCCGATTATATCAAGGGAATTATCAACGTGCGCTCAAAGGTTGTGCCCGTAATAGACATCAGAACGCGTTTCGGTAAGCCCGAAATTCCCGTTACCTCGCATACTTGCATCATCACGCTTTCGTTCAACGAAACATCTGTCGGGATTATTGTCGATAATGTCGCAAACGTTGAGGATATCCACTCAAGCGATATCTCCGCAACTCCTGAGAACAAAAACGTCAACACGAACGCTTTTATTCAGTATATGATTCGCTCGGACAGTAATTCCGAGCAGACAAAGCTCATTCTCGACGTAGCAAAATTGCTCGACGAACAGGAGGCGTAAAAATGGAAATAACCGACGCTGAATTTCAGCGGCTGGTAAAATTTATGTACGATAATTTCGGCATAAATCTCGCCGCAAAGCGCGTTTTGGTTCAAGGCCGCCTCGGGAATATGCTCCGCGAACGTAATTTCAAGAATTACAGCGAGTATCTGGACGCGGTTATGAACGATACGACAGGAGCCGAGGTTACTACCATATTAAATAAGCTCACGACAAATCACACCTTCTTTATGCGCGAGCCGGAACACTATACCTTTATGAACGACGTGGTGCTCCCGTATATGAAAACCGTCTGCACCGACCACGTTTTGAGAATTTGGAGCGCGGCTTGTTCCTCGGGCGAAGAGGTTTACACAATGGCGATGCTCATCGACCAGTTTTTTGGTGCGGAGAAGGGAAAGTGGGATACCAGAATTCTCGCGACCGATATCTCGCAGAACGTTATCGGCAAGGCGAAAACCGGAATTTATCAGGAAGAGGGAATGAAGGGGCTTTCAAACGAGTGGAAAACCCGCTATTTCAACAACCTCGGTAACGGGAACTACGAGATTTGTCAGGGGATAAAGGACGAGGTTATTTTCAAAACCTTTAATCTGATGGACCCGATGCCAGATAAATACAAGAAAAATCCGTTTGATTTGATTTTCTGCCGCAACGTTATGATTTACTTCGACCAGCCCACAAAACAGGCGCTTGTCAACAGGTTTTACGATGTCGTTAAAGACGGCGGGTATTTCTTCATCGGTCACGCCGAGAGCGTTAACCGTCAGGAAACAAAGTTTGAGTACATAAAGCCGGCAATTTATCGCAAACAGGAAAATAGTTAATATATTATAAGGTATAGAACTTTTTTGGGGAGTGTTTTTGAATGAAAAGAATCAAGCTTCTTGTTGTCGATGATTCAATACTTTTCAGAGAAGTTCTTGCGCGCTATATCAAGCAGGACGATATGATTGAGGTTGTCGGGAAAGCCGGCGACGCTTACTCCGCGCGCGATATGATTTTGCAGTACGAGCCGGACGTAATGACGCTTGACCTCGAGATGCCGAAAATGGACGGGATTGCTTTCCTCAAAAAGCTCCTCCCGCAGTACTATATCTCGACAATCGCCGTTTCAAGCTCACAGGAGAGAAAAGCCGCCTGCATTGACGCGGGAGCGGTCGAGTTCCTCGCAAAACCACACACGCGTACCAGCAACGAAATGGCGAACTTTGCCGCAGAGCTTTGTCGGGCAATCCGCAGAGCTTATAAACACGCAAATCCAAATGCTGTTATTTCAAGCGAGCCTTCGTTTGCCGCGAAAACTGCGCCGAAATCAACCTCGTCCGTGATAACAAATGCCGCGAGTACCGTTCAGTTTGCCCAAAAAGCAAAGGAACAGGTTTCGCAGACAAAATCGCTGTTTTCGTCAAACGTGAGAAGGGAAGTCAAGGAAAACCCCGCTTTGAGCAATAATTACGTCAAGCACACGCGGCTGAAAAAAAGCGAGGCTATCATCGCGCTGGGGGCTTCTACGGGAGGCACGGAAGCGCTGGAACAGGTTATCAGAATTTTTCCCGAGGACACGCCGCCGGTTATTGTCGTGCAACATATGCCCGCGGGTTTTACGAAGCTGTACGCCGACAGACTCAACAACTCCTGCAAAATGGAGGTTAAGGAGGCTGTGGACGGCGAACGGCTGCGCAGAGGGCTGGTTATTGTCGGCGCGGGCGAAAATCACCTGCGGCTGTGCAAGGACCGACAGGGCTACTATATCAGCTCAAAGCCCGGCGAAAAGGTTTCGGGGCACTGTCCATCGGTTGACGTGATGTTCACGTCGGTAGCCGAGGTTGCGGGGCCGCTGTCAATCGGCGCAATTCTGACGGGAATGGGAAAAGACGGCGCGGAAGGCTTGCTGAAAATGCGGCAGGCAGGCGCGTTTACAATCGGTCAGGACAAGGAAACCTGCGTGGTTTACGGTATGCCGATGGAGGCGTATAATATCGGCGCGGTCGAGATTCAGGCGCCGCTGTACAAGATTTCCGAGATAATTCTCAATAATTTGTACTAATATTATAATAAGTAGAGCGGGTGAGAACTCGCTCTTTTTGTATGAAAAAACAGATTTTTTCAGCCGAAATTGTGCGGGAAAATGAAGTTTTCCTTTCAACAATCAACAGCGTTTTGTTGAATAAAAAGTTATTGCACATAACTTTCACGGCTTTTCAACTTTAAAATCCAAAATCTAAACAATTTTTATTTCGCAGTTTAAAAAGGAATTTTAACATTCTCAACCGAGTTTTCAACAAAAATCACGGGTTTTAACAGTTTAATTGTTGAAAAGTACGCCGATTTTGACCGAAAATCTTGATAAAAGAAAAACTTTTCAACATAAATTCCGAATAATATTCAAAAAAGCGGAAAAATCGCATTGCTTCGTTGATGAAAAAAATATACTTTTCGTAAAGTTTTGGGTAAAATCAAGTAGAAATATTTGGTTTATTAGAACTATTTTGAGTTTTCACCAGTTTTTATATCAAAATTTGGCTTGGATAAGTGACTTTTTCACTTATTCAACAGAGTTTTCAACAATTTGATTTACTTTGCTGTTTGTATATTTTTGTTTTCCGCTTTCAACAGCTTCGGTTAAAAACCGTTGCAATTGTGAGTTTCTGTTTTGTAATATATTTAAAAATATTACAGATTGCAATATCGTTTGTTGAAAATTCACAAGATATTATAAATTTTTAGTTGGTATTTTTGCTTGAAAAATTTCGACTTTTATGGTACAATTTATATAGATATGATTTATTGAAAAATAATGATTTTTATAAATTTGGAATGGTGAACCGACAATGAACAATCTTTCTTCCCTTTCGGATATTTACAGATGCGTTGTGGACAACTGCGTCAAGGAATACGATATCTCCAGCGCGGCGCGTGAGCTTTGGCTTGACCCGCTCGTGCCGCTTCGTATGGACGGAAATACCTTTGTCCTCGCAACCGACCACGAGTTCAAAAAAGAAACGCTCAAGTCGCTGTATCTTCCGTCAATCGAGGAACAGCTCAAAAATATCCTCGGTGTGCCGATGAAGGTTGAAATTGTCGTTGACGATAAAATTTCCGCGCAAAAGCAGGTTATCACAGAGCTGATAAACGCCGAGCCGGTTAAGGATACCGTTGTTAATATTGACAAAAAGATTACTTATACATTTGATAACTTTATTGTCGGGCCGTCAAACAACCTCGCGTTCGCCGCGGCAAAGGCTGTTTCCAAAAAGCAACACGAGAGATATAACCCGCTGTTTATCTACGGCGACTCCGGTCTTGGAAAAACACATCTGCTCTCTGCAATTCAGTTTGAGATGCAGAAAAATTTCCCCGGTATCAACATAATTTATACCCCGGCTGAAACCTTCACAAACGAGTTTCTTCACTCGATTTCGTCCAACACTGTCGAAAGCTTTGACGAAAAATATCGCAGTGCCGATGCGCTTTTGATTGACGATATTCAATTCATCGCCGGCAAGGACCAGACCGAGGAGAAATTCTTCCATATTTTTAACGAGCTGTATAATCAGAATAAGGTGATTGTCCTCACGTCCGACCGCCCCGCAAAGGAAATCAAGTCGATTTCCGACAGACTCAGAACGCGGTTCAGCTCGGGACTTATCGCCGATGTCAAACCGCCGGAATATGAAACAAGGCTTGCTATTATCCAGAGAAAAGCTGAGCTGTTGCATTTCAACATTTCCGATGATGTAACCGATTATATCGCAACAAAGCTCAAGTCGAATATCCGTCAGATTGAGGGCGTTGTCACAAAGCTGAACGCGCTGTTCGTCGTTTCGCAGGTCAAGCCGACAATTGCTGTCGCGCAGAACGTTATCAAGGATATCGTCACCGACCATCAGCCTATTCCTGTCACCGTTGACAAGATAATAAGCGAGGTTGCCAAGATATACAACATTGAGCCGGACGAAATGCGCTCTCAGAGAAGAACCGCGAATATTTCGCAGGCGAGAAAGGTTGCTATTTACGTTATTCAGAATGTAACCGAACTGTCCTACGAGTCAATCGGTCAGGAGTTCAGCGGGCGCGACCACTCAACAATGGTTTACGCGATAAAATCCGTCAAGGAGGAAATGGAGCGCGACAGCGGCTTCAGGTCTATCGTTGAGGATATTATCAAGAATGTCAAGACCAACCAGTAATTCGGCTTGGTGAAAATTTTTCGATAAATCGGTGTGTTTTAACGAAATTTTCAACTTTTCTTCAACGTTAATTAACACTTGGTTGAATGTGAAAAAGGTTTTTAACTTTTTGCGTTTTTTTTCACATTGAACGGTTGAATAAATTTGCCGAAAATTTGGCTTTGGAATGCGATTTCTTCGGTATTCCACAATTTTCACCGCCCTTATTATTATTATTATTAAATATAAAATATCATTATGATATCATGTCAGCGATTTTTGATTTGATGTCTTGAGTTTGACGGCGGATTTTTTAAGGAGATTTTTTATGAAATTTTCAGTTGCTAAGGAAATAATCCTCGAAGCGTTCATCACAACCTCAAAGGCCGCGGCTACAAAGTCAACTATACCGGCTCTCGAGGGTTTGTTGCTGGAGCTTTCTGACAATAAGCTCACGGTTACGGGTTATAACCTCGAAATCGGTATCAGAACCGAAATTCCCGTTCAGAACGGCGAGAACGGCAGTACTGTTATAAATGCGCGTATGCTGTGCGAAATTGTAAGAAAAATGCCGTCGGGAATATTGGAGTTCGATATCGGGGAAAATAAAACCGCGACAATTAAGAGCAGATTGACAGAATTTTCCATTATGTGTATAAGAGCAGACGAATATCCGCCTGTTCCGCAAACGGGAAATCAGGGCGGTTTCTCAATGCCGCAGCCGTTGCTTAAAAGTATGATAAATCAGACAAAGTATGCGTGTGCTACAACCGATACTAAGCCCGCGCTTACCGGTTGTAAGTTTGAGATTGTCGATAACGTGCTGAACGTTGTGGCGGTTGACGGAATCAGAATTGCGCTTCGTCAGGAAAATGTGACTTTCGAGAATATCGAGTTTATTGTTCCACTCAAGACGCTTGAGGAACTTACTCATATACTCTCCGATGAAAATGACAAGAAAGTTACAGTTTGTATAGATAAGAATCAGATTTCCTTTGAGGTCGGAAATTACACGATGATTTCCCGCCTTATCAACGGTGATTTCCTCGAGTACAGAAAACACCTCAACTGCGAGGGAAATGTTTTTGCGGAGGTTAATTGCCGCGAAATTATCGATATGCTTGACAGAGCAATGCTCGTTATCAACGAGAAAAACAAGTCGCCGGTTCGTTGCGAGTTCGGAAGCGACTCAATTACAATGAGCTGTACGACAACTCTTGGTAAAATTTATGATAAAATTAACATAAAGTATAATGGTGAGCCTATCACCATCGGCTTTAACGCGAAATATCTCCTCGAAGCGTTCAAGGCTTGCGATACCGACAAGGTTAAGATTATTCTTACCGGCTCAGCGGTTTCGCCTGTTCTGATTGTTCCCATGGAAGGGAAGGAGTTTACGTTCTTCCTTCTGCCCATGAGATTAAAATAAATTCGTCAAACCGTATAATTTTGACAAAAATCTACTATTTGTTTAGAGAAAGGTTAGGAAAATGGAAGAATTAAAAATCGTTACCCCTTTTATTAAGCTCGACCAGCTTGTCAAGTTCGTCGGATTTACCGAAACAGGTGCAAAAGCAAAAATTCTGATTGACCTCGGTGAATTTAACGTTAACGGCGTTTGCTGCACAAAGCGCGGTAAAAAAATCAAGCCGGGTGACGTTATCGAATATAAGAATAAAAAATACAAGGTCGTTTATGACGAGCCGGAGGCTACCGAGGAAAAATCGGAGTAATGTATATTACCTCAATCTATCTGCGCAATTTTCGCAACATCAAGGAAGCGGAAATCTGCTTTGACCAAAATTTAAACATCTTCGTCGGAAAAAACGCCCAGGGGAAAACCAACCTTTGCGAAGCAATCTCGGTTTGTCTTGGGGGGAGTTTCCGACGCGTTCGTTTTTCGCAGTTTGTTCCCGCGGATAATCCGAAAGCTGAGGTTTTGGTACGGCTGAAGTTCCGTGATGATATTACCGAGCGTGAAAATGTTATCAATTATACTGTTTGTAAAAATATTGTTGAGATAACATACAACGGTATCAAAATGAAAGACGCTACGGAATTATACGGAGTGTTGAAATATGTAGTTTTTATACCGGAACATTTGAATTTAATCAAGGGTGCGCCGGAACTGCGGAGAAATTATCTCGATGATGTTGCGCTGATGCAGACAAAAACGCACTTGGAAAAGCTGTCGAGATATAACAAAGCGTTAAAACAGCGCAATAATATACTTAGCGGATTTTTTGGCAACGAGAATGAACTCGCCGCGCAAGTTGCCGCATGGGACGAAATTCTCGCAACCGAGGGGATAAATGTCACTTACGGGCGGCTGAAATATTTCAACTTTTTGAAAAGCTGTGCCGCGGGGATTTACTCCGAGCTTACCGGCGGTTTGGAAACGCTGGATATGGATTATCAAAGCTCTGTGTTTAAGACGGAGAGTATTAGTTTTGATGATGTTAACAAATTGTATAATATTTATATGAAAGAGCTGGAGAAAAATCTTGCGGCGGAAATGAAACTGCGCTATACTTTGGCGGGCGTTCACCGCGATGACGTGAATTTCTTTGTCAACGGACTTGCCGCGCGCGATTTTGCCTCGCAGGGACAGCTTCGAAGCGCCGCGCTTGCTCTCAAGCTCTCCGAAGCGGAAATTATTCGCCGCAAGAATAAAACTAACCCTGTGGTTATTCTCGACGATATTTTCAGCGAGCTGGACTACGTTCGGCGGGACTATATTATTCACCATATTGAAAAAAGTCAGGTTTTTATTACTTGCTGTAATCTAAACGACCTCTCGTCAATGAGCGGCGGCAAGGCTTGGAATGTAGAAAACGGCGGATTTTCGGAAATTTGAACGGGTTTTCGGGTGTGTTCTGATAGGTGTTGCAGTTTCGCAAGAACAAAACCAATTCTGTTGTTATTCTTAACGTTATTTTCGGCGAGCTTGATTACGTTCGGCGGGACTATATTATTCACCATATTGAAAAAAGTCAGGTTTTTATTACTTGCTGTAATCTAAATGACCTCTCGTCAATGAGCGGCGGCAAGGCTTGGAATGTCGAAAATGGCGGATTTTCGGAAATCTGAGCGGGTTTTCGGGTGTGTTCTGATAGGTATTGCCGTTTTTGAAAGTTTTCCACAATTTTTTAGGGAAAGGTTGAAAATTATGTTCTTGCACCTCGGCGGTGAAATCACCGTCAAATCCGATGATGTTATCGGAATTTTCGATATTGAAGAATGCTCCGTGAGCCGAACAACCGCGGAGTTTCTTAATTTTTGCCAGAAAAAGGGTGTCGTTGTAAACGTTTCCGAGGATATGCCCAAGAGCTTTATCGTCACGGACAAAAATGTATTTATCTCGAATGTTTCCAACCGCACAATTGCTTTGCGGGCGCGCGAAAAATGCTGAAAAAAATCGCGATAAAAGCCGTAAAATGCTTGAAATTTATGCGGTTTTGTGGTATACTATATATAATATGGTTAGTTTGAATTTTTGATAGGAGTAATTTTATGGCTGAAAACGAAAACGTTGTTGATAAGAGCTATGACGGTGACGACATACAAGTCCTCAAAGGTCTCGACCCCGTTCGCAAGCGCCCCGGTATGTATATCGGTTCAACAGGCGAGGGCGGTCTGCATCACCTTGTGTACGAAATCGTCGATAACGCGATTGATGAGGCTCTCGCGGGCTTCTGCAAGAACATCGATGTTTCTATCCTCCCCGACAACGTTATCCGCGTCATTGATGACGGACGCGGCGTTCCTACGGGTATAAATCACGCCGAGGGCATCTCCGCGGCAACGCTCGTTTTTACTGTGCTTCACGCGGGCGGTAAGTTCAACAACGGCGTTTATAAGGTTTCGGGCGGTCTGCACGGCGTCGGCGCTTCGGTTGTAAACGCGCTGTCCGAGTGGCTCGAGGTTGAAATTCACGACGGAAAAAATGTTCATTTTCAGCGTTTTGACCGCGGTACTTACACCGAGCCTATCAAAATTATCGGTGAAACCGACCACACGGGAACTCAGGTTACGTTCAAGCCGGACGGCGAGATTTTTCATACAACGATTTTCAACTTTGAAACGCTTCAGGAGCGTTTGAGAGAACAGGCTTTTCTTAACGCGGGGCTTAAAATTTCGCTCCACGATTTGCGTGATGAAAATAATCGCGTTGATGAAACCTATCAGTACGAGGGCGGAATTTGCTCTTATATTGAGTGGCTGAACCAAAAGCGCGGCGCGAATGTCCTGCATCCTGATATTATTTATCTCAAGGGTAATGTCGATGATATTATGGTTGAAATCGCGTTCCAGTACACCGATGATTTCAACAGCGAGATTTTCCGTTCGTTTGCAAATAATATTCACACGGGCGAGGGCGGTATGCACGAGCTTGGCTTCAAGCGCGCGCTCAACAAGGTTGTCAACGACTACACCAAGACTTATAAGGAAAATAACGAGAAAAACAAGGTCAAGAAAAAACCCGGCAAAAAGGGCGAGGAAGAAAAAGCGTTCACCGGCTTCAGCGGCGAAGCTATCCGCGAGGCGATAAATGCGATTATCTCGGTTAAGCTCCCCGAGTGCGAGTTTGAGGGGCAGACAAAGGGTAAGCTCGGTAATCCCGAGGTTCAGCCGGCGGTCTATAAGGTTGCCACGGAACAGCTTACCTATTATTTTGAGGAGCACCCCGAAACTGCGCAGATTATTATGAACAAGGCGATAAACTCGCAAGCCGCGCGCGATGCCGCTAAAAAGGCAATGGAGGCAAAGCGCAAGTCCGCGATGGACTCGAACGGTTTGCCCGGTAAACTAGCGGACTGCTCCGATTCTGACCCCACGCATACCGAAATCTACATTGTCGAGGGAGATTCGGCGGGCGGTTCTGCGAAAGAGGGCAGAGACAGACGTTTTCAGGCTATTCTTTCACTTTGGGGCAAGATGCTGAACGTTGAGAAAGCACGCGCCGACAAGGTTTATAACAACGACAAGCTGTTGCCCGTTGTAAAGGCGCTCGGAACAGGTATTGCCGAGGATTTTGATATAAGCAAACTGCGCTATGGCAGAGTTATTATAATGGCAGATGCCGATGTTGACGGTCTGCACATCAGAACGCTTATGCTCACGTTTTTCTTCAGATTTATGCGCCCGCTTCTCGAGGAAGGTCATGTTTATATCGCGCAACCGCCGCTGTTTAAGGTATCGCGCGGGAAACAGGTTCGCTATGCGTTCTCGGACGAGGAACGCGATGAATATATTGCTCAGCTTGGTGCAGACGGCGGAAAAACCGATGTTCAGCGCTACAAAGGTCTTGGTGAGATGGACCCCGCTCAGCTCTGGGAAACCACGATGAACCCCGAAACCCGCACAATGCTCCGCGTTTCCGTTGAGGACGCGGCAAAGGCTGACGAAATTATGACCATTCTTATGGGTGACAAGGTTGAACCGCGCCGGCAGTTTATTGAAACCAACGCTAAGCTTGCGGAAAATCTTGATATTTGATTTGATGATTAACGAGATGTTTAACAAGAGGTGATTGATATTTCTAACGGATTGTTGCCCGATTTGAAAGCCGAGGAGCTTGCAAAAAAGGAAAAAGCCAAAAAACAGCAGAAAATCATCGCCGAGTTTTCCTACGACAATACTCTCGAAGAAACCGATGATGCGATTAAAATTCTGCAAAAGAATTTTTATCCGAGAAGGGGAAAGCTTTCAATTATCGCTTACTCGTTTTTGGGCGTTGCTTCAATTGCCGCGATTGTGTTCAATCCAACTCAGGTTGTGCTGTATATCGCGCTTGCGTTTTGCGCGTATGGGCTGTTTTTTACGTTGACCGAGAAAAAGCGTACAAGAAAAGCTGTTCTTGATACAATAATGAAAATGAACCCCGAGGTTTATCGTTGCACGATTTTTGATGACCGTGTTGAAATTGATACGATTATCAAGACGAAGGACGTGGAAAATTCCGAGGTTGACGAGGGAAAAACCGAGGTTGACGAGGATAAAACCGAGGTTGACGAGGAAAATTCCGAGGTTGACGAGGTAAACACCGAGGTTGACGAGGATAAAACCGAGGTTGACGAGGGAAATTCCGAGGTTGACGAGGGAAAAACTGAGGTTCAGGTTGAAAACTCGGAAGATGTTGAAAATGTCGAGGAAGATTTTCAGCCGATAAAATGCGTTTACAGGTTCGGCGAGGATATGCTGGATTTTCTCGAAGATGATATTTCGTTGTTTTTGGTTATCGCGAGAAGGCAGGTTTACTGCTTTCCGAGGCGTTGTCTTTCCGATGAACAACAAACCGCAATTCGCGAGTTCCTTACAAAAAAGCTCTCGAGCTTGGATTTTTGACGGTAAACAGGAGGAATAATGGACGTAGATTTCAGCTTGGAAAAGCTCCACAATATCGACCTTGAGGAAACGATGAAAAAATCCTTCATCGAGTACTCAATGGCGGTTATTACTTCAAGAGCGCTCCCCGACGTGCGCGACGGCTTTAAGCCCGTTCACCGCAGAATTATTTACACGATGAACGACGCCGGAAATACCTCGGACAAGCCGTTTCGCAAGTGCGCGTACACCGTCGGCGAGGTTCTCGGTAAATATCACCCCCACGGCGACGCTTCCGTTTATGACGCGCTTGTGCGTCTTGCACAGACGTTTTCGATGCGCTACCCGCTGATTGACGGTCACGGAAACTTCGGTTCAATTGACGGTGACCCGCCTGCCGCTTACCGTTATACAGAGGCGCGTTTGTCGAAAATCGCAAACGAAATGGTTTCCGATATCAACAAAAAGGTTGTTGATTTTCAGACAAACTATGACGACAAGCTCCTTGAACCCGTGGTTTTGCCGTCAAGATTTCCGAATCTCCTCGTAAACGGCTCGAACGGTATCGCGGTCGGTATGGCGACAAATATTCCTCCGCATAACCTGAACGAGGTTATTGACGCGATTTTGATGCTTATCGATAACCCCGATGCGACTATCGAGGATTTGATGACCTGTATCAAAGGTCCGGATTTCCCGACCGGCGGTATTATTATGGGTTACAGCGGTATTCGCTCGGCTTATTATACGGGACGCGGGAAAATTGTGCTCCGCGGCAGAGCGAATATTGTTGAAGAAAACAACCGCACGAGAATTATCGTAAACGAAATTCCCTATATGGTCAACAAGGCGAGGTTGCTCGCGAATATCGGCGAGCTTGTTCGCGATAAGCGTATTGACGGTATCGCTTCTTTTAACGATGAGTCCGACCGTGACGGTATGAGAATTGTCATTGATTTGAAGCGTGACGCAAACGCAAATGTTGTCCTCAACAAGCTCTACACTTACACGCAGTTGCAGGATACTGTCGGCGTTATTATGATTGCGCTCATCAACGGTGAGCCGAAAACGCTCACGCTTCGGGATATGCTCACGCATTATCTCAATCATCAGGTTGACGTTGTTACCAGAAGAACAAAGTTTGACCTCGACAAGGCAAAAGAGCGCGAGCATATACTTGAGGGATTTTTGATTGCGATTGACTTCATTGACGAGGTTATCGCGATTTTGAGAAGCTCCAAAACTATCCCCGAGGGCAAGGAACGCTTGATTGAACGCTTCCAGAACATCGATGTTTCGCAGACGGGATTTTTCTCCGCGCACACCTACTCGCTTTCAGAGGAACAGGCTGAGGCTATCGTTCAGATGCGACTCGGCGCGTTGACCGGTATGGAAAAGAGCAAGATTGAGGACGAGCTTCTCGAAAAGCGTGAGCTTATCAAGAAAATGGAAGAACTCCTTTCGGATAACTCGAAGATGCTTCACCTTATCGGAGATGAGCTTTCCGTTATCAAGAAAAAGTACGGTGACGAGAGAAGAACGTCTATCGAGCCGGTAAGCGGCGAGGTTGATATCGAGGACTTGATTCCCGAGGAAGACTGCGTTGTTACCTTCACGAATATGGGTTACATCAAGCGCCAGCCCGCCGAGGTGTACAATATCCAGAAGCGCGGCGGACGCGGTGTTTCGGGTATGAAGCAACGTGACGAGGATTTTGTGGACAGTATGTTCATCTCCTCAAGCCACGAAAATATTCTCTTTATCACAAATAAGGGCAATATGTTCCGCTTGAAGTGCTACCAAGTTCCCGAGGGTAGTAAGCAGTCGCGCGGTATGAATATCGTGAATTTGCTTCAGCTCGCCGAGGACGAAAAGGTTGCCGCAATGATGACCACAATGGATTTCGCGGAAAATAAATTTTTCATCTGTCTTACCAAAAACGGTCTTGTTAAGCGCACGAGGCTGTCCGAGTTCAAGAACGTGAGAAAAGGCGGTTTAAGAGCAATTTCGCTCAATGACGGGGACGAGATTGCCGGCGGGTTCTTGACCGAAGGCGACTGCACTGTTATGGCGGCAACGCGAAACGGTTTTGCTATCCGCTTTGACGAGAACGATATCCGCGTTATGGGAAGAACCGCGCGCGGTGTTCGTGCGATTAAGTTGCGCGAAGATGATTTTATTGTCGGCGCAACCAAGATTTTTGACGAGAACGCGACAATTCTCACCGTAACCGAAAAGGGTATGGGCAGAAGATGCGCGGCTTCGAGCTATCGTCTGCAAAAGCGCGGCGGTATGGGCTTGAAGAATTACCCCGTAAGCGAGGAAAAGGGCACTGTTATCGGTATCCGCACGCTTGGTCCGGACGATGATGTCATTTTGATAAGCGCGGAAGGCGTTCTGATTAGGATACGCGCGAACGATTTGCGCGTTATGGGAAGAACCGCTTCGGGTGTTCGCGTAATGCGGCTCGGCGCAACAGACCGCGTTGCCACATTCAGCAGAACTCCTCACGATGACGAGGAAGTCACCGAGGAGGTTGAAAAGGCTTCGGACGAGGAGGTTGCGGCTTCGCTTGCTGAGGACGCGGCTGAGGTTATCGAGCCGGACGAGCCTGTTGATGATGAAGAAGAAAGCGGAGAGGACAACTCCGAGAGTTAACCGAATAATTTTTCCCGAACCTTATCGTTCGGGAAAAACTTTGTAGAAATATGTTCCACGTGGAACAAACGGAGAGAAAATGAATTATACTTTGGAAGAATACGATGTCTGCGTTATCGGAGCGGGACACGCGGGTTGCGAGGCGGCTCTTGCGGCGGCACGGCTCGGGCTGAAAACAGCGATTTTTACGCTCTCGCTCGACTGTATCGCGAATATGCCGTGCAATCCGTGTATCGGCGGCTCGGCAAAAGGGCAGATTGTCTGCGAAATTGACGCGCTCGGCGGGGAAATGGGCAGAGCCGCAGACGCAACCTTTATTCAATCGCGTATTTTGAACAGGGGGAAAGGCCCTGCGGTTCATAGTCTGCGCGTGCAATCGGACCGCGTGAAATATCACGCTTATATGAAGCAGACGCTTGAAAATCAGGAAAATCTGTTTATCAAGCAGGGTGAGGTGACGGCCGTTGACGTTGAGGACGGAAAAATTGTGGCTGTTCGTACTAAGCTCGGTGCGGTTTATCCGTGCAAGGCGGCGATTATTACCACGGGTACTTATTTGAACGGGAAAATCCATATTGGTGAGCTGAACTATGCGGCGGGACCTGACAACGTTCTCCCGTCAACAGAGCTTACCGAGTGTTTGAAAAAGCTCGGGTTGTCGATGAGGCGGTTTAAGACGGGCACTCCCGCGCGCGTTCATCGGCGGTCGGTTGACTTTTCGGTTATGGAGAAGCAGAGCGGTGATGATGAAATTATGCCGTTTGCATTCGACAACACCGCCGAGATGAAGAACCAAGCGGATTGCTGGGTGACTTACACCAACGCCGAAACGCATCGGATTATTCTCGAAAATCTCGACAGGTCGCCGCTGTATTCGGGGAGAATTGAGGGTGTTGGACCGCGCTATTGTCCGAGTATTGAGGACAAAATTGTCCGGTTTCGCGACAAGGAGCGGCACCAGCTTTTCGTTGAGCCGATGGGGTTGGATACGGACGAGTGCTATTTGCAGGGAATGTCCAGCTCGCTTCCCGAGGACGTGCAAATCAAGTTTTTGCGCACGATAAAGGGTTTGGAGCACGTTGAGATTATGCGGCCGGCTTATGCAATTGAGTACGACTGTTGCGACCCGCTGGAGCTTTTGCCGACGCTTGAGTTTAAGAAAATCAGCGGACTTTACGGCGCGGGTCAGTTTAACTGCACATCGGGCTACGAGGAAGCGGCGGCGCAGGGAATTGTTGCGGGAATTAACGCGGCGCGCAAAATTCAAGGAAAATCGCCCGTTATTCTCGAGCGGTCAACGAGTTATATCGGAACCCTTATTGACGATTTGGTGACAAAGGGTTGCAACGAGCCGTACCGAATGATGACTTCGCGCAGTGAGTTTCGCTTGATTTTGCGGCAGGACAACGCGCCGGAAAGGCTTCTCCCGCTCGGTCACGAGGTTGGGCTTGTTTCCGAGGAACGCTGGGAGCGATTTCTGGAGGACGACAGGTTATTCCGAAGCGAGCTGGAGAGGATAAAAAAAGTTACCATTCACCCGACAGATGAGTTGAACAAAATGCTTGTCGAGAAGGGAACAACGCCGATTTTTGCGGGAATCAGGTTGTTCGAATTGCTAAAGCGACCGCAACTTGCTTATACCGATTTTGAGAAATTTGATACGGAGCGTCCGAAGCTGAAAATTTCGCTTATAAATCGGCTGGAAATTGAGCTGAAATACGCCGGTTACATCAAAATACAGGCTGAGCAGATTGAAAAAGCGCGGAAGCTGGAGCAAAAGGCGTTACCGAGCGATATTGATTATCGCACAATCAAGGGCTTGCGGCTCGAGGCGCAGGAAAAGCTGAACAAGCACAAGCCGTTGAATGTCGGGCAAGCCGGGCGAATCTCGGGTGTAAATCCCGCGGACGTGTCGGTTTTGCTGATTTGGCTGGCGGGGAAAGGCGGTAAAAATGATTAACTCCGAATATATTGTCGAGGCGTTTCGCAATGCAGGTCTTGAACTCACGCTTGACAAGGCGGAAAAGCTGGCGGCGCTCTCGGATTTTATGCTTGAATACAACAAAATCGTGAATTTAACGCGGATTACCGATTTCAACGAGATTGTCGAGAAGCATTTCATCGACAGCGTTTTGCCGTTTTCAATGTTCGAAATTCCCGAAAAATCAAGCTTTATTGACGTGGGAACAGGCGCGGGTTTTCCGTCACTCCCGCTTTTGATTTGGCGCGATGACTTGAAAGGAACGCTTTGCGACAGCTTGCAGAAGCGTTGTGTTTATCTTGAAAAGGTGTGCGAAAAGCTCGAAATTAAGGCTGAAATCGTTCACGCACGCGCCGAGGAGCTTGGTCGAGAGCGCCGCGAAAAGTATGATTTTTCAACCGCGCGGGCTGTTTCGGCATTGCCCGTTTTAACAGAATTTTGCTTGCCGTTCGTGAAAAAAGGCGGTCGTTTTATCGCTCTTAAAACGTTGAACGAGAATGTTGATTTGGCGAAAAACGCGATAAAAACGCTCGGCGGTGAGCTTGATAAAACTGTTGATTACAAACTCCCGTGCGGCGATGACAGGCGGCTCGTTGTTGTCAAAAAGATTTCGCAAACTCCGACAAAATATCCGCGAAGCTTTGCAAATATCTCGAAAAAGCCGTTGTAAAATGTTGATTTTGCTTTTAATTTAGCAAAAAATGCGATATTTCAAACTGGAAATTATTTCCTCCTCGTGTTACAATGAAGAAAAAACATGGGGAGGATATTTTTATGAACGGATTGTTTAAAGCTAAGGAAAAGGTTGCGGCACAGGTTATCATGGTCGATATTTCGCTCGTTGTGCCAAATCGCTCGCAACCGAGAGTTGAGTTTTCGGACGAGGAGCTTCAATCGCTTGCTCTGAGTATCCGAGAGAACGGGATTTTGCAACCAGTGTGCGTGAGAAAAAACGGCGCGGTGTACGAGATTATCAGCGGCGAGCGAAGAACGCGTGCCGCTAAGCTTGCCGGTTTGTCCGAAATTCCCTGCATTGTGATGAACGTTGACGAGGAACAATCAGCGGTGCTTGCACTTATCGAGAACATTCAGCGTAAGGATTTGAGCTATTTTGAGGAAGCGCTTGCTATCGAGAAGCTCATCGATTTTTACGGAATGACGCAGGAGGTTGCCGCCGAAAGGCTTGGAAAAGCGCAGTCTACGATTGCCAACAAGCTTAGGCTTTTGCGGTTCACCGATGCGGAAAAACGGCTTTTGGTGACGGGAAATTTGTCCGAAAGGCAAGCGAGAGCGCTTGTGCGGATTGACGATTCTCGTCTGAGAAAGAATGCTATTGAAACCGTGGTTTCGCGGCATCTGAATATTGAACAAACGGAGGAGCTAGTTAATAAGCTTCTCGATGGTGTTCCTCAAAAGGAAAAGCGGCGTGCTAAGTCCGCGATTCATTTTGTCGCGCCGCCGAGGTTGTATATGAACTCGCTCAACGCGCTTATCAAGCGTATTCGCGAGGACAAAATTCCTTGCGAGCTTTCTACGGAAAAGTCGGAGAAATTCTACGAATACACGATAAGATTTCCGATAAACATCTGAATATATAATAATGTATAGAATAATTGTTCCACGAGGAACATTTTCGGTTAAAATGTCGAAATTGTTCCTCGTGGAACATTTTTTGTAAAAAGGGCTTTATTTTTCGGCAAAAGTGTGATATACTAGAAAGGTAAGATTATCGAAAAAAGGGGGAATATCCTTGGGAATTGTTATCGGCGTGGTAAACCAGAAGGGCGGCGTCGGAAAGACAACAACTTCCGTCAATATCGCCGCGGGGCTGGGCGCGCTCGGGAAAAAAGTACTGCTGATTGACTTCGACCCGCAGGGCAACTCGACAACAGGCTTCGGAATTAAGAAAAAAACGCTTGAGTCAACATCTTATGAGGTTGTTATCGGGAAAATCCGTCCGCAGGAGGCAATCATCAAGACCGAGAGCAAAAACGTCTGGATTTTGCCGTCAACATCAAAATTGTGCGACGCAGAGCCTGCGCTCACCAATATGGAGCAGAAAAATTATCAGCTCCGCAAGGCAGTTTTGCAGGTCAAGGACGACTACGATATCGTCATCATCGACAGCCTGCCGTCGCTCGGTGTGCTTGCCGTAAACACGCTCGTCGCGTGCGATACCATAATCGTGCCGATGGTTTGCGAGCATTTCGCGCTCGAGGGACTTGCACAGCTGATGTACACCATCAAAAATATTAAGCACAAGTTCAACCCGAACATAAACATAATGGGAATCGTCTTCACGATGCTGGACAAGCGGCTGTTGTCGAGCAACGAGATTAAGAACGAAATCAAGAAGAATTTCGATAAACGCGCGATTTTCAGGACGGAAATTCCGCGTAACGTCCGCATTTCCGAGGCACAGAGCCACGGTGAACCGATTATAACGTTCGACAAAAACTCAAAAGGCGCGGACGCTTACATACGTCTTTCAAAGGAGATTTTGGCGAAAATTCGCGAGAGGGAGAAAGCAGATGGCACGAAAGACTGAAAGTAGCTTTGACGAGTTGTTTTTTGACAACAACATCGGCTCTGAGGGCGTTTCAACATTGCGGATAAGCGAGATTGAACCGAACAAAAATCAACCGCGTAAGAGCTTCAACAACGAAACGCTCAAACAGCTTGCCGATTCGATAACCGAGCACGGCGTTTTGCAACCGCTGATTGTGCGCTCAATTGCGGCGGGAAATTATATGATAATCGCGGGTGAACGCCGTTGGAGAGCGGCGAAAATGGCTGGGTTATCGGAAATTCCCGTGATAATCCGCGATGATTTGTCCGATGAACAGGCAATGCAAATCGCAATGATTGAGAACCTCCAGCGCGAAAACCTCAACCCGATTGAAGAAGCGCTCGGTTACAAGGAGCTTATCGACAGGTTTGGAATTACGCAGGATAAACTCGCGCAGGTGCTCGGAAAAGCGCGTTCGTCCGTGGCAAATTCGCTCGGACTGCTTGCGTTGCCGAACGGTGTGCAAGAGCTGTTGCGAAACGGGAGCTTGTCCGCGGGACATTGCAAGGCGCTGAAAAAGGTCAAAGACGCGGCACTTATGACCGAGCTTGCTCACAAGGCGGCGGAAGGCGAGCTTTCCGTGCGGCAGGTTGAGGCAATCGCGAAGCGCGAAGCCGCGCGGCTTGAGGAGGAAAAGGATAAAAAGGAACTGAAACCGCGGCTTTCGTATTACACGGAAATCGAGGTCAGCTTGTCGGAACTCCTCGGGACAAAGGTTCGCATTTCCGAGAACAAGAGCGGAAATGTTCTGCAAATCGACTTTTCCGATAAGGAACAGCTTGAGGGAATCGTCAAGTATTTTAACTAACAAATCGCGCAGTTGAACAAATCAACGCGAATAATAAATGCTGAAAAGCAAAAGGAGAAAAAACAATGATAGACATTAAATTTTTGAGAGAGAACCCCGACGCGGTTAAGGAGAACATCAAGAAAAAGTTTCAGGACGAGAAGCTTCCGCTGGTTGACGAGGTAATCGAGCTTGACGCGGAAAACCGCAAGTCCATTCAGAGAATGGAGTTTCTGCGTGCCGAGAGAAATAAGTATTCCAAGCAAATCGGCGCGCTTATGGCACAGGGCAAAAAGGACGAAGCAGAGCAGGTTAAGGCAAAGGTTGCCGAGTTTGCCGAGGAGCAGAAGCAGATTGAAGCAAAGCAGGGCGAGCTTGCCGAGAAAATCACCAAGATTATGATGACCATTCCGAACATCATCGACCCGTCTGTTCCGATAGGCAAGGACGACAGCGAGAATGTTGAAATCAAGAAGTACGGCGAGCCGGTTGTGCCGGATTTTGAAATTCCGTATCACAGTGAGATTATGGAGAAGCTGAACGGTATCGACCTCGACAGCGCGAGAAAGGTTGCCGGAAACGGTTTCTACTATCTTATGGGCGACATCGCAAGACTGCATTCCGCTTGCCTCTCCTACGCGAGAGATTTTATGATTGACCGCGGCTTCACCTACTGCATTCCGCCGTATATGATTCGCTCGAACGTAGTTACCGGCGTTATGAGCTTTGCGGAAATGGACGCGATGATGTACAAAATCGAGGGCGAGGA
>CALZUA010000011.1 GCA_945829235.1 uncultured Clostridia bacterium | reverse complement strand
CCGCCCACTTGAATAAACTCCGCGAGTTGCTCGTTTGTCAATTCGGCGCTCCTTTCGGGAAATTTTCTAGCTTATGACTTGTGTGCTGTTCTTGCCGCAAGCTCGCGTATATCCTCGCCGTCCATAATAACGGGGCTTTTCTCACAGCACAAACACATTTTCTTGATACGGCTGTAAATGCGTTTAAGCTCAATGCTCGGCGGGTTGTTAAAATCAGCGGGCGAGAGGTTTGTTGTGATAATCAGCGGCAAACCCGAGCGCTCGCGCGTGTCTATTGCCTCAAAAAGCAAATCGAGATTTCGCGCGCCGCTCTGATTTGTCCCGAAATCATCGAGAACAAGCAGCTGTGTGCTCTGAATTTCCCGCAAAGCCGCGCTCGACCTGTTAAAGTCGCCCAAATCCCGAAGGAGCGGCTGAACAGCGGTAACCCACGGCGCAACGCCTTTTCTCAACAGCGCATTTGCTATACAGCAGGCGAAAAAGGTTTTCCCCGTACCCGTGTCGCCCATAAACAGCAAGCCCTCGCATTTTTGGCAGCGTTCCTCGAAGGTGTCAACGTACCACTCGGCAACTTTTCGTGCCTCGGGGTTGTAGCCCTTATCTTGCCCGAAGGTGTGCCGACTGTATGCGGTATCGGTAAAACAATGCCGTTGCAGTTCGGCGAGGTGCTCTTGTGCTTTGCGGAGCTTTGTTTCCTCTTCCATTTTCAGCCGAGCGGCTTTATCGCAGTCGCACTCCGAGGGCACTTTCCCATCGGGGAAATACAAGCTTACTCCGAGAAACTGCTCTTTCGGCTTGTGGCACACTCCACAATAGCGCAAGCCGTCCTTGCCTATGTACTCGTTGTTTGCCGTAACGCTGTTTTCCTGCGCTTTTTCGGCTAAATCCCGAACAATTTTGTCAAACATACAAAATCTCCTCTCATTCAAAAAGCGGCGCGCGGTAATTCTTTTTCACGGGCTTTTCGGGCTGCGTGCCGCTGTAACTCTTGTCATACTTCCCCGAAAGCACCTTTGAAACGTTCTCGGGGCGAATAAGCCAGTTAAAATCAGCCTTGAAATTTTTCGCACCCTTACCCGTGAGAAAATCAGACGCTTCAACGCGCTTGAAATACTCTGCAAAGCTGATACCGTGCAAAGCCTTGTGTGCCTCAACGACAAACCGTGCTTGATAATAATTAAGCTCTGCGGTGAACGGTTCGAGGCTTTTGCAATTCTCGTTGTATTCAAAAACAGCCTCTTTGAGAATATCGGAAACAGCCGTGCCGCCTTCTTCTGCTTCTTCTACTCTTCTTATATCTTCTTTATTTAATAATGTAGGTTTGCCCGAAGTTGTGCCCTTTATTGTGCCTGAAGTTGTGCCCTTTGTTGTGCCCCTCTCCGACCGCTCGCCCTCAATATTCGGCATTGTAGAGCCATTTTCAAGAGAAAATGTTGTGCCCTTTGTTGTGCCCGAAGTTGTGCCCTTTCTTGTGCCCGAAGTTGTGCCCTTTCTTGTGCCCGAAGTTGTGCCCTTTGGTTGCTCGGCGCTTGTTTTCGGGCTTTCATCATAATTTAAAATTGTGATAATGGTTGAATGCGACTGTGAACAAACGGTTATTTCGCCGCTTGCTTTTAGCCGCTCCAGCGCCGTTCTCGTTTCCTTGATTGAAAGCCCACTGTTCTCCGAAAGCTCGCGGAGAGTTGTTCGGAGCTGTCCGCGGGCAATATCCGCTCCGAGCTTATCTTCCCAGCAAGCCAACAACAGCAAGTGCACGAACAGCCCGCGCGCTTTTATATCGCCGTACCATTCGCAATTCATAATGGAGCGGTTTAGTTTAACAAATCCGTTTGTGCTTGGCATTTCTTACCGTCCTATCGGTTCGAGGCGAGCGGTTTTGTTCGGCTCGGGCGCACCGCTCGGCTGAACGGTTGAGCTGTTGAGGTACTCGGCGAACTTGTCAACGTTGACGAGAAAACGCTTTCCCGCGCGAACCGCAACCACCTCGCCGCTTGAAACCTTGCTCCGCACGAAATGCACCGGCAATCCGAAAAGCTCGGCGGTTTTCTTGATTGTTTCCATTCGCGGAATATGTAACGTATCATTCATTTTTCCGTCACTCCTTTCAATATTATTCTACAATATCATCGACTGCAAAAAACTGCAAATATTTCTCTACGCCGCGCAAAGCCGCTCGTGCCGACTTTATACGCGCTCTTTGCTTTCGTATGTAATCACGCGCCTCTTGCATATCGGCGGGATAAAAGTACCCGCCCGAGCCGTCCCATTCGGAGCAAATCGGCTCGCCGTGCTCGCGGGCTTTCTGAACAAGAATGCGAACAGCCCGCTCGCTGATATTCAGTATTGTTGCAAGGTCCTTCATAGGAAGGGCGTTTTCTCGCCCACGGGGAATAAGCTCCCAGAGCCTGTCGAAATAAGTTTTCAAAAAATCCTCGCTTTCCGGTTGAAAAGCTCCGAAAAATGTGGTATAATACCGTTGGAGCTTTTAACCTGTAAATTGTGGTTTGTGGGTTTGCTCTTGCCGTCTGATGTGCGCCAACACGTCAGACGGCGCTTTTTTATGCCTGTTTGTTCGCCTGCGCCTGTTCGGCAGCCTTTTTTAGCCAAAAGCGGCGGTTGTACTCTTTGACGCGCTCCTTGTTGGCAGCGTTCCAAGCCCTTTTATAAGCTCGGCGCGCCTCAATAACCTCGCGCTCTTCCGTAGGTAATTCGGCAAGGTCTATCTTGATTTTTCCCAAATTTATCACCTCTCTTGTAAAAATCTTTTTCTTTTCTCTTGACAAATGCGCTTTTTTGTGCTATGCTTATTATAGCATAAGAGAAAGAGAAAAGCAAGTATTTTTTCGTATTTTAGAGAAAATGCAAATATAGGCGCACAAGGCGGTGTTTTGTTATGGCAAACGAAAATAAAAATGGCAGACCCTGCAAGGCTCAAAGCCCTTTCACAAGCATATTTCGTTCGTTGATTATGGGCGAAACACAGCAGGAAGTAGCGAACCGTGTTGGAGTATCAAGGCAGAATGTGGGGAAATGGCTCTCGGGAGAAACCACGCCCGATATAAACACGCTCGGGAAAATAGCGGACGCTTATGGAGTTTCAACAGATTACTTGCTCGGGCGAACAGATATTAAGGCGGCGAACGCTGATTTGAAAGCCGTATGCGAATATACGGGGCTTTCAGAAAATGCTGTTGAAAATCTCATTGAAATAAAAAATAGCAGTCTAAATATTAACTTGCTGTTAGAAAACGAGCGGCTAAAAGATGTTATAAAACATCTTGCCGAGCTGGAGCGGCTTGCAATAAGTAAGAGATATTGGGAGCAGGTTATTGACCCGTTAATCAATAGCGATGATTTTTTTGACAACTTAATATTAAACGGCGACTGTTTAGGAAAGCCAAAATGCAAACGATACAATAAACAGTACCCCGATGAGTCGATTGATTGTCAGAACTGCGGGAGCGGTTTTAGAAAAATGGACAGCGAATATATTTATAATTTGATTACAAGGGAATTTGATGAACTTTTAGAGTATGATTTGGGGATATATGTTAACATACAAGCCGATTGCTCATCGTGCTATCAAGACAATGCCGACCTTGAACACTTCAAATTATCAAAGGTGTTAGACACTTTGATTATTGACATTCAAGAGAACGCTGATTTTTCTACGGAATTTGAGATAAAAAGCCAAAGAATAAGGAAAAAGTTGGTTGATGAACTTGAAAAAATCAAAGAATTCATCACCCATGACATAGCAGGAGAACAAGTTACAGAACTATATATTGAAAACAATGAAGTTACGCAACTTGAATTTAAGGCACTACAAACCTTCCTTGAAAAGTATGACGAGAATTTCAAACTAAAAAAGCAGAAAGGAGCTGGCGACAATGGCAACAATAACCCCCCGAAAGAATAAGAACGGCGAAATAATCAGCTACACAATCCGAGTTTACCGCGGTTATGACAGCAACGGCGAACGGCTGAAACCGTACACAATGACTTATAAGCCCGCGAGCGGCTTGACGGCAAAGCAGATTGAGCGCGAGTTGAACAGGCAGGCGGTGCAGTTTGAGGAGAAATGCAAGAACGGTCTTGTCGGCTCGGCGGCAAGCCTCAAACTCGCGGACTTTGCCCCTGTTTACCTCTCCGCAGTCAAGGAAACGTTGAGCCCCGTGTGCTTTAGCGCTTATTCTCGGGTGATTGATACAATAATCCTGCCGGCGCTCGGTCATATCAAGCTGAACGAGCTGAAACCCGTCCACGTCCAGCAGTTTGTAAAACAGCTTGCCGAAATGCCAAAGCTAAAGCGGGACGGCACGCCCGATGAAAGCGGCGAAAAGCTCTCACCGTCTACAATCCGCCGAAAACTCGCGGTTCTCCAATCTATGCTCACGCTGGCAACCAAACTCGGCTATATAACCACAAATCCCGCCGAGGCGAAACGGCTCACGCTGCCGAAAGCGCCACGCCCCGAAATCGAGATTTTCACACGACAGCAAGCCGCGTACATTCTACAATGCCTCAAAGACGAGGATTTGCAGTTTCAAGCACTCATTCAGCTTGCTATATACACGGGAGCGCGCGAGGGGGAGCTTGTGGGGCTGAAATTCTCCGATATCAATTTCAACACAAGAAAAATGACAATAAGCCGCTCGGCGTATAAGCTAAAGGGCGAACCCGTGAAAACCAAAGCCCCGAAAAGCGGCAAGGCGCGAACCGTCACGCTGAACGCCTCTTGCATTGAATTGCTCAAACAGCTTGCTCAACAGCATTTGCTGGACGAAATGCGGCTCGGGACAGCTTGGACGGGTGAAGAGTGGGTTTTCACACAATGGAACGGCGCGATAATGCACCCACAAACGCCCTCGCGGCAGTTTGACAAGTTTCTGAAACGGCACTATATACCGCACCGCAAATTCCACAGTCTGCGGCATACCTCGGCGACCTTGCTGTTATACAACGGAACGGACTTGAAAACGGTACAGGAGCGGCTCGGGCACGCCGATTTCACAACCACAAACAAGTATCTGCACCTTGTCGAGCAAGCCGACAGCGAGGCGGTTGACGGTCTGGAACAGCTTTTGCAAAGGCGGAACGCGTGAAACAATCCGCTCCGAACACCAAACCCCGCCGCAAGTCCCCCCCTCAATTTGAGGGCAACTGCAAGCGCCCAAAATCCGCGCCGAATACAGAAAAAGCCGCTCCAAGAGAGCGGTTTATTTGTTGTATTGTTAAGCGTTGTTTAACCGTGATTTTTCACAATGGCGCACTAATAGCGCACTATCGCCGATTTCCCCCGAAAAGCAAAAACCGCCTTGCTTGCCACAAAAGGCTCTGCAAAGCGGTTTTACGCTGGAGCTGGTGAACGGACTCGAACCCCCGACCTGCGCATTACGAATGCGCTGCTCTACCGACTGAGCTACACCAGCAATTTAACGTTTCTATTATAGCACAACCGAAATGTTTTGTCAAGTACTTTTTTCAAAAAAAGAGAACCGACAGGCAAAAATTCCCGCCGGTTCTCATAAATCACGCATTTTCAGAGAATTATGCAAATAAGCCCGCCGCAACCGTCGTTGATGATTCTGCCGATGGTTTCCTGCAATTTCATTCGCGCGTCCTGCGGCATTCGGTTGAGCTTGTTGTGCAAGCCCTCGTTCACCAAATCCGAGAGCGATTTGCCGAAAATATTGCTCTCCCAGATTTTCGTGGGGTTCTCCTCAAAGTCGTTCAAAAGGTAGCTGATAAGTTCTTCGGACTGCTTTTCACTGCCGACAATGGGGTTTATTTCCGTGGTAATATTCGCGCTCATCATATGGATTGACGGCGCGGACGCTTTCAGCCGCACACCGTATTTCCCGCCCTGCTTGATAATCTGCGGCTCTTCCAGCGTGAGTTCGTCCATCTGCGGCAACACAATCCCATAGCCCGTTGCCTCAACCTCGTCCAGCGCGTTTTTCACACGCTCGTATCTGCGCTTGATGTTCGCAAGCTCAATCATACACGGCATAAGGTCGTTCTCGCTGTTCAGCTCAAGCCCTGTCGCTTCGCCGAGAATTTTGTAGAACAGCTCGTTTTCAAGCGTTATGTCAACAACACCCGAGCCTGTTCCCAAATCAATATCGGTCGCCTCGGCACGCTTGATGTAATCGCACTGCAAAACGCTTTCCGCACAGGTTTTGATATCGTTTATCCCGTGAATTTCGGCAGCCGCCGCTTTTATACACGAGAAAACGTCCTTCTTGAGCCAGTGTTCCTTGTCGAGAGCGGAAATCCAGCGCGGCATCTTGATTTTAACCTCGCGCACGGGGAATTTCAACAGCACCTCGCCGAGAATTTCCTTGATTTTATCCTCGTCCATATCAACGCAGTTCAGCGGGATAACGCGGCTCTGATACTTCTCGGACAACTCGCCGGCAAGCTTTTTGCTCTCGGGACTGTCGGGCTGAGCGCAGTTTAACAGCACGACAAACGGCTTGTTTATCTCGTTCAGTTCAGTGATAATCCGCTCTTCAGCCTGCTCGTATTCCTCGCGCGGAATGTCGGTTATCGAGCCGTCCGTGGTGATAACGATACCGATTGTCGAGTGGTCGGTGATAACCTTTCGCGTGCCGACTTCCGCCGCCATATTGAACGGGATTTCTTCGTCAAACCACGGTGTGACAACCATTCTCGGCGCTTCGTTTTCGATATAACCGATTGCGCTCGGGACAATGTACCCAACGCAGTCAATCAGCCGCACGTTCATTTTCACATCGTCCACTTGAATGGAAACCGCTTCTTCGGGTACAAATTTCGGCTCGGTTGTCATAATCGTCTTCCCTGCCGAGGACTGCGGAAGCTCATCATTTGCGCGCTCGCGGCGGTATTCATCGGGAATGTTCGGGATAACAAGGTCGTTCATAAAACGGCTGATAAACGTGGATTTTCCCGAGCGCACGGGTCCCACAACTCCGAGGTAAATATTCCCGCCTGTTCTTTTGGCAATATCCGAGTAAATGCTGTTCATCAATAAAAAACCCCTTTCCGTAACTTTTAACCGTTCATACCGTGGGAATAATAATCATACCCGAAAGCGCCGCCTGTTCATCGGAAATATCGTTTTCTTCCATAAGCGCCTTGACCGTTGTATTGTACGCTTTGGCAATGCTCCAACAGTCCGACTGCTCATCGGTGTAGCAAATCCTCAGCGCGAACTCATCGTTTTTCGCCTTTGGCTTATCCTCGCGGACGGTAACCTCGCTTACCGCGTCCGCTGTCACGACATCGCACAGCACGCCTTTCAGCTCGGTGAGCGCGGACAGCTCAATCGCGCCGTCCGATTTTATCGAGAAATCGGTGCCGGCGATTTTTGCGGCAAACTGCGCGGCGGTGTTCTCGGTGATGTCGGAAACGGGGATAACCTGCCGGAACGCCTCTTGTTTTTCAAGATAAAACGGCGCACCCTCGGCGTTTTTCCCGTAAACACACCCGCATAACATTCCCGAAAACTCGGGTTCACCGTTTTCACCCGCGCGCAGAACGGGGTTTTTGATTTCGGCGCGGCAGTCCCACACGGAACGTATCTCAAAATTCTCCGCGGTGACGTTCATTTTAAGGGTGAGCGTCTGCGAAAGAGTTCGCGGAGAAGTGTTAAGGCGAAGCGTGTTTGTGAGGAACTCGGTTTCGTATTCTGTCGAATACACGTCAACAGGAAAAGCCGCCTGTTCCGCTTTCCAAGCCTTTGCGGAGCACTCCGCGCTGATTCTGCACGAAATAATGCCGCTGTCGGTTTTCGGGATAAGCTCGAAATCGAGAATTGTGAGCGTCGGCACGGTGACGTGTTCATCGGTAATTCCCGCGATGTCCAGAATTGCACTTATCGGTATCTCCGCGGTCATTTTCTCGGCTTCGGAGCAACCGCTTGAGTCAACGTTCGGCAACCCGTAAAGCGCGCTCACGATAACCACGCCCTTCACAACCGCCTTATCCGCGACAATTCTCACGTCCGTAACCTTCGGGCAAGCACTGCTCTGCATTATAAACGCAACGCCCGCCGAGCCTGTT
Organism: uncultured Clostridia bacterium; assembly: GCA_945829235.1. Taxonomy (GTDB): domain Bacteria; phylum Bacillota; class Clostridia; order Oscillospirales; family Ruminococcaceae; genus CAG-115. Next base: position 84,590 of record CALZUA010000011.1, on the reverse strand, counting down.
TCGATTTCCTCGGAGCTTAAAATCTGCTTTTTCGCGTAGAGCGTTCTCCCGCAACAAGTCACGGCGCGCGATTTCACCTGAAGTCCGTCCGGAATCTCGCAGAGCTTGTTCTCGCGGCAACTCTCCGCTTTTATTCGACAGGAAACCGCGCCGCGAACGTCAATTCTTCTCGGGGAAACTGCGCGGCAGGTGCAGTAATCCTGCTTCATTTCAAACGTAAGCCACGGTGAAACGGCATCCTTGCGGGTGATGTCGATGAGCTTTGAGTAGGTGTAGCGCTGGTCGATGCAAAAAACATCGGAGCTGTTCTCGGCGAGATAGAGCGCCTTTATGTACACAACGCCGTCCAGCGAGAGTTTTCCGTCGCTCGACACGCTGTACGACACGATTTTCGGCGTGAGCGAGCAGGACAGAATTTTGAAGATATCGGGGCAGTAATCCGGCAGAACATAGTCCAGCTCCACGCCCTGTTCCGTTTGTCCGTCAAAAATAATTTCGTCGATGAAAACGGCGGTTTTGCTTGTTTCTTCCATTAAAAGTTTCCTCCTTATATTTTCCGCGGGGATTATTTTGGGATTGTCTTACAACATACTGTATGCTTGTTTTGTACAAAGTATGATTTAATTTCCCGCAGTATTCGCAAAAGCTCTTGAAAAAATTTTCCGTTTGTGTTATAATGTATAATGTATTGTTATGCGAATATTTTTCATCTCTTTCGGAATACTATTGTAAAAACGTACAAGAGGTGCAAAAATGAGTCATAAAAACGAGGTTTCCGAGGAGAACAACGCTCCCTTTTCGGAACAGCAGAACCAGCAGATTATCGATATGGGAATAATCGCGTCGCCAAACGCGCCGTACAACATTCACTGTTTGTCGATAATCGGGCAAATCGAGGGGCACTATATCCTCCCGCCGCAGAACAAAACGACAAAATACGAGCATATTATTCCCGCGCTCGTTTCAATCGAACAGGACAGCTCGGTTGAGGGCTTGCTTATCGTGCTGAACACGGTCGGCGGGGACGTTGAAGCTGGGCTTGCAATCGCCGAGCTTATCGCGGGTATCTCAAAGCCCACGGTGTCGATAGTTGTCGGCGGCGGTCACTCGATAGGAGTGCCGCTTGCGGTATCGGCAAAAGAGAGCTTTATCGTGCCGTCCGCGACAATGACCATTCACCCCGTGCGTATGAACGGAATGATGCTTGGCGTGCCGCAGACGATGAACTATTTCGAGAAAATGCAGGACAGAATTACGCGTTTCGTCACCAAAAACTCTCACATATCCCCCGAACGATTCAAGGAGCTGATGATGGAGCGCGACGAGCTGGTGCTCGATATCGGCACGGTTCTCGACGGGAAAAATGCCGTTGAAGAAGGACTTATCGATAATCTCGGCTCACTCTCGGACGCTGTGAAACGGCTGTACGAGCTGATTGAGAAGGACAAGTCGAACAATCCCCGAAAAGCTCCCGCGAAATCCGAGAAGTCCTCGAAATCGACAAAATCTTCCAAATCAACCAAATCCGCGAAATCAACCAAAAATTCCTCGGCAAAGGAAAGCGGCGATAAAAAGCAGAAAACCGTTGCCGTGAAGTCGAGAAACGCAGAGCTTAACGGCGCGTTTTACGGCGGGAGCGCGGTTATGCGGGATTTGCGGGGTGAACAGCGATGATACCGTTTGAGAAGCTGAACGGCGTTTTCACGGCGCTCCCCGAAGAACCCGTGACGGAAATTGACGAGGAAACGGAAAAATTGAGAAAAGTTGCCGCAGTAAACACAATGCGGCTCTGGTTTAACGGAAACTAAGAAACCCGCTCCCCGAAAGGGGAACGGACGCGATTGAAAGGTACATATTATGGATATTATAACGGTGATTATACAGGCGGTTGTGCAGGGACTGACGGAGTTTCTCCCCGTGTCAAGCTCGGGACATCTCTCGGTTGTCCAGCACATCACGGGCGTGAACGGCGAAGCGGCGCTGATTTTGTCCATCGTGCTCCATTTGGGAACACTCGCGGCGGTTTGTATCGCGTTTCGCAAGACAATTTGGGGTATGATTAAGGAGTTTTTCCTCACGTTCCGCGATATCTTCACGGGAAAATTCTCGTGGAAAAAGATGAACGCTAACCGCAGAATGATGATAATGGTTATCATCGCGACGCTGATTTTAATTCCCGCGTATCTTTTCAAGGACTTTTTCACCGCGCGTCAGGGCGACGGCGATATCATTTTTGAGGGCGCGGCGTTCCTGTTCACGGCAATGCTTTTGTTTATGTCCGACAGGTGCGGCGGCGTGAAAACCGGCGAGCAGATGACGGTCAAGGACGGCGTTATCGTGGGGCTTTTTCAATGCGTGGCGCTGTTTCCCGGAGTATCGCGCTCCGGCTCGACCACAGCCGCGGGACTTTTCTGCGGTCTTGAGAAAAACACGGCGGTGACGTTCGCGTTTATTTTGGGAATTCCGGCAATCCTCGGCGGAAGCGTGCTCGAAATCGGCGAGGCGGTGAAGTCGGATATACAGCTCGACTGGCTTGCGCTCGGCGTTGGGTTCTTCATCGCGGCGGTTGTCGGGTTCTTGGCGATAAAGCTGGTGAAATGGCTGCTCGAGAAAGACCGCTTCAAGATTTTCGGCGTCTACACCGCGATAATCGGCGCGGCTTGTATTGCGGGCGGTATCTGGGAAAACGTCACAGGAAACACGCTCGCTTCGCTTTTTGCATAATAAATTGATACGATTTACATAACTTTGGGGTGAAAAAATGGCAGAGAAAAAATCGGGCTCCCGCACAACGGGAACTACGGGGAAAACCAAATCCAAATCAACATCAACAGCGCGTTCCAAAAAGGCGCTCGAAGAACAGCGTCTGCGCGAGGAAGCGCTCCGAAAAAGCAAGAAAAATCGGAAAATCGCTTCGGTGGTTTTGCTGGCGGTGGGCGTTGTGCTGACGCTTATCGCGATAATCCCCGGAAGCGAGGGCTGGCGCGCGCTCCACGATGTAATGCACGGGCTTTTCGGCATTCCCGCGTACACCGTCGGTCCGCTCACGATAACGCTTGCCGTGCTTATTTCATCGAACCGACCGAACGTTTCGTTCACCGTCATAAAATTCATCTTCGCTCAGCTTATCCTCTGCGCCGCGTTTGAGATTTTCATCACCGGCAAGGTTAACGGCGAGAACTTCGGCGATGTTGTCGTAAAGCTGTTCGAGAACGGAAAAAGCTTCGCGGGCGGCGGATTTTTCGCGCTGTTTCTCGGTGTACCGCTGTTGTTTCTCGGGCAACTCGGCGCGGGTATCATCATCGTGATAATAATGCTTGTGTGCATTTTGTTGATGATAGATATGCCGCTCAACGAGATTTTCGGGAAAATCGGCAAGGGTGTGAAAAAAGCGGGCACGAAAACCGCGCAGGGTATCGAGCGCCGCCGTGAGCAGTCTGCGGTGCTTAATCAGGAGTACCGCCGTATTCACGAGGAAGAAAAAGAGCGCCGCCGCGCCGCTGTTCAGACAACCAACAAAATTGAGCGCGATTTGCATAAGGACGCGAAAAAACGCGCTCAGCTTGAGGATATGAAGGACGTTGTGGAGAGCGTTGGGAAAACGGGTGCGCCCGTTCCCGAGAAAACCGCGCCGAAGCCCGAAAAAGCTCCGCCGGTGAAGCTCCCGCCCGAGCGTGACAACACCAAAATTATCGAGGAACAACGCCAAGACTCGCGCGATTATCACGAAGCGCTGAGAAAATATATGGAGAAAAAGCACCCGATTATGCGTGAGCCGGAGCCGCCCGACCCTGAGCGCTTTGTGGATAATGACGCGGATTTGGTGCCGATTGTCGAGGCGCTGGACAAGCTCAACGCCGAAAAAGGTCCTGCGCGTGTGTCGAAAATCGTGGACGCGCCGCGTGAAAATATCGTGTACTCCGATGACTTAAAGCCGCCGAGAGTTGACGTAGCGCGGGTTGAAAAGCCTGTTTCTGCGCAGAATAATCTTGATGTTGACAGCATTTCCGAGGTTGACGAGGGCGAACTGCCGTTTGATTTGGACGATATTCTTGACGAAGCCGCGCCCGTTAAACAACCCGAGCCGCCTGTTGTTCAACAACCTGTTCGCGAAAACCGCGAGAAACAGCTCACGCTTTCGGACGTGTACACATTGCCGCCGATGACGTTGCTCAACGAGGTGAAAAAGCCCGCGAAGCCCGATGATATCGAGAACGAAATCCATTCCAACGCGCAAAAGCTGGTTGAAACGCTCAAGAGCTTCGGCGTTACGACAACGTTTCTCGGTGCATCGAGAGGTCCTTCGGTAACGCGCTATGAACTTCAGCTTGCACCCGGCGTGAAAATCTCGAAAATCACGGCGCTTGCCGATGATGTTGCGCTTAACCTCGCGGTTTCCGGCGTGAGAATTGCGCCCGTGCCCGATAAAGCGGCAGTCGGTATCGAAATCCCGAACAAGGTCAAGGAAACCGTGTTCTTCCGCGAGCTTGTCGATAACGAGAACTTCAAAAAGACGTTCGCGAACAAGCTCGACAGCGTTCTCGGAAAGGATATAAGCGGCGAAACGGTGCGTTGCAACGTGTCAAAAATGCCGCACCTGCTGATTGCGGGAACGACAGGCTCGGGTAAATCCGTCTGCGTGAACTCAATCATAATGAGCATTCTTATGAAATCCACGCCCTCGGACGTGCGCCTGATAATGGTTGACCCGAAGCAGGTTGAGTTTATGATGTACAACGGTATCCCGCACCTGCTGATACCCGTTGTCACTGACCCGAAAAAGGCGGCGGGCGCGCTTGCGTGGGCGGTAACCGAGATGGAGAACCGCTACACGCTCTTCTCCGAGAACAACGTGAGAAATATTGACGGCTTTAACGAGCTGGTCGAAAAAGGCTTAATCGACAGCGAGCTTATGCCGAGGATTGTAATTTTCATCGATGAGCTTGCCGATTTGATGATGGCTTCGCCGAAGGACGTTGAGGACAGCATTGTCCGCCTTGCGCAGAAAGCAAGAGCCGCGGGTATGCACCTCGTTATCGCAACGCAAAAGCCTACGGTACAGGTTGTCACGGGCTTGATTAAGGGCAATATTCCGTCAAGAATTGCGCTGATGGTTGCTTCTCAGGTTGACAGCCGCGTTATTTTGGACGCGTCCGGTGCCGAAAAACTGCTCGGAAACGGCGATATGCTGTATATGCCGGTGGGTTCGCCGAAGCCGATTAGATTGCAGGGTTGCTACGTTTCCGATGATGAAGTGGAACGCGTTGTCGAGTTCATCAAGCAGACGTTCAGCGCGGAGTACGATGAGAGCATTATGGCTGAAATCGAGCGCCAGACCGAGATTGTCACAAATAACGATAAATCCGCGGCTGTTGACGATGCGGACGGCGATGACGCGGACGAGAAGCTGAATGACGCGATTGAGTTTGTCGTCACCGCCGGACAAGCAAGTACCTCGGCACTTCAGCGGCATCTGAAGCTCGGTTACGGGCGCGCCGCGCGTTTAATCGACACGATGGAAAAAATGGGCATTGTTGGACCTTACGAGGGTAGCAAGCCGCGCGCCGTGCTTATGACAAAACAGGAATGGTATGAGAGAAAATTAAGGAATTGAAATGTACAGAAACGATGAAATGATGAAAAAGCTGGACGAGTTCCTGCTTGATGTGCAAAAGCCGTCGCGGTATATCGGCGGCGAAAGCGGAAGCGTTTTCAAGGACAAGGAAGACGTGGACGTGAGGTTTGCGTTTTGCTTCCCCGACACATACGAAATCGGTATGTCCCACCTCGGAATGAAAATCCTCTACGGGCTGAAAAACCGCGTGCCAAATTACTGGTGCGAGCGCGTTTTTATGCCGCTTCCCGATATGGAGCAGAAAATGCGTGAGCGAAATATCCCGCTCTACGCGCTGGAGAGCCTCGACCCTATCAAGGACTTCGACTTTATCGGCTTTACGATACAGTACGAGCTGTGCTACACGACAATCCTCGAAATGCTGGATTTGGCGGGAGTGCCCGTTCTTGCAAGCGAACGAACCGCGCTTACACCTATTATAATGGGCGGAGGACCTTGCGTGTGCAACGCCGAGCCGCTTTGCGATTTCTTCGATTTGTTTGCAATCGGCGAGGGCGAGGAGATGAACCTTGAGCTGATGCGGCTTATGGAGGAGTGCAAGAAAAACGGCTCGACAAAAGCCGAGTTTCTCGAAAAAGCCGCGCAAATCGAGGGAATTTATGTTCCGTCAATGTACGATGTTTCCTACAACGAGGACGGCACGGTGCAGAAAATCACGGCGAAAGCTCCCGCGCCCGAGCAGGTGAAAAAGCGCGTTATCAAGGACTTTGACAGCGTTTATTCGCCCGAGAATTTTGTCGTTCCGTTTACCGATATCGTCCACAACCGCGCCGTTGTCGAGGTGCTTCGCGGGTGCATTCGCGGGTGTCGCTTCTGTCAGGCGGGGTTCATCTACCGACCGTTTCGCGAGAAGAAAACCAACACGGTTCTCGAACAAACAAAAACGCTCTGCGAGAACACGGGCTACGATGAGGTTTCGCTCTCTTCCCTTTCCACAAGCGATTTCTCGGATATCGAGGGACTGCTCGAAACGCTCACGGCGTACACCTCGAAAAACCGCATAAATCTGTCGCTCCCGTCACTGCGCGTTGACCGTTTCAGCGAGAAAATCTTCGAGGAAATCTCGGCGGTTCGCAAGAGCGGTCTTACCTTTGCGCCCGAAGCGGGAACTCAACGCCTGCGCGATGTTATCAACAAAAATATCAAGGAAAGCGATGTTCTGAGCAGTGCGAAAATCGCCTTTGAGGGCGGCTACACGTCGATTAAGCTGTACTTTATGCTAGGTCTTCCCACGGAAACCGACGACGATATCCGCGGAATTTACGCGCTTGCGAAGGCGGTTATTGATGAATTTTACCAGAACCCCAACCGCAAAAAGGGCAAATCGCCGAGCGTGTCCATTTCGCTGTCAACGTTTATCCCGAAGCCGTTCACGCCGTTTGAATTTGAGCCGCAGGCAAGCGAAGCCGAAATCAAGCGCAAGCAAAAGCTGATAACCGAGGTCTGCATTGACAAGAAAATCAACATTTCGTGGTCGAAATACGATGTTTCGTTGCTCGAAGCGGTGCTGGCGCGCGGCGACCGGCGCGTTGGAAAGGCAATTTATCTCGCTTGGAAAAAAGGTTGCGTGCTGGACGGCTGGGACGAGTATTTTGATTTTGACAAGTGGAAACAGGCTTTCGCGGAGTGCGGGCTTTCGATGGAGTTTTACGCCAACAGACAGCGTTCCTACGAGGAAACCGCGCCGTGGAGCCACATAAATATGCTGGTTTCGCGGGAGTTTTTTGTTGAGGAGAACAAGCGCGCTCACGCGGGTGTTACCACGCCGAATTGCCGTGAAAAGTGCTCAAACTGCGGCGTTATCGGGAATATCGGCGGCGAGTGTTGCAAGAATTTGAGGTGAAGCAAAATGCCAAATGTAAACACGCGCGTGTTTTTCAGCAAAACCGACCGCGCAAAATATATCTCGCACCTTGATTTGTACCGCGTTTTTCAGCGTGCAATTATAAAATCGAAACTCCCCGTGTGGTACACCGAGGGCTTCAACCCGCATTTGTACATTCAGTTTATGCTCCCGCTGTCACTCGGGCAGGAGGGCTTGCGGGAAGCCGCGGATTTTCGCCTGACCGAGGAAATTTCGCCCGATGAGGTCACCGAGCGGCTCAACGCGGCGCTCCCGCTTGATTTGCGGATAATCGAAACCGCTGTGCCCGTGATGAAAAACACCGACATAGTTGAAGCTGAGTACGAAATCGAAGCTGAGCTTTCGCGCGAGAAATTTGTGGAATTTGTACAAAGTGAGAAAATTCTCGTTGAAAAGCGCACGAAAAAAGGCGTGTCCGAAATCGACCTCAAGCCGAACATCAAAAAGCTCGAAATCGGCGATAAAATCACGATTCGCCTGCCCGCGGGAAACGAGTTTAACCTAAATCCCGCGCTGTTGTTTGAAGCGTATGAAAAGTTCTCGGGTGAGAAAATACCGCGGCTGAAAATCACCAGAACGAGAATTTTCGCGGGGAACGGCGAGGATTTTCGATAATTTCGGGTATTTGTAATAAAAATGTAATAAATTTTTTAGTAAAATTGCTTGATTTTTCGGAAAGAATATGTTACAATATGAATATTAAAGAACAGGGGGAAATTGGAGGAAAATGGCAAATCCAAATAACAGAAGGAAAAATCCGATGCCAAAAATCCCGCGCTCGATTATCGTGATGTACATACTGATGATAATCGTGCTTTTGGGGCTTTGCACGGGCGTTTTCATCGTTCTGTTTTCAAACGTTTCCGACGACTCGAAAAAATCCTCGTCAACCGGCTCCTACCCGTTGATTGATACCTCAAGCAGTTCCGTTTCATCAAGCGGCTCCGCAACAACAACCGGCTCGTCAACCGAAACCGGCAGTTCCTCGGACGTTGTTTTCACAAGCACCGAGAGTTCCACCGAAACAAGCTCGGAGAGCAGTTCAAGCACGGATTTTGTTTCCGGAGAAACACCGTCGGAGAGCTTCGATTTGAGCTTCTTCTCGGACGATTTGTTCATCGGCGACAGCATTTTCACGGGACTTTATCTCTATCCGGGTTATCTTGATATGGAGCAAGTTGCCGCGGCTGTTGGCTTAACGCCATACAAGGCGTACACCTCGGTAATCGAGAACAAGGGCGTAACCGCTGTCGAATACGCGAAGCAAAGACAACCGAAGCGCATCTTCATTATGCTCGGGAGCAACGCGATGGCGGGAACCGACCACAGCAGTCTTGAGGAGAGTTATCGTGAGCTTTTGAGCAGACTGATGGGGGCTTGCCCGAACGCGGATATCTGTTGCATTTCAATCACGCCGACCGCGCGCCGGAACGATTACCCGAATATCGACAACAACGAGGTACGCAAGTTCAACAAGTACATCAAGAGTACCTGCTCGGAGCTTGGGCTGAAATACTGCGACCTGTACAGCCTTATAAGCGATGAGGACGGATATTTCCTCGATGAGTACGCCGAGGTTGACGGTATGCATTTTAAGGGAAAAACCTACGCGGTTCTGTTGTCGGCTTTGCAAAAGCTGATGTAAAAGAAAAGGAGAAGGATTATGAAAAAGGTTTTGTTATCGGTAATTACAGCGGCGCTCGTCTGCGGACTTTGCGGTTGCGGTTCATCAACGAGCGGTTCGTCAAACAACTCGACAAGCAGTGTTTCAACAAGCACGCTTTCTGCAAAAGAGAAAGCTGAAAAGTTGCTTGGCGCGGTTGAGTTCCCGTCAATGGTTGAGGTGACCGCGGATAAGCTTGACATCTATTTCGGTATCGCCGAGAACGATGTTAAGGAGTATTCCGTTTATATATGCGGCTCTGCGGCAATGCCCGATGAATTCGGCATTTTTGTAGCAAAGGACGCGGATACTGCCGCTAAAATCAAGACGGCGGTTGAAAAGAGAATTGAGGCGCAGAAAAAGACCTATTCGGATTACAAGCCCGATGAGATGTACAAGATTGACGACAGCTTTATCGATGTGAACGGGAACACCGTTTGCTATGCGATTTGCGCAGACAATGCAAAGGCGGCAAGTATTCTCAAATAATCGAAAGAAGAGGTGAGCTTATGGGCATCGAGTGTGCCGTAATTTCAGGATTATTCGTGATTTTCATCGCTGTTTTTCTCTACACAAAGCGCAAACAGTGGGCATTGGCAACACTCCCGCTTTTGCTCGTTCCGCTTACCGACTTTACGATTGAGTACCTACTGAAAAAGGCGTTTAACGTTGACGTAACGGTTTTCGGGGGAATTTTGGCACTGGTTATCGCGGTTGCGGTATCGGCGGCGTGGATTGGCTTTTTCGCCGGACATCTCGGTCACAAGCGCTACAAGGCAACCTACATCAGCATCACAAACCTGTTCAACGTAGCACTCGCGGCAATTGTCATCAGCAATATCCTCTCAAAAGCGGCACTTGACGCGAATATTCCGGCTAACAGTCTTTGAGCATAACTCGCGGAACAAATTGACGCGTTGTTTCGGGTGAAAGCAACTCGCGACTTTTGCAATTATAGAACGGCATTGCAAGCCTGTTCAACGTTGCGCTTGCGGTACAACTCGCCGTAGTATTGCAGGTGAAAAAATGTATTCAATATCATTCACGGGATATCGTCCCGAAAAAATGCCGTTCCCAAACGAGGAACACCCGCTTTGCATTGCCCTTAAAGCGCGGTTGCGGGAGGTTATCGAGCAATCGATAAAGAACGGCGCGGACAACTTCTTCAGCGGAATGGCGCGCGGAACGGATATGTGGTGCGCGGAAATTGTGTTGGAGCTGAAAAAAATCTACCCGAACATCAATCTCAACGCGATAATCCCCTGTCGGACGCAGACAAAAGGCTGGAGTAGCACGGAAAAACAGCGCTATGACAGAATTACCAAGGCGTGTTCGTCGGTTGTATTCGTGAGCGAAAGCTACACGAAAAGCTGTATGATGAAGCGAAATCGTGCGCTTGTGGACTGTTGCGACCTGCTGATAGCGGTTTACGACGGTCAAAAAGGCGGCACCGCAAACACCATCAGCTACGCGAAATCCAAGTCCAAGGAAATTATCACGGTTACGCCGCAATAAATTCGGACGGGCGAGAAATCGTCCGTTTATCATTTTCACCCTTGTCCGAATGGGCAAGGGATTTTTGTTAAGCCGCATTACAGAGCGGTTTTTCGTTGCTTTGAACAACTTTTTGTAGTGAACACACGGTAGTTGCGTGTTGAACACAACGGTCGTGCGGTGAACACAACAGACGCACGGTAAACACAACAATTGTACGGTGAACGCGGCATTTTCGCGGTGAACACAACGATTGCGCGATAAACACGGTAGTTGCGAAATGAACACAGCTGTCGCGCGATGAACACAGCTGTCGCGCGATGAACACAGCATTTTCGCGGTGAACACGGCAATAAAAATCCTCGCGTTTACCCAAAGCATACATTTTTCACCCCTTGTCCGAATAGAATGGACGAGGGGGAATTTTATGGACATAATTTCTTTCATCAACGACAAAATTGTCTGGGGCGCACCGATGCTTTGTGCAATGCTGTTTACGGGCGTCTATTTCAGCGTGAAATCGCGTTTTTTTCAGGTGCGGAATTTCTTCGGCGTGCTGAAATCCACAATTTTCTCGCGTTCAAAATCCACCGAAAATGGCACAACACCTTTTCGCGCAATGTGCCAAGCGCTCGCGGCAACCCTCGGCACCGGCAACATCGCGGGCGTTGGCTCAGCGCTGGCTATCGGCGGCGCAGGCGCGGTGTTTTGGATGTGGGTGTGCGCGGTTTTCGGTATGATGACAGGCTTCGCGGAGAACGTGCTCGGGTTCCTCTACCGAAAGCGCGACAAAAACGGCGTTTTCCACGGCGGCGCGATGTACTATATCCGCGGCGGTCTTGAAAAAAAGCGCTCCACAAAGCGCCTTGCAAAGCCACTCTCGTTGATTTACGCGGGACTTTGTGTGCTCGCGGGCTTCGGTATGGGCAACGCCGCGCAGATGAACTCCGCGTCCGAAGCGCTGAAAATCGGTTTCGGAGTACCGCCATTGGTGACGGGAATTGTGCTCGCGGCGGCAACTGCGGTTGTGGTTTTTGGCGGTGTGAACAGAATTGCCGCGTTTTCCGCGAAAATTGTGCCGATAATGTCCGGCTTTTACATCATCGGCGCACTCTATATCCTCATCGCAAATGTTTCGCGGTTGCCCGAGGTTTTCGGGGAAATTTTCTCGTCAGCGTTTGGTTTTTCGGCAATCGGCGGTGGAATTTTCGGAGCAACCGTCAAAACAGCGGTATCGATGGGCTTCAAACGCGGCGCGTTCTCAAACGAAGCAGGGCTTGGAACATCGGTTTTCGCGCATACGGCAAGCGATATGAAAAACGCGAAAATCTGCGGTATGTGGAGCATTTTTGAGGTGTTTTTCGACACTATTATTATGTGTGGATTAACAGCGGCGGTGCTGTTGACAAGCGGGTGCCGGTTGCCCGAAAAGAGCGAGGTTCTTAGCTCGGTGAGTACAAGGACGCAGTATTTCAAGTTAACCGAGAATGATAAAATTATCACAAACGGTGAGTTGAACGGTGGACAAATCCGCTGTTTTGGTGTACACGGTGAGGAAATCTACGCAAGGTTGCCCGAAAACGCGCGTTACTCGAACGTAATGCAAATCACAGGCGTTTCTGAGAACGGGATAATCGTAGGCGCGGTCATTGAGCCAGTTTCAGGCTCGGGGCTTACGTCAATCGCGTTTAAATCGGAGTTCGGTGACTGGGCGGGCGGTGTGCTGGCGGTGCTGGTGGCAATGTTCGCGTTTTCAACGGTCATCGGCTGGTCGTATTTCGGGAGCGAGGCGGCTTGCTACATCTTCGGAAATCGCATAAGAAAGCCGTTTCTTGTTGCTTTCACAGCGTTTTCGGTCATCGGTGCAACCGTGAATATGGGGCTCGCGTGGGGCGTTGCGGATATGTTGAACGGCTTGATGGCAATCCCGAACCTTTTTGCAATATTTGCGCTGAGGAAAGAGGTGCTCGGGCAACTTGACAAATAGTTGTTCACCCGATATCACTCGGCAATTTCACCGAGCCAAACTTTTCACCGCTATTTGCTAGACAATTTCACCGTGCCGAACTTTTCAACACAGCTTGCTCGGCAATATTACCGTGCCGCGCTTTTCATCGCGGCTTGCTCGGCAATATTACCGAGCCGCGCTTTTCAACGCGGCTTGCTCGGCAATATTACTGCGCCGAGCTTTTCACCACGGTTTGCTCGGCAATATTACCGCGCCGAACTTTTCATCGCGATTTGCTCGGCAATATTACTGCGCCGAGCTTTTCACCACGGTTTGAACATCGAAAAATCCACCGGGTAACGAGAAAACCGCGCCGTTTCAGTCCGCAAACGGCGCGGTTTTGTGCAAAAATGCGGCGGCTACATCATCGTATCCACGAGATTTTCGATAACCCTTACAGCTTTTTTCGCGGTCTTGCTTGCACGGCGACTACCGCCGGTGAACATTCTCACTGCCATAAAAGCCGCGCTTCCCGCGATAACTCCCGCCGCCGCGCCTTTGATTACGCTTGATGTCTGTCGTGTCATAAAATCACTCCTTTTGAAAGTTTACATTCATATTTTCTGCAAAATCGCAACTTTTATCCTCGTTTTTATATGGAAAAAGTGCTTCCTTTTACCGCGAATTTCAGCCAAATCTACCCGTTTTTTCCACCTTATAGCGCTGTTTTTGCTCATTTTTGTGCAAAATGTAGTGTAAATTTGCCAAGATTTTATTGAAATTGTGAAATTATACAAAATGCAAGTTTTGAAATAAAAAGTTGCAAAAATCACTTGACAAACAGAGTTGTTCCGAGTATAATAAAGACATAGCAAGGGAGCTGTGAAACTTACGGTTGATAAATTAAAAAGTGACTGCGTCATCGCGGGGGTTTATATCTTCGCAAAACTTCGTAAGCAGTTGTTTTGATTTATCAACCGCAGGTGAACGGCTCTTTTGCTTTTTTAAAGCCGTGAAAGGATTTTACGGTAATTTAGCAAAAAGGAGCGGATTTTATGTTACAGGGTTTGGCAATGCTCTCCGAGGCTTCGGCTGTTGCGGGAGCGGAAGAAGTCGTCAATGCCACGATGTTTAACGTCGGCGACGGCAACGGTATATGGTATTTGATAGGAGCGGCGCTCGTGTTCTTTATGCAGGCGGGCTTCGCGATGGTGGAAACCGGTATGACACGCGCAAAGAACGCCGGCAACATCATTATGAAGAACCTCATGGACTTCTGTATAGGTACCGTGGTGTTCGTTTTACTTGGTTTCGGGCTGATGCTCGGTGAGGATACGTTCTTCGGTTTGGTCGGTATCCCCACGCTCGATATCCTCGGCAGTTTCACGAATTTCGACCGTTGCGCCGAGTTCGTTTTCAACCTCGTTTTCTGCGCAACCGCCGCAACAATCGTTTCGGGCGCTATGGCAGAACGCACAAAGTTCCTCAGCTACTGCATCTACTCCGCAATAATCAGTGCGGTTATCTACCCCATCGAAGCGCACTGGGTATGGGGCGGCGGCTGGCTTGTACAGATGGGCTTTGTTGATTTCGCAGGCTCTGCGGCAATTCACTCTGTCGGCGGTATCTGCGCGCTCATCGGTGCAAAAATGGTCGGTCCTCGTATCGGCAAGTTCGACAAGGACGGCAAGCCCAAAGCAATTCTCGGTCACTCTATGACGCTTGGCGCGCTGGGTGTGTTTATCCTTTGGTTCGGCTGGTACGGCTTCAACGGCGCGGCCGCTTCCAACGTTGATTACCTCGCAAACGTGTTCCTTACAACAACAATTGCTCCGGCAGTTGCAACGGTTACCACAATGATTTTCACTTGGCTGAAGCACGGCAAACCCGATGTTTCGATGTGCCTGAACGCTTCACTTGCAGGTCTGGTCGCTATCACGGCTCCCTGCGCGGACGTTGACGCACTTGGCTCTGTTATCATCGGCTTTGTTTCAGGATTTTTGGTATACTTTGGCGTTTGGCTTCTCGACTATAAACTCAAAATCGATGACCCTGTCGGTGCGGTTGCGGTTCACTTCTTCAACGGCGTCTGGGGCACTCTGGCAGTTGGTTTGTTCTCAACGGGCAACGGACAGAATGTCGGTGTCGGCGGTACACCCGTTAAGGGCTTGTTCTATGGCGGCGGCTGGGGACAGCTCGGAGTTCAGGCTCTCGGTATCTTTTCCATACTCGCTTGGACTGCGGCAATCATCTCCCTCACCTTCTTCATCATCAAAAAGACAATCGGTCTGCGCGTTTCCCGTCACGAGGAAATCGTTGGTCTGGACGCAACAGAGCACGGTCTTGTTTCCTCTTACGCGGATTTCGTTCCCTCTATGCACGTTGAAACTACTTCTTCCGGCAAGGAGAAAGAGGTTGAAACGGTTGCTGAAAACGCGGACGCTGTTCCCGTTATCAAGAAGTACGTTCCTTCCGAGGGCGGTGCAAATATGACAAAGGTTGTTATCGTAACACGTCCCGACCGCTTCGAGGCGCTCAAGGACGCAATGAGCAAAATCGGTATCACCGGTATGACGGTTACCAACGTTATGGGTTGCGGTATGCAGAAGGGCTCGAAGGAGTACTACCGTGGTGTTGCAATCGAAACGCACCTGTTGCCGAAGATTAAGATGGAGATTGTTGTGTGCAAGGTACCCGTTGAAACGGTTATCAACACCGCGAAAGAGGTTCTTTACACGGGCGCTGTCGGCGATGGTAAGATTTTCGTCTACGAGGTTGCCGATGTTGTCAAGGTTAGAACCGGCGAAAGCGGCTACGACGCTCTTCAGGACAGCTTATAATAATTAGTGTAGAACAAAAGATAACATAAGAATAACCCGAAGGGCTGTGGCTCTTCGGGTTATTTTCGTTGAAGCGCCGCGCAGTTAACGGTAACAACTGTTAACGATTACAACCTCTGACGGCAACAACCGCACATTTTTCAATACCGCAACAGCAAGCTCGCCGCAAATGCCGACATATAGTCGAACTCGTTCAACCCGTCAACAACGTCCGCGGGCAACTCCAACGGCTCTGCAATGCCGTTTTTGGCACGGATTGCACGGTTGAGTGAGAGCGTGATTTTGTCGGCGGAAAGTGAGGTGAACGAAACGGTGTTTTTCGGGTTAACGCCGCAGGTTATCAGCTGAACGCCGCGCGGAAAGTTGCCAAAACAGCCGTCCTCGTCCGCGATAATCCCAAGCGCGGCTTTTATGTCGGCAGTCGCAGAGCTTTCCACGATTACAACGGCGCTCGGTGCGTTTATCACGGCGTGGTTTTGTGCAACAACAAAATCCTGCTCGGGAAAAATTTGTCCGAACAGCTTTTCCGCTTTACAGCGCGATTTTTCCGCGTCTTTTCCGACGATTATCACCAAAGAAAATCAGCTCCTTTGCACCTATTTTGCGGTGAAAATTTTGATTTATAAGAGGAATTTATTTCAAATTTCTGCGGATAATATGAGTATAATTTATCAATAGCAGGCTGTCGCGAACACTCAAATTCGAGGTTAACGGCAGTCCGTTGCAAAGGAGTAGCGTTTTGGAAAATATTACTAGTTCATCAATTTGGCACGGTAGCTTTGGGCAGTACCCGATGCTCAAAACCGCGATTTCAACCGATGTTCTCGTCATCGGCGGCGGCATTTCGGGAATTCTCGCGGCGCGTATGCTCACGGACAGCGGCGTGCCGTGCGTTATCGCTGAGGCGGGCAGGATTTGCAGTGGAATTACCAAAAACACAACCGCCAAAATCACCGTCCACCACGGGCTGATTTACTCGAAAATTGCCGAAAAATACAGCTTGGACTACGCGAAAATGTACCTCTCCGCCAACCAAAACGCCGCCGCGCGTTTTGAACAGCTTGCCAAGGACATCGACTGCGACTACGAAAAGCGCGACAGCTATATCTACTCGAAAACCAACCGCGAGCCGCTCTACAACGAGCTTTCCGTGTTGTCGAAAATCGGTTGTCCCGCGGAGCTTTGCGAGAGCGTTCCCCTACCTTTTCGGACAACCGGCGCTGTTCTCGTGAAAAATCAGGCGCAGTTCAACCCGCTGAAGCTACTCTCCGCGCTCACCAAAGGTCTGAACATCTACGAGAACACGCACATTATCGAAATTGACAAAAACACCGCGATATCGGTTGACGGGAAAATCACGGCGAAGAAAATCGTTTTCGCATCGCATTTCCCGTTCGTCAACCGCCACGGGAGCTATTTCCTCAAGATGTATCAGAGCCGCTCGCACGTTCTTGCGCTCGAGAACGCAAAGCCGGTTGACGGGATTTTTATGGACGAGGACACAAACGGCTTCTCGTTTCGGGATTACAAAAATCTGCTGTTGATAGGCGGCGGTGCTCACAAAACGGGTTGTCCGTCAAGAGTTGAGGAACTGCTCACGTTTGCCGAGCGGTATTATCCGGCGGCGAAACCCGTGAATTTGTGGTCGGCGCAGGACTGTATGACGCTTGACGGTCTGCCCTACATCGGCAATTACAGCGCGAACACGCCCGACTGGTACGTTATGACCGGCTTTAACAAGTGGGGAATGACGAACGCGATGGTTGCCGCCGAGATTATCCGCGACAAAATTCTCGGCAACGAGAATGAAAACGCGCCTGTTTTCAACCCCTCGCGTAGCATTCTGCAAAAGCAACTCCTTGTGAACGGCATAAACGCCGTGAAAAACCTCGCAGCGCCAACTGCGCCGCGTTGCCCGCATCTGGGTTGCGCGCTCAAGAAGAACAAGGACGAGAACACATGGGAGTGTCCGTGCCACGGCTCACGGTTCTCGGAGAGCGGCGAGTTGCTCGAAAATCCAGCCAACTCCAACCTTAATCGAAGATAAACCTCGGCTGAATTTTGCAAAAGCAACTCTTGTTGAACAGCTTTATCGCGGTGAAAAATCTTGCAACGCCAACTGCGCCGCGTTGCCCGCCACCTCAAACACTAACTTTAATCGAAGATAAACCACTGCTACCGATGAAAATTATTCGGTAGCTAAAATTTTTCCCAAAACCTATTGACAAATATTTGAAAACGTGCTATAATTTCATTAAGATATCAAAGTGATATCAAAATATAACAAGAAAGAAGGTTTATTTATGGAAAAGGACGAGAAGAAATATTGTTATGAGGAGAAGGAAATTCACCCCGCAAGCGGCTGGCTGGTGCTGTTTATCACGGTTTTGCTTCTGTGCGCGGCTCTCGGACTGGTGATTTTCTTTGCAATTGAAATGGACAGCAAGAACGCTGATTTGGCGGTAGTTGGCTTTGTGATTTCGCTGGTTTATCTGTGCATCGGTTGGATTCCGTTTATGGGACTTCGCATAATGAAACCGAACGAGGCGATTGTCCTCACGCTTTTCGGCAAGTACATCGGCACACTCAAAAAAGAGGGCTTTTTCTTCATCAACCCGTTCTGCGGCGCGGTTACACCGAAAAACGCAAACGGTACGAGCAACATTGTGGCAACTATTGCGACAAATGGTATGGTGACAACAACAATTAACCGTAAAATCTCGCTCAAAACAATGACGCACAACAACGAGAAGCAGAAAATCAACGATGAGTCGGGCAACCCGATTGAGATTGGAATTATGGTGACGTGGCGCGTTGTGAACACCGCAAAGGCTGTGTTCAACGTTGACAACTTCAACACCTTCCTGTCAACTCAAGCTGATTCGACGCTCCGTGACGTGGCGCGTTGCTATCCCTACGACTCGACCGATGATGACGAGAAAACGCTTCGCGGTTCGTCCGTGGAAATTTCCGAGCAACTCAAAAACTTGCTTCAGGAGCGCGTTGAAATTGCGGGACTTGAGATAATCGAAGCGAGAATAACTCACCTTGCCTACGCTCAGGAAATTGCCGCGGCAATGCTCCAGCGTCAGCAGGCAAACGCTATTATCGAAGCGCGTCAGAAGATTGTTGACGGCGCTGTGGGAATGGTTGAGATGGCGCTCAAAAAGCTGTCCGAGAACAATGTTGTCGAGCTTGACGATGAGCGCAAGGCGCAGATGGTGTGCAACCTGATGGTTGTTCTCTGCGGCAACAAGGACGCGCAACCCATTGTAAACAGCGGCTCGGTTTATTGAGTTAAGGCAACGAAAGGCGGTGAGCGGAATGTCCGATGAAAAAAAAGACGCAAAAAAGCAAGTCCCCCTGCGGCTTTCCGCAACGCTTTACAACGAGCTTATGCGGTGGGCTGAGGACGATTTTCGCTCGGTGAACGGACAGATTGAGTACCTGTTGACCGAGTGCGTGAAGTGGCGCAAAAAGGCGAAAAAGCGCGAAAATCCCGATGAATAACAAAAACGCTCTCCGTGAAAAGAGAGCGTTTTCGGTTTTTGAGGACATTTGGTTTCACGCGCAAGGCGAAGCGTTCGGGCGAGAGTTGGATTCTCTTTTTGATTCATACCGTTTAACACATACGGTTATCGGAAAACCATCGCCGGTTGTTAACGGACAGCTTTGCAATTTTTACAGCAAAAGCGCGAAAAATGTTGTTAATTGAAAAAAATTGTTGACAAAACTTGGGTGTTGTGGTATAATTTTAAGGTGTAGTAAATCTATTTTTAGGAAGGGTAATTATGAAGATTAAAAAAATTTTGTCGGCGTTGGTAATTACGACAGTTCTCACAACAAGCCTTTCAGGCTGTAACGAGAACGCGAACAGCAATCCTTGGGGATTTCCGTCAAGCGATTCTGCGCAGGAAAGCAGTTCTTCAACAATGAGTAGTTCTTCGGAGGAAAGCTCCTCAAGCAAAACCGAAAGTTCCTCAAGCAAATCCGAGAGTACCTCGAGCGAACCCGAAAGTTCCTCAAGTGAACCCGAGAGTTCTTCGAGTGAAACCGAGAGTTCCTCAAGCGAACCCGAAAGCTCCGAGCCGGAGATTATACGCGAAACGCCCGCTCACGACTTTGACTATGTGTATATCGAAGAAATCGGCGGAATTGAGATAACCAAGTACAGAGGCTACGACAACAAAATCAACATTCCCGCAACCATTGAAGATAAGCCCGTAACAGGCATAGGCTTCGAGGCTTTCAATAACAGGCCGGAAATCAAACGCATTATAATCCCCGAAGGTGTGGTTGAGATTGGCTACTACGCATTCGCCGGATGCTCGGGACTTACGGAAATAGTAATCCCCGACAGCGTTATTGATATTGACCATCACGCTTTTACAGATTGCAAAAGTCTAAAAGACGTCACAATAGGTAGCGGCGTGAACAAAATCGGTGAAAAGGCTTTCGTCGGTTGCTCGAGTATTGCCAGCTTAGTTATTCCAGACAACGTGACCGAGATTGGCAACAATGCTTTCGGAGGCTGTTCCGGGATTAGAAGCTTGACTATCGGCAAAGGCTTGTCCGAAATAAGCAAATACTTATTCTATGAATGCGACGGACTTACAATAGTAACAATCCCGAACAACATAATCAGAATCGGTGAAGCTGCATTTGCGTGGTGCGACAGACTTAAAAAAGTTATGATTCCTACCGGCATAGCCGAGGTTAACAAAAGTGCTTTCTCCAATTGCCCCAACATCGAGATTACTTTCAAAGACAGAACCTACAGCCACGACCACCTCAATGATTTTTATGCCGCAATCTGATTCGGCTGTCACAAAACAGCGTTACCCCGCCAAAGTCTTAGGCGGGGTTTCTGTTTATCGGTAATACGTTGGCTTCGCTTTGCCGCGCTTGGAAGAATTTATTGAACGTCCTTCATTGCGTCAGCGATAGCCTGTCCATTCTTGTGAACGATGAGGTAGATATAGTTATCGGGAGTTTTGCCCGAAACCGCACCCGCGGCGCTTTCCTCCTGAGCGGGATAGAACGCCGCACCGGTCTGCGAGTAGTTGAGGTAGGTGTTAATCGCGTCCTCAACCGCGCCCTCGCGCCCGTTAACCGGCTTTACGACAATAACACGGTTGAGTTGCGCGCTTATAACGTTGGTGCAGAAGCAATATTCCTCAAGGTCATCGAGATTAAACACCTCGCCCTCGTCTGTCGAGAACATCGAGCCAATCATATCAACCTCGCTTACAACGTCCATCGCGGGCCAAACATCGGTTCTGAGAGCCGCCGCCGCCATTCTTCCGGCACGGTTGTCGGGGAACGGGAGAGAGCTGTTGTCAGCGCCTGCACCGCCGTTAACACCGGAGTTTTCGTTTGATCCTTCAGAGGACTGGTCAGACGAGCTTTCGGTTGAACTTTCAGAGGTCTGTTCAGACGAGGTCTGTTCAGACGAGGTCTGTTCGGAGTTTTCACCCGAAGCCATTTCCGAAGAATTATCGGAGTTGTTTCTGTTTCCACAGCCCGAGAGGGTTAAAATCAGCGAGCCGCAGAGGATTGCGGATAAAAAAATCTTTTTCATAAAAAGCGTTTCCTTTCAAAGCAATTTAGGTCACCTCTAAAAACCTTATTTGAGCAAAAATGTGCAGTACACATCATCTTCGTCAGTCAACAAGCGAAAGCTTTGCGGCAACAGCGTCCGTTCCATCGCTTTCGTTCCGCAACATCGTGTTGCACCGCCGCATTATGCGCACGCGCAAAACGCTGGCATCAAGCTTTACTGCATCGGTTTTCCCGGAATTTGATGTACCCTGCCCATTTTTTCTTTTCAAACCGTTTTGAGGTTCCCTTAACTTTTTATCCCAAACGAATAAAAAGGCTATCAGTATTTTTAACGCAGATTTTATGAAAATTCGAGGAAAAAATTGACAAAAAAACAGCCGTTAAACAACGGCTGTTCCAAATGTAATGCCTAACCAAAACGATGCCGGGGATAACCAAAAGGGTATGCTCGGTACTTTTTCGGTGCGAAAGACTCGCGCATTGATTTGATTATTCGCCCTTCTGCTTAGCGAAGCACTCGCTGCACAAAACGGGTCTGTCGCCCTTCGGCTCGAAGGGAACTCTTGCGACTCCGCCGCAAACCGAGCAAGTAGTTTCAAAGAACTGTCTTTGACCTCTGCTTGCGTTCTTCTTTGCGTCGCGGCAAGCCTTACATCTCTGAGGCTCGTTCTCGAAACCCTTCTCAGCGTAGAATTCCTGTTCGCCCGCAGTGAACACAAAATCCGCTCCGCAGTCCTTGCATTTCAGTGTCTTGTCAGTGTACATAAGTATACCCCTTAAAAATAAAATTTGCCCGACAGGACTTGCACCCGTATCTTTGCTTTCGCAACGCTTTAACATTTAAGCTATCGGGACATATTGAAGCCGTTTCGCCGAAGCGAACTTGGCTTTTTCACAAATTACCGCCCATTATCCTGCGCACCTTGGCTCTCGCCCTTGAAAGCGCGTTGTCAACAGACTTTTTATCCACGCCAAGTCTTTTCGCGGTTTCCGCGTAAGACAAACCCATCGCCGCGCACTCGATGCAGTGTAGCTCGAGCACGGAAAGCTCAGCTTTCAGGCTTTTTCGCACGTCCTCGCTGTTTTCCTTCTCGATAACCGCTTCCTCGGGAGTTGGCTTTTTGTCGGGAAGCTCCCGCATTTCCTCTTCCGCGGCAAGATTTTTCCTGCGAAGCGAGGATTTTTTCGCGGTATTGCGGAGTCGGTTGTTGATACAAACCGACGCGAACGCGGAAAACTCGCCCTTATCGCTGTCGTAGCTACGCACCGCCGCCAGAAGCCCCTGCATACCGTCAGACACAAGCTCCTCGTAATCAGCGAACTGCGCGAACTTTCTTGCACAAGCGAACACCGTTTTCATATAACGCGAGATAAGCTCAGCGATTTTGCCGCTGTCGGACCGATTATCCAGCAAAAGCTCCCTGTCGCTTAACTTGGAATAATCTTCCATAGCTCCTCCCAAAACGCGTGGATTTCACTCCCCTTATTTTAACACATTCTGCATATTTTGTCAACAACAATTTTCAGTTTCCCGACAAAAAACAGCGTTTTAATGAATATTTCGCCGTTTATCTATACAAATTGCCCAAAAATTCCGAGAAGTATCGCCTAAAATTTACCTTTTAAATTGAGCGCGACCTGTCTTGAAGATATTTCCGCCGACGCTGTCCACGGCAACAATCAGCGGGAAATTCTCGATTTTCAGGCGTTTCACGCTCTCACAACCGAGGTCCTCGAACGCGATAACCTCGCACTCGGTTATACATTTGCAGGCAAGCGCGCCCGCGCCACCAATTGCGCAAAAGTACACCGCGCCGTTTCGCTGAACGGCTTCGCAGACCGCCTTGGAGCGCTCGCCCTTCCCTATCATCGCGGACAACCCCATATCCAGCATCATTGGTGAATACACGTCCATTCTGCCGGAGGTTGTCGGGCCGCAACTGCCGATAACCATTCCGTCACGCGCGGCTGTTGGTCCCGCGTAGTAAATCGCCGCGCCCGAAAGCTCGTAAGGCAACGGCTTGTTCTCCTCGATAAGCTGTTTTATGCGCTTGTGAGCGGCATCGCGCGAGGTGTAAACCGTCCCCGACAACAAAACCTTGTCGCCCGCGCGGAGTGTTTTTGCTTTTTCTTTAAGCTCGTTTGTGTTAAGTTCAATCATAATTCTCTCAAAATCCAAACCAAAGAGCCGAAATCAGGCTTCGGCTCTTTTTGTAATAAGCTCACCTCTAAAAACCTCTTGTGAGCAAAAGTGTGTAGTGTAAACCATCTTCGTCAGTCAACAAGCGAAAGCTTTGCAACAACGTCACAGATGCCGCGAAAAAGGCATTCACCTGTTCACCCTACCCATTTTTGCTTTTCACAACGTTTTTTGAGATACCCATCAATCAGAAATTCGCGAAGATATCGCCGCTCATATCGTCATCATCGGACGAAGAATCGGAGCTTGAGAAATCCCAAATTGATGAGTCATCGGTTGTGGGAGTAGGTCTGTCGTCTGTTTCGGTAAAATCAAGCTCGGGCTCCTTTGCCTCAGGCTCGGGAGCAGGCTCAGGCTCTGCTTCACCGAAATTGCCGCTCTGTTCCATTGCTTCAAGCTGTTTTTGCAAATCCTCCCAAGGATTATCCGCCTTTTCAGGCTCGGGCGCAGGTTCCTCGTCCATCTGAGTGTCGGTGTCGAAGTCGAGAGTGCCGCTCGAGCCGCCGCAGAACGCCGCTTCTGCCGCTTCGAGCATTTTGCGCATTGCATCCGCACCGTCATCGTCCGACATATCCATATCGAAATCTCTTCTGCCCTCTTCGGGAGTGGGCTGAACAGCGTGCTTTGCTTCTTCCTCGCGAACCGCCGCCAGCAAATCCTCGTCAATCTCGTTCTCGTTCAAGCTACTGCTCGGAACAGTCTGCGCGATAAGCTCCTTGTCGAAGTCCATATCGAACGCCGCCTTGCTGTGCTCGGAGGTATCGTTTTCCTTAACCTCGGTTACAGGCTCGTCAAGGCTTCCAAAGCCCGCCATCATATCGTCATCATCGGACAAATCGGACGAATCGGAGCTGAGTTCCGAAATATCCTCGAAGGAAATCTCGGGCGTAGGCTCCTGCTCGGGTTCCTTGAAATCGAACACCTCTGTCGTAGGAACCTCTGCCATGGGTGCTTCTGCCGCAGGTGCCGCAACATCGGAGAAATCCGGAATTTCAACCGGAGCGGGTGCCGGAGCACTCGTTTCTTCAACAGAAATTTCCTCTGCCCTTTCGCAGATTTTCTTGTAACCGCTGTTGATTTGCTCGAGGAAACTTTTAACCTCGGACATAAACCCGTCAAGATTAACCGAAGCGACAGCTCCGCCCGCCGCGGACACGCTCTGAGCGTTTGCGACAATATCCTTTGCGGTTTGCTTTGCCTTTTCGACAACCTCGCGCGCGGTTTTATTAGCCGCTTCAACAGTTTCCTGCGCGGTTCTGTTTGCCTTTTCGATAATCTCAGCCGCCTGCCTCTGAGCTTCTGCACTTGACGCGCCGCCTGAAGAAGAACCGCCGCCGTTCTTAACCTTTCTCTTGAGAACGTCAATCTGATTGAGCAAATCCTCGGCATTTCTGCGCTCGGTTTTAATCTGAAGCTCCAGCTCGGCAATCTTCTCGCTGTTAGCCTTTTCGAGCTTCTGGATTTTACCCTCAGCCTCATCGGCAATTCTAACAGCCGCCTTAACCTTGCTGTCATTATCCTTCATTTCCGCTTCAAGCTCGTTCATCTTTTTGCGGAGATTGCTTATGTACTCATTAACCTCGTTTTTGTCAAAACCTTGGAAAGCTGTTTTAAATCCACCGTCGCCGACTGCCATAAAAAGTTTCTCCCCTCGAAAAAATAATATAATTTTCATACAAAACAATTTTGCACAAAAATCCTTATTCTTATTATACCACATTTTTTTCCGATATACAAGTGTTTTAACAAATTTTATAAATATGTAGATTTTGTGTAATGAATTTTGTTTAATATTGCCAAAGAAATGCAAATAATTTTGTGATAATCGGAGATTTTGGGCAGGTTGTTGGTTAATTTTAATAAATGTGGTTGTTTTTTCGGTGAAAAAAGTGTATAATATGGTTAGTAAAGAAATAAAAACAGGAAGGGAATGATAATATGCTGGACAAAACAATGACCTTTTCGGTTCACGAGGACAGGGAAAACGAGATGAAGGAAATCCTTATGACCGTTTACGACGCGCTGAAACAGAAGGGATATAATCCGATAAATCAGCTCGTTGGCTATATCCTTTCCGAAGACCCTACATACATCACCACGTTTAACAACGCGAGAGGTCTTATTCGTCACATTGACCGCGACGAGCTTTTACAGGTGCTTGTGAAATCCTATCTCTCGGATTAACCGAAAAAATGGCTCTGCTTTTTACGGCAGAGCTTTTTTATCGGAAATTTTTGGCGAGAATAATTTGTTTTGCGAAACTCAAAATAGTTACGCGGCGAACAAAACCGCGCAATTCTTGCTTTAAAGGAGAAATTTATTATGGGAACCGAATTCGCAAACAAGCACATCGGCTGTACAATTCACAACTGCGAGCACCACTGCAGCTGCGAGGACTTCTGCTCTCTCGACAAAATCGAGGTCGGCACTCACGAGGCAAATCCGACCGTTGTTCAGTGCACGGACTGCCTCTCTTTCAAGGCTAAGCCCTCCGTCTGATTTCGGATAATCGAATATTTGAAGCGCCGATTTCGTGGAAACGAGGTCGGCGCTTTTGCGATTTTATTTAACGGAAGTAGCTTTTTCCTGAGCTTTTTATCCAAATCGGAGAAAGAAAACATAAACAAAAACAACGAAATAACCGGCGTAATCATCACAACCACAAATATGAAGTTAACCACACCGGAATCAATGTTGCTGTAATCAATGCTGTTGATATTTCTAACTACATATTCTTCAAATTTCTCAACCGATGAAAACGGTGCTACCAAAAAATTCATAATAAATAAAACTGTTGTGAAAACTGTTCCGCACGCAGGTTTACCGAACTTATTGAAGCCAATCAGATACAGCATAATTAAAAACATCACCGAAGATGAAAAGCAAACAATTGCACAGACACGCCAAAACATAACCGCATTTAATACCGAACCAAAACCACCGATAAAGCTTTCTAAATAATTATTTAGACTTGGTATATGAGAGTAGTTAAAATATTGCAATAAAAACAGAAATAAAAATACATTTACGGCAATGCAAGTCATTAAAGCAATTATTTCAATTCCCCAAAAGAGTTTTGTAACCTTAATCGAAATGCTATCATTCATAATTTTACTCCCAAAATAAAAAAGTGCGTAGCCGAAGCCACGCACCGAAAAATGCAAAGCTCCGATTGCTGCGACACAATTTTTCGACAACAGTTAAGGTATACGAAAAAAGAGCATGCACTTTTACCATATAGGAAAAGTGTATACCTAACCACTGTCGTATTAAATTGTGTCGCAGTTTAATTATAGCACACTCCCCAAAAATTGTCAAGCATTTCACAAAAAATTCCCCGCTCACCTTTCGATGAACGGGGATTGCTGTATTATCAGATATCCGAAATATCCGCGTGGTGCGCCTGAAGCGACTTCACGCCGAAATGCGTGTTCTCCTTAATCGCGCGGATACCCTCGGCGCTCGCCTTTGCCGCAGCCATTGTCGTGATATACGGCACGCGGTGCTTAATTGCCGCCTTTCTGATGTAGCTGTCGTCGTGCGCGCTGGTTTTGCCCGCGGGAGTGTTTATGATGAGCTGAATTTCGCCGTTTGCAATCTGGTCGGCGATGTTCGGTCTGCCCTCGTAAATCTTGAAAATCCGCTCGCAGGGAATGCCCGCGTCCTTTATCATCTCGTAGCTCTTGCCCGTCGCGATTATCTTAAATCCAAGCGAGTTGAACGCCTTTGCCGTTTCGAGAAGCTCGGGCTTGTCGCGGTCGCAGACAGAGAGCAAAACCGTGCCCTCGGACGGGAGCGAAATCTGCGTTGCTTCCTGCGCCTTGTAATAAGCCTCGCCGAAGCTCGGTGAAATGCCCAAAACTTCGCCCGTAGAGCGCATCTCCGGTCCAAGCACGGGGTCAACCTCCGGGAACATATTGAACGGCACAACCGCTTCTTTCACGCCGTAGTGGTTAACCGCTCTCTCGTGCAACTCGGGAACGGGAGAAGTTCTGCCCGTAAGCGGGAGCGTGATTATTTCCGTGGCAATCTTCACCATATTTATACCGCAAACCTTCGATACAAGCGGAACTGTACGAGAAGCGCGCGGGTTTGCCTCGAGAACATAAACCGTGTCGCCCTCGATAGCGTACTGCATATTCATCAGACCGCGAACGCCCATTTCCACGGCAATTCGCTTGGTGTAATCGCGGATTGTGTCAACCTGCTTCTGCGTGAGGTTCTTCGCGGGGAGAATGCAAGCTGAGTCGCCGGAGTGAATACCTGCAAGCTCGATGTGCTCCATAACTGCGGGCACAAAGCAGTTCTCGCCGTCGGAAATCGCGTCTGCCTCGCACTCGGTCGCGTGGTTGAGGAAGCGGTCGATGAGGATAGGTCTGTCGGGTGTGACGCCTACTGCCGCCGACATATAAACGCGCATCATCTCGTCATCGTGAACAACTTCCATACCTCTTCCGCCGAGAACGTAAGACGGACGAACCATTACGGGATAACCGATTCTGTTCGCGATTTCAAGCGCTTCGTCAACGTTGACAGCCATTCCGTTTTCGGGCATCGGAATACCGAGCTTCTCCATCATCTCGCGGAACAAATCTCTGTCCTCTGCCTCGTCAATTGTTTCGGGAGTTGTACCGAGAATGTTTACGCCGTATTTCTTCAAATCGCTTGCAAGGTTAAGCGGCGTCTGACCGCCAAACTGCGCGATAACTCCGACAGGCTTTTCCTTCTCGTGAATGGAAAGCACGTCCTCAAGCGTAAGCGGCTCGAAATAGAGCTTATCCGAGGTATCGTAGTCGGTGGAAACGGTCTCGGGGTTGCAGTTTACGATAATCGACTCAAAGCCGAGCTTTTTGAGCGCAAGCGCCGCGTGAACGCAACAATAGTCAAACTCGATGCCCTGACCTATTCTGTTCGGGCCGCCGCCCAAAATCATAATTTTCGGCTTGTCGGTGTTAGACGGACTCTTGTCCTCGGGGAGATTGTATGTCGAGTAGTAATAAGCCGAGTTCTCCGTGCCGCTGACGTGAACGCCCTCCCAAGCCTCGCGGATACCAAAGCCAAGCCGCGCGTTTCTGACTTCTTCCTCGGTAACATCGAGGAGCTGGCTCAGATAACGGTCGGAGAAGCCGTCCTGCTTTGCCTTACGCAGAACCGCTTTCTCGGGAACAGCGCCCTTTTTCTCAAGAAGCGCGTTTTCTTCCTCAACAAGCTCCTTCATTTGCTCCAAGAACCAGTGTTTAACCTTGGTGAGCTGATAAATCTCCTCAACAGTCGCGCCCTTGCGAAGCGCTTCATATATAATAAACTGGCGTTCGCTGGTGGGGAAACGGAGTTTTGCGAGAAGCTCGTCCTTTGTGAGCTTGTTGAAATCCTTCGCAAATCCAAGTCCGTATCTGCCCGTTTCAAGCGAACGGATAGCCTTCTGGAACGCTTCCTTGTAGGTCTTGCCGATGCTCATAACCTCGCCGACAGCCTTCATCTGCGTGCCGAGCTTGTCCTCCGCGCCCTTGAATTTCTCAAATGCCCAGCGCGCGTACTTGATAACGACATAATCGCCATCGGGCTTGTATTTATCAAGCGTGCCGTACTTTCCGCAGGGAATTTCGTCCAGCGTAAGTCCGCACGCGAGCATTGCCGATACAAGCGCAATCGGGAAGCCGGTTGCCTTTGAAGCAAGCGCCGAGGAACGAGAGGTTCTCGGGTTGATTTCGATAACGACAACGCGCCCTGTTTCGGTGTTGCGGGCAAACTGACAGTTGCACCCGCCGATAACCTCGATTGCTTCAACAATGCTGTAAGACATTCTCTCGAGCTCTTTCTGAACGTCCTCGGGGATTGTCAGCATAGGCGCAGAGCAGAACGAGTCGCCGGTGTGAACTCCGACGGGGTCGATGTTTTCGATAAAGCAGACGGTGATGATGTTGTTTTTCGCGTCACGGACAACCTCAAGCTCCAGCTCTTCCCAGCCGCTTATGCACTCCTCAACGAGCACCTGTCCGACAAGACTTGCCTGAAGTCCTCTCGCGCAGACAACCTTCAGCTCTTCGACATTGTAAACCATACCGCCGCCTGCGCCGCCCATTGTGTAAGCGGGACGGAGAACAACGGGGTATTTCAGCTTGTCGGCGATTGCCACGGCTTCCTCAACCGAATAAGCAACCTCGCTTCGCGCCATTTCAATGCCGAGCTTTTCCATTGTGTGCTTGAACTCAATTCTGTCCTCGCCGCGCTTGATTGCGTCAATCTGCACGCCGATTACCTTAACGCCGTACTTTTCGAGAACACCCGCCTCGGCAAGCTCCGAGCAGAGGTTAAGTCCCGATTGACCGCCGAGGTTCGGCAAAAGCGCGTCGGGACGCTCTTTTTCGATAATCTGCGTGAGCCTGTCAACGTTGAGCGGCTCGATATAGGTGATGTCCGCGACATCGGGGTCGGTCATAATGGTTGCGGGGTTTGAGTTTACGAGAACGATTTCGTAGCCGAGCTTCTTGAGCGCCTTGCACGCCTGAGTTCCCGAATAGTCGAACTCGCAAGCCTGTCCTATTATAATAGGACCGGAACCGATGATAAGAATTTTGTTGATATCCTGTCTTTTTGGCATTTCTTTCTCCATTCCCATACTTTTACGGTATGATTTTATTACATCTTTATAATAATACCATATTTTCCTGTCGATTTCAAGAGCATTTTTGTTTTTTAGCACAAAATTATTTCAACAAACTCCGTTAAATAAAGGCAAGTATACGATTTTCACAATTTTTCAAGGGAAATTTTGTACACTTTTCAACATCTTTATAAAAAATTCACATTTTGTTAATTGTGACGTAATCGTTTACATTTAATTGTTAAATTTGCCGATTTTTTACACAAATGAGTATATTTTCACAATTTTGGCTTGCATTTCTAAAAAATTTATGTTAAAATGACCATATAATAATAAACGGAGGAAATATGTTATGTCTAAAAAACAGCGTAGCCTCGGCGTAAAGATTTCATTTATCAGCTCTATACTTACTGTTTTAACGGTGGCGATTGCCGTCACGGTTACCGCGTTTATGTACACGGTGAATTTGCGTGATACAACATTTACGTTGGTAAAAAGCGGCACGGATACCATCACAAGTGAGATTAAATCCGAGATTGAGGCGCTGAAATTTTTAAGCAAAACTATCGCCGCGCACGGTATGACGCAAGACACCGAACAAATGAAAACGTGGTGGGAAAACGACCGCCGCGATGAGTACGACTTCCTCGCGCTTATCGTAAAAGATGAGATTGTCTGGAAAACTGACAACGCCAATCTTCCCGCAGATTTAAAGCCCGGCACGGGTATGTACGCGTTGGACGATGACCTTATCCTCACCTATTTGACCGAGGATATGGGTAACTATCGTTTTCTCGTAGGAACCTGCCTTGAAAAGACAGATTTTGTCGATAATCTTAAAACGCAGACCGACTGCGAAATCTCGCTTTTCCTGAATGATGTGCGCTTTAACACAACTATTCTCGACAACTCCGGCAACCGCATCACCGGTCAAAAGATGAGCGCGGCAGTCTGGAGCACAATTCAGAGCGGCAAGGTTTATCAAGACCGCACTAACATTAACGGCAAGCAGTATTTCGTTCACTACGAGCCGATGAAGGACGTGAACGAAAACATCATCGGTGCATATTTCGCAGGTTACTCCGCCGACTCTTACAACTCCGCGCTCTCGAGAACAATTTTGATTTCCGTCGCGGTTTGCCTTGTTCTCGCGGGAATTGCCGTAGCAATTCTTATTATCTATCTGAAAAAGGCGATTAAACATCCTATCTCCGCGCTTCTCACCGAGTGCGAGGATATCAAGAATATCGAGCTGAACAAGCAAAACGAGCGGTTCAATTTCGCGGGCGATGAAATCGGACAGCTTGCCGGCGAGCTTATCGAGTCCAAGCAGACGCTGAACTCTTACGTTCGGGACATCGTTGGCGTGCTTGAATCAATGGTTGAGGGCGATTTCACAAAACAGCCGTCGGTTGCGTATAAGGGCGATTTTATGTCCATCGAAAAGGCTTTTGAGCAAATCCACGCAAATCTCGGCGAGATTATCTCGAACGTTTCGCAGTCCTCGTATAACGTTTCGCTCGGTGCCGAGCAGATGGCAAGCGGCACGCAGGCTCTTGCCGAGGGCACTCAGCGCCAGTCCGCGACAATCGACCAGCTTTCTTCAACGGTTACGGGTATCAGCGAGCACGTCAACAAAACCGCCGAAAACGCGCGCTCAGCGTCCGAAATCAGCCTTGACTGCGCGAATATTATGCAGGAACAGACGGTTCAGATGCAAAATCTTATCGATGCTATGGACATTGTTGAGAAGAAGTCCGAGGACATCGCCAAGGTTATCAAGGCAATCGAGGACATCGCGTTCCAGACGAACATTCTCGCGCTCAATGCGTCTATCGAAGCGGCTCGCGCAGGCGAAGCGGGCAAGGGCTTTGCTGTTGTGGCAACCGAGGTTGGCACACTTGCGGCAAAATCCGCCGAGTCCGCGAACTCAACGAGAGCAATCATCGACAGCACGCTTGAAGCTGTCGGAAAGTCCATTGTTATCGCGCGCGATGCCGCGGGAGCAATCGACAACGTTACCGCAAAATCCAAACAGGCGTCCGATTTGGTCAAGGAAATTGCTTTCGATTCGACAACTCAAGCCGAAGACCTCAATCAGGCAACTCAGGGCATCAACGACATCAGCGAGGTTATTCAGAACAACTCGTCCACGGCTCAGCAGTCTGCGGCGTCTTGCGAGGAGCTTTCATCGCAGTCGAAGATTATGCTGGAAATGGTTGATAAACTCAAGGTTTAACGAGATTTTAACGTAAAATTTTCGTAAAAAGCGGGCTGTCGAGAAATCAACAGCCCGTTAATTTTATCAAAAGCCAACGTTGTCAAAAAATCAGTCCAAGAACACCTTGAGCGCCTTGCTCTTGCCCTGCGTGCGGAGCTTGCGGAGCGCTTTCGCTTCAATCTGGCGAATTCTCTCCCGAGTAACTTTAAACTGCCGTCCAACCTCCTCGAGAGTGTGCGAGCGGTCGTAGCCAACGCCGTACCTGAACTTCAACACCTCGCGTTCCCTTTCGGGAAGCGTGTTCAGCGCCTTGTTCAGCTCGTCCTTAAACACCGCTTTCATCGCCGAATCAATCGGCGCGGGCACATCCTCATCGGGAATAAAATCGCCGAGATAGCTGTCCTCTTCCTCACCGACAGGCGCTTCAAGCGAAACGGGGTCCTGTGCAATCCTGATAATCTCGCGCACCCTGTCAGTGCTCATATTAAGCTCGCGGGAAATCTCGTCAATAGTCGGCTCGTGACCGTTCTTGTGAAAGAGGTAATTCTGCGCCTTCTTCACCTTGGAGATAGTTTCAACCATGTGAACGGGAATGCGAATGGTTCTCGCTTGGTCGGCAATCGCGCGGGTTATCGCTTGTCTAATCCACCAAGTCGCGTAGGTTGAGAATTTGTAGCCTTTGGTGTGGTCGAATTTCTCAACAGCCTTGATAAGACCGCTGTACCCCTCCTGAATTAAGTCGAGAAGCGGCATTCCGCGCCCGATGTAATGCTTCGCGATACTCACAACCAGCCTCATATTCGCGACAATAAGCCGCTCGCGCGCTTCATCGTCACCCTCGGCAATTCTCTGCGCGAGTTCAACCTCCTCCTCGGGCTTGAGAAGCGGGATTCTGCCGATTTCACGGAGGTGAATTTTCACGGGGTCTTCGCCTTGTTCGGAGCTTTGATAATTGTCCTCGGTGTCTTCCGTGTACTCAAGTGCCTTGTTCAAATCCTCTTCCACAGCAAAATCGTCTTCAACCTTGATGTTGTTCTGGTCGAGAAACTCGTTTAGCTTGTCGATATCGATATCGGCTTCATCGATTAT
This sequence comes from uncultured Clostridia bacterium, assembly GCA_945829235.1. Lineage (GTDB taxonomy): Bacteria > Bacillota > Clostridia > Oscillospirales > Ruminococcaceae > CAG-115. The sequence continues at coordinate 51,470 of CALZUA010000011.1, read as the reverse complement.
GCTGTATATCTCACGGGCACTCATCGTGCCTGTCTGCTTGCTTTTTTCGAGAAGTTCGTTGAAGATGTTTTTTTCGTTATTGTTCATCAGCATATCCTTTCATCAGATACTACAATATATGTAACTATTATTCCAAAAAATCACGGAGCTTTCGGCTACGCGACGGGTGACGAAGCTTGCGGAGAGCCTTGGTTTCAATCTGGCGAATTCTCTCGCGGGTAACCTGAAACTCCTGTCCAACCTCCTCAAGAGTTCTCTGACGACCATCGATAAGCCCAAATCTGAGTATAATAACCCTGCGCTCTCTGTCGGAGAGCGTGTCAAGAACATCGCTTAACATCTGCTTGAGCATACTGTTGCAAGCCTCATCGGCAGGCGCGGGCGCTTCATCATCGGGGATAAAATCACCGAGATGGCTGTCCTCTTCCTCACCGATAGGCGTTTCAAGCGAAACGGGGTCCTGCGCAAGCCGAATAATCTCGCGAACCTTGTCCGTGGACATTCCGAGATACTGCGCTATTTCCTCCTCAGTCGGCTCGCTTCCGTTCTCGTGAAGCAGGAAGGTTTCCGCCTTTTTAACTCTGGAAATTGTTTCCACCATATGAACGGGTATGCGAATGGTTCTCGCCTGGTCGGCGATTGCGCGGGTTATTGCCTGTCTAATCCACCAAGTTGCGTAGGTCGAGAACTTAAATCCCTTGGTGTAATCGAATTTTTCCACAGCCTTAATCAGTCCGACATTGCCCTCCTGAATTAAGTCGAGGAACTGCATACCTCTGCGGACGTACTTTTTGGCGATGCTTACAACAAGCCTGAGATTTGCCTCGGAAAGGCGCTTTTTCGCGTACTCATCGCCTGTTGCCATACGCGCGGCGAGGTCGATTTCCTCCTCGGTTGAGAGGAGCGGGATTCTGCCGATTTCCTTGAGGTAGAGTTTGACGGAATCGTCCGCCAAAATCGCATCGGAATCGGGGTTGTCATCGTCCCTGTCGGCATAATCGAGAATGCTGTCAATATCGAAATCCGCGTCAAAGTTATCGACAATTTTGATATCCATTCCCGTTATTCTGTCGAAAATATTGTTGATTTTATCTGCGTCAAAGTTAAGCTCCTCAAGCACGTCGGTAATTTCCTTCGCAGTAAGGCTTCCCTTCTTCTTACCCTGTTTAAACAGCTCCTCCAAAGAGTCTGACGCTCGTGTGTGTTCGGACATTATTTCTTCTTCTCCTTCTGACTTGCCGCAAATTTGAGCAACTCGTCGTTTGTCATATCTTTCGCTTCTTTTTGTTCTTTTTTCTCGTTGAACCTGTTAAGCACCTCTATATAATCATTCAAAGCCGCTTCGTCAAAGGCAAAGGCGGCATCGTTTACTATACCCGTTATTCTGCCCATTTGCGCGCTGTCAAATTCCTCGTTAAACGCAGAAATATCAGGCGATAAACCCATTTTTAGCTGTTTTGCCAAAAAGTTGTAAACGCTTTTATTAAATTCCGTAACAAATTCACCCGAAAGCCGTTTCTCAACGCTTTCCAGCTTGTCCGGATTGTGAAACAAAAAACAGATAATACCACGCTCTGCCTTCTCCTCACGCGGCGTTTTAAGCGCATCGGGATTTACAGTATCCTTTTTGTTCGGGTGAATAAGCTCGCCGGTTTCGCGTTTTTTCGCGTAAAAACCGTTCTTGCGTATCTGCGCGTCAACGGCTCTCCTGACGGTATCGGCAGGTATGTCGCTTATCCGCGCCGCTCTCGATATGTACACCTCGCGGTCGAGCTGGTTGTTGATTCCCGCGAGGAACGCCACGGCTTTCTTGATAAACGCGCTTTTGCCGTCATCGGTGAGCAGGTCAAGACCGTTCGCGAGCTTGTCCATTTCGTAAGCAATCGCGCTTCCCGAGTTCTCGATAAGTGTACGGAACGCGTCACCGCCGAATTTTTTGATGTATTCATCGGGGTCCTTCGCGCCGTCCATTTTGAGCACGCGCGCGTTCACTCCCGCTTCAGCGAAAAGGTTGATACCGCGCGAAGCGGCTTTCTGCCCCGCTTCATCGCTGTCGTAGGACAAAATCACTTCTTTTTTGCCCATTCGTGAAATCAGGTTTGCCTGTTCCGAGGTAAAGGACGTTCCAAGCGACGCAACCGCGCTGTCAAAGCCCGCTTGGTGCATTGAAATCACGTCCATATAACCCTCGCAGAGTATGAAATAATCCGCTTTTGAGTTTTTCGCAAAATTCAGCGCAAACAACATTCCGCGCTTCTTGAAAACCATCGTTTCATCGGAGTTGAGATATTTCGGTGTTTTCTTGTCCTCGGAAAGCGTTCTCCCGCCGAATCCCACGATATTTCCGCGCAAATCCACAATCGGGAACATCACACGGTTGCGGAATTTGTCGTACATTTTGTTGTTGTTTTGAGCAAGCAAAGCGCCGTCCGCAAGCTCGAAATCCGAGTAGCCAAGTCCTTTCATATAGAAATGCAACTTGTGGTAATCGTCCTCGGCAAAGCCCAGCCCAAAGCGCTTTATCGTTTCAATCGACAGCCCGCGGTTAAGGAGATAATCAAGCCCCGCCTTACCCTCGGGTGAAAACAGATTTTTGAAAAAATACCTGCCTGCCGCGCGGTTCATCTCGTAGAGCCGCCTGCGTTTTTGAGCGCTTTGGTCGTTGGCGTCCTCGGGCATCGGCATACCCGCACGCTGTGCCAAAAACCGCACCGCCTCAATATAGTCAAGGCTCTCAATCAATCGTATAAAATTAACCACGTCACCGCCCGCTCCGCAACCAAAGCAGTAAAAGCTCTGCGTTTGCGGGTAAAAGTGGCAGGACGGCGTTTTTTCCGTGTGAAACGGGCAACGGCACGAATAAGTACTGCCCGAATGTTTTAGTTCAACATAACTCTGCGCAACCGAAATGATGTCGTTGTTGTCGCGCAACTCCTGCAAAAATCCCTCGGGTAAAGCCATTTTACGACCTCTTAAATTCCCATAATATAACCCGAATTCCAGCCCCGCGGTATGCAAAGGGTTCTGAAATAGTCGATTGCATATTCATCGGTCATACCGCTGATGAAATCACCGACAGCTCGCGGCAACCCGTCACGCTCGGAAAGCTCCAGATAAAGCCGCGGGAGCTTGTCCTTGTTGTTCAAAAAATAGCCGTAGAGGTACTCGATAATAAACGCCGCCTTGTCCTTTTCGGCAACCGTTGGTGCCGCCCTGTACACCTTCTCAAACATAAACGCGCGAAGCTCATCGTGCGCGCTTTGCGTTTCCGCGTCCATCTTGATTTCCTCGCCGCTGTTCTCGATAAGACTGCGAACAAGGCTTGTGATACGCTCGGTTTTGGTTTTCCCGAGCACCCGAAGCGGTAGTTCGGGGAGCATATTCTGGGTGATGACGCTACCACGGATAGCGTCCTCAATGTCGTGATTTATATAGGCAATTTTGTCGCAAAACCGCACAACCATACCCTCTCGCGTTGCGGGAACAGCCGCGCCGGTGTGGGTTAAAATTCCGTCGATAACCTCGAACGTGAGGTTCAGCCCCTTGCCTTCCTTTTCGATAACCTCAACTACGCGCTTGCTTTGAACATTATGCGCAAAACCGCCGTCCAAAATGCCGTTGAGAGCGCGTTCACCATCGTGACCGAAGGGCGTGTGACCGAGGTCGTGACCGAGCGCGATTGCTTCCGTCAAATCCTCGTTCAGCCCGAGCGCTTTTGCCACGGTGCGGGAAATCTGGCTCACCTCAAGCGTGTGGGTAAGTCGCGTGCGGTAGTGGTCGCCGAGCGGAATGAGAAAAACCTGCGTTTTGTGCTTTAGGCGGCGAAAGGAGTTGCAGTGAATAATCCTGTCGCGGTCGCGCATAAAATCGGTGCGGAAATCGCACGGCTTCTCGTACACGGCGCGCCCGCGGCTCATATCGGCACGGCAGGCGTATTCGCTTAAAATCAGGCGCTCGTTCTCCATAATCTGCTCGCGCGGCAACATTTTCACCACTCCCCTCAAAAAATTCTTCTGTTTATTTATACAATTTTCGACCTTTGAAAACCTTTTTTAGCGCCGAAATTTCAGCGTTTCGTACAAATTTCGGCGCTTATTTTTATTTATTTTAACAACATCAACCTATCTACTTTCCGCAAAATCGAATAACGTTTTCCATTTCATCAACTCTCACGCCAAGTTTGGCAAAGATTACCAAGCTCCCACAAATCGAGTTGCCGAGAAATCAGCTTGCGCGGCTCTGCAATGCGGTTTCCGCGCACTCAAAATGCCGTTCAATCAAGCGGCTTGCGTTGCCGAAAATCACGCGAAATCGAACCACATTTTCCCCTTTTCCTCAACGCTGACTTTCCCGCAACACGCGTCCGTTAAGCGATTTTTCAGCTCCTCGCAAAGCTCCGCGCGGACGTGAACCGCGATTTTCACTTGCTCGGAAAAGTCCTCGGAATGTACCTTCGCGCCAAGCTCGGCAAAAATTGCCGCAAGCCGCCCGTAAAGCGAGTAGTCAAGCGAAATTTCCAGCAATACAGCCTCGGCAGGAATCTTGATTTGCGCCGCCGAAACCGCATCCTTAGCGGCTTTGGCATACGCACGGGTAAGCCCGCCCGCGCCAAGCAAAATCCCGCCGAAATACCTTGTCACCACGCACGCAACGTCCGTCAGCTCCTCCTTGCGCAGAACCTCGAAAATCGGCGCGCCCGCAGTGCCTTGCGGTTCGCCGTCGTCGGAGTGGCGCGCCGTGTTATTCTCGCGCAGTATGTACGCGTAGCAGTTGTGCCGCGCTTTCGGGTGCATCGCGCGGATTTCCGCAACGAATTTCACCGCCTCTTCCTCCGTCGAAACAGGCGCGAGATAGCCGATGAACTCCGATTTTTTCTCAATAAAACGCGCCTCACAGCGCCCCGCAATCGTTTTGTACTCCAAAGCGTTCTCCTAACTTACACAGCAAAAACTCACGCACAAAATATGCGTGAGTTTCGTTTCTGAGATTTCTGCGCTCGACAATACGGCTTTGACATTTCCTGCCAAAATCGCACCGCGACAATTACTTGCCGAGATTGTAGCGCTTCTTGAATCTGTCAACGCGTCCGCCGCTGTCAACCAGCTTCTGCTTACCGGTGTAGAAGGGGTGGCACTTGGAGCAGATTTCAACCTTGATATCGCCCTTTGTGGAACGTGTTTCGATTACGTTTCCGCAAGCGCACTTAATCGTGGTTGCCTCGTATGCGGGATGAATTCCCTCTTTCATTATTATCACCTCGTTTAACGGAATATTCTTATTCACAAAATACTATAAAATTATACCACACTTTTTTCAAAAAATCAATAGTTTTTTGAAATTTTTGATATGGCATTTTCAACAAAACCTCATCTTAAAATCCGAGAATTTTTGTGAAATCAGCCGAGAGCTTCTGCTGAAGGGCAGTTGCTTCGTCTGCGGTTTTGCCGACAGTCGTGTAATAAGCCTTGATTTTCGGCTCGGTACCGGACGGTCTGATGATAACGCTCGCATCGTTCTCCAGATTAAACGTGATAACATCGGACTTCGGCAAGGTAACAGCGCTCTCCGCGCCGTTTGCTTCTTTTCTCACGCTTGCCGCATAGTCGGTTGTCGCGAGAACCGAAAGCCCGCCGATTGACTTGGGAGAATTTGCGCGAAGTCCCGCCATAATCTCCTTCATACGCTCCATACCCGAAGCACCCTCGCAGACAAAATTGTCAACCTTGTTGAAGTATACGCCGTACTCCTCGTAGAGGTTCTTTCTCGCTTCGTAAAGCGAAATTCCCTTGGTGCGGTAGTACGCCGCCATTTCACAAATCAGCATCGAAGCCACAACCGCGTCCTTGTCGCGAACATAACCGCCCGCGAGATAGCCGTAGCTCTCCTCGAAGCCGAAAATGTAGCGCTCTTCCTCGCCTGCCGCCTCGAGCAAGCCAACCTGTTCACCGATATATTTGAAGCCCGTGAGCACCTCGCGAAGCTCCACACCGTACTTTTTGCTGATTGCCTTGGTGATGTCGCTGGTAACAATCGTCTTTACGGCAACAGGATTTTTGGGCATTTTGCCGAGGGCAATTCTCTCCTTGCAAACGTAATCGAGAAGCAATGCGCCGGTTTCGTTGCCCGAAAACAGCGCGTAGCCGCCCTGTCCATCGGGAACAGCAATTCCCACTCTGTCCGCATCGGGGTCGGTTGCCAAAAGCAAATCGGGCTTTTCAACATCACAGAGCTTAAGTCCGACAGCCAGCGCCTCGCGGATTTCGGGGTTCGGGAACGGGCAGGTCGGGAAGTTGCCATCGGGGTTCTCCTGTTCGGGAACGACAACAACGTCCTTCACACCGATTTCCTTCAAAATTCTGCGGACAGGCTTGTTGCCCGTGCCGTTGAGCGGGGTGTAGACAACTTTCAGTCCGCTCTTTTCAACAAGGTCGGTGTGCAGTCCCTGCTCGCGAACCTTTGCGATGTATCCATCGATAACGTCATCGCCGATATACTCAACCATTCCGTCGGCAACCGCTTTGTTGAAATCGGTTGACTTAACGCCGGAGAAAATGTCGATATTGTTGATTTTGCCGAGAACCGCATTCGCCGCCTCGGAGGTCATCTGGCAACCGTCCGCGCCGTACACCTTGTAGCCGTTGTATTTCGCAGGGTTGTGGGAAGCGGTGACAACAATACCCGCACCGCACTTGAGCGCACGAACCGCCCAAGAAAGCATAGGAGTCGGCATAAGCTCCTTATAAATATGTACCTTGATGCCGTTTGCCGCGAGAACCTCAGCCGCACTCTGTGCAAAATAGGTTGACTTGATACGGCTGTCGTAGCCGATAGCAACGCTCTTGGTAAGCCCGCCCTCGATGATGTACTCCGCAAGTCCCTGCGTAGCCTTTTTAACGGTGTACACGTTCATACGGTTTGTGCCCGCTCCGATAACTCCGCGCAGTCCCGCCGTACCGAACTCCAACTCGCGGTAAAAACGGTCGTTAATCTCCTCGGTTTTGCCCTCGATACCGACAAGCTCGGTTTTGAGGTCAGGGTCCTCGGTTGCCTTTTCGAGCCAAAGCTCATACGCCTTCTGAATATCCGCCATGATAATTTCCTCCTTTAAAAAATTCTCGGGAATTTTTCCAAATATTTTTACTTTTTCATTATAACACATTGATTTTTCTTTTTCAATAGTTTATTTTTTTAATCGAAAGTTTTCTTAAAAAATAACAAAAATTCGGGCTGTATTATAGCATTTATATATAATTTTTTTGAAAAATGGTATAAATTTATAAATATTGCCTATTGAAATTATACAGAATGTATGATATACTAAGATTATGAAATTTTGCAGAAGTGCGAAATTTGGGCATGCAAAAAGTTTGATATTCCAAATTTATAGGAGGATTTTATTATGAATAACGCAGAGCTTTCCGAAAAGGTAATGGGTTATCTTAAACCCGCCGCTTCTAAAGCGAAGAAATTTGAGGATACTGTTGCAGTTTCCATCTCCCTGATATCAGAAGCAAATGAAGATTTGTACGTTGCTGTAAGAGAGGGAAAAATTCTCGTTGCTCCTTATCCTTATAACGACAACGGTTGCGCTATCGAGGCCGCTCCCGAGATTATCGACAAGGTTTTCAGCGGCGCACTTTCTTTCGCAGACGCTCTCGATAAAGGATTTATTAAGGTTAAATCGGGCGATGTAGCAAAGTTCAAGGCACTTGAGGTTCTCGTTCCCGCAAAGAAGGCGGCAAAGGCTCCCGCTAAGACTGCCGCTAAGCCCGCTACTAAGGAAACCAAGCCTGCGACTCCTGCAAAGACCGAAGCTAAGGCACCTGTTGCTCCTGCAAAAACCGAAGCTAAGGCACCTGTTGCTCCCGCAAAAACCGAAGCTAAGGCACCTGTTGCTCCCGCAAAAACCGAAGCTAAGGTTGCTCCTAAGCCTGCCGCAAAGCCCGCCGCAAAGCCCGCTAAGGCAACAAAGAACAGCAAGAAAAAGTAATTCAGCTCTTAAATCATCGAACACCCGCCGAGCAGTCGGCGGGTTAGTTTTAGACCAAGTGGCGAAATTTGTATGAAGAAGAGATTATTGTGCGTGGTCGGAGCCGCGTTTTTGCTTTGCGGGTGCGGCTACAACCCATCGCTGTCAACTCACGTTTTTGGCTCGGAAAACTTGATTTCCTCACCGTCGGCAAAATCTTCGGTAAACTCTTTGGCAACCTCCGAGGAATCCGAAAGTTCCTCATCATCAAGCTCATCGAGTAGCTCGTTCGGTTCATCGAGCAGTCAATCAACCGCTGATATGGAGTTTTCATCGTCCACACACGACTACAATCAAATCCCTTACATTGAGCTGAGCATTACCGATGAACAAAGGCAATTCACGGAACAGTCGCTGTTCATCGGCGACAGCATTTGCAAAGGACTTGAGGTTTTCGGCGTGCTGAAAGCGGATAACGTTCTCGGAGTGGGAAATGCCGCCGCGAGAAATATCTTTGAAATGGAGTTTTTCCGCAGAGGCAAGGGCATCGATTTCCTGTCTGTAATCAAAGATACAAAGCCAAAACACGCTATCTTCTGGATGGGAATGAACGATGTAAATATGACCGACAAGCAGGAATACTGCGAGAATTACCGAAAGGTTATCGACAAGGCGCTTGAGTTGCCCGAAACGGACGTGTTGGTGTTGAGCATTTCGCCGGTTTGCTCGGATTTTACGCCAAATTCACGCATTGTCGAGTTCAACCGCGCGCTTTCCGATTACATAACCAAAACCTACCCCGAGCGCGTTCGGTTCGTCAACATTCACGATGCTCTGCAAAACGAAAAAGGTGAGCTTCAATGGTACTTTTCATCGGGCGACGGCGTTCACATCAACGAGCTTGCGTATTACCAAATGCTCCACGCTTTTTTTGAGCAGGTTGATATCTCGCAAGAAAACGAGCCTGTTCAATCAAGTCAAACGAGTTCATCAGGCGAATCAAGTTCAACAAGCAAGACAAGTCAAACAAGCGCCGCAGAGTCTACATCTGCGGCGACTTGATTTATCGGGATTTCCCGTATAATTCAACGCAAAAATGCTTGACAAAAGCGGCGAATTGTGGTATAATATTTGTTGGTATAAAACGCTGATGTGGCGAAATCGGCAGACGCAAGGGACTTAAAATCCCTCGGTGGCAACACCGTACCGGTTCAAGTCCGGTCATCAGCACCAGTGAGGACGGTCCTTTGGACCGTCCTCCTCTGCGTTTTTGTCAATTTCGCACAAGCACGAAATTGACAAAAGCCGCGGTGCGCGAACAAACATTACTCGGCGATTTTTCAACACCAAAAGTTGTCCAAAAAGCACAAACCAAATTGTAAAATGTGAAAAATTTTTCTTAAAATGCTTGACAAGGCTGAAAAATAATGCTAAAATAAAAATATAGGTTTATCCTAAAATTCGACTTTTGGAAAGGACGGAAAATTATGGGCAAGTTTGAAATCAAGAAGACCAAGAACGATGGGTTTATGTTCAACCTCAAGGCAGGCAACGGCGAAATTATCGCAACAAGCGAAACCTACAACTCCCTCGATGCTTGCAAAAACGGCATTAACAGCGTTATCACAAACGCTCCCGAGGCGGCTGTCGAGGATCAGACCGTTGAGGGTTACGCTACCGAAAAGAACCCCAAGTTCGAGCTGTACGCCGACAAAAAGGGCGAGTTCCGTTTCCGCCTGAAGGCAAAGAACGGCCAGATTATCGCAACCGGCGAGGGCTATAAGGCAAAGGCAGGTTGCAAGAACGGCATCGAGAGCATCAAGAAAAATGTTGTTGACGCGAAGATTGTTGAGGTTGAGGACAAGTAATTTTTCGTCAAATCATACATAAAAACCGGAGTTTCTCGCTCCGGTTTTTGTTTATTTGTCCTCTTTTTCGGGGAGTTTTCGGTTGTTGTACAAAAACATCGCAACCGCCGCCGCGATTATGATGAAAAAGCCGATGAAGCTGTATATATCGGGGATTTCGCCCATAAAGAAATAGCCGAGGATTGCCGTGAATATTATCGAGGAGTAGTCGTATATCGAAACCTCTTTCGCGGGTGCGTGGGAGTATGCCGCGGTTATCGCGAACTGCCCACAAGCCGCCGCACAACCCGCTCCGAGCAGGCACAAAAACTGCGAAAGCTCCATCGGGTGATAATCGAAAACCACAAACGGCAACGCACAAAGCGTTGAAAATGCCGAGAAGAAAAACACGATGTAATACCCCGGCACGCCCTTTGACGAGGCTCTTCGCACAAACGCGTACGCAAGCCCCGCGCACGCTCCGCCGACAAATCCCGCGACAGACGGCAAAAGCTGGACGTTCGAGAGCGTCGGTTTAAGCACGAAAAGCGCTCCCGCAAAAGCGATAAGTACAATCAGCCACTGAATTTTGTTCGCGCGCTCCCTGAGGATTATCCCCGAGAAAACTATCGCGAAAAACGGCGAAATTTTGTTCAGCATCGACGCGTCCGCGGCGTTCAGGTTGGTTAACGCGTAAAAGTTGCAACATACTCCCAAGTACCCGAATCCCGCTCTCATCAGCAGGTCAAAAGCCTCGGATTTTTTCGGCAAAATCGGGTGCTTGTGCTTTATCATCGTGATTGATGCGACAAATACCGCGAAAAGGTTGCGGAAAAACGTTTTCTGTATAATCGGCACGTCCCCCGACAGCCGCACAAACAGGTTCATAAACGCAAACGCAAGCGCCGACAGGACAATAAATAAAACGGCTTTTTTCAGCCGCGTTGACTTTTCTTCCATAAAATCACTCCACATCTATTATAATGACATTTTCCGTTTTTGTCAAGCATAATTTGACGTAAATCGGCAAAAGATACAGATTACAAGCCGAATTAAGGAGAATTATTATGGAAAAAATCGCTTTTTTTGACGCAAAGCCTTATGATAAGGAATGGTTCGACAAGTACAACAAAAATTACGAAATCGACTACTATGTGGGACGGCTTCGCCCCGAAAACGCAAAGCTCGCCGAGGGTTGCAAGGCGGTCTGCGCGTTTGTCAACGATGTGGTGAACGAGAAAACTATTGATATTCTCGCCAAGGAAGGCGTTGAGGTAATTCTGATGCGGTGCGCGGGTTACAACAACGTTGACCTTGCCGCCGCAAAAGGCAAGCTGAAAATCTTGCGCGTGCCCGCGTACTCGCCGTATGCTGTTGCCGAGCACACGATGGGGCTTATCCTCGCGCTTAACAGAAAAATACCCCGTGCCTATATCAGAACGCGCGACTTTAATTTCAGCCTCAACGGTCTGACCGGCTTTGATTTGCACGGGAAAACCGCGGGCATTATCGGCACGGGAAAAATCGGGCGCGTGTTCATCGATATCTGCCGCGGTTTCGGAATGAACGTCATCGCCTACGACCTCTATCCCGCCGAAAACAGTGGCATCGAATATGTGTCAAAAGAGGAACTTTTCAAAAACTCGGACATCATCTCCCTGCACTGCCCGCTGACCGAGCAGACGCGCTATATCATCGATGAAGCGGCACTGCGGCTGATGAAAAAGAGTGCGCTTATCGTCAACACCTCGCGCGGTCACCTCATCGACAGCGAGGCGCTCCTCAACGCGCTGAACGAAAAGCGAATTGGCGGCGCGGCACTCGATGTTTACGAGGAAGAAAGCGGACTGTTTTTCGAGGACAACTCCGACAAAATTGTCACAGATGAAGTTATCTCGCTTCTCGTTTCGCGACCGAACGTTATCGTTACCTCGCACCAAGCCTTTTTAACCGAAGAAGCTCTCGCGAATATTGCCGAGGTTACGCTCAAAAATCTTGATGATTACCTGAGCGGGAAAGAGCTTGTGAACGAGGTTAAATAGCGGGTTCGCGGTGTTTGAGGTCAACGTTTTTGCCGAGATTTTGCGCGGCGTTTTCTGGCAAATTTTGGCGCTTGTTGAGTGAAATTTGCCGAAAAATCGGGCTGTAATTAGCGAGATTTTGAACGAATTTTTGCGAAAATATTTTGTACAAACCCCGCATAGAATGTACCAAGAAATTCTGTGCGGGGTGATTTTATGCGCAAAAAAAAGCGCCGCTCGCCGTTTGCGCCTTTTGCGGCGGGAATTGCGGCGGGCTACGGCGCGGCTTTGATTTTGGCGGCGCTCGCCGCGGGCGCTCTTACCATAACCGACACCGCGGCGACTGCCTCGGGCGCGGCGGCTGTTGTCGCGATTTCAGTGGGGAGCTTTGTCTGCGGGAGAGTTGCCGGCAAGCTTCGGCGAAAAGGCGGGCTGAAAACCGGCGCGCTGTGCGGGATTATGTTCATCTTGCCGCTCGTTGTAATCTCGCTGATTTTCGGGCTGACGGGCGGCGTTTTGCTGGCAGTCAAGGCTGTTCTTTGCGTCATTTTCGGAATGGTCGGCGGCGTTTCGGGAGTAAATTCCGACAGCGCATAAATCGCTTTACAAAGCCGTTTATCTCAAACTGCGAGCATTGAAAAAAGCCGGCGCAAAGCCGACTTTTTGCATTTATCCGCACTTTTTTCCGCTCTTTCTGAACTCGCACTTTCCGCGCATTCGGCAATTTGCACAAGATTTTTCGGCGGTGCTCAGCGGTTTTTCCGATAATCCAGCAACGCCTACAATCGTTTTGCACGGCGTGAGCATTCCCGATTCAAGGCACGTTACTCCGATTTTTCGCCCCGCGTCAACCAGCGTAAGCAAATCCGAAACCTGCTTTAACGGAAAATCTCCGTAGCCCGCCGCGAAAATCCACGTCGCGTTGTACCCCGACATCTGCCCGAGAAGCTCCGCAAGCGCGTCCTCGCTCACGGTTTCGGCGTAAGCGCTCGCCAACGCGTCGCTTATCAGCCCCGTCAGCGCGTCCGAAAGCTCCTGTTTTTTCAGAAATTTGTCGGTGTCCGCGGACAATGTTGAACACACAACCGCCGCTTTTTCACAGCTTTTCAGGTGATTTTTGATGTCCTCACCCAAAAGCTTCACGCCGTTTTCACCGAGATAAAGCCGCTCGCCATCGCGGAAAATGTCGAAAACCCGCGACATAAAACGCGGTTTCGCCGCTTCGAGCAACTTTTTTTCGCACTCGTCAACCAGAATGCTTGTCCGCTCGTCCACGGTTTCCAAGCCGCGAAAACCCATATACCTCAGCGCGTCTGCGCGGTTGATTTCGCTCATATTCTGATTACCGAGGAAACGCTCTCGGCGATTTTCCGGGCGATAACCGGATTGTTCATCGTGTAAAGGTGTATTCCGTCAACGCCGTTCGCGCACAGGTCGATTATCTGGTCAACCGCGTACGCTATCCCCGCGCTACGCATAGCCTCGGGGTTGTTCTCGTAGCGCGCAATCATCTTCGTGAATTTTGTCGGCAAGGACGCGCCGCACATTCCTACCATTCGCTGAATTTGCTTCGCGTTCACGCAAGGCATTATCCCCGCTTCAATCGGCACTTTTATCCCCGCCGCACGCACTTTTTCGATGAATTTGTAGAACGAGGAGTTGTCAAAAAACAACTGCGAAATCAGGTGCGAAGCGCCTGCGTCAACCTTGATTTTCAGGTTCTCGATGTCCTTGTCAAGCGACTCGCACTCAACGTGTCCCTCGGGATAACAAGCTCCCGAAAACCCCAAATCCGAGCGCTCTTTCATATACGAAATCAAATCGGACGCGTGAGCAAAATCCTTTTTCGGGGGAATGTCAGGGTTTATGTCGCCGCGCAGTGCCAGAACGTTTTCAATCCCCTGCTTTTTGAACTGCTCGAGCTGAAAATCAATGTCCTCTTTCGAGGAATTCACGCAGGTAAGGTGAGCGATGCTCTCGGTGTTGTATTTGCGCTTGATAAGCCCCGCAATCTCGCTTGTGATAACGTTTGCCTCGCTTCCGCCCGCGCCGTAGGTTACGCTGATAAAATCGGGGTGCAGGTCGGACAAGCCGTCAAGCGTGCTGTAAATCGTGTCAATCGAGCCGTCCTTCTTCGGCGGGAAAATCTCAAAGGAAAAAACCGTTTTACCCGGCTTGAAAAGCTCGGCTATTTTCATACATTCTTCTCCTTAAACTGACGCAGTGCTTCGGCAATCTGCGCAGGGCAAGACGTAGATTTCGCTCCGCAACGAATGCCCGAAAGTCTGTCGATAACCTCGTCCACGGGAAGCCCTTTCACAAGCGATGAAATTCCTTGTAAATTGCCGTTGCAACCGCCCTCAACCTTCAGCTCTTTCACAATTCCGTTTTCAACGTCAAAAGTCATTTTGCGCGAGCACACCCCGCGCGGATAATATTCAAAATTCATATTAGCCTCTCCTTATTCTGCCTGAAATTACTTGTTTGATTTTTTACCAACAATCCGCGACCGTTCTGTCAACCGAAAGCTCGTTCTCGGGAACGTTAGCCGAGAGTTTAATTGCCCTCTATCCAACAGTCCGCAACCGCCTTTGCAACCGCGTCTGCGACCGTTCTGTCAAGCGCAGACGGAATGATATTGTCAACCGAAAGTTCGTTCTCGGGAACGTGCGCCGCGATAGCCTTTGCCGCCGCGAGTTTCATCTCCTCGGTTATCGCCTTTGCGCGAACGGCAAGCGCTCCCTTGAACACGCCCGGGAACACAAGCACGTTGTTTATCTGATTAGGGTAATCCGAGCGTCCCGTGCCCACGATAAACGCGCCGCTTTCCTTGGCAAGCTCGTAGGTTATCTCGGGGTTCGGATTCGCCATCGGGAACAAAATCGGCTTCTCAGCCATACTCTTCACCATATCGGGTGTAACCAAATTTGGCTTCGATACGCCGACAAAAGCGTCCGCACCTTTCATTGCATCGGCGAGAGTGCCCTTGATGTTGTTCTTGTTTGAAATCTGCGCGATTTCAGCGTGCGCGGGATTTTCATACTTGTCGTCACGGTTGATGATACCGCAAAGGTCAACCATCACCAAATTGCCCACGCCGAGCTTCAACAAAAACTTTCCTATCGCAATTCCCGCAGAACCCGCACCGTTTATCACAACCGTGATATCCTCGAGCTTCTTTCCCGCCAGCTTTGTTGCGTTCATCAACGCCGCACCGACTACGATTGCCGTGCCGTGCTGGTCATCGTGGAACACCGGTATATCCAGCTTTTCCTTGAGCTTTGCCTCGATTTCAAAGCAGCGCGGAGCCGAGATATCCTCAAGATTTATCCCGCCAAAGCTGTCCGAAATAAGCTCGATTGTACG
The DNA here is from genome assembly GCA_945829235.1 of uncultured Clostridia bacterium. Taxonomy (GTDB): domain Bacteria; phylum Bacillota; class Clostridia; order Oscillospirales; family Ruminococcaceae; genus CAG-115. The sequence continues at coordinate 36,267 of CALZUA010000011.1, read as the reverse complement.
CACAATTTCATCGGGGTCCTTCGACTTAACGCACAAAGGAAACGCGTCCACGCCGCCAAATTCCTTGAACAAACAGCACTTTCCCTCCATAACCGGCATTCCCGCAAGTCCGCCAATATCGCCGAGTCCCAGCACCGCAGTTCCATCGGTGATTACCGCGACAAGATTTCCCCTGCGCGTGTATTTGTAGGCAAGCTCGGGATTTTCCGCGATTTCAAGGCACGGCTGAGCAACTCCCGGTGTGTACGCGGTCGATAAGTCCTCGCGCGTGTTTATCGGCGCGCGCGAAATTACCTCGATTTTGCCCTGCCACTTTTCGTGCATTTCAAGCGATTTCTGTTTGATGTCCATTTCTTTAACCTTCTTTTGTTTAATTTAACGCAAGCATTCGCTCACGAATTGAAATTGAGTATTCGTTCAAGATGATTCTCGGCGGTTGTCGCAGAACCGATTTGTATCGGGTAGTGATTGTAGAAACCGTGAAAATCCGAGCCGCCCGTCTGTATCAGATTGTACTGCTCGCAAAGCGCCGCAAGCTCGTTTCGGTAGCTCTCGTCCGCGCTCGAGTGATAAACCTCCGCGCCGTCTATCAGCTTTTCTTTTGCAAGCTCCTCGAGCAAATCAAGGCTTTCGAAAACCTTCGGGTGCGCCATAACCGAAATTCCGCCCGAAGCCTTTATCAGCGTAAGTACAAACCGAACGTCGGGATAAAAATCAGCCTCAGCACGAACCTGCTCCGCGCAAAGCCCCTCGTTCACGTCGAAAATCTCGTCGTAAATATTACCGTAAAGCTCGGTCGTATAGCCGTAATCCATCAGCGCGTGCATTATGTGGCACTTGTAAATCGCCTTGCTCCCCGCGGAATAGCGCAAGATGCTCTCCAGCGTAATCGGGTACTTTTCGAGCACCTTCATCGCAAGGCTCTTTCCGAGCTTCATTCTGCCCTCGCTTGTCCTCAGGCACAGCCCCTCGAGGCGGTCGGGCTTTTTCGGCATATAACACAAAATGTGCACCTTTTTCTTCCGCGCGCCGTCAAATGCGGAAAATTCAACCGCGGGTATCACTTTCACCTTGTAGCGCGTCCCCAGTATCGATGAGCGCGACAGCGAAGCCAAGCTGTCATGGTCGGTTATCGCAAGGCAGTCAACTCCATCGCGCCCCGCTTGCATTATGACGTCCGATATCCCGAGCGAACCGTCGGAAATTGTGGTGTGACAGTGCAGGTCAGCTTTCATAAGCCCTCCATTCATTTTTCTGCTGTATTAGTTTAATGAACAGCCAAAACGGTTGTCTACAACATTTTCTATGAGGAAATTTCACCTATTATTACAACCCGTTTCCCGCTCCGTTAAGCCAAATCTTACGATGAGCGCGGCGTTTTCGGGCAAATTCCCCGCTGTTACCGCAAATAAAAATATACCAATATAATTATATCATAAAACGTGCATTTTGTCAACTACACTCGAAAAAAATAAATTTGTGCGAAAAAATTCAAAAATGTTATTGCAATTTGGACAATAATATGCTATAATCACTATAACTGTATAAATGCAAAATTTACCGAAAGGATTGATGTTAGGGTTGGAGAAAAAGCTGGCGTTGTATGGGTTCAACAATCTCACAAAAACACTTAGCTTTAACATTTACGATGTTTGTTACGCGAAAAGCGAGAGAGAACAGCGCGATTATATAGCTTACATTGACGAGCAGTATAATTCCGAACGATTGACCAAGATTTTGTGCGACGTAACCGAGAAAATCGGCGCTACCGTACTGAACATATCCAAACAGGACTACGAGCCGCAGGGCGCTTCCGTTAACGTGCTGTTCGCGGAGGGAAATATCGACCCCTCGCATATTGACGAGAGTTGCAACCGCGGGCTTGGCTTCTTCTCGAATATGACCGGAGAAACCGTTCACGCGCACCTCGACAAGAGCCATATCACCGTCCACACCTTCCCCGAATATCACCCCGATAAGGCGATTTCAACGTTCAGAGTTGATATCGATGTGGCAACCTGCGGAGAAATTTCCCCGCTCCAGACGCTTGACTACCTCATCGGCTCGTTTGACTCGGATATCATTATCATCGACTACCGCGTGAGAGGCTTTACCCGCGACGTTTCGGGCAAGAAGTTCTTTATGGACAGCAATATGACCTCAATTCAGGACTTCATCAACCCCGATACCCTTACAAAATACGACGCTATGGACGTGAACGTCTATCAATCCAACATCTTCCACACCAAAATGCTTATCAAGGAAATCGAGCTTCAGAACTATCTTTTCAACACCGACGTTTACGAAATTCACCCACAGGAACGTTTGCAGATAACCAACGATTTGCGCCGCGAAATGATTGAGATTTTCAGCGGAATGAACATCTACTGACAGCGTTTGAAAGGCAGTGTAAAATGAACCTTGACCAGAGCCGCGCGCCGCTCTATGAAGCAATGCGCGAGCACAGACTGAACCGCGTTGTACCGTTTGACGTTCCCGGGCACAAGGGCGGACGCGGAAACGCCGTGCTTACCGAATTTCTCGGGAAAGACTGTCTGAAAAACGACGTCAACTCGATGAAGCCGCTCGACAACCTCTGTCACCCTGTTTCCGTCATCAAAGAGGCTCAGGAGCTTGCCGCGGACGCTTTCGGCGCGGATAACTCGTTCTTCATCGTAAACGGCGCAACGGGCGCTGTTCAGGCGATGATTATGTCAACCTGCAAGGCGGGCGACAAAATTATACTCCCGCGAAACGTGCACAGAAGCGCTATCAACGCGCTTGTCGTCTGCGGGGCAATTCCCGTTTACGTCAACCCCGGCGTGAACAAGGAGCTTGGTATCCCGCTCGGAATGACTGTCGAAGCGGTTGAACAGGCTATTCTCGAAAATCCCGACGCAAAGGCTGTTCTCGTCAACAACCCGACCTACTACGGCATTTGCTCGGACTTGAAAAAAATTGTCGAAACCGCGCACAAGCACGGTCTTTTGGCGCTTTGCGACGAAGCGCACGGCACGCATTTTTACTTCGGTGAAAATCTCCCGCCAAGCGGTATGTCGTGCGGTGCGGATATGGCGGCGGTTTCCGTCCATAAAACGGGCGGCTCGCTCACTCAAAGCGCAATTCTCCTCACGGCGAAAACCGTGAACGCGAACTACGTCCGACAGGTGATAAACCTTACTCAAACCACCTCAGCGAGCTATCTTTTGATGGTTTCGCTGGATTTGGCGCGGCAAAATCTCGCGCTCAACGGAAAGCAGTTTTACGCGAAAACCGTTGAATTCACCGACTACGCGCGCCGCGAAATCAACGCAACGGGCGGCTACTACGCGTTCGGCGAGGAGCTTTGCAACGGCGCTGATTTTTACGCGTTCGACCGCACAAAGCTCTCGGTGCACACGCGCGCGATGGGACTTGCGGGAATTGAGGTGTACGATTTGCTCCGCGATGAGTACGGAATACAAATCGAATTCGGCGATATCGGCAACATTCTCGCGATTATCACGGGTGCTGACCGCGCTCTTGAAATCGAGCGGCTGATGTCCGCGCTGTCCGAGATAAAGCGGCTTTACGGCAAGTCACCAGTCGGATTATACGACCACGAATACATCAATCCTATCGTTGAAATGCCCCCTCAGCAGGCGTTTTACTCCGAGCAAAAATCCACTCCGCTCGACCAAGCCGCGGGCAAAATCTGCGCGGAATTTGTTATGTGCTACCCGCCCGGAATCCCGATTTTAGCGCCCGGCGAGCGTATCACCGAGGATATTCTCGATTACATCAGATTTGCCAAGGAAAAGGGCTGCAACCTCACGGGTTGCCGAGATATGAATGTTGAGTATCTTGAAGTTGTTGATTAGGAGTTTTTATGGAGCTTTGGTTTACCGAAAATCACACTCAAAGCGTGAAGTTTTCCATCAAAATTAAACGTCATCTCGCAAGTGTTCAGAGCGAGTTTCAGAAAATCGATATCCTCGAAAGCGAGGAGCTTGGACGTATTCTCGTGCTGGACGGATTTCTTATGCTCACCGAAAAGGACGAGTATATCTACCACGAGATGATAACGCACGTTCCGATGAGCGTGAACCCGAATATCAAGAAAATTCTTGTTATCGGCGCGGGTGACGGCGGAACAATCCGCGAGCTTTGCCGATTCAAGAGCGTTGAGCATATCGATATGGTCGAAATCGACAGGCAGGTTGTCGAGCTTTGCCGCGAGTATCTCCCGCAGACAGCTTGCTCCCTCGATGACCCGCGCGTTCACATCTACTTCGAGGACGGACTGAAATTTGTCCGCAGAGCCGAAAATGAGTACGATTTGATTATCGTTGACTCGACAGACCCGTTTGGACCGGGCGAGGGCTTGTTTACAAAGGAGTTTTACGGGAACTGCTACAAGGCGCTCACCGAGGACGGTATCCTCGTCAATCAGCACGAAAGCACGTTCTACGATGAATACGCCGAGGCGATGAAACGCGCTCACAGCAGAATCAAGAGCTTCTTCCCCATCGCGCTCGTCTATCAGGCGCATATCCCCACTTATCCCTCGGGACACTGGCTGTTCGGGTTTGCCTCGAAAAAATATCACCCCGTTCTTGACCAGAACGCGGACTGGTGGGTTGAACAGGGGCTGAAAACGCATTATTACAACCGGTTTGTTCACAGCGGCTGTTTTGCGCTTCCGCAGAATGTGCGTGATGTTCTTCGCGAAACCAAAAAGGAGAGCGTATGAAAAAGCGGATAAGCTTCGGGGCTGTTGTTGGCGTAATTTTGGTTGGAGTGTTCTTTTATTTCACGGTTATTTCGGGAATAATGGATTTGAATGCAAAACCCGCTTCCTCCGGCGTTGAAAAACAAGGTCAGGTTGTAGAGTACAGCGTTGTTTACGCGAAAGAAGTCTATGAACTGAAGCATTTGCTTTTTGGACTTATCCCCACATATTCCGAGCATTATTATCTCACATTAAGTGATGACGGTATAAATTCGCTTTTGGTGCGGGCTGACGAGAAATGGTACTCGGAAAATTTCGGCACGGACGGTTTGGCGCAGACTCCCGTTAAGGTAAACGGTCTTGTAAAAAGCGCCAATAATAAAAAGGGGCTTAACCTCAACAAAGTAAACACGCAGCTCGGCAACGCGGGACATATCAACAGCGCACTATTTGCCGACGCAAACTATGTTTCCGAGGCAGTTAAGAAAATCGCTTCGGGTGTGCTTTTGCTCACGGCAGTGATAACGATTGTTCTTGCGGTGGTTTTTGTCGTGAAAGGCATGCTTAAAAAAGGCGGATTAGGTGTAAGCTTAATGATAATTGCCGCAATAATACAGATTGTCGGATTTATTATTTTGATGTTTTAATTTGAGTTACATATTAAAACGGAGAGCGTTGTGCTTTCCGCATAACATTTAGGAGGATAAAAAATGAGCAGAGCATTGATTATCGGCGCGGGCGGCGTGGCTTCGGTTGTTGTGGCAAAGTGCTGTCAGAACAGCGAGGTTTTTTCGGAAATTATGATTGCTTCGAGGACAAAAGCAAAGTGTGACGCGCTCAAGGAAAAGTGGCAGGACAAGACAAAAACCGTTATCTCAACCGCTTCCGTTAACGCGGACAATGTTCCCGAGCTGGTTGCGCTTATCAAGGAGTACAAGCCCGATATCGTGATGAATATCGCGCTTCCCTATCAGGATTTGCACATTATGGACGCTTGCCTTGAATGTAAGGTTGACTATCTCGATACCGCGAACTACGAGCCCGAGGATACCGCGAAATTTGAGTATTCGTGGCAGTGGGCTTACCGTGAGCGCTTCGAGAAAGCGGGTATTACAGCAATTCTCGGTTGTGGCTTTGACCCGGGCGTTACGGGCGTTTTCTCGGCTTACGCGCAAAAGCACGAATTTGATGAAATCAACTATATCGATATCCTCGACTGCAACGGCGGCGACCACGGCTACCCCTTTGCAACAAACTTTAACCCCGAAATCAATATCCGCGAGGTATCAGCGAAAGGTTCTTATATCGAGGACGGAAAGTGGGTTGAAACCGAGCCGATGGAGATTAAGCGCGTCTACAACTTCAAGGGTGTCGGCGAAAAGGATATGTATCTGCTTCACCACGAGGAGCTGGAGTCGCTCGCCCTCAACATCAAGGGTATCAAGAGAATCCGCTTCTTTATGACCTTCGGGCAGAGCTATCTCACTCACCTCAAGTGCCTCGAAAACGTTGGTATGACGAGCATTGAGCCGATTATGTTTGAGGGAAAAGAGATTGTGCCGTTGCAATTTTTGAAGGCTGTTCTCCCTGACCCCGCTTCGCTCGGTCCGCGCACTGTCGGCAAAACCAACATCGGCTGCATTTTCCGCGGCAAAAAGGACGGCAAGGACAAGAACTATTACCTCTACAATATCTGCGACCATCAGGAGTGCTACAAGGAAGTCGGCTCGCAGGCGATTTCCTACACCACAGGCGTGCCCGCGATGATAGGAGCTATGATGGTGCTCAAGGGCGAGTGGAAAAAGCCCGGCGTGTTCAATGTCGAGGAGATGAACCCCGACCCCTTTATGGACGCGCTCAACAAGTGGGGACTGCCTTGGGAAGATGACAGAAATCCCGTGCTTGTGGACTAATCAAGTTAAATTCATATCGGTACGGCAGGCGAGTTTGCCTGCCCGTGCTTGTATTCACCTCGGGAGGAGGTTCAGATGAAAACAACGACTTTTTACAGTCCTGTTTTTTTGACAATTATTACCGATGATGGAAAGATAATCAAGACAGATAAAATTTTAGACGCTCTGGGGATTTCTGAATTGGTTGATAAGTGGAATGACAAATTTTCTGATTTTTTGCAAAGTAATTTTACCGAGATAAAAAGCGCGAAATTTGTCTTTGACAGATACGGCGAGGGCATCACCCAACAAGATAGGTGGTACCTCACGGCAGAGCTCGAAACCGATGATGATTTCAGCAACATTGTTGCCGCCTGCGCTTTGAATAAGCTTTATACCGACGATATCGCCGAGGAATTTTCAAAAGTGGCTATTGATGAATTTCAGCGGAAAATGTACGTTTCGCTTTGGAACCGCGAGGAATCGTTTGTTCTCACCAAGGAACAGCTTGCGGAAAAGCTGGATTTGCGCTACAAGCTGTACTGCCGCGACTGCAAGTATATGCAGAAAATCGGCAATACCGATGAAACAGGTCACGCGCTTTGCACTTTTCAGCCAAGCTATCAGCCGACAACTCTTGATACACGTTGCGTGTTTCTCCCAGAAACAGCAGAGTTGCGTTGCGGCGACTGCGCGCGGTTTGGGAACGATTTTGCCTGCTTTACTTGCTCGGCGGAAGATTCCGCGATGTCAGACGGTCGATTGTGCGCGGGTTTTATCGACAAGCACGAGGAAAAACTTTACAATATTCTCGCGTTTTGGAAGCTACACAATTTTTACAGCCGTGAGAGAATTAACCGGGTTTTGGACGATTTTGAAAAGGAGTTCAAAAGCCCGCTGGATTAAGCGATACGGAAAGGAACGCTATGGATTGGACGCAAATAGTTGAAACACCGTGCTACGTTATCGATGAAAAACAGCTCCGCAAAAATCTCGAGATGCTCAAATACGTTCGCGAAAAAGCCGGCTGCAAGATACTTCTCGCGCAGAAAGCGTTCTCGGCGTATGCGACTTACCCGTTGATTGCGCAGTACCTTGACGGCTGCACGGCTAGCGGAATTTTCGAGGCGCGGCTCGGTTTTGAGGGAATGGCAAAGCCGTTCGGCAAGGAAAATCACGTTTTCTCCCCCGCTTACCCCGAAAAGGATTTCGATGGAATTGTGAAAATCTGCGACCATATCCTGTTCAACTCACCGAAGCAGTGGGCGAAATTCCGCGAGAAAGTCCGCTCGTCACCGCGTTACATTCAGGCGGGTATCCGCGTCAACCCCGAATACAGCGAGATTGAAACCGATATCTACAACCCCTGTTTCACCGGCTCGCGGCTCGGTGTTACACTCGCGCAGTTCACCGAGGATTTGGCGCTGGTTGACGGTATCGATGGGTTGCATTTTCACACAATGTGCGAGCAAAACTCCGATGTTCTCGCGCGGACTGTTCCCGTGTTCGAGGAAAAATTCGGGTTTATGTTTGACAAAATCAAGTGGGTGAATTTTGGCGGCGGTCATCATATAACCCGCAAGGATTATGATGTTGAGTTGCTGATAAAAACCGTTCGGGACTTCCGCGAAAAGCACGGTCTGGACGTGTATCTTGAGCCGGGCGAGGCGATTGCGCTGAACGCGGGTTATCTCGTGACAACCGTTCTCGAAACGGGCAAAAACGGCATAAATGTCGCGATAACAGACGCGTCTGCCGCGTGTCATATGCCCGATGTTCTCGAGATGCCGTACCGCCCGAATATAATCGGCGCGGATTTCCCCGAGAAAAAGCCGTTCACCTATCGGCTCGGCGGAAACACCTGTCTTGCGGGCGATATCATCGGCGACTATTCGTTTGACGAACCGCTTCGCGAGGGTACGCGGCTCGTTTTCGAGGATATGGCAATTTACTCGATGTGTAAAAACAATACGTTTAACGGTATCCCGCTGCCGTCAATTTACCTGCTGAAGGAAAACGGCGATGTAGAACTGCTGAAAAAATTCGGCTACGATGACTTTAAATCAAGACTTTAAAAGAGGGTGAGCTTTTGTCTGTTTTGTACAATATGGAGCCGTTTGAGGTGCTGAAAATCCTCTACGGCAACCGCACGGACGGTATTCCAGAGGAGGATTTTGAGCTAAATAAGCGCGAGCGCGGGATTGATGTTCCGCAGAATATCAAGCGTTTTCTCGAGAACTACGCGTACTTTTCGGTGAACCAGCAAAGCTACATCAAGCTCATTCACCCGAACATTATGACACCTTACATATTCACCGATTTCGATGGGACAAAGCTCCCGCTGATTTGCATCGGGAGAACGGGTGAATTTAAGGCGGCGGTGTGCGAGGGGAACGTCCCTGACCCCGCGGTTTTCCTGATAAAAACAGCGGGCGGACCTGTCGAAATCACGCTCTCCAACACCTCTGTTTTCGAGCTTATCAAGGGCAATCTGTTCTCGGTTTTCGCGAAAATGCGCAGGGCTGTTGTTGCCGAAGAGCCAAAACAGGCGGTTAGGCTGTTGCACGAATTTGACGTTGACCTTGACGAAATCGAAAAATCCGCAGAACGCTCCGGGAAATTCCTGTTTTGCTTCAACGAAGAGAAACAGACCTTTGTTGTCGCGGATTTCAGTAGCGGTGAGCTGTCGAGATTTCTCTTTGTCACCGATGAGAATTTCATCAATAAATAAAAATTTGGCTGTCGTTTTTGACAGCCATTTTGCATATTTTCCGCACTTTGTCCATATATTTTACAAAAACTTAGGAGCAACACCGCGCAATCAGAGGCAAACGCTTTGTGTTGCACTCGGACAAAGGAGCAAAAATGAAAAAGAATAATTTGTACGATTTGCTGATTTTCGTGCTTTCGGCGGAGCTTGCGGGCGTTCTCTCAAGCCTTTTCGCGGGCAACATCAGCGCTGTTTACCAAACGCTCAAAAAGCCCCCGCTTTCGCCGCCCGACTGGGTTTTCTCGGTTGTGTGGATAACTCTCTACGCGCTGATGGGCGTTTCCGCGTACCTCGTTTACCGCTCGAACAGCGAGCCGGTGAGGGTGAAATCCGCGCTACGTGTTTACTGGCTTCAGCTCCTCGTCAACTTCTCGTGGAGCATCGTTTTCTTCAGATTTCAGGCGTTTTGGGCGGCGGTTGTCGTGCTGGCAATTCTGATAATTCTCGTCATCACAATGCTCGTTAAATTCGCCAAAATCCGTCCCGCCGCCGCTCTCGTAAGCGTACCGTATCTGCTTTGGCTTTTGTTTGCGGCTTATCTGAACGTGACAACTGCTCTTCTCAACTGAATAAAAGCGCGGTTTGTCTTTCGATAAACCGCGCTGTTTTTCGCCCGTTAATTACAGGTCAACCTTCGGCAACCCAGCAAATCCAACTGCAAGGTCCTCGTCCGTGGGAATATAGTCGCTCATCTTGCCGTCGTTGAACGCCTGATAAGCGTACATATCGAAATAACCCGTTCCCGTAAGCCCGAAGAAAATGTTCTTCGCTTCGCCCGTTTCCTTGCACTTGAGCGCTTCGTCAATCGCAACCTTGATTGCGTGACTGCTCTCGGGCGCGGGAAGAATACCCTCAACTCTCGCGAATTTCTCAGCCGCCGCAAACACCGCTGTCTGCTCAACCGAAACAGCCTCGATGAGCTTATCATCGTAAAGTTGCGACAAAATCGAGCTCATTCCGTGATAACGCAGACCGCCCGCGTGATTGGGTGACGGGATAAAGCCGCTTCCGAGCGTGTACATCTTCGCGAGCGGGCAAACCATTCCCGTGTCGCAGAAGTCATACGCGTATTTACCGCGCGTAAGGCTCGGGCAGGACGCGGGTTCAACCGCGATTATTCTGTAATTATTCTCACCGCGCAACATTTCACCAACAAACGGTGAAACCAAGCCGCCGAGGTTCGAGCCGCCGCCCGCGCAACCGATGATAACATCGGGCTTTACACCGATTTTGTCGAACGCGGTCTTGGACTCCAAGCCGATAACCGTCTGGTGCAGCAAAACCTGCGACAAAACCGAACCGAGCACATATCTGTAACCCTCGGTTGATACAGCCGCCTCAACTGCCTCGGAAATCGCGCAGCCAAGACTTCCCGTTGTGCCGGGGTGCTCGGCGAGAATTTTTCTGCCGACATTTGTTGTATCGGACGGCGAGGGAGTTACCGACGCGCCGTAGGTTCTCATAACCTCTCTGCGGAACGGCTTCTGCTCATACGAGCATTTTACCATATAAACACGGCAGTCCAGTCCCAGATACGCGCAAGCCATCGAAAGCGCAGTTCCCCACTGTCCCGCACCGGTTTCGGTTGTTACGCCCTTCAAGCCCTGCTTTTTCGCGTAGTAAGCCTGTGCAATCGCGCTGTTCAGCTTGTGGCTTCCCGAGGTGTTGTTGCCCTCGAATTTGTAGTAGATGTGCGCGGGTGTGTCAAGCGCTTTTTCAAGGCAATACGCGCGGACAAGCGGTGACGGACGGTACATCTTGTAAAACTCGCGGATTTCATCGGGGATATCGAAATAAGGCGTGGTGTCGTCCAGCTCCTGCTTTACCAGCTCATCGCAGAACACCGCCGAAAGCTCCTCGGCAGTCATCGGCTTCAAGGTCGCGGGATTGAGCAACGGCGCGGGCTTGTTCTTCATATCAGCACGCACGTTGTACCACTGCTTGGGCAATTCACTCTCTTCAAGGTAAGTTTTATACGGAATTTTCTCGTTCATTTTCGTTTTTCCTTTCAACAGTTTGCGCGATAGTCGTGCATTTTTATTATAAAACATTTCGCGCTGTCTGTCAAGTATAATTTAGCACATTTTTGCTTTAAACCGACTAATTTGATAAAATTTCCCAAAAATATTTTCTTTCACACTGCGGAAAGTCATCGAGAACGCCGTGCTCGGGGTCATAGAAAACACCGTCCGCGTACAGCGACCAGTGCCAACAGCGCGGCGTTTCAAGGCTCAACAGCGCGATTTTCGGCAAATCCGCTTTGGAAAAAGCCTGCCTGCGTTCACGGGAGAATTTTATGCCGTGTTCGGTGAGAACGCTTTGCATTTCGCGAAGATTTGTTTCGCGCTCGTTGTGGAGAAGTGAGCAGATTTGCTCGGCTGTCGTGCCGATAAGCATTGCCAGAACCGCTTGTCCGCACTGCAAGTCGGTTGGCTCGTGGATATATTTTATCTTCATTTTTACCTCGGTTTTTTTTATTATTCTATCATAATCAGAAAAATTTGTCAACTCTTGCAATTCTTGAAAAAATATGTTAGAATGATTTACAGAAACTCAAAAGCAGGTGAAATTATGTACAAAATTTTTATTGTCGAGGACGACAGTGCAATCGCAAATGCCGTGAAAAAGCACCTTGACGGGTGGGGTTTTCTCGTCAGAATTGCCGAGAATTTTCGGGAAATTGCCGCGGAATACGAGCGCTTTTCGCCGCACCTCACGCTTCTCGACATCGGACTTCCCTTTCACAACGGCTTTTACTGGTGCGAGCAAATCCGCAAAAACTCAAAAGCGCCGATTGTTTTCCTGTCGTCCGCGTCGGACAATATGAATATCGTGCTCGCGATGAATATGGGCGGCGATGATTTTATCGCAAAGCCGTTTGATTTGTCCGTGCTTATGGCGAAAATCAACGCGATTTTGCGGCGGTGCTACGACTTTTCCGCGCCAAACGAAATCATCGAGTGCGGCGGCGCGGCGCTTAATATCGCCGAAGCTTCGCTTGTTGTCGCGGGCGAAAAAATCGAGCTTACCAAAAACGAGTTTCGGATTTTGCTCACGCTTATGCAAAACCGCGGTAAAATCGTAAGCCGCGAGGAGCTTATGCGAAAGCTCTGGGAAACCGACTGCTACGTTGACGACAACACGCTCACCGTCAACGTTTCGCGCCTGCGCAAGAAAATCGAAAATCACGGCCTTACAAATTTCATTTCCACAAAAGCGGGAATGGGTTACATTTTGGAGTAAGTTATGGTACTTAATTATCTTAAATCACGCGCGGTTTTTGTGATAATTCTGGCGGTTTGCAGCGGGGTTTTTGCGGCAGTTTTCTCGGGTTATTCGCTCCCGACAGCCGCCGTGCTGTACGCCGCCGCAATCTCCTTTTCCCTCGTTTTCATCGCATTTATCGTTGATTTTATACTGTTTGCAAGAAAGGTGAAAAAACTCCGTCAATGCACTCGTGAAATTACCCTCACCACCGAAAATCTTCCCCCCGCCGCTAATTTTATCGAGAAAGAATACGCCGAAATGCTCGAGATTCTGTTCGATGAAAAAACCGTCATCAAGAAAAGCACCGAGCAAAAACTCGCGGATTTATCCGATTACTACACCGTCTGGGCGCACCAGATTAAAACGCCTATCGCCGCCGCACGGCTCATTTTGCAGAGTGAGTGCGATGTAAACGAGCTTTCCGAGCAAATCCGCAGAATTGAGGAGTACACGCAAATGGCGATGTGCTACGCGCGGCTCACCTCGGAGAGCACGGATTTTGTTATTCGGGAAATCTCGGCGGACGAGCTGGTGCGCGGTGAAATCAGGAAATTCTCCTCGCAGTTTATCAGGAAAAAGCTCACGCTTGATTTTAAGCCGTCGGGGAAAAACGTCGTTTCCGATGAGAAATGGCTCGGGTTTGTTGTCGGGCAGGTCATCTCAAACGCTGTCAAATACACAAATTTCGGCGGTATCGAGATTTACTTTGAAGAACCGCAAACCCTCTGCGTTAAGGACACGGGAATCGGCGTTTCTCCCGAGGATTTGCCACGGATTTTCGAGAAGGGCTACACGGGGCTCAACGGCAGAATTGATGAAAAAGCAAGCGGTATCGGGCTGTATCTCTGCGATAAAATCTGCCGGAAGCTCGGCCACAAAATCACCGCTGAGAGCGATAAAAACGGGACGGTTATCAGGATTGATTTGACGCGGGAGAAAATCAATTATGAGTAACCTTACATTTTTGTAAGGAAAATGTAAGGTAAATCTATGGCGCAAAATCGCGGTTTCGGGTATAATTGTAAAAAAAGGAGGTAATTTTATGGCTATACTCGAAGTTCGGAATGTGAAAAAGGTGTACTCACAGCGCCTCGGAAATAACCACGTCACCGCGCTTTCAAACGTTTCGTTTACCGTGGAAAAGGGCGAATATATCGCGATTATGGGCGAGAGCGGCTCGGGAAAAACCACGCTTCTCAATATCCTCGCGGCGCTTGACAAGCCGACTACCGGCGATGTTCTTCTCGACGGCACCGACATCACCGCAATCAAGGAGAAAAATATCGCGAAATTCCGCCGCGACAACCTCGGCTTCGTTTTTCAGGAATTCAATCTGCTCGATAATTTCACCGTCTGCGATAACGTCCTGCTCCCGCTCGTTTTAATGGGAATGCCGCACGACACGATGATGAAAAAGCTCACGCCGACCGCCGAAAATCTCGGTATCACCGAGCTTCTCGACAAGTACCCGTATGAAATCTCCGGCGGTCAGAAACAACGCACCGCCGCGGCGCGCGCGATGATAACCGAGCCGAAAATCCTGCTCGCGGACGAGCCTACGGGCGCTCTCGACAGCAAGTCCTCCGATGAGCTTTTGTCGCTTTTCGCGAAGTTCAACTCGGACGGGCAGACTATCCTTATGGTCACGCACTCCGTTAAAGCGGCTAGCCGCGCCAAACGCGTGCTGTTCATCAAGGACGGTGAGATTTATCACCAGCTTTACCGCGGTGAAAGCACCGACGAGGAGCTGTACAAGAAAATCACCGATACGCTCACCGTTATCGCAAGCGGAGGTGGACTATGAACAAATTCATCTACCCACGGCTTGCCCTCTCGGGAATAAAGAAAAATTTTCGCTTCTATCTGCCGTTTTTGTTCGCGTGCGTCGGTATGATGATGGTTTTCTACATAACCGCGTTCCTCGCAAACAGCAGTTTCGTATACGCTCAGCCCGGCGGCACGATGGTCAGCGTTGTGCTGAGGCTCGGCTGGATAATCCTCGCCGCGTTCTCCGCGATTTTCCTGTTCTACACAAACTCGTTTCTCCTAAAACGCCGCAAAAACGAGTTCGGACTCTACAATATCCTCGGAATGGGCAAGAACAACATTTCGCTTGTCCTCGTGTTCGAGAACCTTTTTATCCTCATCATCACGCTGATTGTCGGCATTTCGCTCGGCGTGTTTTTCTCAAAGTTTGTGGAAATTCTGCTGATAAATATGCTCGGCGGGAAAAACTCGCTGGAGTTTTACGTTGACTGGGCGGTTGTCGGGCAGGAAGTTGTGATTTATGCGATGCTGTTCGCGCTGATTTTGCTGAAAGGTGTGCATCAGGTCAGCTACACAAGCCCGATTAAGCTCTTCACCTCCGCGAAATCCGGCGAAAGACCGCCGAAAGCCAACATCGCCGTGGCTGTTATCGGCGCGGTTTTGCTGATTGCGGGGTACGTTCTCGCGAATATCGTCAAAAGTCCCATTTACGCTATTCTCGCGTTTTTTGGCGCGGTTGTGCTGGTTATCGCGGCAACTTATCTGCTGTTCATCTCGGGGAGCGTTGTCGTGTGCAAGCTGCTCAAAAAGAACAAAAAGTATTACTACAAAACAAACCACTTCGTTTCCACCTCGCAGATGTCTTTCCGTATGAAACGAAACGGCGCGGGACTTGCTTCAATCTGCGTTCTCGCGTGTATGGCGCTGTTTACCATTATCTCAACATCGGGGCTTTATTTCGGCTCGGCGCAGATTTTGCGGAAGATGTATCCGAGGGATTTGACATTTCAGTTGGTTTCCGATAAACAAGAGATTGTTGACGAGGTTGAAAAGACTATAAACGAAACCGCGCTTGAATATAACGCAAACCCGCATGATTTCGTGAAATATCGCTATCTTTTCAGTCAAGAAATGGTTTATCGCGACAAAAAGCTGTTGACCGTTGAAGATACCGAAGGAATGACAGATGAAGAAGTTAATCAGCTTTACCAATCGCTCCCGACAACATATTTTCATCTCATTCCGATTTCCGATTATAATGCGGTTATGGGGAAAAATCTCGCTGTTAATAAAGGCGAGGCGCTGATTTTGAAACTGCCAAGCGAGCCAAAGGACGAAACCTATGATGTTGTTACCGTTCTAGGTGAACCTCAAACCTCGGAAATCAAGTTTGAAAACGGTGAAACTGTAGTAAGAAAATGGAACAAGTATGATTATCTCAAGGGAGTCGGGACGGTTGACGACTTTGTTGTTACGGACGGAGAACATCTGAACGAGCTTTCTTATGCCGATGTTAACAATTTCCATTACCGCTATGCGTTTATCAATGATGAGGACTTTGACACGCAATATCAGCGGAAGTTGGAAAACAAGCACACATATTACAGAGTTGGTCATCGAACATTCAGCTCCCTCGATGAGATTGATATGAACGAGTTTGAACCGGACACAAAAGTGTACTACGCGAACGAACCTGTTATGTTCTATTATTTCGGCACAAACTTTGATTGTAGTGACGATGTTATGAAAACGGTTATTGACACGATTTCCGCCGGAACATACGATTTCATTGACGAACACAATGTTGATGAAATTGACGGAAAGCTCTATCTTGAAGATACCCGTAAGACCTACAATTCGGTTTGCTACTACAGAAGCGAAGTTAACGCGATGTACAGCGGGCTGTTCTTCCTCGGCGTGCTGTTCTGTATCGTGTTTGTGCTGGCGGCGGTGCTGATTATGTACTACAAGCAGGTCACCGAGGGATTCGAGGACAAGTCACGGTTTGAAATTCTCCAGAAAGTCGGTATGACAAAAGCCGAAATCCGCTCGTCTATCAACTCGCAGGTGCTCACGCTCTTCTTCACTCCCCTTCTCGCCGCAGGTGTTCACATCGCGTTTTCGTTCCCGCTGATTGTAAAACTGCTGAAGTTGTTCGGGCAGATGGACGTTGGTTTCCTTGCGCTGGTTGCGGTTATTTGCTTCGCGCTTTACTCCGCGATTTACATTCTCGCTTATGTCCTCACCTCAAAGAGCAACTACCGGATTGTCGCGCGATAAATTTCAACAAAATTCGCCAAACCGCTTGACAAATCCCCCGCTTTGTGGTAAAATATAAGCAATCTCTATGGGGGAGTAGTCGGCGGGATATCCGCGGCACTTATCGACATAATGGCGTAACGCCCGGTAATGCTTACGAGCAATTTGCTTTAACGACAAGACTCACAGACGGTGTAAAACTGTCTGCGGGTCTTTTTTTATCCGCAGACAACGAAAGGACGGATAAATATGAGCATTATCGAACTTTTTATTCTGGCGGTCGGGCTGTCGATGGACGCGTTCGCCGTGTCAATCTGCAAGGGACTTTCCCTCGGCAAAATCAAGTGGAAACATATGCTTATCGCGGGCGCGTGGTTCGGCGGTTTTCAGGCGCTTATGCCGCTTATCGGCTATTTCCTCGGAAGAGGTTTCTCCGATTTCGTGTCGAACTTCTCGCACTGGATTGCGTTCGCGTTACTGTTAATCATCGGCGGAAATATGATTAAAGAGGCGCTCGGCAAGGACGAGGAAAAATCCGATTCGTCAATGAAATTCAAGACAATGCTTCTCCTCGCGATTGCAACAAGCATTGACGCGCTTGCTGTCGGAGTTACCTTCGCGTTTCTCGATGTGGCAATCGTTCCCGCGATACTTTTTATCGGCGTTGTCACTTTTCTGTTCTCGGCGGCGGGCGTCAAAATCGGCAGCCTTTTCGGTACAAAATACAAGTCAAAAGCTGAAATCGTCGGCGGCATTATCCTAATTCTCCTCGGCATTAAAATTCTGCTCGAGGGACTCGGCGTTTTCGGTAAATAAACAAATCCGCGCAGGTACTTTTACCCGCGCGGAATTTTTTATAAATCTAGGAACATTTTGTGCAAGCGCAAGTCCTCGGTAAGCTCGGGGTGGAACGCGAAACCAAGCTGTTTCTTGTAACGAACCGCCGTTATTCTGCCGTCGGTGACGTTGAGCACCTCAACCTCGTCGCTCAACACCTTTTCCACAAACGGTGCGCGAATAAACCGCATCGGGAAATCCGCGACCTCGCCGATGTTCTGCACAGTGGAAAAGCTTCCGAGCTGGCGTCCGTAAGCGTTTCGGCACACCTCAATCGGCAAAGTTCCGAACACCGTTTCTTCACCGCTCGAAATTTTCTCCGCAAGCAAAATCAACCCCGCGCAGGTTCCCATAACAGGCGCACCGCCCTCAACCATCGCTTTCAGCGGCTCCAGCATTTCCAGCTCCTTCAAGAGCTTTCTCTGCGTTGTGCTCTCACCGCCCGGCAAAATCAGCCTGTCAATATCCGGCGTTATATCCGCTTTGTTGCGCAGATATTTGTACTCAACGCCAAGCTTTTCAAGAGCGTGCGCGTGCTCGATAAAAGCGCCCTGTACGGCTAAAATCGCAACCATTACTTTCCTCTTTCTGCCATCAGCAACGCGATTTCCTGCTCGTTTATGCCAACCATCGCTTCGCCGAGATTTGCAGAAAGCTCTGCAAGCATTTCAGGCTTATCGTAATTCGTTACCGCTTTAACAATAGCCTGCGCGCGCTTTTCGGGGTTGCCGGACTTGAAGATGCCAGAACCAACAAACACGCCCTCAGCACCAAGTTGCATCATAAGAGCCGCGTCCGCGGGGGTTGCCACGCCGCCTGCCGCAAAGTTTACTACGGGCAGCTTCTTGTTGTCGTGAACAAATTTAACGAGGTCGTAGGAAACCTGAAGGCGCTTTGCCTCTTCAAACAGCTCGTCCTCACGGCGTGAAGCAAGCTGAGCGATTTCACTCTGAATCATTCTCATGTGACGAACAGCCTGAATTACATCGCCGGTACCGGGCTCGCCCTTAGTTCTAATCATCGACGCACCCTCGGATATTCTGCGGAGCGCTTCGCCGAGATTTTTTGCACCACATACAAACGGTACCTTGAACTCGTTTTTGTTAATGTGATAAACATCATCAGCGGGCGAAAGAACCTCGCTCTCGTCGATGTAGTCGATTTCGATTGCCTGCAAAATCTGCGCCTCGGCAAAATGACCGATTCTGCACTTCGCCATTACAGGAATGCTGACAGCCTCCTGAATGCCTCTAATCATCGCGGGGTCGCTCATTCTCGAAACGCCGCCTGCCGCGCGAATGTCCGCGGGGATTCTCTCCAGCGCCATAACCGCGCAAGCTCCCGCCGCTTCGGCAATTTTCGCCTGCTCGGGTGTGGTTACGTCCATAATTACGCCGCCCTTGAGCATCTGCGCAAGCTCCTTGTTCAGCTGATAACGATTTTCGCTCATTTTATTTTCCTCCGATATATTAAAAAATTGTTGACTTTTGCGTACATTTAAAGTATAATCATATTGTGGTTATATTTCAATAATCAAAACAGACTATTTTTATAATACCAGAAAGGTTGATAATATGATTACCTACGAGCTGGACAAATCGAACTCCGAGCCGCTTTACGTTCAGATTTACGCGAAAATCAAGGCTGATATTGAAGCGGGCGTTATCAAAGCCGATGAAAAGCTCCCGTCTAAGAGGAATTTCGCACAAAATCTCGGTGTGAGCGTTATCACGGTTGAAAACGCATATAACCAGTTGATTGCAGAAGGTTACATAAGGTCAGTTCCACAAAAGGGTTATTTTGCGGAAAAGCTCGGTACGAATTTAATTGCCGATAAATCCGCGGAACAAAGCCGTTTATCGACCGTTTCGCAGTCAAGTGGTGACGAAAACAAGCTGTTTCCGTTTACAATCTGGGCTAAGTTGATGCGCGAAGAATTGTCAAACAACCAGACCAGTTTGCTAAAAAAACCGTCCTTTGAGGGCGTGTACGAGCTTCGCGCCGCTATCTCCCACCACCTCAAGCAGTTCCGCAACATCACCGCCGCTCCCGAGCAAATCATCATCGGCGCAGGCTCGGAGTACCTGTATATGCTGATGAACATTCTGTTCGGGAACAACTACGTTTTCGCTGTCGAAGAGCCGGGCTACTCGAAAATCGCCGAGATTTACGCGAATTATGGGATAAAGTGCGAGCGGATACCCGTATTGAGCGATGGCATCGACATAGAGCGCCTGAAAAATCTTAAGGCGAACATTATCCACATTTCACCCTCGCACCACTTCCCGACCGGCGTTATAACCTCGGTCGGCAAACGGTACTCACTGCTTGAATGGGCAAGCAGCTCGCCCGACCGCTTCATTATCGAGGACGACTATGACAGCGAGTTTCGGCTCGCGGGCAAGCCAATCCCCTCGATGTACAGCATCGATGTGATGGACAAGGTTATCTATATGAACACGTTCAGCAAAAGCCTCGCTACGTCAATCCGAATAAGCTATATGGTGCTTCCGCCGAAATTTCTCCAAAAATATAATGAAAAACTCGGCTTCTGCTCCTGCCCCGTGTCAACCTTTGAGCAATACGCCCTCGCGCGTTTCATCGATGAGGGTTACTTTGAAAAGCACATCAACCGTATGCGCGTTCACTACAAAAAGTGCCGAAGCGAGCTGTTCGCACGAATGAAAAAGTTCGATATCTTCAGAAACTCCGTTATTTCGGGCGAGGACTCGGGACTGCACTGTATCGTTGAATTTCAGACAAATTTGTCTGATGAAGATTTGCTGAAGCAGGTTTCCGCGCTTGGTTTCAGAGCAACGATGATTAAGAATTATTACCACAACTCCGCAAATAAGGATTTCCACACGCTGATTTTCCCGTATTAACCTTTTTTCAAACGCATTGTTTTTATCAACTGCTTGGCTTGTTGCTAAAAAATTACCGATAATAAAAAACGTCCGTAACCTTTCGATTACGGACGAATTTTTATTTAGCGTGTTAAACTAAATCGGATTATGCTCTCTTACGCTTAACGATGAGAACCGTTACAGTTGCCGCAAGAACAGCAATCAGAATGATAACAGGGAACTCAACGCCCGTGCGAGGTGCAGGAAGATTTTCATCGGGAGTAATCTCGATTTCCGCAACCTTTGTGGGAGCCATTCTTGCGCCCGCGTTCTTGGGAGCCTTGTCTGTGAGCTCGAGGAAGCCCTGCATATCGATAGTGCCGTCTGCATTGCGCTTTACGCCCTTGAACTCAAGCGACTTGAACCAATCAGCCGATACCTTAACGTCCTTCGAGTTCTTGGAAGCAGAGCCGTCCCATACAAAGTTGCTCTCGCCGCCAAACTTCGTGATGTCCTGAGTGCCCTGCGGCTTGAAGTTGTCAGCCTCGCCAAGTCCGCTCTTGACAGAGCTGTCCTTGAACGAAATCGCACCCTCGGACGAGAAGTCCGTGCTGATAGTAGCGTTGCCGGTGTAGCAAGCTACGTTGTAGCCCTCGTTGTTGTAAGATGTGCAGTTGATGATGTGAATGTCGGGGCAGGAGTTGCAGTCAATACCCTTCGCCTTGTTGTTGAAGGCAATAGAGTTGATGATGGTGTGACCTGCCGCGAGGCTTTCGCCGCCCATCTTAAAGCCGTTACCATTACCCGCGTTCGTGCCGTCAAGCAGATAGCCGTTGTTGTAAGCTACGCAGTTCTTGATTGTAACCGCGCCGATTGAACCGTGCGCCGCTCTAGCGTAGCAGTCCCAGCCATCGTCCGCGTTGTTGTACGAAACGCAACCGTCAAATACGTTGTTGTCACCCGTGGTGAGCTTGCATGCAAAACCGTCTGCGTTCTCATAACCGGTGTCCGCGTTGTTGAAGGACGTGCAGTTGAGAACGAGGTTGTCGTGCGGCCAAAGCTCTCTGGGGTCAGTTGAGTTGTTATACGCGTGGATATAAATACCCGAGTCGCTGTTCTCGTATGCGTTTATGTCATTGAGAATATTGTAGCTACCGCAAAGGTGGAAGCCGCCGTTGTTGTTGCCCGACTTTGTTACGTCAAAGCCCTTGAAGTACCAGTAATTGCCTGCCGCAATGATACCGTTAACCTTGCTCTGCATATCGAAAACAGGTCTGGTCTTTGCGTTCGGGTCAGCTATCATATAGATAGGAGCTTCAGCTGTGCCGTCAATGCCGCGAGCGATAACAAGCTGTTTGTCGAGCTTGTAGGTGCCCTCCATAAGAATAATCTTCTGACCGGGCTGTACAACCTTAACCGCTTCGTAAATGCTCAGCGGGTACTCGGGACCGCCGTTTCCGTATGCACCGGCATTCGGTGAAACGTAGATGTTCTTCTGATTTGCAAAATACTCGTCGTAGGAAACTACATGTTCATAGGTTACAGGGTCGGTGCTTGCAAGTGCCTTGCTCTCGCCCAAATCCTGTTCGGGATCGGGTGTGAAGATAATCGTGAGCTTGTTTGTGTTTCCGAAAAGGCCGAAAGGAATTGACGCGAGAGTATCAGCCTTAACAGCCACGCCTTCTGCCAAAGGTTTACCGCCGTCAAGAACGTCAACCTTACCGTCTACGTTCGGTGTTACAAGCAGATTGTAGCTTGCGGAGTTGGAATAAGTAGCAGAGGAGATAACGAGGTTTGCGTCAATCTTCTCAACAGGTCTTGCCTCAGCAGGAGCGTCGTCCTTGGGGTCAGTTGTCGTGAACTTAACGTTCGAGAAGGTTGCACGAGCGCGTCTTGCCGCAAAGAAGCCAACGTAAACGTTCTCCTCATCAAGCTGGTCAAGAGCCTTCGTGTCATAGAATTTCTGAGTCTTTACAAGAGCGCCGTCCTTGGTGTAGTAAGAGAGGAAGTAACCGGTGTTGTTTCTCTGGATTTCAAGGATAAAGTCGGTCATCTGCTTGTAGGAAGGACCGCGGAGCTTATCTGCATTGGTGCAGTTGCCGATCATATTGTAGTCGCCTGCCGCCGCGCCGTTCTTTGCAAGAGAGAGGTCGAGAGGATACTGACCGAACTCAATCTTACCCGCGGGTGACGCGTAAATCGAGTCGATGTTCTCCTTGGTCATACCAAGCTTTGTATCAACGCCAAGTCCGATGTACATGCTGTACTTGTCGCCAGTGCCGTCAAATACAACGCCGTTGTAGATGTTGTTGGTCTTGGAAGCGTCATATCTGTAAGAAATCAGAGTTGCCGCCGCCATATAAGAGTTAGTCCAGAACACGTTGGAGCTGTTAACCTCGGGAATGCTGTCGAGTGCAACAAGTCCGAAGCCCTCCTGTCCGTTGGAGAAATCCCAGTTGTCAACGTGAACATTTGCACGAAGTGTAAAGTTCTGGCTGGTGGGAACAGGTGTGTAATAGAACGAAATTCCGTCGTTGGAAGAGGACTGAATTTTGCCCTTGCCGTTCTCGGAGTAAACGGTAACCTTGCCGTCCTCGTTAAGGCTACCAACATAACCGTTGTTATCGTCATCGGTAGATGTACCGAAGCGAACCCAGCCCCAAGTCTGCTTTGCGTCCTTGGTTACGGTTGTCTGAATAGCATCGGACTGCGGGCCTTCTTCACTGCCGCGAACTGCCGCTACGGTGAACTTGCACTTGTCGCCAATAGTAAGTCCGGTTACCTTATAAGAGGTGTCGGCTGTCGAACCAACCTTTGTGCCGTTGCAGTAAACGTTGTAGCCGGTTGCCTCCTTGACGGGGCTCCAGATAACCTCAACCTTGCCGTCACCCTTGCTGGTAGCGGAAGAAATTGCGGATTTTGTGAGAGGAAGAACGAAAGAAAACTCCTTCGCAAAGCTCTCCTTATCGGGATAACCGTCGCGTGAAAGGACTGCCTTGATCGTATACTTGCCCGAAGCGGGAGGAGTAAAGGTGAGGGAGTGAGATTTATCCTCTGCAAGCGACTGCTTGGAATCAACCTCATTGCCCTTCTCATCGTACAGAACAACCTTAACCGCGTCACCGCCGTCTGCGCCGACAACCGCAGAAACGTTTACTTTAACGTTTGCCTTGTTCTCGGAATCAACAGTCGGATAGTATACAACAGGGGAAGCTACGGAACTCCAATCCTTGCGGATAACAACAGAGCCACCCTCGGTTACCTTAACCTTGAAGATGTAGTTGTTGTTAACATCGCCGCCGAGGAAATAGGTACCTGCGCTCGGTACCTGAAGCGCGGAAACGCAAGAATCGTTCTTGGCAAGAGTGGTAACATTTGTCTTGGCAACTTCATTTCCCGAAGCATCGTAAATTACCATCTGGCGCTCCGAGTTTTCTCCGCCTTCAACCCACCAAACCTTGATGTCTGCGGCACCGCTTGTCTTGAAGCTGATGCAGTTCTTGGGAACGGAAATGTCTGCCTTGCCGCCAAAGTTTACTCTGGGAGCAGTTAAGGTATTGCCATCGGGGAATACCTTGTCGCTACCGTCAATCTTGGTCTTTGCACTGCAGTACAGAGTGAAATAGTTGTCTGTACCAGCCTTGACAGCCTGACCGTCGGTGAATGAACCTGCGTCTGCCTTGTCAAGCGTTGAAGAAACGAACTCGTACTCCTTGGCTTCAGCCATAGGTGTAACCTCAACCTTGAAGAGGTAGTTTGTGCCCTCTGCACAAACGAGCTGATATGTACCTGCTTGAGAAACATTCAGCTTGCTAACGTACAGAGTGTCCTTCGCGGAAACCTTTGTAGCGTCCGCTTTTTCGCCGGAAGCGTTGTAGATGGAAACGAAACGGTCATTGCCGCCCGAAACCCACCATACCTTTACTTCAGCAGCGCCTGTGGTCTTGAACTCGATTTCACGAGCTCCGGCGCCAACAGTTGTCTTACCGCCGAAGTTAATGCGGGTACTTGCTGTATAGCCATCGTCGAATTTCTTTTCGGCGGTGCTATCAATCTTTCCCTTGTCACCGAATTTTACGGTGAAGAAATCGTCTGTGCCTGCTTTAATCGTTTTACCGACATAATCGCCTGCAGTCAGACTGTTGACATCGAGAACATAACTTCCCGAATCTGCGCTTGCCTTACCTGAAAATGGGCTGAACGGGATAAGCGTCAGCAACATAATCAGCGACAACACAAGCGCCCAAACCTTGTTTGTGGTTTTTGCTTGCATTTAAATCCTCCTTTTCCTTTCGGCAATTTTTTATTCAAGCCGAAAGATACTCCACTTTAATAATACAACATTTGGCGATAATTGTCAACGCTCTTTTTCACGGCATTTTCACCAAATTTTCATTAAAATTTTTGACATTTCGAACAAATGATAACGTTTACAAAAGTTACAATCCATCTGTTTTGAACAAGCGCTCAAACACGAACGGATTGTTTGGTAAAATTGCCGAATTTGGTTATTTCAGCGAGATTTTTCTGCGTTTCAACGCCTGCTCCAGCAACTCGGGCAACTTTTCGGGCGGGCACGCAAAGCACGGTATATCAAGCTCCGCAACGCGTCCCGCGAGCTGGTTGTCAAAGCTCGGCGCGCCGCTGTCGGATATCGCGAGAAGCACCACGATGTTCACGCCGCTCTCCTTTAGCTCACCAAGCCGCCTGAGAAGCCCCGCGCGGTTTCCGCCTTCATACAGGTCTGTGACGAGGAACATTGTCGTCTTGTCGGGTTGCGCGACAAGCGTTTGGCAATAAGCAACCGATTTCTCGATGTCCGTGCCGCCGCCGAGCTGTATCCCGTACAGCAAATCAACCGGGTCAGCGCACTTTTCCGTGAGGTCGTTCACCTGCGTGTCAAAAGCGACAATGTGCGTTTTCAGCGAGCTCATACTCGCGAGAATACAGCCGATTATCGATGAATAAATCACGCTTTCGCCCATCGAACCGCTTTGGTCAATATCCAAAATTACCGTTCGTGAACCGGACTTGCTTGAGCGCTCGTAAAAGTAGAATTTCTCGGGCAAAAGCAACTTTCGTTCTGCATCGTAACAACGCAGATTTCGCCGTATCGTCAGCTTGTAATCAAGTGCCGCCGCAGACGGTATCGGAGAGTGCTCGCGGCGGTTGAGCGCGGCAGTCACCGAGCGTTTCACGTCATCGGACAAACGGCGGTTGATGTCCTCGACAATCTTCGCGATGTAATTCCGCGCGTTCTCCTTTGCTTTCGTGGGGATTTGGTCTTTCAGCGTGAGCAAAAGCGAGGCTGTTGAGATGTCGGGTTCAAGGGTATCGAGCATCTCGGGTTCAAAGAGGAGCTGTTTCATTCCGCAACGGTTTATCGCGTCATTCTGGATAACGCGCACCTCCATCGGTGCAAACAGCGACCGCAAATCCCCCAGCCAGCGCGACAAATTCGGCGAGGATTTTCCCTTGCCCGCGCCTTTCCCGCCGCTTTGCGATGAACCCGAGCCGGCTCCGTAAATCTGCGAAAGCGCGCTGTCCATCAGCAGTTCCTCCGCGGAAAGCGCCGCACCGCCCATTCCGCTCAGCGTGTCCTCGGCTTCCTCGCCGAGAATCAGCCGCCAGCGCTTTAGTGTTGTTGTGTTTTCCATAGCTTCTCCGTTATTCATCGGCAACAATTTTGGTCAAAAACTCCGTGAAAGTATCCGCGATTTTGTAAATACAGCTGTCGCGCTTCGACTCCTTGAGCTTCAACATTCTGTCAACCGCGTACACGCCCTTGTATTTCTCCATATTTGAATAGCAAATCCAGCAAAGCCCGCGTTTTTCCTCCGCCACGGGCACCATCTGCTCGGGGATAAAAAGCCTGCGGTCTTTGAGCTCTTTTGGAATAAAATGGCTCGCGTCCGTGCCGCTTACCTGCGTCAGCCCGTATAGAAAGCGGACGCTGAGCTTTTCCTTTACGGCGGGCAGAATGATGTGATTTTGTGTGGTTTCGGGCACCGCGCCGTTCTTCTCCAACAAGAATTTCCGCAAATCCTCGGGGAATGTGAAGCCGGCAAGTTTCTCCGATATTTCAAGGTCATTAGGATTTGCGCCGCCGTTTGCGATTAAACCGACCGTTTTACCATTAACAGGCGCAGGCGATTGCTCATCATCAACAGCATCGGAAAAATCCTCGTTCACCGACATTTCTCCGACCGTCACCCACTCCTCAAGCGCAAATTTCACCCTTTTCGGTTTATCCGCGTAACCGTCCTCAACGGCTGTTCCCGAGCAACAAACAAGCGCTTTTCCGTCCCTGAAATCAGCAATCTTGACGCTGTATTTGAGCATCGGCTCGTGCTCGAAAATGTAAAACTCGTCCTCGCGCTCCTCGCATTCTTCGATTGAACCAACCTTGAAGCTCTCGTTTTTAAGCTCGGCGGGTGTCTGCTTTTTGGTTTTTATGTAGCCGAAAATTATTGTCGGGGAAACCGTTTCGCCGCCGTATTCACCCTCGGCAAAGTGCAATTCAACATTCCACGCTTTTTTGCCGTTTTCATCTGTGCAAAGGTACAAGCGGTTTTCGGGCGAACCCTCGTCCAAAGTGAATTTGTATTTTCCAAGTGAAAGCATTTTTCTCCTAAATCTCATCAAAATCAAAATCATCAAGCCCGCTTATGGTTTCGCGCTCCTCGTCGGTCATGGGTGCCGCGATTATCTCGGCGGCAGTCTGCGCCGATATCCCAAGCACCTCGCCGATGTTCTCCGCGATATCGGCTTTTTCGCTTGGTGAGAACACCGAAAATGTTCTCCGCAAGCACACAAGAGCGGGCTTGAATTCCTCGTCGGATAGCTCCGCAATGAACGAGCAGAGCTTCTCCCAAAGCGACAGCCTCGCAATCAGCGCGCGTCGGTTTTTCGCCGCAAGTCCCTCGAACCACAGCGCACCCTCGGCGGGCGGTGTGCCTTTCGACAAACGGCGGCTGATAAGCTCCGAGAGCTTTTCGGAGGGGAGCTTCCCCCTGTCCGTAAGCACCGCGCACGCAAATCCCGACAACAGCGGGCTTGCCATATCGCTGTCCGCAAGCTCAGTGAGCAACCGCAACAAGCGTTCCTCCGAAAGCTCGGTGTGCGAGAGCGCCGCGTCGTTTACCGCAGAAATCGCGCTCATAAGCTCGTGCGCCGCGTTTTCATCGCACACGCTTTCTCCCATAAGCGACAGGCAAAATCGCAGAAAAAGCTGTTGCAAAAGCTCCAGAAGCGGCTCGGTGTCAAGCCGCCGCAGGCTCCCGAAACGAATTATCGCGGAAAGCGTGCCTATCGTTTTGCCGCAGTCCGCCGCCGAAACGCAGTCCACCGCCAGCTTCTGCACCGCCAAAACCGCCGTTTTCACCGTGCCCGTTATCCCGCACAAAAACGCGTCCCCGAGCACCTTCGCGGCAACGGGCAGGCTCTCCGCCGAATAGAGCAACTCGGCAAGCCGCAACGCGCACGCCTGCTCAATCGTGTCGCCGCCGATAAGCGATGCCTCAACCAAGCGGATTTCGCACTCGGGCGACCAGCGAAGTTGCCAGATTTCCGTATGCTCGTTGTCCGAAACATTGTTTTGCAACACGCCAAAACCGATGTCCAGCACCCGCAATCGATGTAGCAAAAACGAGCGGTTGAGGTCAAGAAACGCGGATTTCTCGCTCTTTACGCGCAGGTTTTCGCGCAAATCAAGTTTCAGTTCCTCCGCAGTCGCCGTGCGGTAACGGTCGAGTTTCAGCTCCGAGAGTTGCCGCAAAAAATCCTGTTGAACGGACGTGGAAATGCTCCCCTCGGGCAACGAGCCGATTTTCGCGCCAATCTCGATATCCGCGCACGAAACGCTGATTTCACCGAAACTGCCGTGTCCCATACAGGTAACCGCCGCGTCACGCAAATCCGCAAGGCTCGGCTGTTTTCCGCCGCGCATTTCGGCAAGCGTTTCCGCAAGCCTAAGCGCCTCGATAACCTCCGCCGATGACGCGGAAAATCCACGCTTGCGCTGTCCCTCGGCAATCCGCGCGAGGTACTCTGCGGCGGCTTGTTGTTTGCCGCAAAGCCGGTTGTTCCACAAAATCTCGTAAAACCCCGGCGCCCTGCTCCCCGCGCCGTACCCCGAGCGCCGCGACAAGCGGTAATACGAGTACGGCATCAGCGTTGACAACGATTTTTGCGCGAGGATATTCTCGGTAAGCCGCGCGTCCTCCTCCGAAAACGCAACTCCGTCAAGCCCGCCCGTGTGGAACGCGCCCGTTATCACAGCAATTTTCTCGGTGGGAACAGTCTGCTCGGCTTCGTGGATAACCTTTCGCATATACGCTTCGCGGAGCGCGTTGTGCTCATCATCGGGCGAGAATTCACGCAGTCCCTTGCCGTATTCGCGAACCGCGTCAAGCAACTCGTCCAAGCTCTCCGCTTGCTCAAAATTGTACTCCCAAAACGTGTCGTTGTCAAGCCCCGTCATCTGCTCAATCCGCTCGTAAACGCTCTCGCGCTCCTCGGGGTCGGGCTCGTTTTCGGGAGCATTTTGCCGCGCGTAATACTCAAGCGCACAACCGCTCGGCAAGTCGCAGAACCGCACCTCCGCGCCGTTTTTCCTTGCCCAAAGTATCGCCCGATACTCCGGCGAAAACTCCGCAAACGGGTACAAAACCGTCCTCACGGGCGGTTGCTCCGTGTACGCGAGAATTGCCGCGGGGAGAACCGCTTCCTTCACGCAGAACTGTTCGATTAGTCCCGATAAATCGGACGGTCCTTCGATAAGCACCAGCTTTGGTTTCACGCGCTCCAAAAACTCTCCCACATAAAACGCGCAAGCCGGCGAAAAATGTCTTACACCAAAACAATGTGCCATTATCCGTTACGCTCCGTACACTCGGCGTACAGCCCCGCAAACGCTTTCCCGCGCTTTCTCATCACGTTTTCGAGGTACTCCGTCCACGCCGCCTTGTCCTTTGCATCGTCCTTGACAATCGCGCCCTGAAGCGCCGCCGCAAGCTCCGCGTCGGTAACCTTTCCGCTTCCGAAGCTCCCCGCAAGCGCCATCGAATTCACCAAAAGCGAGATTTCTTCCGCCGAGGACAGCACGCCCGTTGTCGGCTTCAACTTTTGCTGACCGTCCAGCGTCTGCCCCGCACGAAGCTCACGGAAGATTGTCACAACGCGCTCAACCGTGCTTCTGTCGGGAATTTCCGCGTTCAGCCCGAAGCCGCTCGAAAGCTGTTTTACGCGGGTTGTCACGATATCGATTTCCGTGTCGATATCGGCGGGCGTGGGCAAAACAACGATGTTGAAACGCCGTTTGAGCGCGGACGACATCTCGTTTACACCCTTGTCGCGGGTGTTCGCGGTCGCGATTATCGTAAAACCTTTCTGCGCGGGAACTTCCTCGGAAAGCTCGGGGATTGAGATGCGCTTCTCGGACAAAATCGAAATCAGCGCGTCCTGAACCTCGCTTGCACAGCGCGAAATTTCCTCAAAGCGGCAGATTGTGCCGGTTTCCATCGCGGTGTAAACGGGGGATTTCACAAGCGAATTGAACGAAGGTCCTTGCGCCAGCAGCATCGCGTAGTTCCACGAATAGCGTATCTGCTCCTCGGTTGTTCCGGCAGTGCCTTGGATAACCTGCGAGGACTTGCCGTTGATTGCCGCTGCGAGGTGCTCGGAAAGCCACGATTTCGCCGTGCCCGGCTCGCCGATAAGGAGCAGCGCGCGGTCTGTGAGCAGCGTTGCTATGCAGATTTCCACAAGCCGCTTGTCGCCCATATATTTCGGAGTAATCTCGGTTTTTCCCGCCTTGCCGCCGCAAATGTAGGTGAGAACGGACTTCGGCGACATCTTCCAGCCCGCGGGAACAGGGTTCATTTCGTTTTCGATAAGAGCGTCAAGCTCAGGCTTATAAAGCGCTTCGGCGGGGAGTCTTAAAATTTCGGACATTTTCGTTACCTCTTATTTCTTATGCATTTTAATTCTTAAGTTTATCAGACAGATCTGGTCGTCTATTGCCTTGCCGTCAACATCGCCGCGCAGCTTTTCAACACGCGCAAGCAGATTTTCCATCGCACTGACAACTTCATCGGACGGCAAGTGTTTTTCATAAAAAAACAGAAGCTGTCTTTCGGCAGCGTTATTTTCTTTCAGAGAATTTATTGTAAAGGTGTTCAGCATTTCTGCATATTCTGCGTTAGACATCTCTTGGTTCATTTGCTCTATCAGCGCAATTACGCCGTGCCCGCCAAACGAGTTCATACACTTTTTCGCAAAGTAAGTTCCCGCCGCTCTAATCCGCTCGTAATCCTCGGCGGAGCAGTTCGGGAGAAGGCTTCTGCGGATAACGCTCGAAATCATATATATGGTATTGTTCGCTGTCCTGTTTGCAGCGGCAAGCGCGTCCTCCTTTGCGTCGCCCTTAAACCCGAGTTTCTCGGCGTTTTTCACCATATCCGCTCGTTTCGGTGCGTCTATGTCCCGGAATAGCTTTTCCGTCAAATCGCCCCTTGTGCGAATATAATTCAGCATCCACTCGGGAAGCCTTTTGAATAGCGGTTGCAGTGGAAATTTCATACTATCAAGATGAGTGAAGAAGTAACTGCCGAGCAACGGAACATATGAAATCGAGCCTATTAAAGTATAGTGTTCAAATTCGCTGTCCGGTACAACAGGCTCTTTTTCGGGATGTTCTATGAAATCCGCATAAGCCTTAGGTCGGTAGAAAACATCGGGGGCTTTCTCGTAAAGTCGGTTAATCTGTGCACAGACAGCCGCGCCGTTTTTGCCCAGTATTCCATTCTCAAGAGCAGCTCTGCAGCTGTTTTGGGGATTGACGTTAAACGATAACTCGGGGTGCGCCAAAAGTTCCAGAAAAACATCGTCAAGCTCGGTTTTGTTTCGGAGAAGTATTGCCGCAGAATTCACTAACTCTGATGCTGTTTCCAGCCGTGCTATGTCGTCCACGGCGTGCTCCACGGCATCCAGCAGACCGAGCAGGTGCTTTCTCACAAACTCCGTGCAGGTCTTTCCGCTTGAAGTGGCAACAATTTCCGCATAGCTCTTCTTATACTTTTGCAGCAGCTTTTCAAATATCGGTTCAGCCTCGGGCGCGTCTGTTTCCGCAAGCGTCATAAGCGCCGCGTCCTTGATTTTGCCCTTGCTCGTGTTGAAGATTTCGGCGAGAAGCGCGCCGTTTTCCGGCGAGCAGCCAAGTGCGGAAACCGCTTCAACGCGCACTTTTTCGGGCTTGCTCTCGTCCGTGGCAAGCGCGCGAAAATACTCGTTTTCCTCGTCACCGGTGAGCTTTGCGATATATTTGAGTTGCCTGCCCGTGTCCTTGACCGAGGCTTTCAGCGCGGGTACAAGTCCCTTGCCGCAGACTTCGCACATTATCTCGCAGAAAATCTGGAAATTCTCGTTGAACTTCCCCTTTTCAAGCGCAACGATAAACGCCGAAATCACGCGCGGGTCGCGAAGCGTGTCCTTGTACTCAGCGGACAATTTCCACAAATCGGTGTCGCTCTTTGAAATCAGCGTGGTTATCGCGGAAATCGCGGAGGCGGGCTTTTCAACTGTCGGGTAAACACCATCGGCGCGAGTTGCCGCGGCACTGTCGGCGAAAGCGCCCTGCGTTACCGCAAGAGCATCGCAAAGCGCGATACAATCAGCGATAACGCACTCGGGTTTGTCCGCCGACAACAGCTTTTCACACAACGAAAACAGCTTCGCGAAAGCCTTGTTTGCCTCAGCAAGCGGCTTGAAATCCTCGACAGCGCGTTTCAGGCGAAAATCCTCGGATACCGTCATACAACCCGCCGCCGCGGTGTTATAGAGCCGTTCGCGAAGCTCGTAGAATTTTGAAATATCCATAATTTTCCCCCTTAAACCAGCCTTGTCGCGCCGTCAACCGAAACCACGGACAGCGGGCAAAGATAAATTCTGCGCTCGTCCGAGTTGTAGAAAAGTTCGCCGAGAACCGCGCCCTTATGCGGAATTTTCGCTATTCTCAGCACGTTGATAACATTCGGATAAGCCGCCGTTTCACAAAGCGAAATACTTTCATCACCGTTTTTCAGCACGCCGTGACCGTCCTCCGCAAAACCGATGAAATCAAACGGCAAAAGCACCGCGGTTGCCTCATCGGAGAGCGTGTTCTTCAGCTCGTTTTTCGCCTTTTTCACCGCATCGGCAAGGCTCGGCTCGGCAAGTGAAATTGCCCGCTCATAGTCCTCGGGACGAGCCTCGGCAGTTGTCGCGCTTTCCCAGCGGATACGCCTGTTCAAGCCGCCGGGATAGCGGTAAAGCTCGGGAACGTTGTACACGCCGAACGAGCTGTCTGCCGCCGTCAGGTGCTTGAGCACCTTCAGCGGGCGGATATTCTCGGTTTTGGAGATTTCGCCGCTGTCAAGGTCAAGCCAATAACCCGTGTCAATGTACGCGGCGTGAGTGCTGTCGAAAAGCACCGAGAAGGAGAGCTGAATAATCCGCGCGTTCTCCTTGAACAGACCGATTTCCTTGAGCTGAGTGAGCTTCCATACGCCGCCCATTGCTTCGTAAAGCAGGCTGTCCTCGGGCAACACCTCGCCGCTTTCGAGCTTCTCGTTTATGTACACGCGGCTCTTTTTTATCGTTGAACTGAGCTTTGTGCAAAGCGCAACCAACCGCGCCGCCTCCGCATCGTTTGGTTCAGCGGAAAGCGCTTCGGCGGCGGTCACGATGTCCAATACAATTGCCATCGGCTCGGGGAGATAAAAGTCGCCGAGTTGCTTTGCAAGCGACCTGTACTGCGCCGCGCTCGTTCTGTTTATCGAAGAAACGCCGCGGCTGAACACGTCGTTCACGAACTGCTCCGCGAGGTCAAGCCCCTCGGCTTGCTTTTGGAGCTTCTTGGCGGCCGCGGCTTTGTTCTGCTTGGGAGCTGGCTTTGCTTCACCCGAAGCCGATTTCTCGGCTTTTTTGGCAATTTTCTCGCGTTTCGCGGCAACGTCCTCGGGTGCCTCTGCTTGCGTGAACGATTTGCCGGAGCTGTATTCGAGCATCAACGCAAGAGAGTGCTTGCACGGGAACTGCCTGCTCGGACAACTGCAACGGCAAATCGGTGACTCGCCCGAAAAATCCGCAGAGGTGCGGTAGGGGTTCTTGCCGCTGCCCTTGCACTCGCCGAAAATCAGCGTTTTGTCGGCGGTTACGGACAGCCCCGAAAAGTCGCCGCTTCGGGAAATTTTCTGTGCATTCGAGAACGCGGCGGGGTTTGGCGCAAGAGAGCGAACAAGCTCTTCCGTGATAATTTCGACTGTTGACATATTTTTATCCTTTCATCGGGAAAATTCTTTTCTTCATTATACACCAACTTTTTCCTCTTGTCAATAACCGTGAAAAAGCGAAATTCATTTCACCGAAACTACCGAAGAAAGTTTGACGGATTTTTTGTTGCAATTTTTGGGGGATTGTGGTATAATGAACAGAGCGAGAAATCGGAATATGAAGGAGTAATGGATATGGAAA
Source organism: uncultured Clostridia bacterium (assembly GCA_945829235.1). GTDB lineage: Bacteria > Bacillota > Clostridia > Oscillospirales > Ruminococcaceae > CAG-115. The sequence goes on along the minus strand of CALZUA010000011.1, from coordinate 2,406 downwards.
AATATCGTTACGTTATACAAAGCGGAATTATTTTTTTATTGTGTATTATGCAAGTATATAGTAATTTTGGAATCTATAAAGATTATAGTAAAAACAATAATGAACCCAAAATAACTAAGAAAAGAAAGCAGATATTGATTGCATTTTCGATTTTATCAGTTATTTTAGCAATTTGGTTTATATCTGAAATAGTTCACGTTATATAGTTATGGAAATCGTATTTTTACAAGATGTAAAATTCCCATTTATCGAGCAGAAAATTTTGAAAAACGCAAAATTTTTGTTGAAATCAACGGATTTTTGGGTTATAATAAAGGTATAAATTCAGAAAGGAAGTATGAGAAATGTCTGTAATGAACGTAACTTTGAGCAATTTTGACGAGGTGAAAAACAGCGAGAAGCCCGTGCTTCTCGATTTTTACGCGGTTTGGTGCGGACCGTGCCAGATGGTTTCGCCGCTTGTGGACAGCATCGCCGAGGAAAATCCGCAGTACCTTGTCGGCAAAATCAACGTTGACGAGGAGCAACAGCTTGCTCAGATGTTCGATGTTGAAAACATACCGACGCTCATTGTAATGAAAAACGGCAAGGTTGTTCATCGCGCGGTTGGTTCAAGGCCAAAAGCGCAAATTCTTGCAATGCTCGAGAGTTGAACAAAATTTGTAACATTGCACAAAAAAGCTGTTGACTTTTGCCGAAATTTGTGTTATAATAATATTATCGGCTGATATCAACAGCTTTTTCAGCTTTTGCAAAAGCGTATAATTTGATTTTGCCGAAATTTTTTTGTAAAAGGAGAAATTACTATGGAAAAATGGAAGTGCAGCGTTTGCGGATATGTTCACGAAGGTCCGATAACCGATGATTTTACTTGCCCGAAGTGCAAGCAGCCCGCGTCAAAATTCGTGAAAATTGAGGACGCACCCGCAAAAAATCCCTACGCAGGTACAAAAACCGAAAAAAATCTCCGCGAGGCGTTCTCGGGCGAATCGCAGGCAAGAAATAAGTATACATATTTCGCGTCCGTGGCAAAGAAAGCCGGCTACGAGCAAATTGCCGCGCTTTTCCTCCAGACCGCCGAAAACGAAAAGGAACACGCAAAGCTCTGGTTCAAGGCGCTCGGTGAGCTTGGCGATACCGCCGAAAACCTGCTTCACGCCGCTGAGGGTGAAAATTACGAGTGGACGGATATGTACGACAAATTCGCCAAGGAAGCAGACGAGGAAGGCTTCCACGAGCTTGCGGAGCAGTTCCGCGGCGTTGCGGCAATTGAGAAGGCACACGAGGAAAGATACCGCGCGTTGCTCAAAAATATCGAAGCAAAGACTGTTTTCGAGAAAAGCGGCGTGACGGTTTGGGAGTGCCGCAACTGCGGTCACATCGTCATCGGTACAAAAGCACCCGAGGTTTGCCCCGTTTGCAAGCACCCGCAGAGCTACTTTGAGGTTAGAAAAGAAAACTACTGAGTTTGAACTCCTCTCCCTCAAAACGAACGTGGTTTATCGGGAAAGGCTTTTCGGTTGAGTGAAACTGATTTTATTGCAAAAACTGTTGACAAATACAGAGTTTTGTGATAAAATAGAGTTGGGCAGGTAAGCTGTCAGTGGATTGCCACTTAAATCCGAAAGTGTTGCCGGACGAATGTGCCGGAGGGTTGGCAGGCAACAAAAAAACCTGAAATGTTTCCGGACGAATGTGCCGGAGGGTTGGCGGACAACAAAAAAAGCAATCATTAAAAGGGGACTGCCGAACTGCGGGGAGGTTGTCCCCTTTTTAAATTTTTGAGCTGAAATTCTGCAAAACGTGTTGACAAATCAGGAGAAATCGAGTAAAATATAAGTGGGCAGGTAAGCTGTCAGTGGATTGCCACTTAAATCCGAAAGTTTTTCCGGACGAATGTGCCGGACAGTTGGCAGGCAACAGAAAAACCTGAAATTCTTCCGGACGTACGTGCCGGACAGTTGGCGGACAACAGAAAAAGCAATCATTAAAAGGGGACTGCCGAACTGCGGGGAGGTTGTCCCCTTTTAAATTTTCAATTTGAAATTCTGCAAAACTTGTTGACAAAAACGAAAAAATGGTGTATAATAAATGTCAAGTTCAAATTTTTCTCGGCTCACCGATATGCGGAGTAAACAAATTGTCGGGTTCAAATTTTTAGCTTAACTTTTTGGTGCCAAAGAGAATAAATAAAAGATGTGCTGTAAATAGCACATTTTTTTAACTAAAAAGTAGTTGACATTTAACAAAAGATGGTGTATAATAAACTTAGGGGTTACCCGAGGAATGTGCCTGCCGTCCGGCGCTTACAAATTGACGGATGGATGGAATGTGCCTGCCGTCTGGCGCTCACAAATTGACGGATGGATGGAATGTGCCTGCCGTCTGGCGCTCACAAATTGACGG
>CALZUA010000010.1 GCA_945829235.1 uncultured Clostridia bacterium | reverse complement strand
GAACGCCGCCCTGTCACGGCGGAGGTCGAGAGTTCGAGTCTCTTCCGGGTCGCCATTTGCGGATTTAGCTCATCTGGTAGAGCGCCACCTTGCCAAGGTGGAGGTAGCGAGTTCGAGCCTCGTAATCCGCTCCATATAAATTCGCCGCGGAAATATTCGCGGCGTTTTTTTATTAGTTGGCATTAGACGGAAATTTTTGTCAATTGCCAACTTTTTCTTTTTCACGGGGTTTGCTTTCAATAACAACACACTTTCTGCGGATTTCCGGCAATTTGTCGGCATTTGCAAACAGCTCACATTTTGAGGGAATTTTTGGTTTTTCGCGAACAGTACAAGCCTTGCGAAAACCTCGGCTGTATTTTGCGAATCGCCGAGGGGCTTCTGCGAAACCCGGGCATTTTCGCCGGCATCGAACCGGCGAAAATGCGCGGGCGAAGCCACGCTCAGAACTTGATATAATCACGGGTTTGGGGGCGTGGCTTCGCCCGCTCTTTTGCTGAGTTTTACCATTGAACCGGCTTAGCTTTTACCGTTTATCTGGCTCTGAGAAAGGTGCGGGCGATTTTTCGGGCATCGAACCCGAAAAATCGCGCGGGTGAAGCAACGCCCGTTGTAAGCGAAAATTACAGGCTTGAAAGCGTTGCTTCACCCGCTCTTGGGCAGAGTTGTACCGCGGGGATAGGTTTGCGGTATGCTTGCTCTCGTGCATCTTCGGCGGCATCGAACCGCCGAAAATGCGCGGGTGCAGTCACGCCTCATTGTTAGAGAAGTTAACAAATTTGATAGGCGTGACTGCACCCGCTCTGCGAGCTTAGTTTGCGAAAGGTTCGGATTGCAAAGTTTTACCGTTGGGGTTGATTTGAGAGAATTTATCCCCTGCATTTTTCGGTATCGAACCGAAAAATGCTCGGGGAGGTTGTTCGTGTTGAATTTTGATTTTGTCGCTTCGCTCCAGTTGCGCGGCTTCGCCGCGAGTGTGGGGCTTTGTCCCACGCCCCACAAGCCTTTTGAAAAAGGCTTGACTGAAAACTTTTTTCGCTTCGCAGTGCTCGATTACGGCTTTGCGAGAACCCCCGCTCCTCACGAGAACAAATTCCTCACGCTGTCCCGCACAATCAGCTTCCCCGAAACCAGCGTCCTTCCGTGCTTCGCGTTATCTCCCCTTATTTTCGCCAGCAGTATATCCGCCGCCTCTTTCGCCATACGATATCCGTCAACGTCCATTGTCGTGAGATGCGGGCTGCACATTGTCGAATATATGTGATTATCGTACCCCGCAACCGAAACGTCCTGCGGTACTCTCAATCCCGCGTTTTTCAGCTGATTTACGAGCGCAAACGCGCACTCGTCCGATGAACACACAAAAGCTGTCGGCATCTCCTCGGGCAACTCAAAGCTTTTCATCATCTCTCCGTCCGCATTTTGACTGCGGATAATCCACTCTTGCCTAAGCGAAATCCTGTTTTCCAGCAACGCCTTGTAATACCCGAGAAACCTGTCCTGAACGCTTGACGAGCCGTGTACGTTGCCGAGAAACGCGATTTTACGGTGACCGTTTGTTATAATATGCGAGGTTAGCTGAAAGGCGCCGTAAAAGTTATCCGACAACACAGCGTCCACATCCTCTCGCGCAACGCAGAAATCCAACAGCACAGCCGGTATATAATACGACATTAGCTTGTCCGCATAGCTGTCGGAAAACTGCCCGAGCACAATCAATCCGTCAACCTTTTTGTCGCTCACGGAGTTTGGTATCTCAAAAACGCCGTTTTCGTTGTCCACAACCTCAAGCATACCGTAGTAATTTTGCTTCTGGAGCAGTTCTACGAGGTGCTTGTAGATTATCCAGTAAAACGCAGATGGCTCACTTATGAACTGCTTCGCCACGATGATGCCGATATTATAGGTCAGCCCGTCCTTTCCCGCGCGGCTTCCCGTATGTACGCGGTAACCCATCTCGACCGCCTTCTGCTTGATTTTCCCGCGAAGCGCCTCGCTCACACCCTCACGCCCGCCGAGCGCTTTTGACACGGTCACGGTGCTCACGTTCATTGCCTTTGCGATGTCGCTCATTGTCACACTTTTTTTAATCATTCACACTTTTCCCCTTGTAAAATTTAATCTGTATATATCTATTTTAAGTAATTTTCAAGCGTTTGTAAAGTAACTTTTTAAACAAATTTTAGCTAATTTTTTTAGTTACTTTTACGGAAACTCTTGACTTTTTGACAATCAAATGATATAATATACTAAAAATATACAAAATCGAACGCATAGTGGAGGAAAATATATGAAAAAAACAAAGGCAGTTGTTGCGGTAATTCTTGCCGCGTTGCTTTGCGGGTGCAGTTCAAAGGAAGAGGGTTCTTCGTCATCAAGCGTTGTGGAGAGCACCTCGACAAGTTCTTCGACAACGGTTAGTTCCTCGACAACCTCATCTTCGAGTTCAACGACAACAACATCATCTTCAACCGAAAGCTCTTCCGAGAGTGAACCGGAGTCAAGCGAACCCGTAACCAACGAAACCTTCCTCAAGGGGCTTGCGGGCGACACAATCCTCCGAACCGATATCAAGCAGGTTTTTGTGCCCGAGGGAGAAGACGCGAGTGTTGAGAAGCTGACCGAGGAGAATTTCTCGTCTGTGCTTTGTATGGGATTTATCTATGTTTCCAAGCCGAAGGGTGTTTTCCGCACAAATCTTGACAATGCCGATGTTTACGATGAAACCGCGATGTCGTTCAGCGATATTTCCGATGAAAAGGACACGAATTACACACGCTTGACTGTCGGAGAAAAGATGTGTGGAATGACGCTCACCTTCGCTGAAACCAACTTTGCGCGCACGGCTGAGGACGTTCAGGGTGCTTCGGGGAACAGCTTCTGCTACGGCTCGTGTACATTTTCGGGCGAAACCGAGCTTACGGGCTACATAAGCGTTTGCAAGGAGGGAAACTTCTACAACGTTTTTGAGGGCGATGTTCGGTTTGTTCCGACAGAGGGAAATATCCCCGTTGTTAATTACAAAACTGATCCGGAGCAGGTTATTTATCATTCAATGAACACGGGCGCGGACGCTAATCTCGTTTGGTCAAACGAATACGGAATAATCAAACTCGGAAACGCTGTTGAGGACAGCTCGCTTCGGAGTTTCAACATTCCCGATGACGGAAATTATTACAAATGTCGAATTGTTATCGATAATCTGGTGTACTCCTCAAGTGTAAATATGTTCTCAACCATCACCGCGAAGCTTGTTTCGGTTGAACTGCTTTGATTTTATCCCAAATAAAGCTAACCCACGGAGCTTTTCCGTGGGTTGTTTGTTTAGCTGAATTTGTTTGTTTACCGGCTTTTTCGCGAACGATGCGGGATTTGCGGTAGCCGCGGCGGTCTATTGCGAGCGAATTCTTGGCTTCTGCGAAGCCACGGCGATTTTTCGGGCATCGAACCCGAAAAATCGCTTTCATGATGCGAAGTTTGTTGGTTGGAACAAAATTTGTGAGAGGTGTTTGCATTTTCGGCGGCATCGAACCGCCGAAAATGCGCGGGTGCAGTCACGCCTCGTTGTTAGAGAAATTAACAAATTTGATAGGCGTGACTGCACCCGCCTGTTAAGATAAATTTGCTAAGAGGGATTTGCGAATTTTTTTGCGTTCGCAAAAAAATTTGGCAATGGTCGCAAAACTGATTTTCAAGTCGGTTTGCAGAAAATTACTTTGTGAATTAGTTCTTTAACTTGCTTTGCAAAAATTTATCCCCTGCATTTTTCGGTATCAAACCGAAAAATGCTCGGGGAGGTTGTTCGTGTTGAATTTTGATTTTGTCGCTTCGCTCCAGTGCCTTCGGCGACCAAGAACCTTTTTCTGAAGAAAAAGGTTAAGGAAACCGAAGGTTTCACTAGAACTCCAAAAAGACTTTTTTCGCTTCGCGGTGCTCGATTACAGCTTTGCGAAAATTCCGCGCTTAATCCTCGTCGCTCTCCGGCTCGTCCCAGTTGTGCCAAACGTTCTGCACATCATCGTTGTCGTCAAGCATTTCCAGCAACTGTCCCATCTTCTTGAGCTGGTCTTCATCGGTGAGCGTCGTATAAGTAGAAGGCACCTGCGCCGCCTCCGCGGAAATTACCTGATAACCGCGCTTTGTCAGCTCCTCGGCAACAGCTCCCACGGTCGCAGGGTCGGTCGAAATCTCAACAACATCGTCCTCAAAAGCAAAATCGTCCGCGCCGCTTTCGAGAATATCCTCCATTGCTTTGTCCTCGTCAATATCGCCGTCCTCGTTGTTGAGCACGATAACGCCCTTCAGTGAGAACATAAACGACACGCAACCCGTGTTGCCCATATTGCCGCCGGATTTGTCGAAATAGTGGCGGATTTCACCCGCAGTACGGTTTCGGTTGTCGGTCAAGCAGTCAACGATTACCGCAACTCCGCCCGGTCCGTAGCCCTCGTAAACGCAGTTTTCGTAGTCGTTCTTCTCGCCGCCGCCAGCCGCTTTTTTAAGCAGACGGTCGATGTTGTCGTTCGGGATATTGTTGGACTTTGCCTTTTGAACAAGCGCCGCCAGCTTTGAGTTGTTGTTGGGGTCTGCGCTTCCCGTTTCCTTAACGCAAACGAGAATTTCACGGCTTATTTTCGTGAAAACCTTTGCTCTTGCGCCGTCCTTTTCACCCTTTTTGCGCTTGATTGTACTCCATTTTGAATGTCCTGACATAATATTTCTCCTTTATTAAGTAAAAATTGATTTAATAACCTAATTTTTTCCGCTTAATTTAACTTCGTAAAACCCTCGCCGTAAACCTCGTTTGCGCTTGTCGTTATAACAAACGCTTTGGGGTCGGCGGTTTTTACAATGCGTTTTACCTTGGAATAATTGCTTCTGTGAACCGCTGTTGCGAGAACCTGCCGCTCGTTTCCGCTGTACGCGCCCTCGCCCTTAAACAGCGTCACGCCGTTGCTCTGCTTCAAAATCTCCTCGGCGATTTCCTTGTAGTTCTCCGAGAAAATCAGCATAAAGCGGCTTTCCTGACTGCCGTAAACGATGGTATCGGTGAGCTTTGACTGCACGAAAATCGCAATCGCCGCGAAAAGCACGGTGTTGACATCGCGATAAACCACAAATCCCATAACGACAACAATCCCGTCCAGTACCGCCTGAATTGCCCCGAGCTTAAAATCGGTGTGATATTTCCCGATAATTTTGGTGAGGATATCCGTGCCGCCCGAGGTACTTTCGCGGTTATAGCCGAGACCCAGACCGATACCCATTGCCGCGCCGCCGAAAATTGCCGCAATAACGCCGTTTCCGCCCGACGCGTCATATACGGGAACAAACATCTCCGCCAAATTCGTGAAAACCGTTATCAAAACAACCGAAATCATTGTTTTAATCATCGTTGTTTTGTTCAGCAGGATAAATCCCGCGATAATCAGCGGAATGTTCAGCAAAAAAATCAGTGTTCCGACGCTTATCCCCCAAAAATTTGTGAGAATAATCGCAATTCCCGTCACGCCGCCCGGAGCGATATCGTTCGGGGTGATGAAGAAATGCACTCCGAGCGAATAAATCGCCGCGGCTAAAATCATAACCAAAATGTCTATTATCCAACGGCGCAAACCTTTTTTCATTTGCTCAACCTTCTTCGGAAAACGTATTGATAATTGCGTCAAAAAGTTCTCTCAAACGGTCGTTTTGCCCGCTCAATGCGAGGTACCCGAAAAGCGTTTCGAGCGCGGTCGCACGGCGGTATTCGGAGGCTTTCGCGCTCTTTGGAATTGAAATTCCTCCCGCGTTTCGTCCGCGCCGCAAAATGTCGGCTTCTTTTTCCGTGAGGAGCGGCTCGACAATGTTCACCGCCTCGGACTGAAAACTCGCGCGAACGCGTTTTACGGCAAGCTCGTGGAGTTTACCCGCGTTTGTCTGATGATTTCGGACAATGTTCTCGCGAACAAGCGTTTCGTAAACCGAGTCCCCGTAAAACGCGAGAACGTTCGGTGAATAAGCCGCCGCTTCTTTTTCGGAGAGTGGCTCACTTTTCAAGAATGTAATAGACAAAGCTGTACTCCTCGCTGTGCAAATCAAACATATACATTTCTTTGTTCAGCTCCGAAATTCCCGTTTCCTCGCCTTCCTCCGAAACGCCCTCAAGCTTTTGCATAGCGTTTTTGAGCGGCTCGTAAAGACCGTGCGTCCAGTCGGTTTTCGGGGCAATGTAAAAATCGCGGATTTTGAAGCCCTGATCCTTTGCGTTTCTCAAAACCGCGTCAAGAGCCTCGGGCTTTCCGAAACGGCGCTCCACATAGCACTTGGTATCGGGCGACGGCTCGATTAGCCAGCAAAGCGTCCTGAACACCGCCGTGCCGCCTTTTTCAAGGTTATCGTGAATCTGCTCCAGAAGCCGTGCCGAGCCTTCAAGCGAAGATACTCCGTTGTACCAGATGAAATCCCAGCTGTTTTCGCTTGGCGGAATTTCAAACGGCATAACAACCCTTGCCGAAAATCCCATAGCCGCGGCTCTGTCCGCGCGAAACTGCTCGAAAAAGCAAGCGGCAACCTCCGCGCCGGTTGTCTTTTTAACAAGCGTTGGCGTGAAATACTCGTCACCGATGAACAGCGCGTTTTTCGGCGAAACATTCCCGCAAAGCGCAAGAACCCGCGTTGCCGTTTCCTCACTGCCCGCTGTCGGGCGGTCAAGACCGTTGATTAAATTGCCGATAGAACTCATAGTAAAACCTCCGAAATCCCGCTCTCGGAAGCGGACTGACGATTTCTCGCCGGTCCGGTTGTTTTTTATCTAACGTAATTGAACTCAAAATCGTAGATGGAAACCACGTCGTCCTCCTCGATTCCCATACGCTCAAGCTCGTCTATAATTCCGCTTTGACGGAGAACGCGCTGGAAATATTGCAGGCTCTCGTAGTCCTCCATATTGCAGTTGTACAAAATCGGCGCAAGCCAATCCGCCGTGACTATAAACACGCCGTCCTCGTTTTCGATGCTGAACGAGCGCTTTTCCTCAGCCATTTTCTCCAGCTCCTCGAGCGAAAGCGGAGTCGGCTCGAAGCGCTTCACGGGCGGGAGCTTGTCAAGCTCCGCGCAAGCCTCGTCCATAAGCTCGGCTGTGCCCTCGGTTGTCGCGGCGGAAATCCTGAACAGCTTCAGACCTTTTCCCGCGATATATTCCTCAAAGCGCGCGACTTGCTCCTCATCGGCGAGGTCGCACTTGTTTGCCGCGACAATCTGCGGCAATTCGGACAAATCCTCCGAGAAATTCGCAAGCTCGGCATTGATTTTTTCGTAATCCTCGATAGGGTCGCGCCCCTCGATGCCCGAAACGTCAACAACGTGGATTATCAGGCGGCAGCGCTCGACATGCCGCAAAAACTCGTGACCAAGCCCCGCGCCCTCGGACGCACCCTCGATAAGCCCCGGAATATCCGCCATAACAAAGGATTTTTCGCCGCGTTTTACGACACCGAGAACAGGTGTGAGCGTGGTGAAATGGTAGTTCGCGATTTTGGGCTTTGCGGCGCTCACAACGCTGATTAACGTGGATTTACCAACGTTCGGAAATCCCACCAGACCAACGTCCGCAAGCAACTTCAGCTCCAGCGTAACCTCGAATTTTTCTCCCGGAAAACCCGGCTTTGAGAAACGGGGAATTTGTCGTGTGGGAGTTGCGAAGTGCATATTGCCCCAGCCGCCCTTGCCGCCGCGCGCAATTACAACGGGTTCATCGCCCGAAATATCCGCCATAATTCTGCCGGTTTTCGCGTCTTTTACAACAGTGCCGCGCGGAACTCGGATAACGGTCGGTTCCATCGACTTGCCCGAACAGCGTTTTGCGCCGCCGGGTTCACCGTTCGGGGCAACGTATTTCTTCTTGTAACGGAAATCTATGAGCGTTGACAGGCTGTCGTCCGCGACAAAAACGATGTCCGAGCCTTTTCCGCCGTCACCGCCGTCAGGACCGCCCGCCGCAACGTATTTTTCTCTGTGGAAGGACACCGCGCCGTTTCCGCCGTCGCCTGCCTTTATCGAAATATTAACCTTGTCCGCGAACATAAGCGCGCCTCCTTTTAATATGTTTTAACCGAAAAAACCGGTTCTATTCTTGAGCGAAAATGCACAATTATTGCCGTTAAATTGCGCCGTTAAAATGAGAAATAAGCCGGATATCAACTATCCGGCTTTTTGTACTCATCGAAGGTTAATTATTCAGCCTCGGCGTAAACGCTGACCTGTTTTCTGTCGCGGCCAACGCGCTCGAACTTAACGGTGCCGTCGATAAGCGCGTAAAGGGTATCGTCAGAACCCTTGCCGACATTGTTTCCGGGGTGAATATGAGTTCCGCGCTGTCTTACGAGAATATTTCCCGCAGGCACGAACTGACCGTCAGCGCGCTTTACGCCAAGTCTTTTGGACTCGGAATCGCGGCCGTTCTTGGTCGAACCCATTCCCTTTTTATGAGCGAAATACTGTAAACTGATTTTAATCATTTTCTTTTCCTCCCGACTTGATTTCGATTTTAACCTTTTTGTAATCCTGTGCTATCATCTCAATGTGCGTATAAAACGACTCCAGAAGCTGTTCCGAGGGCTTGTTTTGTTCAAGAAGCCGAAGCGTGATTTGGTTTTCGAGAACCTCAACGTCAGCCTTTGCTCCGAAAAAATCGGTTATGGTGTTGCAGACAAGCATTGTGCCTGAGCTCACCGCCGCGCACACAACATCGCCGTTTTCGGTTTCGTAGCCCGCGTGACCGCTTATCCGAAAGCCCGAAAAGCTCCCGCCGTTCTTATAGAACACACATTTCAGCATTACGCGTTGATAGCCTCAATCTGAACCTGGCTGTACGGCTGTCTGTGGCCCTGCTTTTTCTTGATGTGCTTCTTGGGCTTGTAGGTGAAAACGGTGATTTTCTTTGCCTTGCCGTTCTTCACGAGCTTTGCCTTAACGGAAGCGCCGTCAACATAAGGAGCGCCAACCTTTACGGAGCCGTCGCCGCCTACCATAACAACCTTGTCGAAGGTGATTTCGCCCTCTGCGTCCAGCTTCTCGATAAAGATGGTGTCGCCCTCTTTAACCTGATACTGCTTTCCGCCTGTTTCGATTACTGCGTACATATTTCATACCTCTTTTTTAAGAACTCGCTGTGAAAGGGCAAAGCCGAATGCTTTTTAAAAAACCCTGCACAAGCGGCTTAATTATTATACCACACATAAATCGTTTTGTCAAGCCCTTTCGCAGAAAAAATTCAGATTTTTCCTCAAAGCAATGCCGTTTTTCTTTGTTTTTCCAAAAAATAACAAAATCCCGTGCTTGTGTAAACGTTTACAGGAAATTTTCTCCGGATTTGTAGGCAATTTGTTTAATAATCAGGTGTGAATTTGTAGGATTTGTTGAATTTTGTTCAAAATAGCATAAAACTATTGACATTTTTCAGCATTTGCTGTATAATTTAATCAAACAAAAGATATTGGTTGTTCTTGACTTCCTTATCGTTTGTTTGTTTAGTTGTCTCCTTTCTTTTGTTCTACACATAATTTTATCATTTGATTTACGGGTTCTTTTTGAAGAACCCCGTTTTTTTGCCTTTTTCACAAAAAATATATGGAAATCCGCGAAAGAATGTGTTATAATAATATGGTATAGTTTTTGTGCATTTTTTATTCGGGAGTTGATTTTTATTTTTGAACGAAAACAAATTGCAGACGGCGTGTTTTTCAGCAGAATAACCGACCGCCGCTTTAAAGCAAACAGAATTAGCGTTTCGCTTTTCACGGATTTTGATGCTCTGCCGCGCGCCGATTGTGCGCTGGCGGCGTACGCGCTCTCGGAGTGCTGCGCGCTTTATCCCGATTACAGCAAGCTCTCTGCGGCGCTCCTCGACCTGTACGACGCGTCGATTTCCACGTCAACTTATTCGCGCTGGGACAAGCGTTGCACGGAAATTGTCGGCTCAGCTCTCGATGACCGCTACGCGCTCTCGGGGGAAAAGCTGGAGCGTGAGCTTGCGCTGTTGATGTGCGAGTGCCTGTTCCGTCCGAAAGCGGAGAACGGCGCGTTTGACGAGAAGGTTACCGAGATGATGCGCGCGGAGCTGATTGACTCGATTGACAGCGTTATCAACGACAAGTCCCGCTATGCCGCTTACAGAGCCGCAAAATCCGCCTTTGTCGGCGAGCCAGACGAGCTTGCGGCATCGGGTACTCACGAGGACGCAGAAAAGGTTACCGCGCAGTCGGCTTATGCGGCGTACCGCGAAATCCTCGAAACCGCGCGCGTTGAGATTTTCGCGGCGGGTTGCTCGGATTTTGCCGATACCGAGGAGATTTTTGCACGGGAGTTCTCGGCGATAAACCGCCGTTGTTCAATTACCGAGCTTGGTTCCAAGCCGTCTGCGTTGAAGAAAGAACCCGCTTACGTTGAGGACGAGTTCGATATGAAGCAGGCAATCCTGCGAATGTATTTCAAAGCCCCCGAGCTTGCCGACCACGAAGCAAACATATTTCTCGCGCGTATTCTCGGCGGTATGACAACCTCTCGCTTTTTCACAAATATCCGTGAAAAGCAGTCGCTGTGCTATTATTGCAGTAGCTTAATCGACAGGAGCAAGCGCACGCTTACCTGTTACGCGGGAATTGAACCGAAGAACAAAAAACGTGCGGAGCAAGCGATTTTAAAGGAACTGCGCGATATCTGCGAAAACGGTGTGACCGAGGAGGAGATTTTGCAGGCGAAGCTGGAGCTGAAAAATCAGTACAAGGCGATTTACGACAGCGCCTCCGCGCTTGCGGTGTGGTATTTTATTCAGCTCCCCTACGGCAAGTTTTTGACACCCGAGGAATTTGCCGAAACTCTTGAACCCGTTACATCGGAACGTATCCAAAACGCCGCGCGTATGTACACGCTTGACACGGTTTACACCCTGAGCGGCAAAAACAGCGAGGAATAATCTATGATTGAGAAAATTTACGACAAGCTAACAGGTGAAACCTGTTTAAAATACGTTCACCCGAGCGGCACGGAGATTTTTATGCTACCGATGGAGAACTATTCCTCGGCAACAGCGCAGTTTACCGCGAAATTCGGTTCGCAGGACAACAGCTTCCGCACGGTTGACGGAGAGTTTGTGAAAATTCCCGACGGCACGGCGCATTACCTTGAACACAAGCTGTTCGAGAGCGAGGAAAAGGACGCGTTTTCGCTTTTCGCGCAGACCGGAGCTTCCTGTAACGCGGGAACCAGCTTTGATTACACGCAGTATTATTTCTCGTGCGCGGACAAATTTGCCCAAAATCTCGAGATACTGCTGGACTTTGTCGCGAACCCTTATTTCACCGAGGAAAACGTTGAAAAGGAGCGCGGAATTATCGCGCAGGAAATCACGATGTACCGCGACAATCCGTCGTGGCGCGTTTTCACAAATCTTTTGGAAGCGCTTTACGAGAAAAATCCCGTGCGGCTGGACATCGCGGGAACGGTCGAGAGCATCGCGCAAATCACCCCGAAAACGCTCTACGACTGCTACAACACGTTTTACAACCCGTCGAATATGTTCCTTTGCGTTGCGGGAAATTTTGACCCGGAGGACGTCTGCCGCGTTTGCGAGGAAAAGCTCCGCGCGGGCAGGGCTTTCAGCGTTGAAACCGCGCCGTTTGACGAGCCGTATGCCGTGGCGAAAAAGCTCGTGCGTATCTCAATGCCCGTGGCAAAGCCGCTTTTCGAGATAGGCTTCAAGAGGAACGTGGTGCAGGGAATGGGTGAAATCGAGGACTATATTTACTTCAACATTCTGTTTGATATGATTTTCGGCGAGTCGTCCGAGTTTTACGAAAAAATGCGCGAAAACGGCTTGCTGAACGACGAGTGGAGCGTGAGCGTTTTCAGCGGTCGCGGACATCTCTTCCCGACAGCGCGCGGCGAGAGCGAAAAACCCGAGCTTATTCTCGAGGAAATGCAGAAGCTAATCCGCGAGTGCAAGAAAAATCCCCCGTCAAAGGAGCTTTTCGAGCGCGTCAAAAAGGCAACCTACGGCTCGCTTGTGCGGGATTTCAACAACGTTTCGTCCGTTGCGTCAACGCTCTCGGAGTCGGCGTTGAGCGGAGTTTCGCCGTTTGCCGCGATAAACACCGCCGCCTCTGCCGATTACAACACGCTTCTCGATAAACTGCAAGGTCTTGACGAGGAGAACGCGAGCGTTTCGATTGTAGATAACAAGTGAGAACAAAGGATAAAAAGGAGAGATAAAATGAGCGTAATGAATTTAGCCGCGGAGTCGGCGGTTACGGTTAAGAACACGCTGGAGTTTCCGAACCTGTTCGGCGGCACGCAAATCGAGTATTACCGCGGTTTTGAGGTGTTCGGAGTGCCGATTTATTGGTACGGCGTGCTGATTGCGGTGGGAATTGTGCTTGCGTGTGTTTATGTTTTTCATCGTATGGAGCGCGATTTCGGACTGAGCAAGGACAGAGCGTTTGACGTGATTTTTGCGGCAACAATCGGCGGTTTTATCGGCGCGAGAATTTATTTCTGCGTGTTCACATCGCTTGACCCGACTTCCGGCAAAAAGTATGATTTCGTGACAACGTTCACGGAAATCCGCGACGGCGGAATTGCCATTTACGGCGGAATTATCGCGGCGGTGCTCGTGGGATTTCTGTTCTGCAAGCTCCGCAAGGTTCACTTCACCACAATGCTGGACGTTGCGGCACTCGGTTTCCTGATAGGGCAGGCAATCGGCAGATGGGGAAATTTTGTCAACCAAGAGGCTTACGGCGCGGACTGCCCGACAGACTGGCTGTTTGCGATGAAAGGCTCTCTTATCACATCTCAGGGCATTACGGGAGTTGTACACCCGTGCTTCCTGTACGAAAGCGTTTGGTGCTTGCTCGGGTTTATTTTCCTGCACATCTACTCGAAAAAACTGCGTACATTTGACGGCGAGGTTTTCTTGCTGTACGTTGCGTGGTACGGGCTGGAGCGCTTCTTTGTCGAGGGACTCCGCACCGACAGCCTTATGGCGGGCGATTTCAGAATTTCGCAGATTATCGCGGCGGTTTCGTGCATTGCGGCGCTGATTTTGTTCGTTATTTTCAAGATTTACACCAAGAAGAAAAACATTCCGCTTTATGTAAACTCGGGTGCCGGTCAAGCGTTGCTCGAAAGCGACCGCAAGGCTGACGAGGAACGCGCTGCCAAAAAAGCCGCAAAGAAGAACAAAAAATCGCCGAGCATTCTTGATGAAACGGTTGAGGATAACGAAGAAAATTCCGAGGAAAAGGCCGGCGACAGCGAAAAAACTGCTGATGAAACGGTTGAAG
Source organism: uncultured Clostridia bacterium (assembly GCA_945829235.1). Lineage (GTDB taxonomy): Bacteria > Bacillota > Clostridia > Oscillospirales > Ruminococcaceae > CAG-115. The sequence goes on along the minus strand of CALZUA010000010.1, from coordinate 92,439 downwards.
AAGTTGTTGAAGAAAAGTCCGCCGATACCGAGAAAGCGGCTGTTGATACAGAAAAATCCGAGCCGGATAACGGCAAGGAGGAATGATGAAGAAAATTATTTCGGTAATTTTTGCGGCGGTTTTGCTCTGCGGTTGCACGGATAACTCGGGGATTTACCGCGAGGACAAATCCGATATTTCCACGATTTCCAAAACCGAAAAGCTCCCTGTGGCGAGCACGGAGGATTTTGAGTTCTCGGAAACAGATGGCGGGATTGTCGTGACAAAGTATGTCGGCAGTGCAACGGAATTTGCCGTTCCCGAGAAAATTGCCGGAAAGCCGGTTGTTGAAATCGGCAGCGAAGCGTTTTGCGGATGCGCGGATTTGACGAGGGTTGAGTTGCCCGATACCGTCACGAAAATCAGCAAAAGTGACGCACTGAAATTCCGTGAGGGTGGGGATATTTCGGGAGATGTTATCCTTACGGGCGCGGATATTGAAAAGGCAAACGTTTATTACAATGAGTATGATTTTCATTACATCATCCAAATTGACTTTACGCCGAGCGGAGCGGAAAAGTTTGCCGAAGCAACAAAGAATTTGGTCGGCGAAGTAATCTCGATTTGGGTTGATGATGAGCTTTTGAGCGCGCCGTATGTTCACGAGCAGATTACCGACGGTATGGCGCAGATTGCGGGCAATTTTTCTTTTGAAGAAGTGCAGAAATACGCCGCGAAAATCAACGGAAATCCGTTTCAAGATTGCGGGAAAATCCGCGTTATATACAAGGGCAAAACTTACGGTTATGACGAGCTGAACGAGTTGTTTTCGGCTGTAAATTAAATTTAAAGGAGAATTAAAATGGCAAAGATTATTGACGGAAAAGCTGTTTCGGCAGCGGTTAAGGAACAGGTTCGCGATGAAATTGCACGCGACAAAATCAAGGCGGGACTGGCGGTTGTTATTGTCGGAAACGACCCCGCGAGCCGCGTTTATGTAAACAACAAGAAGAAAGCGTGCGAGTTCTGCGGTATCCAGTCGTTCGAGTACGCGCTCCCCGAGGAAACCACGATGAGCCAGCTTCTCGAGCTTATTGACACGCTGAACTCCGATGAAAACGTGAACGGTATTCTGGTTCAGCTCCCGCTTCCGAATCAGTTGGACGAGAAAGAGGTTATCGCGAGAATTTCACCCGAAAAGGACGTTGACGCGTTCCACGAGCAGAATGTCGGCAAGATTATGATAGGTAACTACAGCTTTTTGCCTTGCACGCCGTCGGGTTGTATGGATTTAATTCACAGCACGGGCGTTGAGATTTCGGGCAAGGAGTGCGTGGTTATCGGGCGCTCGAACATTGTCGGCAAGCCGATGGCTATGCTCCTCCTCCACGAGAACGGCACCGTCACAATCTGCCACAGCAGAACGAAAAATCTTGCCGAGGTGTGCAGCAGAGCCGATATTCTGGTTGCGGCGGTCGGCAAGCCGAATTTCGTTACCGCGGATATGGTCAAGGAGGGCGCGGTTGTCATTGACGTTGGAATTAACCGCCTGCCCGATGGCAAGCTCTGCGGCGATGTCAAGTTTGACGAGGTTAGCGAAAAGGCGGGTTGGATTACACCCGTGCCGGGCGGCGTTGGACCGATGACCATTGCCACGCTTATGAAAAACACGCTCACCGCGGCAAAACTCCAGCAGAAAAAGTAACCGATGAACAATACCTCAAAATCGTTCCTCCGAAACGCAATTCTGCTCACAATCGCGCTTGTGGTTATCGTGATTTTTATGCGGGAATGGGGCGCGGCGCAGATTATAATTGTGCTGCTTGTCGCGGGGCTTGCGGGTATGCAGTGGTTTCTGTTCTTCTATATGAAGAAAAGGTGACTTTGGCAGCGGTTTTCGGGAAATCCTGCTTTCTTGTGCATAACCCGACTTTGCGCGATGCGCGGGCGATTTTTCGGGCATCGAACCCGAAAAATCGCTTGGGGAACACCCCGCCGGGGTTTTCCCCAAACCCCTTTCCTCTGGGGGAAAAACTCTTGTTTTTCCCCCAGACCCCCTTTAGCGCTTTTAAACGCGTTTTGTCGCGCTTCGCGCTCTAGTAGCGACGCTCCGCGCCGAGTGCCTTCGGCGACCAAAAAACTTTTTCTGAAGAAAAAGTTTTCTGGACTTTCAAAAAGACTTTTTTCGCTTCGCGTGAACGGAAAGCTGATGCGAGTTTATAAGCCGAGACTCGTCGAAAGCGCACTATTCACCTGCTTCATCGAGCTGTCATCAAGCTCACCCATACGCTCCTTGAGTCTGCGCTTGTCCAATGTACGAACCTGCTCCAACAACACCACCGAATCCTTCGCCAAACCACAGCTTGATGCTTGCACCGAAATGTGCGTCGGAAGCGCAGATTTCTCCTTTTTGCTGGTAATCGCCGCGGCAATCACCGTCGGACTGTGCTTGTTCCCGATATCGTTCTGCACGATAAGAACCGGGCGAATTCCGCCTTGCTCCGAGCCTACCACGGGACTCAAATCCGCGTAATAAATTTCTCCGCGTTTTACAGACATCATATCCAAAACTCCTTTCAATTTGTCCCAAATATTTCTGTCGAAAATATTATTGACGGGCGAGTTTTTATTATTCAGTTAATTCTGAAATTTTTGATTTTGTACAACTAATAAGCGAGGTGTTTTCACAAATGAAATTCAGCTGGGAACAGCTTCTCTGTGCTGAAAGAGAGCGCTCGAATATCTCCGCGAACCCGCTTGATATAAGGTCGGAGTTCCGCAAGGATTATCATCGGATAATCGGAAGCGCGTCTTTTCGACGCTTGCAGGACAAGGCGCAGGTTTACCCGCTTACAAGGGGTGATTTTGTCCGCACTCGGCTCACGCACTCGCTTGAGGTGAGCTCCTTTGCGTGCTCGCTCGGGAACACGATTTTTCGGCGGCTGATTGACGCGGGAACTCCCGAGATAACCGAGGTTATCCGTGAGAACTGCGCGGATATTTTGGAGTGCGCGGGGCTTATCCACGATATCGGAAATCCGCCGTTCGGACATTTCGGTGAATTTGCAATCCGGCAGTGGTTCTCGGACAACCTGAAGCGGCTTGAGTTCAAAGGCAAGCCTGCGGACGAGCTGTTGACCGAGCAGATGAAAGCGGATTTCCTCAACTTCGAGGGTAACGCGCAGGCGCTTCGGCTGTTGTCGCGGCTTCACTGCCTGATTGATATGGACACGGGAATGAACCTCACCTTCGCGTTGCTCAACACTATCATAAAATACCCGACAAATTCGCTTGAAATCGACAAAACTTGCAGGAACATCTGCCGCAAGAAAATGGGCTATTATCTCGCGGAGGAGGAGCTTTTCCGAAAGATTACCGAGAAAACAGGCGTGGGGAATTCGCGCTATCCGCTCACGTTTATTCTGGAGAGCGCCGATGATATCGCGTATAAAACCGCCGATTTGGAGGACGCCTCCGTCAAGGGCTTGTTGCCTTTCGCCACGCTGCTCGATGAGCTTCGCTCGGAGAAATACCGCGCAAAATGCCGCACGGACGAGGAATCCGCGGAGCTTGAAAATGCCGCAAATTCGCTTTTGCACTCGAGGGAGTCTGCGGAAAAGCTCGGTATGAAGGACGCGGGCGTGAGAGCGGTTTCGCGGTGGATTGTGAAGATGCAGAACAAGCTGATTTACGCGGCATCGGACGCTTTTTGCAACAACTACGAGAAGATTATGAACGGCGAGCTAAACGAGGAGCTTTTGGCGGTGACAAACGTGCGTGTGCTCGCGGACGCGTTTTCGGATATCGCTTACAGGTACGCGTTCCGCTCGGCGGGAATTGTGCGAAACGAGTTGTCCGAGGACGCCGTGATGAGCTTTTTGCTGGACAAAATCACCCGCGCGGCGCTGTCGTTCGGTACGGAAAATATGCGCGGCTACGAGCGCGATTTAACCGAGGTTTTGTCGGAGAACTACCTCGAAATTTGCAAAAAATCCTGCGAGGGAAAGAGCGACTCCGAGCAGTGCTACCGCAGACTGCTGTTTGCAACCGACTGCGTTTGCGGTATGACCGACGGCTATGCAAAGGATTTTTACCACTCGCTGAGGGGCTGAAAAGAGTTTTGCAAAACTGTTGACTTTTAAGGAAAAATGTGTTATTATTATAAATATAAATAGGTACAGATGTGCAAAAAGTTTGGATATTTTTGTACATTATCGACAAACCGCAAGGTGCTGAAAGAAGGATTTCTATGGGAAATGACGTAAAACTCGGTTCATCGCGCACGGTTAAAGGCAGAATTATGCTGATGAGCCTTGTGATGACGCTTGCCGCGATAATCAATGTTGTTATAAACCTTATCGCGCAGAGCAATCAGACGATGGAGAACATCGGGAATACGCTGCGCGCAAATCTCGCCGGCACGGCGCATCTCACGCAGAACGGCGTGAACAATCTCGTTATTCTTGTCGGCGACCACGCTCACGATTACGAGTTCAAAAACGGAACGGACGAGCAGAAAATCGCTCACGCAAAGGAAATTATGTCCTTTGACGAGAATATACAAGAGCTGATTTTTATGGACGCGGCGGGCGTGAGCGTTGGCGGGGAAATTCCCGCTGATGTTAAAACGCGGCTCGGTTCGTCAAATTATGTCGTTTCTTCTCCCGACAACTCCGCCGACAGCTTCTACATAGCCGTCAAAACCGCCGAGGGCAACACTCTCTGCGCGAAAATGAACACGGCAAAGCTCACGGGCGTTCTTTCGGGTATCGATAACGACGCGTTTTTGCTGGCTTCCGACGGCACCGTTATCGCTTCATCGGGAGCTTCGGGAAATTCCAAATACGCCGACTTTGTTCAGGCAACGGGTGACGGTGCGATTTTCACCAACGTTGCCGGCGACAGCGGAAACTGCTACGCCGCGAAAAAGCTCGATAACAGCGATAATTGGACTGTGCTCGTGAGATGCGCGAAGAGCGACTTTGACGGCGGCTTCAACATGGCGTTGCGCTTGAGCATCGGCACGATTATTGTTATGATTGCGCTGGGACTTGGCGCGAATTATTTCTTCAAAAAGACCGTCACAAAGCCCCTCGGAAAAATCCAAAAGAAGATTATCGATATGTCAAACGGCGTCCTTTCGGGCGCGCCTGTTGACCACAAGGCGGACGATGACCTCGGCGTGCTCGCGGACGCGGTCAACAGAATGGCTGATTACAACAACACGATTATCACGGATATTCAGCACACCGCTGCGGAAATTGCCGCAGATAATCTCTGCGTAAAGCCCAACGGCGAATATTGCGGCGACTTTGTTCCCGTCAAGGAAGCGCTTGAAAAGATTGTCGCGTCAATCCGTTCGGTTATCGAGAACATCGAGGAGGCAGGCAGACAAGTAAGCAGCGGTTCCGAGGAAATGTCGCGCAACTCTGCGGTGCTTTCAACTGCCGCCGAGGAGCAGTCCACGACCGTTTCTCAGCTCAACGACAGGCTGAACGCGGTTTACGATGAAATCAGCAACAACGCGAAGATTGCCTGCGAGCAGGCTAGCGGCACCGCAAAAGAGTGTATGGAGCTTGTCAACGAGGGCAACGTCAAGATGGGCAATATGCTTGCCGCGATGAACGAAATCAACGGTACATCGGCGCAGATTGCCAACATCATCAAGACAATTCAGGACATCTCCGAGCAGACGAATATCCTCTCGATAAACGCGTCCATCGAGGCGGCGAGAGTCGGCGCGGCTGGCAAGGGCTTTGCCGTTGTTGCGGGAGAAGTCGGAAAGCTTGCCGAAAAGACCGCTCAGGCGGCAAAGTCCACCACAAAGCTCATCAAATCGTCCATTCAGTCGGTTAGAAACGGCACGGTTATCGCGAACGAAACCGCCGAGATGCTCGGGAAAATTGTCGAGAAAACGGACGCAACCGCAAAGGTTGTCGAGAACATCGCCGATGCTTCCGCAAAACAGGCTGAAAGCGTGAAGGACGTGCTCTCGGGAATGAACATCATTTCCTCCGAGGTAAATCAGGTTAGCAACTCCGCGAAGGAGTGCGCGGACAGCTCCGAGGAGCTGGCAACGCAGGCTGTTATGCTCCACAACACGGTTGACAGGTTTGTCATCAACGAGAGCAAGGCGGCGAAAAGGGCTGCCGAAAAGCCCGTTGCTCCAACGAAGCCTGTTTCCGCGAAGCCCGCTGAAATTCACCTTGATGATAACGAGAAGAAAGCGAAAAAGCCCGCGGCTGCTACCAAAAAGCAAGCTACCGTGAAAGCTGAAAAAACAGCTTCGGCAACACCGGCGAAGCCTGCTTCAATCAACCTTGACGATAACGAGGAGAAAGCGAAAAAGCCCGCTTCTCCTACGAAACAGGTTTCCGCTAAAACCGCGGCAAAGTCAACTCCCGCGAAGCCTGCTTCCGCGAAATCCGCTCCTAAACCCACGATAAAGCTCGACGAAGAGCCTACGGCGGTTGCGGCAAAATCGGGCGCAACTCCTGTTACAAAGGCGACAATGCAACCCGTTAAGCGCACTATAAATTTAGACAACAATAAATATTAAGGAGATTTTTATGTCTAGTGAAATCAAGGAATACGGCTTTTATCAAGGCTACAAGTGCTATCTGGTAACGCTTCAAAACGCGAAAATCAAGGCGAGCTTCCACAGCCTCGGCGCGTGTATTCAGTCGATTTGCGTTTCCGACAAGAACGGCGAAAAGGTTGATGTTGTGCTGGGATATGACGATTTGAACGGCTACGCAGAGGGCAATTCCTCGCACGGCGCAACCGTCGGGCGTTTTGCAAACCGTATAGGCGGCGCGAAATTCACGCTCAACGGCAAGGAGTACAAGCTCTACAAAAACGACGGCGAGAACACGCTTCACGGCGGCTCGATTTCGTTCAACAAGCGCGTGTGGACGGTTGACGAGGTGACGGACAACAGCGTTACATTCGGTTACACAAGTCCCGACGGTGAGGAAAATTTCCCCGGAACGCTTGTCTGCAAGGTGCAGTTCACGCTCCTTGACAACGGCGTGCAGATTCACTACACCGCGAAATCCGACAAGGACACGGTTGTGAATTTCACAAATCACTCGTATTTCAACCTGAAAGGCGAGGGGAGCGGCGATGTTCTCGACCACATTGTTGAGATAAACGCGGATAAGTACACTCCCGTTGACAGCGGGCTTATCCCGACAGGCGAGATTGCCGATGTAGCGGGAACTGCGTTTGATTTCAGAGAGCCGAAAAAGGTGCGCGAGGATATGGACAGCGGAAAGCTCCCGAACGGCTACGACCACAACTTTTTCCTCGGCGAGAGCAAGGAAATGCGTGTTGCGGCGCAGGCTTACGAGCAGACGCGCGGGATTTTGCTCACGATGAAAACGAACAAGCCCGCGATGCAGTTTTACATCGGAATCGGCTTGAACGAGGACGGAAAGGGCGGAAAGCATTACCCGAAATACGGCGGGCTTTGCTTCGAGAGCCAGTTCTGCCCCGACACACCGAACAAGCCGAATTTCCCGAGCTGCGTGCTCAAAGCAGGCGAAACCTACGACTACACCACGGTTTACGAGTTTGACGCGAAGTAAATTTAATTTAAACCTCTCTCGTGTGTTTTTATTGACAGCTTGAACTTTTTCTTAAAACGAAATCGCCCTCAAAACCGAGGGCGATTATCTTATATTTAACGCGCGATTTCACTTTTTCCAAGTAGACGGAGTAAAGAGTAACAGCATCGGGAAAAGCTCAAGTCTGCCCGCGAGCATATCGAAAATCAGCACAATTTTCGACGGTACCGAGAAGAACGCGAAATTCGCGGTCGGACCGACTAGCTCAAGTCCCGGACCGATGTTGTTTATGGACGCGGTCACGGCGGTGAAGTTTGTTATCAAATCGTGGTTGTCGAACGACACGATAACCAGCGATATCACGAAAACCACGATGTACGCTATCATAAACACGCTTACCGAGCGCACGGTTTCGTGTTCAATCGGGTGCGAGCCGATTTTGATTTTCTTGATTTGCTTAGGGTGAACCATAACCTTCAGCTCTTTCCCGAGGCTCTTGAACAGGATTATTATGCGCGATACCTTGATACCGCCGCCGGTACTTCCCGCGCACGCGCCGATGAACATTATGATAACGAGAATTGTCCGCGAAAGCTCCGACCACGCGTTGAAGTCAACCGTCGAAAAGCCCGTTGTCGATATCAGCGAAGCTACCGTAAACGCGGAGTTGCGCAGAGAGTCGCCCGTTTCGGGATAAAGCGCGCGGTTGTCGAGAGTGAGGATAGTGATGGCAGTGGTAACGATGATGAAAAAGACGATGACTTCGGTGTTGAACGCCTCGCGGAATTTTCGGTTCAACAAGAAGAAGTAGGAGTTGAAGTTGACCGAAAACAGAAGCATAAACACCGTCACGACAATCTGTATATACGGCGAGAAACTGCCGATACTGCTGTTGTAGATGCCGAAGCCGCCCGTGCCTGCGGTCGCAAACGCGGTGTTGAGCGCCTCAAAGCCCGTCATTCCGCCGAAAAGCAGCATTATAAACTCAATCAGCGTCAGTACAAAATAAATCGAGTAAAGCAGCAGCGCGGTTGTTTTAACGCGGGGAACGAGCTTGCTGACGGACGGTCCCGGCGACTCTGCTTTCATTATGTGCATATTCTGACCGCCCGACAGCGGCAAAAACGCCATAACAAACACGAGTACACCCATTCCGCCAACCCAGTGTGTGAAGCTTCGCCACATCAGCATTGACTTCGGGAGTGCTTCGACATCGCTTAAAATGGACGCGCCGGTTGTCGTGAAGCCCGAAACCGTTTCAAAGAGCGCGTCAATAAACGAGGGGATTGCTCCCGACAGGAAAAACGGCAGCGCCCCGAAAACCGACAGCGCAATCCAGCTCAACGCGACTATAACAAATCCCTCGCGCGAAAAAAGGCGCTTGTTCTGCGGCTTTTTGACAAGGATAAGCAGCCCGCCTATTGCAAGGCAAATTCCCGCGGTGACACCGAACCAAACCGCCGAGCCGCCTTCCGCGAACACGGCGCAGGTTATCAGCGGAACCGCCATAAAAGCCGCCTCGAAAACCAAAATCCAGCCGAGGACGTAGCTTATCATTCTGTAATTCATAAATTATCCGTACTTTCAAATCATTTGAGAATGTCTGCGATATCGTGAAGTCCAACGATATTTGACACGATAACAACCGTATCTCCCGCCAAAATCACGTCCGAGCCGCGCGGTATGATAACCTTTTTATCGCGGAGAATTGCCGCAACGAGCACGCCCGGTTTCAGCGTGAGCTTCATCAGCGGCGTGTTGGTGACAGCGCCCTCGTCTGTTATCGTGAACTCGGACGCCTCGACCTTGCCTTTGATGAACTGATACACGCGCTCAACGTTGCTGCCGACGGTTCTCTTGAACGAGCGCACATAGCGTATAATCGTGTCTGAGGTGATGTTTTTCGGGTAAATTATCGTGTCGAGGTCAAGGTGCTTGATAACCTCGTCAAACTCGATACGGTTGATTTTAGTGACAAGCTTTGCGCTCCCCGCGCTTTTCGCGAAAAGCGACAGCATTATGTTCTCCTCATCGAGATTTGTGAGCGCGACAAAAGCTCCCGCTTCCTCCAGCCCCGCTTCAAGCAGGACATTCTGGTCGGACGCGTCACCGTTTATCACGGTTACATCGTCCCAAAGCTCCGAAAGCTCCTCGCAGCGCTTGAGATTTTTCTCGATAATCTTGACGGAAATTCCCGATTTAAGCAGAATTTCCGTGAGATAATGCCCAAGCTCACCGCCGCCCGCAATCATAACGTCCTTGACGGAGTTTGTCTTGTAGTTGATTTTGCGGAAGAAATCGTTTGCCTTTTTCGGCGAGGCAACGATTGAGATAACGTCCTTTTCCGCGAACACGAAGTTACCGTTTGCTATGTACGCTTCATCACCGCGCTCAATTGTACACACGAGCACATCGCAGAGCAGCTTTGACGCAATTTCCTTGACGGCAAGTCCCGCGAGTGGGCTGTCCTCGGGAAGCCTGAATTTGAGAAGTTCCACGCGCCCTCTCGAGAAAGTTTCGATTTTCATCGCGGACGGGAAACGCAAAACGCGCGCGATTTCCTGTGCTGCGGCAAGCTCGGGGTTGATAACCATTGCAAGTCCGAGCTCGTCTTTTAGGAACGGTGCTTCGCTGCTGTACTGCGGTGAGCGAACGCGGGCTATTGTACGGCAGTTACCCGCTTTTTTCGCGATAAGGCAGCAGAGCAAATTCAGCTCGTCCGAGCCCGTGACCGCAATCAGCAAATCCGCGCGCTCAATGCCCGCCTCCTGCTGAATTAGGTGAGTTGCGCCGTTTCCGACAACGCCCATGACATCACAACGCGAGGTAACGGCGTTAATTTTGTCTGCGGCGAGGTCAATGACGGTGATGTTGTTGCCCTGTTCGTTCAGCTGTTCGGCAAGCGCCTGCCCGACCTTCCCGCAACCGACTATAATTATATCCAAAAAATCCCTCTTTCTAATCAGACTGTCGATAAAGGCACATCTGCGTCGTCAACGGTACACCTTTCTCACCAGCCTGTTGCAATATATACCTATTATATACTATACTACATTTTTCTTCGCTTGTCAATGACCTTTGTGAAATTGAGCGAAACCAATGAAATTTTGAGAAAAATTGCCGCCGAAAATGTCTTGACAATTGTCGGAAAATGTGCTAAAATAGATGAAGAAACGCAGAACGTTTTTCGGGGAGCACCACCGTTGCCGATAGACAACAAGGTACTGTTACGGGAAAAGTGTCTGCTTTTTTTGTGCAAAAAATTATGCGGGGTGAGAAAATGGCTAAAATAAACGGCGAGGATTTTAACGAGAAAATCACGGTCGGCGAGTATCTGAAAAAAGCGGGATATTCGGCGGTTCGTGTTGCGGTGATGGTAAACGGCGAGATTTTGCCGAAGAACGATTACGACAGCACCGAAATCAAGCCCGATGACGAGGTTGAAATTGTCGGGTTTGTGGGAGGCGGCTGATGAAGATAAGCGAAAGGGAGTTTGCCGAGGCGGTGAATTCCCGCTCAAAAGCGCCGATTTACGAGAAAATGAAAGCCGCGACTGTCGGTATAGCGGGGCTTGGCGGGCTTGGTTCAAACATCGCCGCGGCGCTTGTCCGAAGCGGAATCGGGCGGCTTGTTATCGCGGATTTTGACCGAGTTGAGCTGTCGAACATCAACCGACAAGCGTATCTTTTGCGCGATATCGGTCGGCGAAAAACCGAGGCTCTCGCGGAAATTCTGCGTGAAATCAACCCGTTCTGCGAGATTGTCACGCACGATGTCCGCGTTGACGAGAAGAATTGCCTCGAGATTTTCGGGCAATGTCCGATTGTCTGCGAAGCGTTTGACGGTGCGGAGGAAAAAGCGATGCTCGTGAACACGCTCTTGTCCGAGAGCAAAACCGTGAAAATCATCACGGGAAGCGGTATGGCGGGCTTCGGGCGAGCAAACGAGATTGTCACGCGTAAAATCTCGGAGCGGCTTTTTGTGTGCGGCGACGGGAAAACCGACGTTGCCGATGGCGAGGGCTTGACGGCTTCGCGCGTTATTATCTGCGCGGGGCATATCGCAAGCAAAGCGGTTGAAATGATTTTAGGTTGACGAAAGGAAACAACTATGGAAGATAAACTGATTATTGCGGGACACGAGTTTAATTCAAGATTTATTCTGGGTTCGGGCAAGTTTGACCTTGACCTGATAAACGCCGCGGTAAAGAATGCGGGCGCGGAGATTATCACGCTTGCGGTGCGCAGGGTGAACAGCTTTACGGGAAATATCCTCGACCACATTCCCGAGGGCGTGACGCTTTTGCCGAACACCTCGGGCGCGAGAAATGCGGAAGAAGCCGTGAAAATCGCTAAGCTTGCGCGTGAGGCGGGCTGCGGGGATTTCATAAAAATCGAGGTTATCCACGACTCAAAGTACCTCCTCCCCGACAACTACGAAACCGCAAAAGCCTGCGAAATGCTAGCGAAGGACGGCTTTATCCCGATGCCTTATATGTACCCCGATTTGTACGCGGCTCGCGATATGAAAAACGCGGGAGCCGCCGCGATAATGCCGCTTGCCGCGCCGATTGGCTCAAATCAGGGGCTTTCGACAAAGCAGTTTATACGTATTCTGATTGAGGAAATCGACCTGCCGATAATCGTTGACGCGGGTATCGGAAAGCCCTCGCAGGCTTGCGAAGCGATGGAAATGGGCGCTTCTGCGATTATGGCGAACACAGCGATTGCGACTGCCGGAAATATCGTGCAGATGGCGGAGGCTTTCAAAAACGCGATTATCGCGGGCAGACTTGCTTATCTCGCGGGCACGGGACGGGTTCTCGACAAGGCAAGCGCGTCCTCGCCGCTTACGGGCTTCATCGCGGACTAATTCAAGGAGAACAAAATGGAAGAGAGAATTGACCATATGAAATATCTGCCCGGAATGGAGGTTATCGAATCCGATATTCAGGAGCAGGTTATCAGCCGAATGAACGCGTACAATTATGATAAGTACACGGAAACCGATGTAAAGCGCGCGCTTGCCGCGGAGTATCTCTCAATCGAGGATTTTGCCGCGCTGTTGTCGCCCGCCGCAGAGCCGTTTCTCGAGCAAATGGCGGCAAAGGCGACGATTGAAACGCGCAAGCATTTCGGCAACAGCGTGTACCTTTTCACGCCGCTTTATATCGCGAATTACTGCGAGAATTACTGCGTTTACTGCGGCTTTAACTGCCACAACAAAATCCGCCGCGCAAAGCTCGATAAAGACGGAATCCGCCGTGAAATGGAAGCGATTGCCAAAACGGGAATGGAGGAAATCCTGATTTTGACGGGTGAAAGCCGCAAGATGTCCGATGTCGAATATATCGGCGAGGCTTGTTCGATTGCACACGAGTATTTCAAGAACGTGGGAATTGAGGTTTACCCGATGAACACGGACGAGTATAAGTATCTTCACGAGCACGGCGCGGATTACGTCACGGTTTTTCAGGAAACCTACAACTCCGACAAGTACGAAACGCTTCACCTCGCGGGACACAAACGCATTTTCCCGTACCGCCTGAACGCTCAGGAGCGTGCAATTCGCGGCGGAATGAGGGGAGTTGCGTTTGCGGCACTGCTGGGGCTGGACGATTTCAGAAAGGACGCGTTTGCCGCGGGAGTTCACGCTTATCTTATACAGCGCAAATACCCGCACGCGGAGATTTCGTTTTCCTGTCCGCGTCTGCGCCCGATAATCAACAACGACAAAATCAACCCGCGTGACGTTCACGAAAAGCAACTTTTGCAGGTGATGACGGCGTTTCGCATATTTATGCCGTTCGCGGGACTTACGATTTCGACGAGAGAGCGCGCGGGTTTCCGCGACAATGTTGTGGGAATGTGCGCGACAAAAATCTCGGCGGGCGTGAGCACGGGCATCGGTTCTCACACCGAGGAAGAGTCGCTCGGCGACAACCAGTTTGAGATAAGCGACGACAGAACGCTTGAGCAGGTCTGCGGCGCTATCCGCGCGCGCGGACTTCAGCCCGTGATGAACGATTATGTTTATGTGGGCTGATAAAATGGGCGAGAATTTCGATAAAATCATCTGCGTGACCAACCGGAAATTGTGCGTGAAACCGCTTGAGGAACAGCTTGCTTTTCTGTCAAAAAAAGGCATTTCTCGGGTAATTTTACGCGAAAAGGATTTGCCCGAGGAGGAGTACGCGGCGCTTGCGAAACGGGTTCTCGGAGTGCCGGAAATTGAGCTGTTTATCCACAATTTTCCGAGTGTTGCGCGGGAACTTTCGGTGAAGAAAATTCATCTGCCGCTCGCAAAACTCACGCGGGAAATCTGCGCGGAATTTGAGGAAGTGGGCGCGTCCGTTCACAGCGTTGAGGAAGCGATTGAAGCGGAAAAACTCGGTGCTTCTTACGTCACCGCGGGGCACGTTTTCGCAACAGACTGCAAAAAAGGTTTACCGCCGCGCGGACTTGAGTTTCTCGAAAACGTCTGCAAAAGCGTGAAAATCCCCATCTACGCAATCGGCGGGATTTCTCGCGATAATATGCACCTCGCTCTCGAAAAAGGCGCGGCGGGGGTTTGCGTTATGTCGGCTTTGATGAACAATACTTTCTTCGAATAAATCAAAAAAGCGTTCCCGAGCGGAACGCTTTGGTTTTGCTATTTTTGGTAAACTTGGAAACTATCGGAGAGCGCGATTTTTCACACAAAACTCAATTGCGGGTGAAAATTTGCGGTTTTTATCAATTCGGCACGGGGAAAAACCTTGTGCAAAGTCGGTTCAGGCACAAAAATTGCCCCTAGATAAAACTAGGGCGAAATAGGTTGATTTCAAATTATGATTAACGAGCAACCCGCTTATTTCGTTCGTTTCGTGCAAGTGTGACATTCTGTCACTTGCGAAAACGCAGAAAATGTCTGGCTGAATAAACACAAAATTTATTTTCGGGCACAAAAATTGCCCCTAGATAAAACTAGGGGCGAATTCGTTGCCGGTCGCACCGGCTGGCGGAGAAAGAGGGATTTGAACCCTCGCGCCGGTTGCCCGACCTACTCCCTTAGCAGGGGAGCCTCTTCACCACTTGAGTATTTCTCCAAATGTTGAAACAATTATTCAATCACAACAAGTATTATACCACAACAAAAGCTGTTTGTCAAGCCCCTTTTTGCAAAAACTTGCAATCAGTAGCTTATAAATTCGCGTAAAGTTTCCGCATATTCATTATCAATGCAGATTATAGGGCTTTTCAATTGTGCCGTTACCCTTGACAAAACGGATTATTTGTACTATAATTAAACTTGATACGAAGAAAAAGGAAGGTCTGGGAATTATGCCTATAAAAATTGCCGATGGGTTGCCCGCGCAGGAGATACTTGAAAAAGAACATATTTTCGTGATGACGGAGTACCGCGCGCTTCATCAGGATATCCGCCCGCTGAAAATCGGTATACTCAATCTGATGCCGACAAAAATTGTCACGGAAACGCAGATTTTGCGCTGTTTGTCCAACACGCCGCTTCAAATCGAGGTGGAGCTTGTGGGAATGGTTTCGCACAACAGCAAAAATACCTCGCAGGAGCATTTGCTGGAGTTTTACAAGAACTTTGACGATATAAAAAATCAGAATTTTGACGGATTTATCATAACCGGCGCGCCTGTCGAGCAGATGCCGTTTGAAGAGGTTGACTATTGGAAAGAGCTTTGCGAGATTATGGATTGGACGACAACTCACGTTCACTCCACGCTTCACATCTGCTGGGGAGCGCAGGCGGGGCTTTACTACCACTACGGTATACCGAAATATCCGCTTCCCGAAAAGGTTTCGGGTGTGTTCGCGCACCGCTTGCTCACGCCGAAAGCGCGCCTGTTCCACGGCTTTGACGGGGAGTTTTACGCGCCCCATTCTCGTCACACGGAAACCCGTGCCGAGGATATCCTGAAAGTGCCGGATTTGCGGCTGATGGCGGTATCGGACGAGGCGGGCGTTTACGCCGCGGGAAACGAGAGCGGAAGCCGGTTTTTCATCACCGGTCACTCGGAGTATGACGCGGGGACGCTTGACGCGGAGTATCACCGCGATTTGGAGCGCGGTCTTAACCCGAGTGTGCCCAAGCACTATTACCCCGACGATAACCCCGAAAACGCGCCCGTGCTTCGCTGGAGAGCGCACTCGACGCTGTTGTTCACGAACTGGCTCAACTATTACGTTTATCAGACCACGCCGTTTGATATCAGCAAGAAAATTTAAGGCAATATCGAATAATCATTGTCGTGCGATTTGACGGAAAATCTGCAAGCAAGCGTGCGGCAAAACGTTAGCCTGTGCGGTATTGCCTTAATTGCCGTGAAATTGCATAAAACTACGCCCGAAAAATTGTAATAAGTGCTAAAAATTCTGTCGCTTGTTGCAAATATTTTCGGGTTGTGCTATAATGTAAATAGGGGAATATGCAACATTTGGGGAAATATTCGGAGAGGGGGAGCAGCTATGTCAGAAGAGATAGTTCATTCCACGATAGACGTTTCCGTCAATCCAAACAAAACAACCGCGTTTGTGTCGTTCTCGAAACCCGAAAACGGCGGAATTGACGTGAGCTTGGATAAGGTTATGAAGGCGCTTGAGGACAAGAATGTGTCCTACGGCTTGCTGAAAGATGAAATCGAGAGAGCTGTCGAGCAGAAACGCTATGACGAGAACATCTGCGCGGCGCGTTGGGACCCTCCTGTGGACGGCATTGACGGTACGATAAAGTACTATTATCGCACCGACCAGTGTACTGCCCCGGTTGAAAACGAGCACGGCGTTGTTGACTACAAAAACCTCGGCTTGGTGCGCAACATCACGGCGGGTACTCCTATTGCCGAAATCACTCTGCCCACGGAAGGCGAGCCGGGACGCGATATTATGGGAATGGTTGTGGCGCAGAAGAAGGGTACTCCGGTTAACCTGAACCTCGGTGCGGGCACTTCTCTCATCAATGACGGCACCGAGCTTATTGCCGCAGTTGACGGCAACCTTGTGTTCAGAAACGGCTCGTTCTGCGTTGACGAAACGTTGCTCATAAACGGCGATGTTGACGTATCAACGGGAAATATTGACTTTATCGGAAGCGTGACCGTCAAGGGAAGCGTTTTCGAGGGATTTCGTGTTACATCGAAAAAGGATATAAGCGTGCTCGGCTCGGTGAACGGCGCGGAGCTGTCCGCGGACGGCAACATCACCGTGAAAATCGGCATTATCAACAGCAAGGTTGACTGCCGCGGGGACGTTAAGCTCGGCTTTTGCGAGAACTCAAAGGTTCGTTGCGACGGTAACGTTGACAGCGCGTCATTTGTCGGCGGCGAGGTTTTCGCGGGACGCGATTTGATCGCATCGGGCAAGGGCGTTATTATGGGCGGAAAGTACACGGCGCTCAACAACGTGGACGCATCGGTTATCGGCTCGGATAAGTACGTCAAAACCGAGATTACGCTCGGCAACAACGCGGTTTTGATGGAAGAACGCGAAACGCTTGACAAGCAGATTAAGGATATGGAGGATAAGCTCGACCAGCTCGGGAAAATCCTCACAACGCTCACCGAGCTTTCAAAGGTTGCGAAGCTCCCGCCCGAGCGTGAACAGCTCAAGGCGGACGCGCTGAGAAACCGCTTGAAATTCCAAGCGGAGATTAAAAAGGCGAAGGTGCGTATGGCTGAAATCGATGAGGCGCTCAAGCTCACGCAGAATTTGTCGGTGGCGATAAAGCGTATGATTTACCCCGGCGTTAAGCTGAGGATAAACTCGTGCATGCTCGCGGTGAAAACAACGGAGAACCGTTGCCGCGCGACTGTAGACAAGGGCGAAATCGTTTTTAAACCGCTCTAATTCACGCGATTTTGAATATGAGAAGCAAGGAGAACTCTTCTTGCTTCTTTTTTCACAATCTTTTCACATTTCAACCCTTTTTTGTCGGTTGACTTTTTAATAGGAATGTGTTATAATTTATTCATAGTGCAAAAATAGACAACAGCTTTTTTGTTGAAAACAGCTAATTTTTGTCAAATATAAAACAATTTTTGTGTAAAATGGAGAGGATAAAAAGCATGAGGCGAGTGGGACTTGATATAGGTTCGACAACCGTTAAGGCGGCGGTTCTCGGGGAGAACGGGGAACTGCTCCACAGCCGTTATCAGCGGCATTTTTCCGATATCAGAAAGACTGTTGCCGATATAATTTCCGAGGTTGGCGAGAAGTTTTCGGGTGAAAACGCGCTTGTCGCGGTAACCGGCTCGGGTGGAATTTCCGTATCAAAGTGGCTCGGGATACCGTTTGTGCAGGAGGTCGCCGCGGGAACGGACGCGATTAAGGCACTTATCCCGCAGACCGATGTCGCAATCGAGCTTGGCGGCGAGGACGCGAAGATTACATACCTCACGGGCGGTCTTGAACAGCGTATGAACGGTACCTGCGCGGGCGGCACGGGTGCGTTTATCGACCAGATGGCGGCGCTTCTCAATACGGATATCGGCGGCTTGAACGAGCTGTCCAAAAAGCACACGACGATTTACCCGATAGCGTCGCGTTGCGGAGTTTTCGCGAAGAGCGATATCCAGCCGCTCCTCAACGAGGGCGCAAAACGGAGCGATATCGCCGCGTCCGTTTTCCAATCGGTTGTAAATCAGACCATAAGCGGACTTGCCTGCGGAAAGCCTATTCGCGGGAATGTTGCGTTTCTCGGCGGACCGCTCCACTATTTGTCGGAATTAAGGCAGCGCTTTATCGAAACGCTCGACCTCAAGCCCGAGAACATCATTATTCCCGAAAACGCGAATTTGTTCGTGGCAATGGGCTGCGCGCTGTCCGATGAAGCGGAGGAGATGTCGATTGATGCGCTTGTTGAAAAAGCAAGCAATCTCGGCGAGAATCAGCTCCGCGAGGTTGAGCGCTTGTCGCCGCTTTTTGAGAGCGAGGACGAGCTGAAAGCGTTCCGCGAAAGACACGCGAAATCGGTTATCCCGACAGCGGATTTGAGCGCACACAACGGCGCTTGTTATCTCGGAATTGACGCGGGTTCAACGACAACAAAGGCTGTTCTCCTGAACAAGGACGCTGAAATTCTCTATTCGTTCTACGACAACAACCACGGCGACCCGCTGAAATCGGTTATCGGCATACTGAAGGATATTTACGCGAAGCTCCCCGAGGGCGCGTATATCGCGAAGGCTTGTACAACGGGCTACGGCGAGCATCTGATAAAAGCGGCTCTCGGCGCGGATTACGGCGAGATTGAAACGATGGCGCACTACAAGGCCGCCGACAAAATCCTGCCCGGCGCGGAGTTTATCCTCGACATCGGCGGTCAGGATATGAAATGTATGCGCGTGAAAAACGGCGAAATCGAGAGTATTTTGCTCAACGAGGCGTGTTCTTCGGGCTGCGGTTCGTTTATTGAGAACTTCGCGAACGCGCTCGGAATGACCTCTGCGGAATTTGCCGTTCTGGGACTTTCTGCCGAGCACCCTGTTGACCTCGGCTCGCGCTGTACGGTATTTATGAACTCGCGCGTTAAACAGGCGCAGAAAGAGGGCGCAACCGTTGCGGATATCTCGGCGGGACTGTCCTATTCCGTGTGCAAGAACGCGCTGTTTAAGGTAATCAAGCTGCGCGACACCGCTTCAATGGGCGATAAAATCATCGTTCAGGGCGGCACTTTTATGAACGACAGCGTTTTGCGCGCATTTGAGAAAATTGTCGGAAAAGACGTTGTTCGTCCCGATAAGGCAGGCTTAATGGGTGCTTACGGCTCGGCTCTTGTTGCGCTGGAGCGCGATGACGGCGAAAAGAGCACGATTGCTTCCGTTGACAAGCTCGACAGCTTTAAAGCGGAAAAAACCGCGGCACGCTGCGGAAAATGCTCGAACAACTGCCTGCTCACAATCACAAAATTCCCCGACGGAACGCGCTATATCAGCAACAACCGCTGCGAGCGCGGCGCGGGAAATGTTTCGACGGGTGAAAAGCTCCCGAACCTGTACGATTATAAATATCACCTCTTGTTCGACCGCGAGTGCCTGCCCGAGGACAGCGCGCCGCGTGGTGTAATCGGATTGCCGAGAGTTCTCGGTATGTACGAGAATTTCCCGTTCTGGCACAAGCTGTTCACCGAGCTTGGCTTCTCGGTTAAGCTCTCCCCGAAAACAACGAGAGCGATTTACGACAAGGGTATCGAAACAATGCCGAGCGAGTCGGTTTGCTATCCCGCGAAGCTTGCTCACGGTCACATTCAGGCGCTGATTGACGAGGGCGTAAAGCTGATTTTCTACCCCTCGATGCCGTACGAAATGTCCGACGATATCGGCGGCGACAACCATTACAACTGCCCTGTTGTCGCGACTTACAGCGAGGTTATCAGAAACTCCGTGCCGGAGCTTCGCGAAAGCGTGAAATTCCTCAACCCGTTCCTGCCGATTTTCAACGAAAAGCGTATGGGCGAGCGACTTTTTGAGGAGTTTTCGGCAAATCTTCCCGATAAAAATATCACCAAAAAAGAGATAACGGACGCGCTTGAAAAAGCCTATGCAGAGGACGCAAGGTTCAAGGAAACGATGCGCAAAAAGGGCGAGGAAACGCTTCAGTTCCTTAAAGACAATGGCAAGCGCGGAATTGTGCTCGCGGGGCGTCCTTACCACATCGACCCCGAGATAAACCACGGTTTGCCCGAGATGATTTCGGGATACGGGTTTGCGGTTCTGACGGAGGACAGCGTTGCGCATATCGAGCAAGTTGTGCGCCCGATACGCGTTGTTGACCAGTGGACTTATCACACGCGTCTTTACGCGGCGGCGCACGTTGTCGGCAAAAACGATTGTCTGGAGCTCGTTCAGCTCAACTCGTTCGGCTGCGGACTTGACGCGATTACCACGGACGAGGTTCAGGAAATTCTGCGCAGCTTCGGAAAGCTGTACACCTGCCTGAAAATAGATGAGGTCAACAACCTCGGCGCGGCGAGGATTCGTCTGCGCTCGCTGATATCTGTTGTGGACGAGCGTGCGCGGCATAAATACAAGCCCGTTCGCGGCCATGTTGGTTACATAAGACAGCCCGAGTTCACCAAAGAAATGCGCAAAAACCACAAAATTCTCTGCCCACAGATGGCGCCTATTCACTTCGATTTGCTGGAGATGGCATTCAGGTACAGCGGCTATGATGTGGATATCTTGCGCGACTGCTCGAAAGCGGTTGTTGACGAGGGCTTGAAGTACGTCAACAATGATGCTTGCTATCCGTCAATTTTGATTGTCGGACAGCTTATCCACGCGCTAAAGAGCGGCAAGTACGACCTGAACAACACCTCGGTTCTGATAACTCAAACGGGCGGCGCGTGCCGTGCGACAAACTATGTGGGAATGCTCAAAAAAGCGCTTAAGGACGCGGGATTTGACAATGTTCCGCTGATTTCGCTCAACGTTGTCGGACTCGAGAAGCAAAGCGGCTTCAAGCTCTCGATGGGAATGGCGATAAGAGCGTTTATGGCGATGATTTACGGCGATGTGCTGTCGCGGTGCTTGTACAAGGTTCGTCCGTACGAGGTTGAAAAAGGCTCGGCGAACGCGCTTTATCAGAAGTGGCGCTTGAAACTGCGCGAGGATATGAAAACGCTCTCGATGAAGACCTTCAACCGCAACATTGAGGCGATTGTCGAGGAGTTCAAAAATTTCCCCGTTCTCGATATCAAGAAACCGCGCATCGGTCTTGTCGGAGAAATTCTCGTTAAATTCCACCCGGTTGCCAACAACGACATTATCGGTTTGCTGGAAAACGAGGGCTGCGAGGTTGTCGTGCCGGATTTGATGGGATTTTTCTACTACATCTGCTCGCACGGCGTGACTAAATCCGAGCTGTTGTATTGCTCAAAGACGAAGAAATTTGCCGAGAACGCGGCAATCAAGGCAATGCGGTTTATGGAAAAAGCGTACCGCAAGGCTGTTACGGGAACAAAATTCGGCTGTCCGGGCGACATCTTCGAGATGCGCGAGATGGTAAAGCCGATTGTATCGCCGGGCAATATCGCGGGCGAGGGCTGGTTCTTGTGCGCGGAGATGCTCGAGCTTATCCGCGAGGGCGTTCCGAACATTGTTTGTATGCAACCGTTTGCCTGCCTGCCGAACCACGTCACGGGCAAGGGCGTTATCGGTGAGCTTCGCCGCCGTCACCCCGAGAGCAATATCGTTGCCGTTGACTTTGACCCGGGCGCGTCCGAGGTTAATCAGGTGAACAGAATTAAGCTGATGCTGACGAGAGCGTTCGCGGAGGCGGGCTTGAGCAGAAAGAATGTTGTCAAGCTCGAAACGGACGACAAGTACTCTCAGCTTATCGGCGCGATTTATAAGTAATGGCATTTGAGAAAGGAAAAGAAAATGGCTTTTAATAATTCTTCATCAAATAATGGCAACAGCACAAACAAGAAGGCAATCAGCTTTTGGGTGCTTATCGGATTGATTACGATTTTTGTGCTGGTTATTTTGTTCAACAGCTTTACGGTTGTTAACGAGGGTTACATCGGCGTTAAATATCAGTTCGGAAAGATAGTTTCGAGCGACCTCTCCGCGGGACTTAATATGCACATTCCGTTCGTTGAGGAAATTCAGGAGGTTGATACGCGCGAGCAGATTTATTCCGTGCAGACAAACGCTTACACGAGCGATACTCAGACGGTTGACCAGCTTTCGCTCAAGCTGAATTACTGCTACGACAGCACAAAGCTGTCCGAGATTATCAGAACAATTGGTATCAGCAACGTTGAAACCAAGCTCCTTGTACCGAATGTGGCGAAAATTGCCAAGAATGAAATCGGTAAGGTTCGCGCTGAGGATTTGGTTCAGACGCGTTCCGAGGTGCAGAACGCGATTTACGAGTCGCTCAAGGAAACGCTTGAGCCGAGCGGAATTATCGTAACCGCATTTGCAATCGAGAACCTCTCCTTTGACGCGGCGTTTGAGCAGTCAATTCAGGCAAAGGTTATCGCGGCTCAGGACGCTTTGAAGATGCAGAACAAGACCGCCGAAAAGGAAGAAGAGGCGAAGCAGAAGGTTATCGCGGCACAGGCGGAGGCTGATTCGCAGAAAATCAAGGCGGACGCTGAGGCTTACGCGATTAAGGCGGTTCAGGAACAGCTTGCGAACAGCCCGAACTATGTTGATTACCTCAAAATCAACAACTGGAACGGCGAGCTTCCGCAGGCAATCGGCAACGAGGTTAACCCGTTCTTCGCGCTCGACAACAGCTCGCTGAGCGGTAACAAACCCGCTAACAACACCGCGACAACTCCCGCTGCTACCGAGTAATTTCACGAGAGAACATCTAAAACCGGTTTTATTTAGACGAGGTTTTAGCGGTGAACAAAACTAATATTTCGGGGAATGCCGGGCGGCTGTTTGTCGCTCTGCATTTTCCGTGTTTAAAGGAAGGTAATGATTTGGACTACAACACGTTAAAGCGAAACGCGCTCGACAGCTGTTTTTCCCGCGCGAACAATATGCAGAAAAAAGCGATTTTCAAGGTTCGCGGCGCTGTGCTGATAATCGCGGGCGCGGGCAGCGGAAAAACTACGGTTCTCGTTAACAGAATTGCAAATATGATTCGCTTTGGAAATGCGTTTCACGATGAAGAAATCCGCGCTGTTTCACCCGATGAGGAGCGCTTTCTGGCAACTTTTCCCGATATTGAAAAGTCGCCCGAAAACCTTGAAAAGCTCGCGAAAATCATCGCGGTTGACCCGATAAAGCCGTGGAATATTCTCGCGATTACGTTCACAAACAAGGCTGCGGGAGAGCTTCGCGAGCGGCTTTCGGCAATGCTTGGCGAGGACGCCGACAAAATCAATGCTTCAACCTTTCACTCCGCCTGCGTGAAAATTCTGCGCCGCGAGATTGAAAAGCTGGGCTTTCATTCGGGCTTCACGATTTACGATGACGATGACTCCAAGCGGCTTATCCGCGATATTATGAAAAACCGTGGTATTGACGAAAAGCGCATTGCGCCGAAGGTTTTCAGAAACAACATCTCGCGCTTGAAGGACAGAATGATTTCAGCCGAGGATTACGCGAAAACCGCTCAGGAAAGCGGCGAGTTCGCCGAGCAGAAAACCGCCGAGGTTTACGCGGATTATCAGAAGGCGCTTGCCGCGGCGAATGCTGTTGACTTTGACGACATAATTTACCTCACGGTAAAGCTGTTCGAGAATTTCCCCGATGTTCTCGAGCACTACCGCAACTTGTACAAATACATTATGGTTGACGAGTATCAGGACACGAACTTCGCGCAGTACCGCTTGATTTCGCTCTTGGCTGGTGACAGCGGAAATCTCTGCGTTGTCGGCGATGACGACCAGTCGATTTACCGTTTCCGCGGCGCAACAATCGAGAATATTCTGAGCTTCGAGAAGCAGTATAAGAACAGCGAGGTTATCCGCCTTGAGCAGAATTACCGCTCGACAACGAATATCCTCAACGCCGCAAACGCTGTTATCAAGAACAACTCCCACCGCAAGGAAAAACGCCTTTGGAGCGAGCTCGGCGAGGGTGAAAAGATAAAAATTCTGAAATACCCAAACGAGCTTGGTGAGGGAAAGGGCGTTGCCGATATAATTTCCGAGGGCGTGAAAAACGGCGCGAAATACTCGGATTACGCGATTTTGTACAGAAACAACGCGCTTTCGAGAACCTTTGAAACATCGCTCACCCGCGCGGGTATACCTTATAAAATAGTGGGCGGTCTTCGCTTCTACGACCGCAAGGAAGTCAAGGATATTTTGAGCTATCTCGCGCTTTTGAACAACCCGTATGACGCTGTGCGCTTCAGACGCGTTATAAACGAGCCCAAGCGCGGTATCGGCGATGCGTCGATTGACGAGATTATCCGCGTAAGCGAGGGACTAGGGATAAGCCCGCTTGACGTGTGCAGGGACGCGGCGCGGTTTGAAACGCTCTCTCGCAAGACAAACGCACTCAAAGCCGCCGCGAACATTTTCGATGAGCTGGACGAGCTTTCGGATACCGTTCAGCTGGACGAGCTGATTGACGCGGTTGTCGAGAAATCCGGCTATGGGCAGATGCTCAAGGCGCTCGGTGACGAGGGCGCGGCTCGAATGGAGAACATCAATGAGCTGAAATCCAACGCGCTGGAGTTGCTCAAGGAACAGCCCGATGCAACTCTGCCCGATTTTCTCGAGCAGGCGGCATTGCAGTCGGATATCGATAACTACGATACCGATACCGACCGCGTTTCGCTTATGACAATGCACTCCGCGAAGGGACTGGAGTTCCCGGAGGTATTTTTGGCGGCGGCGGAGGACAACGTTTTCCCATCGATGATGAGCATAAACAACCCCACGGAGCTTGAGGAGGAGCGCCGCCTCGCGTATGTTGCGATAACGCGCGCGAAAAAGCGGCTCTACATCACGCACACGGGCTATCGTATGCTGTACGGGCACACCTCCGCGAACAAGCTGTCCACATTTGTGAGGGAAATTCCCGCAGAGTTCTGCGACATCAAGGACGACAAGCCGCAGAACAGCTTTGCGCGCGGAATGACATTCTCGAAGCCTGTTCAGAAGAGCTTTTTGAAGGAGCAGTCCGAGAAGATGAAGACGGCGGCTCCCGTGCAGACGGCTGTTGGCGAGAATTTCGAGGTTGGCGACAGAGTTCGGCACAAGATTTTCGGCGAGGGCACGGTTGTCGGCGTGAAACCTGTCGGCAAGGACGCGATAATCACGATTGATTTCGACACCAAGGGCACAAAGCCCGTGATGAAGAACAACGCGCGAATGGAAAAAATTGCGAAATAATGCTAAACTTTTGGAAAAATATGCCGATATAAAAAGCAAGAGGAAAGGAAATGCAGCTATATTTCCCGAACTCGGACTGCCGTGTACCTGCAAAAGCGGGTGCATTGATTGACCGTAAAAGCGCCGCAGAACGCTGTTTTGCCTTATCCGAACGGGAATGCGCTTGAACGGAAAAGAGATTACTGCCGCGGTACTTGGAAAAGCGCCGCGGCATTAGTTGTACGGAATGTTGGTGACGATATGACGAAGGAAGAGTTTCTTGATTTTTGCAGAAATCTGGGCGGCGCGGAGCTTGACAGCCCGTTTCCCGATGATTTTGAAACGGTTGTGGCGCGGCACTCGGTCGGGAGAAAATGGTTCGCGCTCGTTATGGAACACGGCGGCGAGTGGATTGTCAACCTGAAATGCGAGCCGATGGAAGCGGATTTTCTGCGGCGCGCGTTCGAGGGCATAACTCCCGCGTATCACATGAACAAAACACATTGGAACACGGTTTATCTCAATTCCGATGTGCCGCGTGAGGAGATTGAGCGAATGACGCTCGCGAGCTTTGAGTTGACGAAAAAGAAGCCGAGGTTGACGAAGAAGCCGCGTTAAATCGAGTGATTTCCAAAAATTTCCGTTAAAACACGGCTACTAAAAATCACCGCCGATAAAAAATCCGACTTTGCGAATAATAATCTTGCGTGAATTTTTCGCGCAATTTGCAAAGATAGGAGAAAAGCGATGATTAAAAAGATATCGACAGCGGTTGCTTGTGCGGCTTGCTTTGCGGCATTGACGGCAACTGCGAGTGCGGCTACGAACGCGGTTGGCAGAGCGGCAAACGGTGCTATTAACGCGGGCGAAGACCTGATAAACGGCGTGGCAAACGCGGGCGAGGACATCGTAAACGGAATTACCGGCGGCAGAACCAACAATACCGATAACGGCACAAACGGCGCAAATAACGGTGCGACAAACGGCACAAACGGCGCTAACAACGGCAACACCACCGGCACAAACAATCCCACGGTAAGTGATGTTCCGGATGTGACCGATACGGACAACAGCGGTCTTGGAACAACCAACGACCTGCCCAACAACCAGATGCCCGCAACGGGTGTATCTTTCGGCTTGACGGCGGCTACGGCATTGCTCGGCGCACTCGGCGTTGTGGTAACGGCAAATCGCCGCGGTGAGTAAAATTTAATAATAATGAAAGGCGTTCCGATTCCGGAATGCCTTTTTGTTGAAATTATTGCAAAAATTTTGTAGGAATAACCAAAAATCATAACGATAAAAATTTTTATTTTGGTGAAACTGTCGGTTGCAATTCTTTGTGAAATGCTGTATAATTATTTTCATAGGGATTAAAGCCGTGGGGCAAATAGCGGTTTTAGTCTTAAGGCTTGCGGTTTTTACCGCATTTTTACAGTTTTGGAGGATTTTTATTATGAAGATTAAGTCTATTCTTGCAGGCGTTGTTGCGGCAGGAGCAGTTTGCGCTGTATCTGCAACCGCATTTGCTGAAGAGCCTGTAGTTGTTGCTACATCCGGAAACGAGGATATTTATATCGCTCCCGGCGATACCAGTGCTGAGCTTGAGAAAAAGATTGCTGAGCAGTTCAAGAAGCTCTTTGGCGACCAGCTTGGTGTGTTTGCTGAGCAGATTAAGGCTTCTATCGAGGCCGCAGGCGGCGTTGACGCTATCGTTGACAACGCTATGGAGCAGATTGAGGGCAAGACTCCCGATGAGCTCAAGGCTACGTTTGTTGAACAGCTCAAGCAGGGCGGTGTTTCCGAGGAACAGATTAACCAGATTATGGAATATTACAATTCCGAAGCAGGCGAAGGCGCGTTCACTCCCGAAATGTACAAAAATATGTACACCGCTCTTCTGACCTCTCTTCAGGACCCTGAGGGATTTGGTTCATTCATCGAGTCTATTCTTATGAATTATGACGAGGAAACTCTCAAGACGATTTCCGAGGCACTCGACGCTTATGAGGCGGCTCAGGCAGGCGCAGGCGAAGACGTTAAGCCCGGTACCGGTGAAACAACCGGCGAAGCAACCGGCGACAACGCTGATACAGGTGTTGAGGGCGTTGCGGCTGTTGTTGGCGTAATCGCTGTTGCAGGCGCTGCTGTTGTTATCTCCCGCAAGAGAGCTTAATTGTTGAAAAAATACATAAACCGCGTTCTTCACGGAGCGCGGTTTTTTGTTTGCGCAATACTTGACAAAATGCGAAAATTGTGGTACAATTTCTTTGTAAAATAAATGCTGACAAGGCTTTTGGAGGAAAAATATGGAAATCACAAAGGACATAAAATACATAGGCGTAAACGACCACGAGGTTGATTTGTTTGAGGGAATGTACGACGTGCCGAATGGAATGGCGTACAATTCTTACGTTATTCTTGACGAGAAAATCGCGGTTATGGACACGGTTGAAGCGCACTTCGGCGAGCAGTGGCTCGGAAAGCTCGACAAGGAGCTTGGCGGCAGAAAGCCCGATTATCTCGTTGTTCAGCACATGGAGCCCGACCACTCGGCTAACATCGCGGTTTTCGCGGAGCGTTATCCCGAAGCGAAAATCGTTGCTTCCGCGAAAGCGTTCGTGATGATGGGGCAGTTTTTCGGCAATGATTTCAAGGACAAGCAGATTGTTGTCGGCGAGGGCGACAAGCTCCCTCTCGGCAAGCACGAGCTGACTTTCATCACCGCGCCGATGGTTCACTGGCCCGAGGTTATCATGACCTACGACGGCGCGGACAAGGCGCTTTTCTCGGCAGACGGCTTCGGCAAGTTTGGTGCAAATGATGTTGTTGACCCCGAGGGCTGGGCTTGCGAGGCTAGACGTTATTATTTCGGTATTGTCGGCAAATATGGCGCGCAGGTTCAGGCTGTTCTGAAAAAGGCGGCGGCGCTTGATATCGAGAAAATCCTCCCGCTCCACGGACCTGTTTTGACCGAAAACTTGGGTTATTATCTCGATACATATAACACTTGGTCGAGCTACGGCGTTGAGAGCGAGGGTGTTTGCGTTGCCTATACATCGGTTTACGGTCACACGAAGGAAGCGGCTCTGTTGCTTGCGGAGAAGCTGAAAGCAGCGGGTTGCCCGAAGGTTGCGGTAACGGATTTGGCGCGCGATGACTGGGCTGAGGCTGTCGAGGACGCTTTCCGCTACGGGAAGCTCGTTCTTGCCACGACAACCTACAACGCGGACGCTTTCCCGACAATGCGTGAGTTCATCGCTCACCTTGTTGAGAGAAACTATCAGAACCGTCTTATCGGCATCATCGAGAACGGCTCGTGGGCACCGACCGCGGCAAAGGTTATCAAGAAGCTTTTCGAGAACTCTAAGAACATCACGTTCACCGAAACAACTGTTACGCTGAAATCCGCGCTCGCTCCCGAGAATGACGCTCAGCTTGACGCGCTTGTTAAGGAGCTTATGCAGTAAAATACACGAAAACCCGAGTTTTGCGCTCGGGTTTTTCTCAATTTGAGGTGAGAGTTTTGCCCGAAAAGATAAACGGCAAGGAGCTTGCGGGTTACCAAAAGAAATCCTTCGCGCTCCCGTATAACGGCGGGGAAATCTGGTTTGAGCACCTTGACGGGATTTTCGGCTTCGAGGAGCTTGTGCTCGAAAAGCTCAGCCGTGACGTGGAGCATTTCACAAAGCCGTCGGCTTACGCGTATGTTTGCTTTGTTTTTGATGAAACCGAGGTTACCGAGAAAATCATCGAAGCAGTAAAAACCGCGGTTTGCGGGCGCGGGAAACGTTTTCTGAAAATCGCGTTTGTCGGTCTTGACAGGCAGAAAGTTCGTAAATTCAAGAAAGATTTAGCGGGAAATGGCTTTGAGACAGGCTTTTTAAAGGGCTTGAGGACGCGAAAGAGTGGCTTTTGGCAAAGTAGATTTTTTATAAAATTTTGCCGAAAAAACGGTTTCCCCCTTGACAAAACCGCGATTTTCTATTATAATGTATAGAGATACGAAATCAGCGGCTTTTAAGTCGGTGCGGCGACGCCGACAAGGTTTGGATTTTGTGGTAATTCCGCGCGGAAAATCCGCGTTTTGGGAATAAATCTAGCCTTTTGCCGCGTTTATACGCGGTTTTTTTATGGAAAATTTTGGGAGGAATGCGCGGGTGGAGGAACTTGCGGTTAAAGCGGAAATTCTTGATGAAAACGCCGTTTCGCGTGCGATAACACGGATTTCCTTTGAGATAATCGAGCGCAGTAAGGGCGCGGATAATCTGTGTTTAATCGGGATTTATTCGCGGGGCGCGGTGCTTGCGAAGCGGATTGCGGCGAAGATTGCCGAAAACGAGGGCAGGGAAATCCCCACGGGACTGCTTGATATAACGCCGTTTCGCGACGATGAACGCAGACACGGCGCGGACGACGCGAGCAAGATTGATTTTGACATCACGGGAAAGCACGTTGTGATAATCGATGACGTGATTTTCACGGGGCGCTCGGCGAGAGCGGCAATGGACGCGCTTGTGTCACGGGGCAGACCAAAGGTGATACAGCTTGCCGTGCTGATTGATCGAGGTCACCGAGAACTGCCGATAAGAGCCGATTATATCGGGAAAAACTTGCCGACTTCTCATAGCGAGAAAGTGCGGGTTATGGTCAAGGAGATTGACGGAGCGGACAAGGTTGTAATATGCGAAGCGGACGGCGCTTCGGGTTGAAGATAGGAGAAAATATGAGGCTTTTGCTGAAAAAAGGGTATGTTGTGGATAGCGCGAACGGGTTTGAGGGAACGGCGGATATTCTCGCGGAGGACGGCGTTATCGTGAAACTTGCGCCAAAAATTGACGAGAATGCGGACGAGGTTATCGACTGCACGGGGCTTGCGGTTATACCGGGAATTTGCGATATGCACGTTCACCTGCGCGACCCCGGTCAAACTCACAAGGAGGACATCATCACGGGCGGAGATGCCGCAGTTGCGGGTGGAGTAACCGCTGTTGCTTGTATGCCGAACACAACTCCGGTTGTGGATAACGCCGAAACCGTGAAATATATTCTCGATAAAGCGAAGCAGTCCAAGGTCAAGGTTTACCCTGTCGGTTGTATAACAAAAGGGCTGAAAGGCGATGAGCTTTGCGATTTTGAGGAGCTGAGGAAAGCGGGTTGCGTGGCGGTATCCGATGACGGAAAGCCCGTGAAGAACGCGAAAATTATGGCTCAGGCGCTTGTCAAGGCGCACTACGCGGGACTGAAAGTGATTTCGCACTGCGAGGACCAAGATGTTGTCGCGGGAGGAATTATCAACAGCGGCGCGGTTTCAAAGGAGCTTGGCGTTAAGGGAATGCACCGCATTTCCGAGGATATCTCGACAGCGCGGGAAATCGTGCTTGCGGGTGACTTGGAGATGCCTATTCACATCGCGCACGTTTCTACGGCAACTAGTATGCTGTTGTTGAGAATGGCGGCGCGGTACGGAGTTATGGTAACCTCGGAAACCTGTCCGCACTATTTCACGTTAACCGATGAAAAGCTTCGCGCGCGTGACGCGGACTACCGAATGAACCCACCGCTTCGCACGGCTGAAGATGTTGAGGCGATAACCGAGGGCGTCTGCGATGGCTCGATTGACTGCATTGTAACCGACCACGCGCCCCATTCTCCCGAGGAAAAAGCCGATTTTGAGAAAGCACCGAACGGTGTTGTCGGGCTGGAAACCTCGCTTGCGGTTACCCTCACCCAGCTTTATCACACCGGCAAGCTTACGCTCTCTAAGATAGTGAGAATGATGTGCGTGAACCCGCGCAAAATCCTTAACATCGCGGGCGGCAATTTCAGCGAGGGTGAACCCGCCGATATCGCGATTGTTGACCTGAACGAGGAGTGGACGGTTGTTCCCGAGAAGCTCCACGGCAAATCCCACAACACCTGCTTCAAGGGAATGACGCTCAAAGGCAGAGTTAAAAAGACTATTGTAGACGGGAAAATCGTCTATGAAGATAAGTAAGGAGAAGAAAATATGTCACTTGACCGATTGATTGAGAAAATTGAACAGATGCAAAACCCCACCGTAGCGGGACTTGACCCGAAGCTGGATTACGTCCCCGAGTACATCAAAAGGCGTTGCTTTGAGAAGTACGGCGAAACGCTCAAAGGTGCGGCAAAGGCGCTTCTCGAGTTCAACAAAGGGCTTATCGATGCGCTTTACGACATTGTTCCCGCGGTAAAGCCGCAGGCGGCTTATTACGAGATGTACGGCGCGGCGGGTATGAAAACGCTTTACAAAACGCAGGAATACGCGCGTTCAAAGGGAATGTACGTCATCACGGACGGCAAGCGCAACGATATCGGCACGACAATGGAAGCGTATGCGGCGGCGCATCTCGGGAAAGTTAAGGTTGGTTCAACCGAGATTGAGCCGTTTCTGGGCGACGCGCTGACGGTGAACGGTTACCTCGGAAGTGACGGAATTAAACCGCTTTTGAAGATTTGCTCGGAGAATGACAAGGGCATTTTCGTGCTTGTAAAAACGTCAAATCCATCGAGCGGCGAGCTTCAGGACAGGCTGATTGACGGCGAGCCCGTGTACGAGGTTATGGGAAAAATGTGCGAAAAGTGGGGCGAGGAGCTTCCGGGAGTGTACGGTTACAGCGGTGTGGGAGCGGTTGTCGGAGCTACATATCCCGAGCAGATAAAGACCTTGCGCGCGCTTTTGCCGAAAACGTTTTTCCTTATCCCCGGATATGGTGCTCAGGGAGCGACTGCCGCGGATATCGCGGGCGCGTTCGACAAGAACGGCTTGGGCGGCATCGTAAACAGCTCGAGAGGAATTATGTGCGCTTATCAGAAACAGAAAGTCAGCGAGCACGAATTTGCTGAGGCAGCGCGCAGAGAAGCAATCCGTATGCGCGATGAAATTATGGCGCAGGTTGGAAAAATCGTTGTAAACGGTTAAGGAGCAAAAAAATGATTTTTGAGAACAAAAAGAAAGCGAGCTTGGTTCTGGCGGACGGAACGGTTTTCGAGGGGAAATCGTTCGGCGCTGAGGGTAAGGTGCTGGGAGAAATCGTGTTCACAACAGCGATGACGGGCTATCAGGAAACGCTCACCGACCCGTCCTACTGCGGGCAGATTATCACGCAGACCTTCCCGCTTATCGGAAACTACGGCGTAAACAAAATCGACCCCGAGAGCAACGGGAGCGTGGTTTCGGGATATATCGTCCGCGAGTACTGCGATTTCCCGTCAAATTTTCGTTGCGAGGGTAATTTGAACGATTATATAAAATCGCACGGAATTGTCGGAATTTACGACATCGACACGAGAAAACTGACGAGAATTATCCGCGAATTCGGCGTTATGAACGGTGCGATTGTCTGCGGAGATTTCGACCGTGACGCGCTCCTTGAAGAAATCAGAAATTACAAGGAAGAGCCGCCCGTGCCGAAGGTCAGCGTTAAGGAGAAGCAGACTTTTTCTGCGGAGAACGCGAAGTACAATGTTGTGCTGATTGACTACGGCTACAAGTTCAACATCAGACGTGAGCTGATAAAGCGCGGGTGCAACGTCACGGTTGTTCCGCACAACACAACGGCAGAGGAGATAAAAGCGCTTAATCCCGATGGAATTATGCTCTCGAACGGCCCCGGCGACCCCCAGCAAAATCCCGTTTCGATAAACACGCTGCGTGAGCTTATTCCCGCGCAAATTCCCACGTTCGGTATTTGTCTGGGACACCAGCTTCTTGCGCTTGCAAACGGCGCTTCTACAACCAAGATGAAGTACGGTCACCGCGGCGGAAATCAGCCCGTCAAGGATTTGGCGATTGACCGCACGTTTATCACGTCGCAAAATCACGGCTATGCGGTTGTGGCAGAAACGCTCCCCGAGAGCACAGGCGAAATCAGCCACATTAACAACAACGACGGCACCTGCGAAGGTATCCGCTATAAAAATGCGCCTGCCTTTACGGTTCAGTTCCACCCCGAAGCGTGCGGAGGTCCGCACGACACATCGTATTTGTTCGATGAGTTTATTCAGCTGATGGAGGGTAAATGATATGCCGTTGAGAAGTGATATAAAAAAGGTTCTTGTAATCGGCTCGGGACCTATCGTTATCGGACAGGCAGCCGAATTTGACTATGCGGGAACGCAGGCTTGCCGCGCGCTCAAGGCGGAGGGCTTGGAGGTTGTTCTGATAAACTCGAACCCCGCGACAATTATGACCGACAAGCATATGGCGGACAAAATCTATATCGAGCCGCTCACGCTTGATGTGGTTAAACGTGTAATCGAGATAGAAAAGCCCGACAGCGTTGTTTCAAACCTCGGCGGACAGACCGCGCTCACGCTGTCGATGCAGCTCGCCGAGAGCGGATTTCTTGCCGAGCACGGTGTGAAATTACTCGGTTCAAATCCCGAAACAATCCACAAAGCCGAGGACAGACAGGCTTTCAAGGACACGATGGAGGAAATCGGACAGCCGTGTATACCGTCAAAGGTTGTGGAAAATCTCGAGGACGCGATGGCGTTCGCGGAGGAAATCGGTTATCCCGTTATCGTGCGCCCTGCGTTTACTTTGGGCGGCACGGGCGGCGGTATCGCGGAAACTCGTGAAGAACTCCACGAAATCGCGACAAACGGTCTGCGCCTTTCACCGATAACGCAGATTTTGGTTGAGAAGTGCATTTCGGGCTGGAAGGAAATCGAGTTTGAGGTTATCCGCGACAGCAAAAACAACGTCATCACGGTCTGCTCGATGGAGAACTTTGACCCTGTCGGCGTTCACACGGGCGACTCGATTGTCGTTGCACCCGCGGTAACGCTTGCCGATAAGGAATATCAGATGCTCCGTACAGCGGCTCTCGATATCATACAGGCACTCAAAGTTGAGGGCGGGTGCAACTGCCAGTTCGCGCTGAAACCAGACAGTTTTGAGTACGCGGTTATCGAGGTTAACCCGCGTGTTTCGCGTTCATCGGCGCTTGCTTCTAAGGCAACCGGCTACCCGATAGCAAAGGTTGCGGCTAGAATTGCCGTCGGCTACACGCTCGATGAAATCGTAAATCAGGTTACGGGAAAAACCTACGCTGCTTTTGAGCCGGCGCTGGATTATCTTGTTGTTAAATTCCCGAAATGGCCTTTCGATAAATTCGTTTACGCGAAGAAAACGCTCGGCACGCAGATGAAAGCGACGGGCGAAATTATGGCGATTGCGCCGAGCTTTGAAGCGGGAATGATGAAAGCGGTGCGTTCGATTGAGCTTGGAATGGACACGCTCACAAAGCGCGATTTCACCGAGTTTACCGATGAACAGGTTGGGAAGAAGCTCTATGACGTGGACGTTGACCGCTCGTTCTGCGTTTTCGAGGCGCTGAAGCGCGGAATTTCCATCGACAGAATACACGAAATCACCAAGATTGACAAGTGGTTTATCGCAAAGCTGAACAATCTTGTCGAGCTTGAAAAGTGGCTTGCCGAGGGCGAGCTCACGGTTGAAAAATACGAAACCGCGAAGAAATATTGCTATCTCGACAGCACGATTGAGCGCATTTCCGGACAAAAATGCCCCGCGAAAAAGCTTGCGGTTTACAAGATGGTTGACACCTGCGCGGCTGAATTTTCCGCGGAAACGCCTTATTTCTACAACGATTTTGACGAGGAGAACGAAGCTGCCGAGTTTATCGAGCAGCACCCGTCCGACAAGAAAAAGGTTATCGTTTTCGGTTCGGGACCTATCCGCATAGGACAGGGAATTGAGTTCGACTATTGCTCGGTTCACTGCGTTTGGACATTGAAGGAAGAGGGTTGCGAAGCGATTATCTGCAACAACAACCCCGAAACCGTTTCCACGGACTTTGACACGGGCACGCGCCTTTACTTCGACCCGCTCACGAAAGAGGACGTTGAAGCGCTTGTGGCAACCGAGAAGCCTTACGGTTGCGTGGTTCAGTTTGGCGGACAGACCGCGATTAAGCTCACGAAATACCTCACGGAAATGGGTGTTCGCATTCTCGGAACGCAGGCTGCCGACATTGACGCGGCAGAGGACAGAGAGCTGTTTGACGAGCTGCTTGAAAAGTGCAATATCCCGCGTCCGAAGGGCGAAACCGTTTTCACCGAGGAAGAAGCGCTGAAGGCAGCGAACGAGCTTGGTTATCCCGTTTTGTTGCGTCCGTCTTACGTTCTCGGCGGACAGAATATGATTATCGCGCACGCTGACTCCGATGTTTCGGAATATATGAAGATAATCACCTCTCACGAGCTGGAAAATCCCGTTCTTATCGACAAATATATGATGGGAACGGAAGTCGAGGTTGACGCGATTTGTGACGGCGAGGATTTTGTAATTCCCGGCATTATGGAGCACGTTGAGCGCGCGGGAATACACTCGGGCGACTCGATTTCGATTTATCCGTGTCAGAATCTATCGGCGCACATCAAAAAGGTTATCGTGGATTACACGGAAAAGCTTGCGAAAGCGCTCCACGTCATCGGTCTTGTAAACATTCAGTACGTTGTGTACAACCACGAGGTTTATGTAATCGAGGTTAACCCGCGTTCATCGAGAACAGTTCCTTACATCAGCAAGGTTACGGGTGTACCGATGGTTGACCTCGCGACAAAAATTATTCTCGGCAAAAAGCTGAAAGATATGGGCTACAAGAGCGGACTTTACCGCGAAGCCGATTATATTGCGGTAAAAGTGCCGGTGTTCAGCTTTGAGAAGCTCCACGATGTTGACAACCAGCTCGGTCCCGAGATGAAGTCAACGGGCGAGTGCCTCGGCATTGCGAGAACATTCGGTGACGCGCTTTACAAGGGGCTTATGGCGGCGGGCTACAAGTTCACTCACCCCGCGGACGGTCCGAACCCGAACTCCAAAGACGGAAGCTACGGCGTGCTGATTTCCGTTCGCGACAGCGACAAAAACGAGATTATCGAGATTGCTTCGCGTTTCGAGGAGCTTGGCTTCAAGATTTACGCAACGGGCGGCACGGCTTCGGTTCTCAACAGAAATATGATTGCCGCGAACCACGTTTACAGAATTCACGAGGAGCAAGAGCCGAACGTTATCACGCTTCTCGAAAGCGGCGAGATAAGCTACGTTATCTCGACTTCCGAAACGGGCAGAAAACCGTCGCTGGACAGCGTTCGTATGAGAAGAAAAGCGGTTGAGCGCTCGATTGTGTGCCTGACTGCGATAGATACCGCGAACGCGCTTCTCGACTGCCTTGAAGCGAAGCGCAGTATCTCGGATATCGAGCTTGTTGACATAACGAAGATATGAAAATCGGCAAAATCACAGTCCGCCGCTCCTACAAATTGTCGCGGATAATCTGCGACATAATATCGCTTGCGGGAGCGGCGGTTATTGTCTATATGACCGAGCGGTTTATAAACGGCGGCGAGGCTATCAGCGGCGAAAGAGCGGCAATTTCGGCGATATTTCCCGCGCTTGCGCTGGGAGTTCTTGCAGTTT
Organism: uncultured Clostridia bacterium; assembly: GCA_945829235.1. GTDB lineage: Bacteria > Bacillota > Clostridia > Oscillospirales > Ruminococcaceae > CAG-115. The sequence continues at coordinate 55,623 of CALZUA010000010.1, read as the reverse complement.
ACGCTGTGCTCACGCTGAAAAATCACGCGTTTAAACGGTATAATATTACCAAGAAAAACGCGCAGGATATCTATGATTGGTACGCTTTTTCGGTATCACTCATAAAACTGCCGCTGTTGCTGATAATATTTGAGAGTATGCTGACATTTCAGGAAATTTCGCTTGGAATTGCGGTAAATTTGCTGAATTTTCGGCTGTTTCTCTATATTTTTCTGATTGTGATAATAATCAGAATGGCAATTCACCGAATTAACACGCTGTCCCACGAGGAAAAAAGCACGGACGTTGTTCACGTTCGCGCGGCAGTTGTTGACGAAAACGAGGAAAGGGAGAAGAAATGAGCTTTTTTTGCGGAAAATACCCGATAATTGAACGAAAAACACTCGCAAAGGGAATTTATTCAATGGTTGCGGACGCGCCCGAGCTTGCCGACGAAGCGCAGCCGGGACAATTCGCGAATATCGGCGTTGCGGGTTTCACCCTGCGCAGACCGATTTCAATCTGCGAGATTGACAAGGAAAACGGCACGCTGCGGTTTGTTTTCGAGGTGCGCGGCAAGGGCACGGCAGAGCTTTCGCGCTATGTCGAGGGCGAGAGCCTTGATATCCTCGGACCGCTCGGAAACGGCTTTCGTATTCCCGAGGGCAAGAAAATTATCGTTGTCGGCGGGGGAATAGGCACGCCGCCGCTGCTTGAAATCGCTCGGAGAACAAGTTCGCTTTGCACGGCGATTTTGGGATTTCGCGATTACTCGAGGATTATCCTCAAGGACGAGTTCGAGGAATATTGCTCAAAGACGGTGATTTGCACCGATGACGGAAGTGTTGGCGTTCACGGAGTTGTGACAACGCCGCTTGCCGAGGAGCTTAAAACGGGCGAGTACGCTCTTGTGTGCGCGTGTGGACCGGAGCCGATGCTGAAAGCGGTCATCAAGACCTGCGAGGAGCACGGCGTTGCTTGCCAAGTTTCGCTTGAGCAGCGAATGGGCTGCGGAGTGGGAGCTTGCGTGGTTTGCTCGTGTATGACCGTGAGAAACGGGCAGGAGTTTTATTCGAGAGTCTGCAAGGACGGTCCTGTTTTCAATGCTGAGGAGGTGAAGTTCGGTGGTTGATTTGTCTGTAAGAATAGCGGGAGTTGAGTTTCCGAACCCCGTGATTGCCGCTTCGGGAACGTACGGAAACGGCGAGTGCTATACCGATTTGTACCCGCTTTCAAAGCTGGGCGGCGTTTCCTGCAAGGGAATGACGATTGAGCCGAAGCTCGGAAATCCTCCGCCTCGAATTGCCGAAACTTATTCGGGAATTCTGAACTCGGTTGGACTTCAGAACATCGGCGTTCACGGGTTTATCGAGTACTATCTTCCCACGTTAAAGGAAGAGGGCAACGTTATCATCGCGAACGTTGCGGGAGCAACAATTGACGATTATATAGCGGCGGCAGAAGCGCTCGACGCTTCGGATATCGATATGATTGAGTTGAACATCTCCTGTCCGAACGTAAAGCAGGGCGGCGCTTCGTGGGGAGTTTCCTGCGAGGGCGCGGCGGCGGTTATGTCTGCTGTCAGGAGAGCGACAAAAAAGCCGCTTATCGTGAAGCTCACGCCGAATGTTACCGATATCACAAGCATCGCGAAAGCGGTTGAAGCAGAGGGCGCGGACTGCATTTCGCTGATAAACACGCTTTTGGGAATGCGTATCGACATCAACTCCCGCCGTCCGATTTTGAAAAACAATATGGGCGGTATGAGCGGACCTGCCGTGTTCCCTGTTGCGGTGAGAATGGTATGGCAGTGCTTCAACGCGGTTAAAATCCCGATAATCGGAATGGGCGGCATCTCCACTTGGGAGGACGCTATCGAGATGATGCTTGCGGGCGCGACCGCAATTCAGATGGGCACGGCGATTTTCACCGACCCGTACGCGCCGCTGAAAGTTATCGAGGGCATCGAGGAATATATGGACAAAAACGGCATAAAATCGCTCTCCGAGATTGTCGGACAGGTCAAGCCGTGGTAAGGGAAGAATTGCAGAGAACCGCGAAGCTACTCGGCGAAAACGCTGTCGAGCGGCTTGCGGGCGTGAAAATCGCGGTTTTCGGGCTCGGCGGAGTCGGCGGTCACGCGGCAGAGGCTCTTGTGAGAACGGGAGTCGGCGCGCTTGACATCATTGACGGCGACACGGTTGCGCTCTCGAATCTCAACCGCCAGCTTGTCGCGCTTCACAGCACAGTCGGGCAACTCAAAACGGACGTTTGCGAGAAGCGGTTTCTCGACATCAACCCCGAGCTTAGCTTGCGGAAATTCCCGCTGTTTTTCGGCGAGGAAACCGCAGGGCAGTTCGATTTCACCGAGTACGATTATGTTCTCGACTGCATTGATGATGTAGCCGCAAAGGTGCTTTTGGCGGAAACCTGCACTCGGAAAAACGTGCGGATAATCAGCTCAATGGGCGCGGGGAACAAGCTCAATCCGATGGGATTTCGGGTTGCCGATATCTACGAAACATCGGTTTGCCCGCTGGCACGGGTTATGCGGCAGCGCTTGCGGAAAGCGGGCGTAGAGCGGCTTCGCGTTGTCTATTCAACAGAAGAGCCCGTGATAACCGAGCGCACGCCGGCTTCTTGCGCGTATGTTCCGTCAGCGGCGGGGTTGCTGATGGCGGCGACGGTTATTGACGAGTTAACGAGGTAAAGAAATGTTTTTCACGATTTTAGTTTGCAAAATTCTGCGGTTTATCGGAAAGCTGATAGGGCGCGGGTCGAGTATGCCGGGGCAGATTGCGCTGAAGCTGTCGCCGAATATTTTGTCGAAGGTGAAATTGCCTGACAAGGTTATCGCGGTCACGGGAAGCAACGGCAAAACGTCAACCGTGGAGATGATTGCCTATATTCTTGAAAAAGAGGGCAAAAAGGTTATCTGGAACCGCGAGGGTTCAAATCAGATTGAGGGCGTGACGACGCTGATTTTGTCCAACTGCACGCTCGGCGGAAAGCTCAAGGGCGATGTTTTGCTACTCGAAAGCGACGAGCGTTACTCAAAGTTCACGTTCAGCCACTTCTCGCCCACGCACTACGTTATCACCAACCTCTACCGCGACCAGCTCACGCGAAACGGTCATCCCGAGTGGGTTTTTGACGCGATTGCGCCGTCCGTTACCGAAAAATCCACGCTTATCCTGAACGCGGACGACCCGCTTGTGTCGCTCTACGGCAAGGACAGGGAAAACGTCGTTTGGTTCGGAATGGACAAGCAGGATTTCTCGTTCACCGAGAACAAGTCCGTCTATGATGACGGCGCGTTTTGCCCGAACTGCAAAAAACCGATGAAGTACAATTTCCGTCACTACAACCACATCGGCGATTATTTCTGCGAAAACTGCGGTCACAAAAAGCACGCGACCGATTTCACGATAACGAGCGCCGACCTCGAAAACGGCGTTGTCACGATAAACGGCAAGGAGAAAATCACGCTCGCATTCAAGAGCATTTACAATGTTTACAACATTTTGGCGTGCTTTGCGGTGTGCTCGCTTGTGGGGATTGACGAGGAGAAAATCGCGGCGGCTGTGAGCGATTATGTGCTGAAAAACGGCAGAGTTGTGCAGTACAAGCTCGGAAATTCGAGCGGCACTTTCCTCGTTTCCAAGCACGAAAACTCGATTTCCTACGACCAATCGATTCGGTACATTATCGGACAAAATCAGCCCTGCGGGGTTATCATAATCGTGGACGCGGTGAGCAGACGTTATTCAACCGGCGAGATAAGCTGGCTCTGGGACATAGATTTCGAGCTTCTGAACGCGCCGTGCGTGGAGAAAATTTACCTTCTCGGCGCGCACTGCGAGGACCTCAGAACGCGCTTTTCGTTCACGGAAATCCCCGCCGAAAAGCTGTACACAAACCCCGACATCGAGGCGGCAATCGATGAAATCAAGACGGAAAACCGTGAGAAGCTGTACACGGTGACGTGCTTTTCGGACAAGGCGAAATTCCTGTCGAAAGTGGAGGTGCAAAAATGAAAATTCTGCATTTGTTCCACAATCTGATGAATTTGTACGGCGAGTATGCGAACACGCTTGCCCTCAAGCGCGAGCTTGAAAACCGCGGCGTTTCGGTAACGCTGGAGAAGCAGTCCGTGGGCGACAAAATTGACCTTTCGGACGCTGATTTCATCTACATCGGCTCGGGCACGGAGAAAAACCAAAAGGTTGCTCTCGAGGCGCTGAAGCCGCTTCGCGAGGAGCTTCGTGAAGCAATGAAGCGCGGCGCTGTGGTGCTGGCAACGGGCAATTCTTTCGAGATGTTCGGCAAGAAAATCACCGACAAAAACGGCAGGGAGTTCGAGGGTTTAGGCTTTTTCGACTTCACGACAACCGAGAGCGACAAGCGCACCGTGACCGACAGCCTTTGCGAGTTTAACGGCTCGGAAATTATCGGCTTCGTCAACAAGGCAAGCGAGATTTTCGGCATAACAAAGCCGTTTTTCACGGTAAAGCAGGGCGCGGGCAACAATAAAAACGAAACTGCCGTTGAGGGAATTATCGACGGGAATTTCTACGGCACGCACATTATCGGACCGCTTCTGATACGCAACAAAGCGGTTGCGGAGTATTTCGCAAATCTTCTGAAATAAACAAACGGCAGGTGAAAAATCCTGCCGTTTTTGCTATTTAAAGTGAACCAGTGCCGAATAGATTTTCTCGCCCTCGATAAAATCCGCCAAATCGATGAACGCAAACGCTCCCCAAGACGAAACCTTGACCGTGAATTTTCCGTCGTTTTCGGAAAGCTCGGTTATCGTAACCCAGTGCCGCTCGAAGCTGTAATTCAGCGCGTTTCCGCTCGGGTAAACGTACCGCACGTTTTTGAGCCGGCTATTAAAGCCGATGAGCATCGCCACGGGCAAATTCTCCGAGAGCGCGTTTTTGATGAAATTTGCGGCGTTTTCGAGTGTCATTTTCCCGTTAAACGCAACCGCCGAAAGCTCAACCGAGCGGCTTTTCGCGTACCCGAGCACGCCCTTTTCAAAGCGTTTTTCACCCCACACGCCAAGCGGCTTCCCAAAGAAATTCCTGATTTTGACGAACGCGCAAAGCTCCTCCATAAACGCGGTAAAATCCTGTTTCGAGAGCGAATTTTGCGGGTAAAGCCGAGCGTATTTTTCATCGGAAGCCGCGAGATACGCGAGAATATTTGCCGCGCAAACCACTCCGCACCCGCCGTTTACGGAAAACCTGTCCGAAAACCACGCTTGCGCGCCGCCGTAAAAAGCGCCGTTTTTGTCGGTGATTTTCAGGAAATCGGGATTTTCAAGCGCGTAAATCAACTCTTGTTTTCCATATCAACAATATTTTCGCCCGCGTAAATTTTGCGGAGCTTAGGCTTCTCAATTTTGCCGGTCGCGTTTCTCGGAACCTCCGCGAAGATAATCTTCTTCGGTCGCTTGTAGCGCGGCATTCCGAGGCAGAACTCGTTGATTTCGTCCTCCGTGCAGGTTTCGCCCGCCTTCAGTTCGACAATAGCCGCGGCGATTTCGCCCAAACGCTTGTCGGGCAGACCGATAACGGCAACGTCTTTGATTTTGTCGAATTTCGCCATAAAGTTCTCGATTTCAACGGGATAAAGATTTTCGCCGCCGCTGATGACAACGTCTTTTTTGCGGTCAACGAGGAAAATGAAGCCGTCCTCGTCCATACGCGCCATATCACCCGTCCACAGCCAGCCGTCGTGGAGCGCTTCGGCGGTTGCTTCGGGATTTTTGTAGTAGCACTTCATCACGCCGGGGCCTTTTACAGCAAGCTCGCCAACCTCGCCCTGAGCAACCTCCTCACCCTTGTCGTTGATGATTTTGGTTTCCCAGCCGTAGCCCGCGATACCGATAGCACCGATTTTGTTGATGTTCTCAATTCCGAGGTGAACACAACCCGGACCTATCGACTCGGACAAGCCGTAGTTCGTGTCGTACTGCTGGTTCGGGAAATACTTCTGCCAGCGCTGGATAAGGCTCTGCGGAACGGGTTGCGCGCCGATGTGCATTAGCCGCCACTGCGACAGATTATAGTCGGAGAGCTTCTCGCTTCCGTTGTCGAGCGCCTCGAGGATATCGAGCGCCCACGGCACGAGCAACCACACAATCGTGCATTTTTCCTCGGAAACCGTCTTGAGCACCGCATTCGGCGTTACACCTTTGAGCAAAACCGCTTTGCTTCCCGTGATAAGACTGCCGAACCAGTGCATTTTTGCGCCCGTGTGATAGAGCGGCGGAATGCAGAGGAACACGTCATCGTGCGTCTGCTTGTGGTGGTTTTGTTCAACCTTGCAGGAGTGCATAAGCGCTCTGTGATTATGTAAAATCGCCTTCGGGAAACCTGTCGTGCCCGATGAGAAGTAAATCGCCGCGTCATCGTCCTCGGACAGCTCAATCCCCGGAGAAACGCTCGCGCAGTTTGACGAGAGCTTGTCGTAATCCTCGGCAAATGACGGGCAGTCGCCGCCGACATAGAACAAAATCCGTTTTTTGCCGATTTCCTCAGCAATGGTTTCAATTCTTCCGATAAACTCGGGACCGAAAACCAACACGTCCGCGTCCGCCAAATCAAGGCAGTACTTGATTTCCTCGGCACTGTAACGGAAATTCATCGGCACGGCAAGCGCACCCGTTTTCAGTATACCAAAGTAAATCGGCAGCCACTCAAGGCAGTTCATAAGCAGAATAGCCACTTTATCGCCTTTTTTCACGCCGCGGCTGATGAGAAGCTGAGCGAAGCGGTTTGCTTTCTCGTTAAACACGCTCCAAGTGATTTCGCGGCGGTACCAAAGCGAGGACGTAGGCTGAATAAGGTCGTAGTCCTTCCAAAGCATACGGGGTTTTTCGACAATCTGCGGGTTGACCTCAACCAGCGCGACCTCCGTTGCGTATTTCTCGGCGTTTTGTTCGAGTAAATCGGTTATAGGCATTTTTCTGTGCTCCTTTAAATTGTTAAATTGTACATCTTCTATTGTATTACATTTTTCGCGAAATAACAAGGGGTTTGTGGAATTTATGTGGATTTTTGACAAATTTTGTCGGCTGTTTTGTTCAACATAAACAACCGAGATTTCGCTCCAACACGCGAAAAGCAACGGTTGACAAACACGGCGAAATGTGTTATAATAAAAGATGTTGTGAAACAATATAGTATGTTAAAGTGTTACTTTGACAAAAAGAAAGGAAAATGACAATGAAAAAGAAGATTATGGCGATTTTTCTTGCTGTTGCGGCGGCTGTCGGACTTTGCGGCTGTAAGGGCGGCGAAAAGAAGGACTGGGATTACATTCAGAGCAAGGGCGAGCTTGTTGTCGGAATTACATACTTCAAGCCGATGAACTATTTTGACGACAACACCGGCGAGCTCACGGGCTTTGAAACCGAGTTCACCACGGCTGTCTGCAACAAGCTCGGCGTAAAGCCGAAATTCCAGGAAATCAACTGGGACAACAAGGTTTTCGAGCTTGACGCAAAGAAGATTGACGTTATTTGGAACGGAATGACCGTCAAGGCTGACCTTGCCGAGAAGATAATTTTCTCGACTCCTTACATCAGAAACAGACAGGTTGCGATTATCAAGAAGGCAAACGCCGACAAGTACAAGGATTTGGCTTCTATGGCGGGCGCTTCGGTAACAGCGGAAATCGGCTCTGCGGGTGAAACGGCGGTTCAGGCTGACGAGAACCTGAAGAAGAACTACAACGGCTCCGCGGCGCAGAAGGACGTTCTTATGGAAATCAAGGCGGGCACAACCGAAATCGGCGTTATCGACTACGTTATGGCGAAGGCTTCTGTCGGTGACGGCACGGATTATTCCGATTTGATGATTGTTGAAAACGTAAATCTTGCGCCCGAGGAGTACGCTGTCGGTATCCGCAAGGGTGACGTTGAGCTTCAGAAGAAGATTAACGCGGCGATTGACGAGATGGTTAAGGACGGCAGCCTCAAGGCGCTTTGCGAGAAGTACGACCTTGCCGATGTTTACGCGTTCAACTGATTGAAATAAGGGTGAAAATATGTCGTTTCTGGAAGTAACCGCGCAGCTTGCCAACGGCTTTTTGACAACGCTGTTGATTTTTGGAATAACGCTTGTCTGCTCATTGCCGCTCGGACTTTTGATAACATTCGGCTCAATGTCGAAAATCCCGCCGATAAAGTGGCTTGTGAAAACGTTTGTCTGGATAATCCGCGGCACTCCGCTTATGCTTCAGATAATCATCGTGTTCTACGGGCCGGGGCTTATTTTCGGCTGGGACTCGCTTCCGAGGCTGGCTGCGGTGCTGGTTGCCTTTGTGATAAATTATTCGTGTTATTTCTCGGAGATTTACCGCGGCGGAATTGAAAGCATTCCGAAAGGGCAGTACGAAGCGGGACAGGTTCTCGGAATGACGAAAAAGCAGATTTTCTTCAAAATCGTGCTGTTTCAGGTTATCAAGCGGATTGTGCCGCCGATGGGCAACGAAATCATAACGCTCGTCAAGGACACGTCCTTGGCGCGTGTAATAATGGTTGTGGAGCTGGTTCAGGCGGCTCAGCAGATTGTCGCGCAAAAGGCGATAATCTGGCCGATGTTCTATATCGGGGCGTTTTACCTGCTGTTTTCGGGACTGCTCACGATACTGCTCAATCGTGTTGAGAAGAAGCTGAATTATTATCATAGTTGAGGTGAAGAACTTTGGCGTTTCTTGAGGTCAACGGAATACAAAAGAGCTTCGGCAAAAACGAGGTTCTGAAAAACGTCGGTTTTTCGATGGAAAAGGGCGAGGTACTCGCGATAATCGGCTCTTCGGGCAGCGGCAAGACAACGCTTCTGCGCTGTCTGAACTTCCTCGAAAGAGCGGACAGCGGCAGCTTCTCCGTGGACGGCGAGGAGCTGTTCAACGCGGAAAAAACGTACACCGACAAGGAAAAGCGCGAGAAACGGCTGCGGTTCGGGCTGGTATTTCAGCAGTTCAATTTGTTCCCGCAGTACACGGTGCTGAAAAACGTATCGCTTGCGCGGGAGTTGCTTGAAACGGACGGGAAGAAGCTGGCGAAAGACGAGAAACGGCGCATTTTCAAGGAAATCGAGGACAACTCGCGGCAGCTTTTGGCGACAGTCGGGCTTGCGGAAAAGGCGGGAGATTACCCGTGCAATCTGTCGGGCGGACAGCAACAGCGCGTTGCGATTGCGAGAGCGCTTGCGCTGAGTCCGGACATACTTTGCTTTGACGAGCCGACCTCGGCGCTTGACCCGGAGCTTACCGGCGAGGTTTTGCGGGTTATCCGCGAGCTGAAAAGCACCGACCGCACAATGATTGTCGTGACGCACGAGATGAATTTCGCGCGCGGCGTTGCGGACAAGGTTATCTTTATGGCAAACGGCGTTATCGAGGAAGAGGGTACTCCCGACGAGGTTTTCGGAAACCCGAAAAGCCCGAGAACCAAAGCGTTCCTCGAGAAATCACTCGAAAATATCTGAAACCGAGTTCGGTTTTAATAAGAAAAGACACCCGAAAAGTCAAATTTTTGGGTGTTTTTTGTGCATTTTTTACAATTGCTCACGATTGTAAAATATACCAAAAATGTTCGTCAATTTCCACAAATACCCTTGCAATATTTGAAAAATTATGTTATAATGTTATAAAGCGTATTATACCTCTGAAATTGTTGAGAAGGGGGCTTGTTTCGTATGGAAAAGACGGTTGTTCCCGAGGAATTCCGCGATATAATAACTGAAATTTTAACTTATGATGATTTTACCTATCACATAATCTGGAAATCCCGTGAGGGAGGCTGTATCTCACTGGGCAGGACTTTCTTGCCCGAAAACGTTTCTGACCCGCTTGAGTATATCCGTGAGAACAATCTCGTTGCTGAACAGAATATTGCCACTTTCAACGTGTTCTGTTCGCGTATTCAGGAGGGCGTGCTTAAAGGCATTGACCAAAACAGTCTGTCACTCGACCTCAAAATCAAATTTTCACCGGAGGAAGAGTTCGTTGCCTACCATTTTTATGCACATTTCCTACTCGATGAGGATAAGAAAATCAACGCAGTGCATTTCCATATACGTCCATTCTCCGTGCGCGAGAAATTAGACAAGCAGGTTTTGAACGTTTTCACCTCCGACAAAGCTCCGCAGCTCTTCTCAAAGCGCTGCAAGGATATGCTCGACCGTCACCCCGATGACAAGGTTGCCTTTATCCAGCTCGATGTCGAGCGCTTTAAGCTGATAAACGAGAAGTACGGCGTTGAGGTTGGCGACGAGCTGCTCAAGTTTATGAACGATGGACTGGGGCTTATCTGCAACGAGGACACGCCGTTTTGCCGCCTCACAGCAGACGTTTTTATGGTTGTCACGAAGTTTGATACCGAGGACGATTTGCTCGATTTTATCCACTATATCGAGAGTATGCTCACGGGCTACAAGGGAATGGAGTACCGCCTGATTTTCGGCATCGCAATCGCCGAGGACAGAACCCTCCACACCCGCAGACACGGCGACAATGCCGCGATTGCAAGACGCTCAATCCACGGAAACGCGCTCTGCAACATCGGCTGGTTCAACGGCAAAATGAAGAGCGACCTCCACAAAATGCAGAGCATCGAGGACGATATGCACAAGGCGCTCGTTAATCAGGAATTTGTGATGTACCTCCAGCCAAAGCACAGCATTTCCACCGGCAGAATTATCGGCGCGGAGGCGCTTGCACGTTGGAATCACCCCGAAAAGGGAATGATTTCTCCCGCAGACTTTATCCCCGTGTTCGAGAAAAACGGCTTTATCCTCAAGCTCGACCAGTTTATCTGGGAAAGCGCCTGCAAGGAAATCAGAAAGCTTCTCGACAAGGGAATGGAGGTTGTGCCGATTTCGGTCAACATCTCGCGCGAATATGTTCGGACGTTTGACTGTGTTTCGTATATTCTCAATCTGGTTAAAAAGTACGATATCCCGATAAATCTGCTGGAACTTGAAATCACCGAAACCGCTGACACAAACGGTATACAGGACATTGTTGCGCGAATGAAGCAGGCAGGATTTACAATGCTTATGGACGACTTCGGCTCGGGCTATTCGTCGCTGAATATGCTGAAAACCACGCAGTTTGACGTGCTGAAAATCGACCGCGAGTTCTTGTCGGAGTTTATGGATAGCGACCGCGGCAGAAAAATTATCGAGCACACAATCTCGATGTCGCAGGATATCGGTCTTGATATCATCGCAGAGGGCGTCGAAACCAAGGAACAGGCACAATTCCTGAAGGATTGCGGCTGTGACGCGGCACAGGGCTTCTTCTACTCAAAGCCTATCCCGACAAGCGAGTTTGAGGAGCGGCTGATTTCTGTCAACGGTGCTTCCCAAAACGCGTGATGATAATCAACAGCGAAAGGAGTGATTGCTATGGGAGTTGGCGCAATAGGCGCGGGTTCAACGTTGGTTGAACAGGGGAAATTTGGCAAAACCACCAAAAGTGACCTTGAAAATATGATAAACCGCGTTAAGCTTGAACGTGAAAATTATCGGAAAAACGCTGAAAATGCCGCCGATGACAAGAAAATCTCCGAGCTGGACAATCGACTGAAAAACTTACAGGAGCGGCTTGACAAGCTGAACGGGAACGAGGACGGCGAGTGCCAGACCTGCAAAAACCGCAAGTATCAGGACGCTTCGGACGACCCGGGTGTTTCGTTCAAATCTGCGGCGAAGGTTGGACCGGAGGGCGCGGCAGCCGCGGTTCGCGGTCACGAATACGAGCACGTTTACCGCAATCAGGCGAAGGCGGCGCGCGAGGGGAAAGAGGTTGTCTACCAGAGCGTGCGGATAAAGACCGCGATTTGCCCCGAGTGCGGAGATAGCTATGTTGCGGGCGGCGAAACGACAACCGTTACCAAAACCAAGCCCGAAGCCGTTAAACCCGCCGAGCAAAATGACAACACGGAGCTTTCCGCGAAATCGGTTGACGACAAGAAAAACGGCGAGAACGAGAGCGAGCGTGCAAGCACCGACGCTAGCGCCAAGTTGCAGAAAAAGTTCGGCGTGGGGCTGTACGACAGGGAAGTTGAGGTCGGGCAGTTTCTGAATATTGTTGCATAAAAGTCGGCGAAATCCACCGACTGAGTTGAGCGCATAACGGCGGCTTATCGTTGACATTAGAAAAAAACTCGGGCTGCGGAAAACAACCGCAGCCTTTTTGGAAGTAAAATCGGAGAACCTCAATGAAATACATTCTTCTTCACGGAATGGGGCAAAGCGCGTCAAGCTGGGATAAAACAATATCGTTTCTGCCAAGTGAAGCCGAAACCGTTTGCCCCGATTTGAGCGAATTTTTCACCGAGGGAGATTGCCGTTACAGCAAAATGTACTCCGCTTTCTGCGATTATTGCGGTAGCTTTTCCGAGCCGCTTAACCTTTGCGGACTTTCGCTCGGCGCGGTGCTGGCACTGAATTATGCTGTCGATTTTCCGCAGAAAATAAGCTCGCTTATCCTGATTGCACCGCAGTATGATATGCCGAAATTTCTTCTCAAGGTGCAGAATGTGCTGTTCAGATTTATGCCGGAAAGCAAGTTTAAAGACATATGTTTGAAGAAAAACGATTTTATCACGCTCACCAATTCAATGGCAAATATCGATTTTACAAACGGTCTTGATAAGGTAACTTGCCCCGTGCTTGTCCTTTGCGGTGAAAAGGATAATGTGAACATAAAAGCGGCGAAAAAGCTTGCCGAAATGCTCCCGAATGCCAAATTCGGTGCAATCGAAAAATCCGGTCACGAGGTTAATGTTGATAATCCGCGGGGGTTGGCGAAGGCTTTGACTGAGTTTTTGAGGTGAATTATGGAATACAAATTTTACGGCTGGAAAAATGCCGATTGCAAGTCGATTTGCGCCGATTTTTCGGGCAACCCGCGCGATTTGTACGATGCTCTCTCGGAGATTTGGTGCGCCGAAACGTGTGCGCCGAGACTGCGGGAAAGGTGGACGAGCGATAACAAAACGCTCGGTCAGTGCTCGATTACCGCGTTTTTGGTGCAGGATATTTTCGGCGGCAAGGTGTTCGGGATAGAGCGCGCCGATGGGAATTTTCACTGCTACAATGTTGTCGGGGAGCGCGTTTTCGACCTCACAAGCGAGCAATTCGGCGACGAAAAGCTCGTTTACGAGAACAACCCCGAGCAATTCCGCGAGGTGCATTTCCAAAAAGCCGAGAAATTCCAAAGATATCAATTCCTCAAAAATGCGCTTTTTGAGCGGCGCAACAGAGGATAATTTGAAAAGGAGAGATTTTTATGGCAAAATCACTTGTGGCTTATTTTTCAATTTCGGGCGTGACAAAGAAAATTGCCGAGGACGCGGCGCGCATCGTGGGCTGTCCCGTGTACGAAATCAAGACCGCCGTGCCGTATCCCGCCGAGTATAACGATGTTGTTGCCGAGGCGAAAAAGGAGGTTGCCGCAAACGCCCGCCCGAAACTCGCCGAGCCGCTTCCCGACCTCGCGGACGTTGACCGGATAATTCTCGGCTTCCCGAACTGGTGCAAGACTTGCCCGATGGCGGTACTTACATTCCTCGAGAGCCTTGACTTGAGCGGGAAAACCGTTCTCCCGTTCATCACGCACGGCGGCGGTGGAAGAGGTCACGTTGACGTTGAACTCAAAAATGCTTGTAAGGGAGCGGATTTGCGGACTTGCGTTGACGGAAACCCGTTCAATGCCGATGTCGCAAAACTCGAAGAATGGCTGAAATCATAAAAAAGAGCGCGGCTTAAAAACCGCGCTTTTTTGTTAAACTTCAACGTCTTGCGTGTAATCTACACCGTCCACGCCGAAACCGAACAGCTCGTAAAAATCCTTCCAATAGCCGTCGATGTCCGCGCAGGACTTGAAATTCTCCTGATTTATGCTGTTCCAGATTTCCGAAACTTTGCCCTGAACCTCAGGTGACATCTCAAGGTCGTCCATACGAATACGTCCCTCGCTGTCAAGGTTCAGCTTGCCCGAAGAAATCTCCTCGAACATTCTCTGCATTTGCTCGATACAGCCCTCGTGCGTGCCGTTTTCCTTCATCACCTTGTACAAAATCGAGATGTAGAGCGGTACAACGGGAATTGCCGCACTTGACTGCGTGACGAGCGCCTTGTTCACCGAAATATACGCGCGCAGTCCCTTTTCGCAGAGCTTTTTCGAGGTTTCAAACAGGTGAGCTTTTGCTCTGCCGATGCTTCCCTCATAATAAACGGGGTAGGTTATCGTCGGACCGATGTAGGAGTACGCGATTGTGAGCGCGTTGTCCTCGAGAACATCAGCCGCTTTCAGCGCGTCAATCCACGCTTCCCAGTCCTCGCCGCCCATAACCTTAACGGTTGCTTCAATCTCCTCGGGAGTTGCCGGCTCGATGGTAACCTCGGAAATCGCGTTGTTGCGAAGGTCTATCGTCTTGTTGGTGTAAGGCTCGCCGGTTGTCTTGAGAACACTCTTGTACACTTCCTCGCCGACCTGTCTTCTCGGAGCGGCAAGCGAGTAGATAACCGCGTCAACCTTGCCCAAATCGCGCTTGATTATCTCGATAATCTCCTGCTTGCACTCATCGGAATAAGCGTCGCCGTTGATTGTTTTCGCGTAAAGCCCGTCAGCCGCGGCGAATTTCTCGAACGCTTTTGTGTTATACCAGCCCGATGTGCCGGTTTTGTTGCCTGAGCCGGGTTTATCGAACATAACTCCGAGCGTAGCCGCTTTCATTCCGTAGGCGAGGGAAATTCTCGAGGCAAGCCCGTAGCCCATTGAACAGCCGATAACCAGCGCCTTTTTCACGCCCGAAAGCTCGCCCTTTGACTTAACGTATTCAATTTCGCGCTTTACGATTTCCTCACAACCGACAGGGTGTGCTGTCGTGCAGATAAATCCGCGCACCTTTGGTTCAACTACCATATTTTTCTCCTTATTGTATAATTTTGGCAACACCACACGGAAATTTTTGCGTAACGCCGCCCTTTTTCACAAGCTCACGCTGTTTTTGACATAATCACCAGCACTATTATAAGCGCCGCCGTTACTCCCAGAATAATCCAGTTCCTCATAATCAGCTTTTCGAGCTTTTTATCGTTCTTTTTGTTGTCGAAACGTTTCGCCATAATTTGCTCCCATTATGCCGCATAATTAGACGGTGCAGAAGGAATTTTAAAGGTGTTATCGATGGTGTGGTCTTCCTTTATTTTTGCCTCGCTTATCAGGAAATAATCGTATCTCAGAGTGGGCTTTCCGCTTGTTGTCAACGGGTCGTCCCATGTAACGTCTATGTGGTACCACTTGCCGTCAACCTTCACCATATTCCACATATGCGGACCGCTGGAAAGGCTTGTAGTGCCTATTCCGCTTACGAGCAGACACTCAATTCCAACGGACTGGCAAAGATACGAGAACGCCTTTGAATAGCCCTCGCAGACCGATTTTTTGTAGACAATCGGCCCGTCAAGCCGCCAAGTGTATTTCTCATTGTTGCTTATGTAATCGGTGCGGTTGATAATCCAGTCGTGGAACAGCTTAATCCTGTCGTAATCCGTCTTAAGCGTTTTCGCTTCGGCGATAACGGAAGCTGTGTTTTTCTCAACGTTTTTCATTATCTCGTTACACTGTGCCGCGGTGGGGTTGTAAGAATATTTTATGTACGACATCTTGTTGCCCGACGGCATCCATTCTCCCAAACCTCTTGTTGAAATCGCGTGTGGATTGTCTGCCAAAATTGCCGTGAAAGCCTTGTCATAATCGGTTTTGGTTATGTTGCAGTCGAGCAGGTCGATTATCGGTTCGCATTTCAGAATACCTTTGACGAGAGCCTCGTAGGCGGCTTTCTGATTATCCGTGAGCAAGTTGTAGCACCACTTTTTCGAGTAATCGTCAAGAATACTCTCGGCAACCGGCGTTTCGGGTTCGGTCACCTCCGGCTCAGGTTCGACCAACCCCAAAAAGACCTGCAATAAATAAAGTGAGTCATTCGCGTTAACGCGACCGTCATTGTTTACATCAAGCCGCTTGTCTGTATTATCATTAAACAGCCACTCCTGCATAATGTAAAGCGCGTCATTCGAGTTAAAGTGACCATCGCCGTTTACGTCAAACCTCAAATTGCTCGCATGGGAAACCGTTGACATCAGCGAAAAAGCCGTTGTTATCGCAAGAAGCGCGCTTGTTATTCTTTGTTTGATTTTCATAAAAACACCTCGTTAAATGTCTGAAAAAACTTCTCTGATTACCATTTTATCAGAAATTTTCCGCTTTGTCAAGCCAAATCTCTGTTGCATTTCCTGTAAACTTTTTCCAACCTCACGCGTCCTCCGAAATCCTCTCAATTGCCCTTGCCACGAGCTTTTTGAACATCGGAGCAACCCTGTCGGCTGTTTCCTGAACCTCTTTGTGAGAGAGTTTTTCGGGGGAAATTCCCGCGGCGAGATTTGAGATGCAGGAAATTCCGAGAACCTCCATTCCGCAGTGCCGCGCCGCGACAGCCTCAACCGCTGTTGACATTCCAACCGCGTCCGCGCCCATTCTCCCGAACGCGCGGATTTCAGCGGGAGTTTCGTAGTTCGGACCGGAGGTCTGAATGTACACGCCGCTTTTCAAAGGCACGTTCACCTCAGCCGCCGCTTCCTCAACCAGCTTCCTGAGCCGCTTTGAATACACCTCACTCATATCGGGGAAACGCACGCCAAGCTCGTCGATGTTTGCACCGATAAGCGGTGACGGAACATTGTAGATGATGTGGTCGCAGATTTGCATAAAATCGCCGGCTTTGAAGGTCGGGTTT
Organism: uncultured Clostridia bacterium; assembly: GCA_945829235.1. Taxonomy (GTDB): domain Bacteria; phylum Bacillota; class Clostridia; order Oscillospirales; family Ruminococcaceae; genus CAG-115. The sequence continues at coordinate 38,816 of CALZUA010000010.1, read as the reverse complement.
ATTCCGCCCGCCGCGTTGGTTAAGAACAGCGTTTTCGCGCCCATCAGCTTCATAAGCCTTGTCGGGAGAACAACATCGGTTACCGAATAGCCCTCGTAAAAATGTACGCGTCCCTGCATACAAACAATCGGCGCACTCCCGCAGTACCCGAACACAAATCTTCCCTTGTGTCCCGCAACCGTGCTTTTCGGGAAACCGTCTATTTCCGCGTACTCCAACGTTTCCTTTATGTCAAGCGTGTCGCAGAAATCCCCCAGCCCCGAACCCAGCACCAGCGCAAGCTCGGGCTTGAAAGAAATCTTTTTCTCAACCTGCTCGTAGCAATTCATCAGCTTTTGGTAAATCTCGTTCATTTTTGTTCCTCCTGTTTTAGCTTAACGGTAAATTCCGTTCCTTCACCGAGCTTGCTTTTCGCGGAAATACCGCCGCCGCACAGCTGGGCAATCTTCAGCGCAAGCGGCAGTCCCAAGCCGTTTCCGCGCGACGCGTGCGACACGTCCGCCTGATAGAATTTCTCGAAAATGTGCGGGAGAGCGTCCTCGGGTATACCGCAGCCGCTGTCCTTTACCGTCACAACCACAAACCCGTCCTGTTCCTTGCAACAAACCTTGATTTCACCGCCGTTTTCGGTGAATTTCACGGCATTGTCAAAGAGGTTGTTCCAAATATGCGCGAGCAACTGCTCGTTCCAGTAATAGTCAATCGGCGCAAGCCCGCTCATATCAATTTCGATGTTTTTCGCCGACCACACCGGTTCCAACCTCAGCATACAGCTCCGCAACTGCTCGTCCAGCGAAAACCGCGTCTTATCCGTGATTATATCGCGGTTTTCGAGGTTGGTCAAGAGCTGAGTGTTCGCGGAAAGCTCGGTCAGATACTCGGTTTCCTCGAGAATTATCCGCGCAAATTCCTTGCGGCGTTCCTCGGACAAATCGTCCTCGCAGAGCTGCCGCGCAAAGCCTCTTATCGACACCAGCGGCGTTTTGAACTCGTGGGAAAAGTTGCCGATGAAATCCTTACGGAAAAGCTCCGTTGAGCGCAGCTCCTCGGTCATCTGATTGAAGTCCTTGATAAGATTTCGCAGCTCCTTTATCGTGTGCCGCGTGAGAAAATCCATCTCCAGTTTAACCGTGTAATCGCCGCCCGTCACGCGCTTTGTGGCTTTCGTGAGGTTGGAAAGCGGCTTCAGGACAGCGTTTCCGATAATAAACGACAGCAGTCCGCCGACAATTGCCGACGCGATAATCGGTCCGATTATCGCATTTGTGTTGGTTGTGCCGCCCGTGACAAAGCCGATAACCAGCGTTGCCGTAAAGCTCAGGATTTCCGATGCCACAATGATAATCAGCGTCAAAATCATCAGCTTAACGCCAAGCCGGTTTACACGAGAAAACGGCTTTGCAATCAGCTTCCTCAGCTTCTTAAACATTTCGCTCAACTTTTTCATACATCAAGCCTTTATTTCCGCTTTATAGCCGAGTCCTCTCACGGTGACAATTTCAAAGTCCTTGTTGTCGCGAAAGCGCTCTCGGAGGCGGTTTATGTGTACGTCAACGGTTCTCGCTTCGCTGTCCGAGTCCATTTCCCAAAATTCCTCCATAAGCGCGGCACGCGTGAAGGTTTTCCCGGGGAACGACAACAGCTTGAACAAAATCTGAAACTCCTTTTTCGGCAGAACAACGGGCTCTCCCGCAACCGTCACCGAAAACGAGTCATAAACAAGCTCGGTGCTTCCCGCGACAATTTTCTGCTCCTCGGCGATTTTGCTTCGGCGCAACAGTGCCTTAATTCGCAAAATCATCTCCATCTCGTCAACGGGCTTTGTCATATAATCGTCCGTGCCGAGAATAAACCCGCGCCGCAAATCCTCGGCGGCGTCTTTCGCGGTGATGATGAGCACGGGCAGATTCGAGCCGCTCTCGCGCAGGGTTTTGAGCACCTCGTAGCCGTCTTTTTTCGGCATCATCACGTCAAGTATCATCAAATCAATGTGTTGTTTTTCGATGATATCGAGTGCCGCCTCGCCGTTTTCCGCGGTGAACACCTTGAAGCCGTTCTTTTCGAGCGTGTACTCGTAAAGCCGCCGAATGTTCGCCACATCATCGGCAACAAGTATATTGAACATAAACGGATTTTTCCTTTCCCGTTATTTGCTTCCGAGATATTTTTTCTGCTCCTCGGTGAGCTTGTCTATCGAAATTCCCCACGACAGGAGCTTTCTCTCGGCAACCTTTCCGTCAATTTCTTTCGGTACATTGAACGTCATCTCGCCGAGCGCGCGCTTTTCCTTATTCTTCGCGATATACTCCGCGCAAAGTGCCTGTATCGCAAAGCTCATATCCATAATCTCTGCGGGGTGACCGTCGCCCGCCGCGAGGTTAACAAGTCGTCCCTCGGCGATAACGAAAATCGTGTTTCCGTTCGGGAGCGTGTAGCCCTCGATGTTGTTGCGCGCCTCATAGTGCGAAACCGCGATTTCACGGAGCTTTTTCATATTTACTTCAACGTCAAAATGTCCCGCGTTACAGCAAATCGCGCCGTCCTTCATATTCAAAAACGCTTCTTCGCCGATAACGTCCGCACAGCCGGTAACCGTGACAAAGAAATCGCCGATTTTTGCGGCTTCTTTCATCGGCATAACGCGAAAACCGTCCATAACCGCTTCCATTGCCTTTATCGGGTCAACCTCGGTCACGATAACGCGCGCGCCCAAGCCCTTTGCGCGCATTGCCGTGCCTTTTCCGCACCAGCCGTAGCCCGCGACAACAACGTCCTTTCCCGCAACGATAAGGTTGGTTGTGCGGTTTATGCCGTCCCAGACGGATTGTCCCGTGCCGTAGCGGTTGTCGAAAAGGTGCTTGCAGTCCGCGTCGTTAACCAGCGCCATCGGGAATTTCAGCTCCTTTGCGCTGTCCATTGCTTTCAGGCGCAGAATACCGGTAGTTGTTTCCTCGCACCCGCCGAGAACGTTCGGGATAAGGTCGGGGCGCTTTTCGTGGATATAGTTCACCAAATCGCCGCCGTCATCGATGATGATATTCGGCTCAGCACCGATAACCTTGCCGATATGCGAGAAATACTCCTCCTCGGTTGTACCGTGCCACGCGAACACGGAAAGTCCCTCGTGCGCGAGTGCCGCGGCAACGTCGTCCTGCGTGGAGAGCGGGTTTGAGCCGGTTACATACATATCCGCGCCGCCCGCCGCCAGCACCTCGCAGAGGTACGCCGTTTTCGCTTCAAGGTGAACGGAAAGCGCGATTTTCAGCCCCGCAAACGGCTTTGTTTCGCGAAATTCGCGCTCGATGCCGTTCAACAGCGGCATATTTCTTCTAACCCAGTCAATTTTGCGTTTACCCGATTCCCAAAGGTCGGGATTTTTAATTTCGGAAATTCCCATATTTTTCTCCTTAATTATGAATTTTTACAGTATCCTTTTCAGCACACCGCAGGCGATTTTCGGTTCATCGCCGTCAATTTTCTCGTGCAACATTATGACTTTGCCCGAGATGTCCGAAAGCCGCGTTTTGTCGATGTAGAACTGCATTGACGCGTTGCCACGGCTGTCCGAGCTAACGTTGGGGAGGATAATCGCCTTTTCGCCCGCGTCCGCGCAGATTGTGCCCTCGTGAACGTGAAACGGCAGGGCTTGATTTTTCGGCAACCCCGACAGCTCCAACGCAAAATACAACCCCTCGGGCAGGTTAAACACAAACACGCCGCCGTTAATTTGCTCGTGACCGTTTGTACCGTTCATATCAGCGTAAAGCACGGCGCGGTCTTGTTCGATAAACGCGAATTTTGTCATATTCATAAAAAATCACCTCAAAAGATGATATTCTTATGAGCTTGAACAAATTCCCGCGTTTTATTCAATCAACCGCTGACAAGGCTCTCCAACAGCCGTTTCAGCTCCTCCTCAAGTCCGCTGTAAAACAGCGTGAACAGAATGTCACAGCTTCCGAGAAGGAACATATTTTTGTTGGTGATAGCAGTGAGCGCGGGAACGTAGCTGTAGATGTAGCTCTTGAACCACTCCGCGTCATATGCGGGCACGGCTCTGCCGGTTCTCACCATTCGCCGGATTTCCTCGAAATCATCGACAATCACGTTGTCATAATTCCCCGCGCCCTTTGCGACAACCATATCGAAAATCGCCTTAATTTGCTTGTCGTTGAGGGTTTGGTTGTTTACCTTCACGTTTTTCAGCTCGGGCAACCGCACCGCAAACGAGTACACCATAAGCGACAAAACTCTCTCATATTCGGGCGAGTTCATCTCCTTGCAGCGCTCCTTGTCGAGCTTAATTCCCGTGTTATACAGGCAGGTTGTGTCGGTGATGTTTTTCAGCGATATCTTGAAAATGTCCTTGACGTTTATGTTGTAGAAATCCTTGTCCGCAATCATATAGATGTACTTCACTGCGTTGAACAGCGAAACTCCCGCCTTTACGACGGTTTCCGACAGCATTGTAAACGCGGTTCTCTCGCTCACAAACTCCATTTCCTAACATCTCCTTTTCGTTTCACGTCATAAAACCTCATTATACTTATTATACAATTTTTATCACACAATTGCAATAAGATTTGTAAAAAAAACTCGCTTTTTTACTAAATAGTCTTGATTTTATCGCGGTTTTGCGGTATAATAATTATAACTTGTTTTGATGTGAAAACTAAAAAGTGGAAATTCTCGCTTGAAGTTTTCTTGCTTGTTCTTGAATTGTGGAATGGGATTTGCGAATTTTTTTGCGTTCGCAAAAAAATTAGGCAATGGTCGCTAACAGGATTTCAAGTTGGTTTGTCAAAGATTACTTTGATAAAGCGTTCTTTTTGGATTTTGCGCTACGCGCCGAGTGGTCGCGCTCCGCGCTCTAGTGTGGGGCTTTGCCCCACGCCCCACAAGCCTTTTGAAAAAGGCTTGACCGAAAACTTTTTTCGCTTCGCGCGAGTTGCCACGGGAATGTTTGAATTTAATTTCGGAAGGTTGATTTTATGAAAGACGGTTTTATAAAATGTGCGGCGGGAACGCCCGATTTAAAGGTCGCAAACTGCGCCTATAACGCAGAAAAAATTATCGAGCTTATAAACGAAGCAAGCGCCGCCGGCGTGAAAATCCTCGCGCTTCCCGAGCTTTGCGTCACGGGTTACACCTGCGCGGATTTGTTCTTGTCGAAAACTCTCCTTGACGGCGCGGAAAACGCTCTCGAAAAAATCCTCGCCGCTTCAATGGGCAAGGATATTGTTGTCGCGGTTGGCGCTCCGCTTCGCGTTGGCGGTGAGCTTTATAACTGCGCTGTTATCTTGCAAAACGGTCGCGTGCTCGGCGTTGTTCCGAAGAAATTTTTGCCGAATTACAACGAATTTTACGAAATGCGCTGGTTTACTCCCGCCGACAGCCAAAAGCGCGATATAAAGCTGTTTGGCGCGGTTGTGCCGTTCGGCTCGGGGTTGGTTTTCTCATGCGAGAATTTGCCCGAGCTTTCGCTTGCCGTTGAGGTTTGCGAGGACTTGTGGTCACCCGAGCCGCCGTCCATAAAAGCCGCGCTTGACGGCGCGATAATTATCCTCAACCTCTCCGCGTCAAACGAGCTTGTCGGCAAGGCTGAGTACCGCGAAAGCCTTGTAAAAGGGCAATCCGCGCGGCTTATCTGCGGGTATATTTTCGCGGGAGCAGGCGAGGGCGAATCCACGACAGACCTTGTTTTCGGCGGCGCGAGAATTATCGCCGAGAACGGAAAGCTCCTCGCCGAGGGACAGCTCTACACCAACGGTTTAACGATAACCGAAATCGATGTTTCGATGCTCTCCGCCGAGAGAATGCGCAACACCACCTTCCGCGGACATTGCTCCGAGAGCGATGCGCAGTTTGTTCTGTTCACCGAGCAGACCAAGCTCACGCGAATAATCGCGCCGTTGCCGTTTGTTCCCGCAGAGGGAAGCGCAAACAACTCGCGTTGCTCGAAAATTCTCGAAATGCAGGCGCACGCTCTCGCAAAGCGGGTTAAACACACGCATTGCCAAAAGTTGCTCATCGGCATTTCGGGCGGCTTGGACTCTTGTTTGGCACTGCTGGCAAGCGTTGAGGCGCTGAAAGTTTTGGGCAGACCGATGACCGATATCACCGCCGTTTCAATGCCTTGTTTCGGCACAACAACCCGCACAAAATCCAACGCGGAACTGCTCTGCACGGCGCTTGGCGTGGATTTTCGGCTGATTGATATTACAGCAACCGTAAAGTCGCACCTCAAGGATATCGCGCACGATGAAAACAACTTTAATGTTGCATATGAAAACGCTCAGGCGCGCGAGAGAACGCAGGTTCTTATGGATTTGGCGAACGATTTGAACGGATTGGTTGTGGGAACGGGCGATTTGTCGGAGCTTGCGCTCGGCTGGGCAACCTACAACGGCGACCACATAAGTATGTACGGCGTAAATTCGTCCGTGCCGAAAACGCTGGTTCGGCACATCGTGAGGTATTGTATGGACAGCGCCGCGGACGAGCGCCTGAAAACGGCTCTCGGCGATATTCTGGACACGCCGGTAAGCCCCGAGCTGTTGCCCGCGGAAAACGGCGAGATTTCTCAGAAAACCGAGGACCTTGTAGGACCGTATGAGTTGCACGATTTCTTCCTGTACTACGGCATCAGGTACGGCTTCACGCCGAGTAAGGTTTATCGCCTCGCGAAGTACGCGTTTAAGGGCGCTTATTCCGATGAAATAATTCTCAAGTGGGAAAAAGTTTTCTACAAGCGCTTTTTCGCTCAACAGTTCAAGCGGAGTTGCTTGCCGGATGGCGTGAAAATCGGTTCTGCGGCGGTTTCACCGAGAGGTGACCTCAGGATGCCGAGTGACGCTGAGGTTGCGCTTTGGTTGGAAAACATTGACGGATAAACGGGATAGGGCGTTTCAGATGACTTACAAAACGAAGAAAAAGCTCATTCATTTTTACTCAACGGGAGCTGTTGCCGAGGATTTTGCCGCGTCAAAAAAGCGAAAGCTCGCGAAGTTCCGCAAAATCATCAGAGCGTGTTTTTACGTTCAACTCAGCGTCTGCGTGATATGCGCGGCGGTTGGCTTTATAACGGGCTTTTCGGGAGCTGTACCCGTAGCGATTTGCACGGGGATTTTGATGATTGCCGCGTTCTTTGCCGTTGGGGGAACAACCGCGGTGAAAACGCTTTCGTGCATACTGAATTTTCTTGTCACGGCGGCGGGAATTGTGGCTTGTATCCTCACTCGAGAGCCTGCCTACGGCGTTTGCGGCGGGATTATGCTAATCGGATTTGCGGCGGCGTGCGTGAGCCTTTGGTGTTGGTTTTGCAGGGAGTTTTTGGCGGGCTACTCGGCACGGCTTATCAAGCGCGAGGACTACACGCTTTTGCGCGCGATTGCCGATGAACAGCCGTCCGACGCACCGCTTATCGAGAATTTCACGGGTGACGAGGAGCCGCCTAAGTTGCCGCAACTCACGAGCGAAATGCGCGAGCTTGCGAACAGGCTTTCCGATATTTTGAGGAATTAACCCGTGAAAATTACCGTAAAAAAACTTTGTATCGAAGCGCTTTTTATCTGCATCGCGGCGGCGCTTTCCGCGCTGGAAACGCTTTTGCCGCCGTTCGTGCCAATACCGGGAATACGCGTGGGACTGGGCAACATCGTCACGCTTTTCGTGTTGTACATCGGTGGCGCGTGGCGGATTTGGGACGCGTACATAATCGCAGTTTTGCGCTGTTTTCTGGCGGCGCTGGTCACGGGTTCGCTTCTGAGCGCGGCTTACGGGCTTGCCGGGGGAGTGCTCGCGTGTACGGCGATGTTCGCGGCGCGAAGCCTGTTCCCGAAAGGCAAAGCGGAGTTCCTGTTTGACTTGCAATTTCTCCCGTTCACCGCAGTTTGCGGCGCGATTTTTCACATCGCGGGGCAAATGCTTGTCGCAGTGCTGTTTTACGGCTCAAAATTCGTGCTTGCGTATACGCCGGTGCTACTTGCTTCGGCGGTTATCGGCGGGATTTTCACGGGGTTTCTCACAATGCTTTTGTTGAAGAAATTGCCGAGAAAATTTATTAAGAACATCAGACTATCGTGATTTTGCACAAAATTGATTACAAGGAGTATAATAATGAAGCTTCTTTTGATTGACGGCAACAGTATAATGAACCGCGCGTTTTACGGGATAAGGCTCCTGTCCAACAAGAAAGGTGTGTTCACAAACGCGCTCACGGGCTTTTTGAACATCTATATGAAGCTGGTTAAGGAGGAAAATCCCGACAGAATTGCCGCGGCGTTTGACCTGAAATCGCCGACATTCCGCCACAAAATGTACACCGATTACAAGGCGGGGCGACACAAAATGCCCGACGAGCTGGCGATGCAGATGCCGATTATCAAGGATATTTTGCGCGCGCTCGGCGTGAAAATCGTGGAGTGCGAGGGCTACGAGGCGGACGATATCATCGGCACGCTTTCGCGCGTTTGCTCGGAAAAGGGCGGTGAGTGCCTAATCAGCACAGGCGACCGCGACAGCTTCCAGCTTGTCGGAGAACGAGTAACAGTGCGGCTTGCCGCCAACAAGGAGGACGTTTTTTACACACCGGAAAAAATTCGCGAGGTGTACGGAGTTGAACCGCGAGAGATGCTCGAGGTCAAGGCGCTGATGGGCGACAGCTCCGACAATATCCCCGGAGTTGCCGGTATTGGTGAAAAAACCGCGCTTTCTCTTGTGCAAAAGTACCATGCTGTTGATTATATCTATCAGCATATTGACGAAATTGAGATTACTCCGAGTATAAGAAAAAAGCTGGAATCCGGAAAAGACAGCGCCGAATTATCGAGAAAACTCGGAGAGATTTGCTTAACAGCGCCGATTTCGGAGAACTTGGACGATTACGCTATCGGCGAGGGTGACAAGGAAACTGCTAAAGGCATTTTACAGGAACTGGAAATGAACAGCGCGGTCAAAAAGCTCGGTCTTGACGGAACAGCCGCGAAAAAGGTTGAAATCGCCGCACCCAAAACCGCAGAAAAGCTTGATATACCGCCGATTGTTGCCGATGACGCAGTTTTCGATGAGGACGCGCTCACGGTTTTTGTGGAAAATGACGAAATTTTTGTTTACAGAGGAAACGAGCGTCTTGAAAACCCGCTTGATGTTCTCAAAAACGACGAGCCAAAGCACACCGACAACGCAAAAGCACTGTTTTATCGCTGTCTGAAGCAGAATGTCGAGATGAAAAACGTCACTTTTGACGCGACTTTGGCGGCGTATTTGCTGGACGTGAACGCGAAGGATTACGAGCTGGCGCGGCTTTACGAGAAATACGGCGTTGACGGTGAACCGAACGTGCGCTTGAAACGGCTCTGCAACGCGCTTTTTGCCGATATTTGCGCTAATGGAATGCTCAAGGTCCTGCGCGAAATCGAAATCCCGCTTGCCGAAGTTCTTTCATCGATGGAAATAGTAGGAATTGCCGCCGATGCCGACAGTTTGACTGCATTTGGCGAGGAAATTCTCCCGAAAATCGCCGAAATCGAGAGCGAAATTTTCGACCTCGCAGGGCATAAATTCAACGTCGGAAGCCCGAAGCAAATCGGCACGGTGCTGTTCGAGGAGCTCGGTTTGCCCGCGGGCAAAAAGCGCAAAACCGGTTGGTCAACCGACAGTGACACCCTCGAAGAAATCGAAAAATATCACCCGATTGTCCGGAAAATCCTCGACTGGCGCAAGCTCTCGAAGCTCTACAACACCTACGTCAAGGGGCTTCTCGGCGCGGTTTCCGAGGACGGGCGAATGTACACGACCTTCAAGCAGACCGAAACTCGTACCGGTCGAATAAGTTCAGCTGAGCCGAATATTCAGAATATACCGGTTCGCACGGAAATCGGTCGGAATTTCCGCAAATTTTTCACCGCGGGTGACGGGAAACTGCTCTGTGACGCGGATTACAGCCAAATCGAGCTTCGCGTTCTTGCGGCGCTCGCCCACGATGAGGTGATGACGAAAACGTTTGAGGAGGGGCGCGATATCCACACGGAAACCGCCGCGAGCGTGTTTGGACTGCCCGAGGAGTGGATTGACGCGGATACCCGCCGCAAGGCGAAAGCCGTGAATTTCGGCATCGTGTACGGCATCGGCGCGTTTTCGCTCGCTAAGGACATCGGTTCGAGCGTTGCCGAGGCGAAAAAGTACATCGAGGATTATCTCGAGCATTTTTCGGGCGTTAAGCAGTATATGGAAAATGTTGTAAAATCCGCCGAGGCGACAGGCTACGCGGTGACATTTTTTGGAAGAAGGCGGTTTATCCCCGAAATTCTCGCGACCAACAAGACCGTCAAGGCGCTCGGGAAGCGGATTGCGATGAACACGCCCATTCAGGGTACCGCCGCCGATATCATCAAAATCGCGATGATTAGGGTGTACAACCGGCTCAAAAAGGAGCTTCCCGAGGCGCGGCTGATTTTGCAGGTTCACGATGAGCTGATTGTCGAAGCACCCAAAAATCTCGCAGAGAACGCCGCCAAAATTCTGCGCGAGGAAATGGAAAATGCTGTAAAACTCGGTGTTCCGCTCCCGTGTGACGCAAAAATTGGAAAAACTTGGTTTGATGTGCATTAAGAGGAAATTTATGGAAATTGACAACTTGGCTCCCTATTTTAAAAGTATCGTGGAGCAGGATAGGTGCGCGGTGGTTATCTGCGATTTGCACCATGAGATTATCTATATGAACAAAGCCGCGCGCGAGCGTTACAAAAAGCACGGCGAGCTGGTCGGGAAGAGCATTTTCGACTGTCACAACGCCGAGTCCAACGCGAAAATCCGCGAGGTTGTCGAGTGGTTCGCCAAAAGCCCCGACAACAATCTCGTGTTTACCTACCACAATGATAGGGAAAACAAGGACGTTTATATGGTCGCTCTGCGCGGTGAAAACGGCGAGCTAATCGGTTATTACGAGAAGCACGAGTTCCGAAATCCCGAAACAATGAAGCTTTACGATATTGGTTAACTTGTCGAAATTGATGATGAAACATAATATTTTGCAATTATTTTACGAATTGTATTGTTGCAATTTGTAGAATTGCTTGTAATTATTTCAAATTGTATAAAAAGGAAGGTTTTTATGACAGCTTTTTCAACAGCGGATATTCTTCTCCCCAAGCTCACGAGCGAGGAAATGACGAAATGGTCGGTTGTCGCGTGCGACCAGTACACGGGTGAACGCGATTATTGGCAACAGACCGCCGAAATCGTCGGAAATTCACCGTCAACGCTGAAGTTAATTTTGCCCGAGGTGTTCTTGGGTGACGGTGATGAGGAACAGCGAGTTACCGAGATTAACGGCACAATGAACGAATATTTGCATTCTAATTTGTTTGAATTGCACAAAAACTGCTTCGTTCTAACCAAGAGAACGCAGGCTGACGGACGGCTTCTCCCCGGGCTTATCGGCGCAATCGACCTCGAAATGTACGATTACAACAAGGGGAGCAGGTCGCAGGTTCGCGCGACCGAGGCGACTGTTGCCGAGCGCATTCCGCCGCGGGTGAAAATCCGCCTGAACGCGCCGCTCGAGTTGCCACACATTATGATACTCATCGACGACCCGCAGAAAACCGTCATCGAGCCGCTTCTGGAGCGGGATTTGCCCGAGCTGTACAACTTCGAGCTGATGCAAAACGGCGGTCATCTCGCTGGCTACGAGGTGAGCGGGGAAGCCGCGGAAGGTGTTCTCGCGGCGCTTGACAGGCTCTCCGACAAGCCTTTGTTCAACGAGCGGTACGGTTTGAACAACGAGGAGGTCCTCCTGTACGCGATGGGTGACGGCAACCACTCGCTTGCAACCGCCAAGGAGTGCTACGAGCGCAAAAAGCGTGAGGGCAGTCCTGATGCGGCTTTAGCGCGGTTTGCTTTGGTTGAGGTCGTGAACTTGCATTGCGATGCGCTTGAGTTTGAAGCTATACATAGAGTAATATATAACGCAGATTTTGACAAATTGTATAAAGAAATGACCGACTATCTTGGTCTTACGACAGAAAAAGCCGCGCAGGAATTTTCGGTTGTATTTGGCGGGAAAATCGAGAAATTCGGCATAACAAAGCCAAATTCAAACCTTACAGTAGGCTCGCTTCAGCGCTTTATCGATGATTTTCTCGCCAAAAACGGCGGCGAGGTCGATTACATTCACGGCGAGGACGTTGTGCGGAAAATCTGCGCAAACGGCGGTGCAATGGGCTTTCTGCTCCCGTCGATGCAAAAAAGCGAGCTGTTTCCGACGGTTGTCAAGGACGGCGCGCTCCCGCGGAAAACCTTCTCGATGGGTCATGCGAATGACAAGCGTTTTTACTGCGAGGCGCGGAAAATTTCTGTTGAAAAGTGAGTGTATTTGAAAAACTTTGAGTATAATTGACGAATTATATTACATTGAGCAATGCTGTTTCGGCAACCCTTGGACAAAGAAAATGCTCGAATGTGAAATAAATAGCCCGCTCTCAATTCTCGAAACCGAGGAGCGGGACGGGAAAATTGTCGGCTACGCGCTTGGGCGGGTGGTTGCGGACGAGGCGGAGTTGTTGAAAATCTGCGTGCTCAGCGATTATCGCAAGCAGGGAATTGCCGAAAAATTGCTCGGCAAGTTGCTCAAAAAAATGCGCGAAAACGGCGCTGTTGCGTGCTTTCTCGAGGTGCGGAGCAAAAACTCGCCGGCTATTTCTCTTTACCAAAAAATGGGATTTGAGCAAATCGCGCTCCGGCGGCGCTATTATCCGGACGATGACGCGATTGTGATGAAGCGCTCGGATTTGGCTTAAACGCTCACATCGGCGTGTTCAATCAGCCCCGTCAGGCTCCCCTTGAAAATCTCCGTGACGTATTTCACCGCCGAGGACTTGTCGAGCTTGAATTTGCCGTTGAGCCATGCGATGATTATCCCAACTATACCGTCTGTATAAAAACTCGCGAGCAAATCGCGGTACTCCTTGGAAATCCTTTTCCCAAGCTGATTTTCGGCGGTTGTGATGATTTTTCGTGCAATTTTCTTGAAATCCTCGTACAAGAACATTCTCAGCTCTCCGCTTCCAACCGCGTCATAAACGCAGTTGAGCATATGCTGATTTTGCTCAAGATAATCGACAACGAACAGAATTGCCTCCTTGTTATCGGTCGCAAAATCGAAGCTCTCGACAACGTTTATCGTTTCGTGACGCAACGTCTAGCGCAACAAATCGCGCGTATCCTCGAAATGATAGTAAAAAGTTTTGCGGTTCAAACCGCAGTCTGCGATAATCTCGCTCACCGTAATTTTTGAAAACGGCTTTGTTTCCATCAGCTTTTTCAGAGCGTTGGACAAAGCCGTTTTTGTGTACATACTCGTGACCTCGTATTTCATTTCATCAGCTCCTTTCAACTGTTATATTACATTTAGTAAAATTTTTCAACCACTTTTTTACCCATTTGACCATCAAATTCGGACATTTATCCTAAAATTACACATATATCCGAAATTGACTGTATTAAATTTTCGCCCGTTTTGATAAAATAGAGGTACATTTTGAAAGGCGGGTTTGTATGAAAAAATTCTACGAAAAAGTTTTCGCGCACCCGATTGTCATAACCGTGATTTTCGCGGTTTTGCTTGCGTTTTCGGCGGTCTGCAAGCAGATTGTGGGCGTGAACTACGATATGAACGATTATCTCCCCGAGGACAGCAAGTCCACGGTTGCCCTTGAGGTTATGGAGCGCGAGTTTGACGGCGATATCCCGAACGCGCGCGTTATGCTGAAAAACGTGTCCGTTCCGCGAGCACTCGAGTTTAGGGAAAAAATCGACGCGGTTGACGGAGTAACCGAGGTGATGTGGCTCGACAACAGCCTTGACCTCGCGCAACAGCTTGAATTTGCCGACACAAAAGCGGTTGAAACCTATCTGAAGGACGGGAACGCGCTTCTTTCCGTCACGATTTCCGAGAACAAGCTTTTGGCGGCGGTGAACGAAATCCGCGATATCATCGGCGATGAAAACGCGATGATCGGCTCGGCGGTTTCAACAGCGGTCGCTACCGAGCGCACCGTGAGCGAAATCGCGGTTATTGCGATGTTTGCGGTGATTTTCGTCATCATCGTGCTGGTTTTCACCACGTCATCGTGGCTCGAGCCGCTCGTCATAATGCTGGGAATGGGCGTTGCGCTGATGATAAACGCGGGGAGTAACGTCGTTTTCGGCGAAATCAGCTTTGTCACCAACGCCGCCGGTATGATTTTACAGCTTGCCGTGTCGTTGGATTACTCGGTGTTTCTCCTTCACCGATTTGAGGAGAGCCGCCGCGAAATCTCCGAGCCGAAAGAGGCGATGGTTGACGCGCTGTGCAAGTCCGCAAGCTCGATTTTGTCCAGCGGTCTTACCACGGTAATCGGGTTTCTCTCGCTTGGACTTATGCGCTTTCGGCTGGGACAGGACTTGGGTTTCGCGCTCGCAAAGGGCGTTGCCATCAGCATAATCTGCATTTATATGTTTATGCCGTGTTTGATTTTGCTAACACACAAGTTGCTCGTCAAAACGAAGCACCGCCCGCTGTTGCCGAAATTCGACAAATTCGGACGCGTTGTCAGCAAGATTATGATATCGCTGGCGGTTGTTTTCGCAATCGTAATCGCGCCGTCCTATCTCGCATCGAACAGCAACTCTTTCCTCTACGGCTCATCGGAAATTTTCGGTCAACAGGACACCTACGTTCTGCTTGTTCCGAACGGTAGCCGACAGACCGAGAGCGCGCTTTCCGATGAACTTCACACATTGCCGCAGGTAACGGATATTATCTCCTATGTTGACACGGTTGGCGCGGAAATTCCCGAGGAATATCTCGACAAAGAAACGCTGTCGCTTCTTTGCTCAAAGAATTACAGCAGGCTGGTTATTTCGCTCGACACCGCTTACGAGGGCGAAAAAACCTTTGCGCTTGTGGAACAAATTCGGGAAATTGCCCAAAAATACTACCCCGACAGTTACCATCTCGCGGGCGAGGGCGTGAGCACCTACGACCTTATGAAAACGGTGAAAAGCGATATGGTTCTGGTAAACCTTATCGCAATCGCGGCGGTTTTTGTGGTGCTTTTGCTCACTATGAAGTCGGTTTCGTTGCCCGTTATACTTGTGCTGGCAATCGAAACGGCGATTTGGCTCAACCTCGCGTTCCCGTATTTCAACGACAGCGCGGTGTTCTACATCGCGTATCTGATAATCAGTTTGGTTCAGCTGGGAGCCACCGTTGACTACGCAATCCTAATGACCGACAGATACATTGAGTTCCGCCGACAGATGCCCAAAAAGCAGTCAATCCCGAAAACCGTTTCTGCTGTTTCGGTTTCTGTTTTAACCTCGGGAAGCGTGCTGACTGTTGTGGGACTGCTTCTCGGAAACCTCTCCACGCACGGACTGCTCGCGCAACTCGGAATGTTCATCGGAATAGGCGCGATTTGCTCGCTTGTAATCGTGTTTTTCGTGCTTCCGGGGCTGTTGTACATCTTCGACGGTGCAATCCGAAAAACTACGCATAAATCAAATTTTGTTCCCAATAACGAGGAGATTTGATTATGAAAAAGAAAATCATCGCCGCGGTGCTTGCGGTATCAACACTCGGTGCAATCAACATTCCTGCGTTTGCTGTGGCAAAGGAAGAGGTTATCTACGTTCTTGCGGGTGCGGACGGGAGTATCGACAAGGTGTACGCGGTGAACAGCTTTGACGGCGGCGATATCACGGATTACGGCGAATAATCGAGTGTTAAGCTGTTGAACATTGACGGTGCAATCACCCAAAACGGCGATAAAATCAGCTTTTCTTCGCCCGACAACCAAAAGGTGTACTATCAGGGAACGCTGAAAAACACCGAAATTCCGTGGGATATCTCAATCCGCTTTTATCTTGACGGAAAGGAGCTTTCGGCTGAGGAAATTGCGGGCAAAAGCGGCAGGCTTGAGATAAAGATTAAGGTTTCCGAAAACGAGAACAACAAGACGGATTTTTACGATAATTTCGCTTTGCAGTGCAGTTTTACTCTTGATACGAAAATCTGCAAAAATATCGCCGCCGAGGGTGAAACCGTTGCAAATGTCGGCGCGAAAAAGCAGATTACCTTCACGGCGCTTGCGGGGAACGGTCTTGAGCGAAGCATTGCCGCCGATGTCGTGAATTTCGAGATGCCCGCCGCGCAGATTAACGGTATCCGAATGAATCTTGGTCTGGACGTTGATGTGGACGGGAATTTGTCCTATTTGACCGATGGTGCAAAGCGGCTTGATGACGGTACAAACGAGCTGAACGACGGTGTTTCCGAGATGAACGAGGGAATACAAAAGCTCTGTGACGGAATTGACACGGCAAATGACGGGATTTGCGCGTTGAACAGCAAATCCGATGAGCTGAAAAACGGCTCAGCCGAGGTCAAGAACGCGCTGATAACCATTCAGTCGTCGCTAACCGCGGTTTCCGCAAACACCGATAAACTTGAGAAACTAACCGCCGCTTCCGCGCAGATTAAATCGGGCATCGAGAGCATTTGCACGGGAATTTCCGAGCTGAAAAGCAGCGAGTTATAAAGCGGCTTTGGGTGCAAACGTGCTTGATGTGGACGCGCTGAAATCGGGCAACTAGCAGGCTGTAAAACAGCTTTCGGCGCAGATTAACGAGCTTAAAAAGTCGCTCTCGCAGGTGCAAAATGTACCGCAGTACGCTGAGCAGGCGGCGGAGCTTTCCGCTCAAATCGCGCAGCTTGAAACGGTTGTTCAGCTGTTGTCGGGCAACAACGCGTTGATAAACGGAACGGAAATGTACCTGAACTCGGTATCGGACGCGGTTGGTCAGCTTGAAGCGGGCGCGAACGAGTTAAAGGCAAAGGACGGCGAGTTTGACAGGGCAATAAACGAGCTTGCGGCTTCTCTCGGCGAAATGCTCGGTAATATCACGCAACTTTCGAGCGGGATTAACGCGCTTCTTGCCGAGTACCAAAGGTTGGACAGCGGTATCGGCGAGTACACGGACGGCGTTGACAAGCTGTATGACGGTTTTTCGGAAATTTGTGGCGGTGCGCGAGAGCTTGCCGAGGGTGGGATTGCCCTTTCGGACGGCGCAACGGAGCTTGTTCGGGGAACTGCTGAGCTTCGCCGAAAGACTGCGGTTTTCGGCGGAAATTCCACCGACAAGCTCACCGAAATGCTCGACAATTTGACCAAGCAATACAATGCAGTTTCCTTTGTTTCCGAGCAAAACACCGAGGTTTCTTCGGTGCAGTTTGTCATAAAAACCGCGGTGGTTTCGCTTCCCGAGCCGGAAAAGCCCGCCGAACAACCCGCGGAGAAGCTGAATTTCGGGCAGAAGCTGTTGCGATTGTTCGGGCTGTGCTGATTGCTGATTGTATAAAATTCGAAAAAAATAACGAGCTGTATATTATTGCGGCTCGTTGTTTTTGTTATGAACAAATACCTTGCACGCGAAACCCTTCGCGAAAAAACAGGCACTTGCTTTATATGAGAGCTACAACAAAAAAATGATAAACGGCGTGATATGATAAACAGGCGTCGCAACTATCACTCAATCTCCAGTCCTTCTGCCGCAACGACAATTCCCCGGTACTTGTTGCAGTAACCAACGTTGTCAGCACGGCGATAAATCAAAATTTAAGATATTTCATCAACAGTGTCAATCTAATATTTCTTCTACGATAAAAAACAAGTTCACAAACGGTGATTTTGCAATTCGCCGTAAATTAACATCATGCAATTTATCTCGTTTTCTTGATTTATGATAAAATTAGTTGCACTTATTGATTGCTTTTAAGATGATATCGTGAAAAAATTCATTTTCTAGAACTATCCGTTTATCTCTTAACAAGACAATCTTATTTCGTTTGCAAAACGATAATAAAATTTGATATGATGTGCTTTCTCGTGCAATCACCTTAACTTTGTCATATTTAAAATTCTTAAAAAGCCACGACACAACGGTCGTTAACTCTTTACAGCGGCCGCTATAAGCCGCAAAACTTTTGATTGTTATAAAACCCGGATGTCTGGTAGCAATAATATACCAATTATTTTTTTGTAAAAAATATATTTGCTCAATACCGATGCAATCACAACTGCTAACCAAATCCTGAACAGTTTCACAATCATTAAACATCTGTAGTTTTTCGGGAAAGGCACCAGAATCTATGTGCTTGATATTATCAAGGTCTATTTGAGTAATGAAGTCTTTTGGACTTCTTTTATGCCTCAAATACCAGCATAGAAGCAATTCAAGAATATGGTTCTTCCAGTACTTTCTAAGAACGATGAAAAACATCTTAATTTTTAATAAACAATACCGCATATCGTTTAATCACCGCCCAATAGTTTAATCATAGTACTGTAAAGTTCACCAATGCTACTGTAATCAGCAACTTCATTTGGTGTTATTATTTCAAGATGATTTGTTGCCCTGCATGAAATTCTAATATCATAACAATTAAACGATTTATTACAATTATAGTGGAGAATAATATCAGGTTTAAAATGTCGAGCGTATAAAGCCATGCTTTTATTATTATATATTTTTTTCATTCCATAAAGATAAGACTTGTCGGCATCCGAGCTTTGCATTGGGTTATATCCATCTCTGACAAGCAAGTTTTTTACCTTATCGATGGTTTCTAAAACAAGATTATTTTCTCCAACAAATTCTACTATAGGAATCTCCGATGGTTCTGATAAAACAATTGACGAATTAACGCTTTCATCCCAGAACTTTACAGAGTGCTGTTTACACCATCTTAATAAAAATCTTGGAATTCTATGTCCGCACCATACGATAAATGTCAAAGAGGAACCGTAGCGATTAAGCCAATTAAGAATTTCTTTTCTGGACAATTTCTTATCAGAGTTGATCAATAAAGTGTGAGGTGATTGAACATTATGCGGAAAGAGTGAGTATTTAAAGCAAAACCGCTCATCATAATCGTTGTGAGTAAGTGCAACTACATTGGACAGCATAGAAAAATCATAGATTTGCTTAAACGGTAAAACGAGTAAATGGCGTCCTTTTGTTTTTTCATTTCCCATTTTTGTGTTTGCAATTTGGGCAGTAACGTATGCACAAGCAAAGCTATTACATTTTTCCGAATAAAACAGTTTATCCCCTTGGAATAGTTCGTGTTCCCCCTCGGAAATAACATCGGAAACACGATACCAAAATTTATAATCTGTTTGAAAACTCTTTTGTTCGACAGATGTAACACATGGAAATCCTGCAGGATATGATAGGTCACCGTTATTATTGGATGCTGCTACTATTTTGGTTCCGGAATTGCACAAAAACTGACATATTTCGTTCAGCTCATTTGCCTTGGGACATGGGGGAGTTCCCAGGCTCAAATTTATAATATCAATTTTTTGGTCAACGCACCAATTAAGCGCGGCAATTAAATCCGAGATTTCGCCAATGTCATCTTCGTTTAAAACCTGAATACTAATAAAGGTGATATCATCATTCTCAATATACTTTTCAATTATCTTAGCACATATTGAACCGTGGGACAAAGAGTTACATGGCTCTTTTGCCTCACATACACAATCATTACAAACAGCATATTGTTCAAGGTTTGAATATACTGCGTCTTTTGAAACGCCATCATCTATTATTGCTATTCTCATAGAAATTGAACCTCACTGTATTCGATGAACCGTCTGATGCTCAAATTGATACGTTTCATCAAATAGGTCAATAACAGTCGTATTGTGGGTAATCATAATAACGGTTTTATCTTTAAAACATCCATTCAGCAAAGAAGCTAAGATATTCTTGAAATCCGCATCCATATTAACCTCCGGTTCGTCAAAAATTACTACCGGAGCATCTAATACAATGCTTCTCGCGATTGAAATTCTCTGACGCTGACCGCCGGATAATTCGCATCCATTTCTGCCGATACAATAATTCAAGGATTTTTCTTCTATCAATTTATTAAGCCCTGACAATTTAACAGCTTCATACAGCTTATCTTCCGGGACATCCTTGTATAAACATATATTGTTTTTTATTGTATCGCAAAATAAATATGGTTCTTGAGGCAAAACCACAAAAACGCTTCTGTATGAATCAAGATTGTACGAACACACATCTTGCTCGTTAATAAATATTTTGCCTTCATTAACAGGGTAGAACCGTAATAACAGATTGATCAGTGTTGTTTTTCCACACCCGTTCTCTCCTATAAAGGCAATATGTTTGCCTTGTGGAATGGTGAGATATACCTTTTTTAATAGTTCTGAAGATTTGGTGTATCCGAATGATTTAATATCAAATTTTATATTTATTCTTTCTCCCGATAACGGTATTCCATCTTGGCTTTCATTAGGTTCATTGAAAAAAGAACTCAACCTGTCAATAGATGGTTTTAGTGAAAAATATCCGGATATCAATGAAAGAACCTGTCGAACAAATGACAAAACGCTTATGCTATATGTTTCAAAAGAAACAAACTCACCCAAAGACAGCTCTTTTCCTGCAATAAGCCAACCGCCAATGACATATATTACAAAACCAATGATATTGGTAAAAGCTCCTTCACTTTGGATATTGATATTCTGAAACATTCCTAATTTGTATGTTGAAGCATTTATTGTATGTTGCTTTTTCAAAAACTGTTCAAAAAAATATTTCTTCAGACCAAATAAGCGTATTGTTTGCATACCTGATACAGTATCATCTACGCAAATACTATAATCGTTTTCCGCTTCAATTTTTATTTTAGAATACTTGTATCCAAGCTTTGAAAACACATAAGTCATAGCTAAATAAAACGGAATACAAGCAAAGGTCACCAATGTCAGCTTCATTAGGCAACTGAATTATGATGATATCTGAATGATATAAAAGCTGAACATAATTTATAAATTGATTTATACAAACTATTGTTCTTTCCAATTGCGGAGATATCATCAAATCCAGCGGCAAAAAAGGGTTTCCAAGAACTCGTAAAGTTGGATCTGAAGCAATCAATGTCGCACGATATCCAATCTTTGTTAACTGATTTTTAAGTGCTAAAGCTATAAAAGAAGTGTCCAAATTTGTTGTTATCGCACCAACTGCAATCACAATACTTTCCGGAGATTGGTATGGCTCATTTCTTTTAGCAATTGCTTCTAAAGTTGCTCTATCATTAAAACAATTAAAATTCACATTGTTACTTAATGCCAAATTATTGAATTTTTTCTCTTCAAAATATCACATCCTGTTCTTGGATTTCATCTTATATTGGGTTTTACATTCATATATCATGGCACAAGATAAAAGGGTATCGAAAAAATCCTCTTTTGAACCTTTACAGTTTTTCATTCTGTCTTCTCCCGATAGTTTATCGCCACCATCAGCTTGTCTTTGGCAAATTTTACAGTGGCTTTGAGCGAAGCAATTGATACATGAATCAGCCGTTAACTGTGCTATATTTATTTGTGACTGTATTTGTTTATAATCATAGCCGTCTTCAACATTGCCTATTACCATGCATTTAGATACTTCATTTACTCTTTCGCATGGGTAAAAAGTTCCATCTGTGTTCACAAACAACTTGACGTATCCGGGAACGCAAGGTCCACTCGGGGGATTGTTATCCGGAAGCATTATCGAATCATTTTTTAAGTTCCCATAGTCAGATAGCAATGTTGACATTTCTTTGATAAACAATCTGTTTTGGTTAACGTTACGAACAAGACAAAGCAATCTCAAACATTCAATAGCTTTCTGATATTCCATCTTCATGATGAAATCGTCGCTTGCACTGAAGTTTTTTTCTAACATTGAGTTTTCGACCAAAGTGGAATCAACTCTTATTTGACTTAAAATAGGGCTATGTAACCAATCTAATATTTCATCCAAATTATCTGACGGGTTAATAACCATATTTATAGAAAGATAGCTTTTTGATTCTTCCCCATACTTTGAGATTGTTTTTTGAGGTTGTCGAGAACTGTTTTATATGTCGGAGAACCATCTGCACGCAGTCTATGCCTATTGTGAATAACTTCAGGTCCATCAACGCTAAATGTAATTATGAATTTGTTTTCGTGCAAAAAATTGATAATCGAGTCGCTCATCAATGTTGCATTTGTAGTAATAAAAAAACTAATTCTTTTTCCATCGAATATTTCTTTTGCATACTTCACACAGTCTTTTATCAAGTCAAACGCAATCAATGGTTCTCCCCCATAAAAGCCTATATTTATCCAATCAGCATCGGCAGATTTGCTAAAAAGAAAATCTATGGCTTTTTTTGCTGTTTCAAATGATATTGTTTTTGACGAATGTGTTCTGCTAACCTTTCTTTTCAAGTTGTGCTTTATATGCAAGCACTATACTTTTTTCAATCAGTTTTCCCGACAAAAAACTTATGAAAAATTTGACATCTCGCAAATATTTCTCGATTGTCATTTTGCTTTTTTCATCGTTATGAAGTTTCGCGTCAAATTTCATCAACATTTGATTTGTAATTCTTCTTTCTTTCATTTTTACCTCCGATGCAAATCATTGTACTAAAAATTTGAAATTTGTAATACAGCAAATTTCAAAAATAAACGCAAACTTTAAATTCAATTTCAAGGAACCCGAAATAAAACCACTCATTTGCCTAAAAGAAGCCTGCCAATGACAGAAGATTATAGATAAGCTTTGTTTTATCACATAATCCAAACTGCTTTGACCTTCAGACGTTCACTTGCGTGAGGATAATTGATATTCAGATTTATGATATTTGCCACGACATTTCTCAAAGCATACCTCTACAATACAATTATACCACATTTTATGGAAATGCTCAACTTGTATGTGTAGCAACGAATACAGTTTGGACATATTAGTTGGTTCAGAAACAATAGGTGCATTTGGGGTGAGTCGTGGCTGATGAGCAGGCAGAAGCGTCACTGTTCCACATTGTTTAGCCATACCCGAGTTCTCTCTTTTTCAGATAATCTTTTGTGGAGTTTTCTTCTTTGTACTGCTAAAAAAGCAAAGAAAATTGGTTTCCGTGTCAGACAGAAAAAGTGCCGAACAACCCGCGGAGAAGCTGAATTTCGGGCAGAAGCTGTTGCGATTGTTCGGGCTGTATTGATTGCCCTTTGTATAAAATTCGACAAAAATAACGAGCTGTATAGTATTGCGGCTCGTTGTTTTTGTTATCAACAAATATTTTGCACGCGAAACCCTTTGCGCAAAAAACAGGCGCTTGCTTTAACAAACGCCTGTCGATTATTATTCAGCGGGATTTTCGGTTGAATCGGACGAGCCTTCCTCAGCCGCCGCTTCTTGAGCAGCCGCTTCGAGAGCCGCCTTTTCCTTCTCCTCTTCCGCTTCCTTGGCAGCCTTTTCTGCGGCGATAAGTCCCGTGCCCGCAGGAATGAGCTTGCCTATGATGATGTTCTCCTTAAGACCGGTGAGCGGGTCAACCTTGCCGCGAATTGCCGCTTCTGTGAGCACTCTCGTGGTTTCCTGGAACGAAGCCGCCGACATAAAGCTGTCGGTTGCCAACGATGCCTTGGTGATACCGAGCAGAACCGGCTCGCAGGTAGGATAAACAACCGCCTCGCCGTTTTCCTCACGCTGTTTCAGCTCATCGATAAGCTGTGCGTACTCGTTCTTGCCAAGAACCGTTCCCGCGAGCATATATGTGCTACCCGAGTCGGTGATGCGAACCTTTCTCATCATCTGACGAACGATAACCTCAATGTGCTTATCGTTGATGTCAACACCTTGCAGACGGTAAACCTTCTGAACCTCGCTGATGATGTAGTTCTGAACTTCCTTTTCACCCTTAACCGCGAGAATATCGGGCGGATTTACAGAACCCTCGGTCAACGCGTCGCCGACCTCAACTCTGTCGCCCGTCTGAACCTTCGGACGATATCCGTAAGGAACAGCGTACATTTCCTCGGTACCGTCATCGGCGGTGATGATTGCGTGACGGGTTTTCTTGATTTCCTCAAAGCGAACCGTACCCGCAATTCTTGTGATAATTGCCGCATTTTTCGGGTGACGGCTCTCGAAAAGCTCTTCAACACGCGGAAGACCTTGCGTGATATCCTCGGCAGATGCGATACCGCCCGTGTGGAACGTTCTCATCGTGAGCTGAGTACCCGGCTCGCCGATTGACTGCGCCGCGATAACTCCAACCGCTTCGCCGCGGTTGATAAGCTGACCGTTTGCAAGCGATGCACCGTAGCACTTCGCGCAAACGCCGTTTCTCATCTCGCAGGTGAGAACCGAGCGAACCTCAATTCTCTGAACACCCGATTTAACAATCTTCGCCGCGTCCGCGTCATCGAGGAGCTTGTTCTTGCTGATGGTGAACGAACCGTCGGGCGCTGTGAAATCCTTGGTGAGGAAACGTCCGACAAGACGCTCGTGGAGCTTTTCGACAAGCTCGTTGCCCTCGCGGATTTCGTAAACCTCGATACCGTTTTCGGTACCGCAGTCATCGCCTCTGATGATAACTTCCTGCGATACATCGACAAGACGTCTTGTCAAATAACCCGAGTCGGCTGTACGAAGCGCTGTATCGGCAAGTCCCTTACGCGCACCACGCGAAGAAATGAAGTACTCGAGGACATTCAGACCTTCACGGTAATTCGCTCTGATAGGCATCTCGATGGTTGCACCGGAGGTGTTGGCGATAAGTCCGCGCATTCCGGCAAGCTGTCTGATTTGCGCCGTAGAACCACGCGCTCCCGAATCAGCCATCATAAAGATGTTGTTGTACTGGTCGAGGTTGTTGGTAAGAGCCGCAGAAACGTCATCGGTTGCCTTGTTCCAGATATTGATGAAGCTCTCCTTGCGCTCGGCGTTGGAGATGAAGCCGCGTCTGTACTGCTTGGTGATTTTTTCGATTGCCTTGTCCGCTTCTGCGAGAATTTCTGCCTTCTGCGGAGGAATTTCCGCATCGCAAACAGCAACCGTTATACCCGAACGAGTCGAGTATTTGTAGCCCATTGCCTTGATTTTATCGAGAACCTGAGCGGTTGTGCTCGTGCCGTGGATTTTCAGGCAACGGTCGATAATCTGACCGAGTTGTTTTTTACCAACCTTGAAGCCAATCTCATAATCGAGCTGGTGGTCGGGGTCTGTTCTGTCAACATAGCCCAAATCCTGCGGAATGTGCTCGTTGAAGATAATTTTACCGGCGGTTGTCGGGACAATTCTGGAAATGGTGATGTCACCGATTTCCTTTGTGACGCGAACCTTGATTGCCGCGTGAATTGTGATAACGCCGTCCTGATAAGCCATAATCGCTTCAGCGGCATCACGGAACACCTTGCCCTCGCCCTTTTCGCCTGCCTTGTCGATTGTGAGGTAGTACGAGCCGAGAACCATATCCTGCGTAGGAACGGTAACAGGCTTTCCGTCAGACGGCTTGAGCAGGTTTTTCGCGGCAAGCATAAGGTTTCTTGCCTCTTCCTGCGCCTCATCGGAGAGCGGGAGGTGAACAGCCATCTGGTCGCCATCGAAGTCTGCGTTGAATGCGGTACAGCAAAGCGGGTGGAGCTTGATTGCTCTGCCCTCAACAAGCACGGGCTGGAACGCCTGAATACCGAGTCTGTGCAGCGTAGGCGCACGGTTCAGCAGAACAGGGTGGTTCTGAATTACATTTTCGAGTGAGTCCCAAACCTTGTCGTCCGAACGCTCAACCAGCTTTTTCGCCTGCTTGATGTTCGGGGAAACGCCCTTCTTTACGAGGTCGTTGAGCACGAACGGCTTGAACAGCTCGAGCGCCATTTCCTTCGGCAGACCGCACTGGTCCATCTTAAGCTCCGGTCCGACAACGATAACCGAACGTCCCGAGTAGTCAACACGCTTGCCGAGCAGGTTCTGACGGAAACGTCCCTGCTTACCTTTAAGCATATCGGAAAGCGACTTGAGCGCGCGGTTGTTAGAGCCGGTGTAAGCTCTGCCGTGTCTGCCGTTGTCGATAAGCGCGTCAACAGCTTCCTGAAGCATACGCTTTTCGTTTCTGATAATCAAATCGGGGGACTTCTTATCGAGCAACTCTTTCAGACGGTTGTTTCTCATAACAACCTTGCGGTAAAGCTCGTTCAAATCGGACGTTGCGTAACGGCCGCCGTCAAGCTGAACCATCGGGCGAATGTCCGGAGGAATTACGGGAATTACATCCAGAATCATCCACTCGGGGCGATTTCCGCTCTGGCGGAACGCCTCAACAACGTCAAGTCGGCGCAAAAGCTTAATCTGCTTTTGTCCCGCGGACGTAGTTTCGAGTTCCTCTCTCAGCTCGTTGGAAAGCGCTTCAAGGTCGATTTCCTTGAGCAACTCCTTGATAGCCTCGGCACCCATTCCCGCACGGAAATGAAAGTCCTTGCCCGAGTATTTCATAACCGCCTGATTGTATTCTCTTTCATCGAGAATTTGCTTTTTGACATAGCCGGTGTTCTCGCCGGGGTCGATTACGATATAGCTCGTGAAATACAGCACCTGTTCAAGAACCTTCGGAGAAAGGTCGAGAATTTGACCGATTCTTGACGGAGTGCCCTTGTAGTACCAAATATGCGAAACGGGAGCCGCAAGCTCGATGTGACCCATTCTCTCACGGCGAACCTTGCTCCGCGTAACCTCAACGCCGCATCTTTCGCAGATTTTGCCTTTATAACGAATTCGCTTGTATTTTCCGCAGTTGCACTCCCAGTCCTTCTGCGGGCCGAAAATTCTCTCGCAGAAAAGTCCGTTTTTCTCGGGCTTTTGGCTGCGGTAGTTTATAGTTTCGGGGCGTGAAACCTCGCCGTGCGACCACGCTCTAATCTGCTCGGGGGAAGCAAGTCCTATTTTCATAGACTCGAATACACTAAAACCCATTATATACCTCTCTATCTGATTCGCAGTTTAACGCGCTTGTTGCCGCGCGTTAAACACCTCGCCGAACCGCTCACTTGTCGTCTTCGTCACCGAAATCGTCGTTATCGTCCGACTCGTCGAAATCATCATCTTCATCGTCAAGTCCGTCATCGAAATCGTCGTCGAAATCGTCATCATCGCCGAACTCTTCATCATCGTCATCGGCAACCATTCCGAAATCGCTGTCCCCGCCTTCAACCTCAAAGCCTGCGGCGTTGAAATCAGCGTCGTCCGAGCGGAAATCGTTCTCGAAGCCATTCTTGAAGGTTGAATTATCGTCATCGTCGGGATCTTCCGTGAGGTTGATTTCCGCGCCGTTTTCATCGAGAATCTTGATATCAAGTCCCAAGCCCTGAAGCTCATTCACCATAACCTTGAACGACTCGGGAACACCCGGCTTCGGAACAGACTCGCCCTTGACGATAGCCTCGTAGGTTTTCTGACGGCCCATAAGGTCATCGGACTTGACTGTCAAAATCTCCTGCAGTGTATAAGCCGCGCCGTAAGCCTCCAGCGCCCAGACTTCCATCTCACCGAAACGCTGTCCGCCGAACTGCGCTTTACCGCCGAGCGGCTGTTGAGTAACGAGTGAGTAAGGACCGGTTGAACGCGCGTGGATTTTATCGTCAACCAGGTGGTGAAGCTTGAGGTAGTACATATAACCAACGGTAACGGGGCTGTCGAATTTCTCGCCTGTTCTGCCGTCGATGAGCTGAGTTTTGCAGTCGCTTGTCCACGGGAGCTTTGTGAAGTCAAGACCTGCGGAATCCTCGCCGTCAAGCTCGTTTCTCTTCTCGCGGGCGATGTCGTAAAGCTCGCGGATATCCTGCTCGTGTGCGCCGTCGAAAACGGGCGTAGCAATCTTCCAGCCGAGCGCTCTTGCGACATAACCGAGGTGAACCTCGAGAACCTGTCCGATGTTCATACGAGAAGGAACGCCGAGCGGGTTGAGGACGATATCGAGCGGAGTTCCGTCGGGCAGGAAGGGCATATCCTCCTGCTTCAGAATGCGCGAAACGACACCCTTGTTTCCGTGACGGCCCGCCATCTTATCGCCGACAGAGATTTTTCTCTTCTGCGCGATATAAACGCGAACCTTTTCGTTGACACCCGGCGACAAATCATCGCAGTTATCGCGGTTGAACACCTTTACGTCAACCACAATTCCGCTCTCGCCGTGAGCAACGCGCAAGGAGTTGTCGCGAACCTCGCGTGCCTTTTCACCGAAAATTGCTCTGAGCAACTTTTCTTCGGCGGTAAGCTCGGTTTCGCCCTTCGGAGAAACCTTGCCGACAAGAATATCACCCGAGTGAACCTCTGCGCCTATGCACACGATACCTCTGTCATCGAGATTTGTGAGCGCTTCGGGTGAAAGGTTCGGGATATCGCGGGTAATTTCCTCGGGACCGAGCTTTGTTTCACGGCACTCAAGCTCGTATTCTTCTATATGAATTGATGTGTAAACATCGTTGTAGACAAGTTTTTCGTTGATGAGAACCGCGTCCTCGTAGTTGTAGCCCTCCCACGTCATAAAGCCGATGAGAGCGTTCTTGCCGAGTGCGATTTCACCGTTTTTGGTTGCGGGACCGTCTGCGATAACCTCGCCTGCCTTAACCTCGTCACCCTTGCTGACAATCGGGCGCTGATTTACGCAGTTGCCTTGGTTGGAGCGCTTGAACTTGATGAGGCGGTAGCAGTGCTCGTGACCGTCCTTGTCGGTGATGACAATTCTGTCTGCGGAAACGTCGGTAACCGTGCCGTCCTCTTTCGCGCACACAACAACTCCCGAGTCAACCGCCGCTTTGTATTCCATACCGGTGCCGACAATGGGCGTCTGCGTAACCATAAGCGGAACAGCCTGACGTTGCATATTCGCGCCCATCAGCGCACGGTTCGCGTCATCGTTTTCGAGGAACGGAATCATCGCCGTTGCAACGGATACAACCATCTTCGGCGAAACGTCCATGAAGTCAACCTTTTCGCGCTCGATTTCAAGGATAGCGTCACGGCAACGCGCGTTTACACGCGGTCTTGCAAAGCAACCGTTTTCATCGAGCGGCTCGTTTGCCTGCGCGATAACGTAGTTATCCTCAACGTCCGCGGTCATATAAACAACCTCGTCGAGAACACGACCGGTTTGCTTGTCAACCTTGCGGTAAGGCGCTTCAATGAAGCCGTAAACGTTGATTTTCGCGAAGGTAGCGAGGTAGGAGATAAGACCGATGTTCGGACCTTCGGGCGTTTCAATCGGGCACATTCTTCCGTAGTGCGAGTAGTGAACGTCACGAACCTCAAATCCCGCTCTGTCACGCGACAAACCGCCCGGACCGAGCGAAGAAAGACGGCGCTTGTGGGTAAGCTCAGCGAGGGGGTTGTTCTGGTCCATAAACTGCGACAGCGGCGAAGAACCGAAGAACTCCTTCATTGTCGCGATAACCTGTCTAGCGTTAATCAGCGAAGAAGGCGAAACCTTTTCGTTGTCATTTGCCTGAAGTCCCATTCTCTCGCGGATTGTCTTTTCCATACGGGAGAAGCCCATTCTGAAATGGTTCTGGAGAAGCTCGCCAACGCAACGGATACGTCTGTTGCCGAGGTGGTCGATATCGTCGATTTCGCCGACACCCTCGTTCAGGTTGATGAAATAGCTTACGGAAGCGAAGATATCCTCAAGTGTGATGTGCTTGGGGATAAGCTCCTCAATTCTCGCGGAAATGAGCTCCTTGAGCTTCTTCTCGTCACCGTCGGCTTCTTCGAGAATTTCGGTGAGAACGCCGAACGAAACCTGCTCGTTTACGCCGAGCGCTTCGATGTCGAGGTCACCCGTATAGAGGTGCGCGTCAACCATTCCGTTGCCGACAATTCTGATTGTGCCCTCACCCTCGGGCTTGTAGATATCAACCGAAATAACGCCTGCGTTCTGGATTTCGAGAGCCTTTTCGCGGGTAATCACATCGCCCTCAACCGCCAGAAGCTCACCTGTAAAGGGCGAGGAAACGTTTTCGGCAACCTTCTGCCCGAAAAGTCTTGAGGAAATGCCGAGCTTTTTGTTGTACTTGTAGCGTCCGAAACGCGCCAAGTCGTATCTTTTTGCATCGAAGAAAAGGTTATCGAGAGCGGTTCTCGCGGACTCGATGGTTGCAGGCTCGCCCGGACGGAGCTTTCTGTACACCTCGAGCAACGCTTCTTCTTCGTTTTTGGTGTTGTCCTTGCCGTTTTCGATGGAAACGGTAATTCTCGGGTCATTGCCGAATTTATCGGTCAAATCCTTGTCGCCGGAAACGCCGATTGCTCTCAAAAACGTGGTGCAGGGGAACTTTCTGTTCTTGTCGATACGGACATAGAACACATCGTTGGAGTCCATCTCAAGCTCCAGCCACGCGCCTCTGTTCGGGATAACGGTCGCCTTGAACAGCTTCTTTCCCGTTTTATCGTAGTCGAAACCGTAGTAAACGCCCGGCGAACGAACGAGCTGAGATACCACAACGCGCTCCGAACCGTTGATAACAAAGGTTCCGCTGTCGGTCATAAGCGGCAGGTCGCCCATATAAATCTCGTTGTCCATAAGCTCGCCGGTTTCCTTGTTGAGAAGGCGCGCTGTCACTCGCAAAGGTGCGGCATAGGTTGCGTCGCGCTCCTTGCACTCCTCAATGGAGTACTTCGTGTTCTCGTCAAGTCGGAAATCCACAAACGAAAGCTCGAACTTTCCGTTTGAGTCCACAATCGGAGAAACATCCTTGAAAACCTCTTTGATGCCGTCGGATAAGAACCACTCGTACGAGTCCTTCTGAATGCTGATAAGGTTCGGCATATCGATGACTTCGTTAATCTTTGAAAAACTCTGTCGTGTGGTTTTTCCTAACTTGAGGGGCTTTGTGTTCACCATCGGCTTTTTTCCTCCTGCTTTTGCTCACTCGGTTTCGCAAAAAAACGCGGCTTTCGGCGTGCTTTTACGCGCGCTTTTTCGTACACCGTTTTCTGCAATCCGAGATAATTCTCCATTATGATACATTTTAATATTTTACCACAATTTTTTCAATTTGTCAAGCTATTTTTTGAAAAAATTTTTATCGCCCGTTTTTTTCGATAAAATGCACCAAATGTCGATATGTTGCACGAAAAACGTACAAATTCGTACGTTTGCACTTGACAACGGAAGGAATTTTGTGGTATAATATCGGTTAGCAAATCAAATAAATCAAAGAAAGGAACAGAACAATGGCAATTTCCGTAAACAATATTGTCAAAAAATACGGCGAATATACAGCTGTAAACGGGCTTTCCTTTGAGCTGAAAGAGCCGGGCGTTTTTGCGTTGCTCGGAACGAACGGCGCAGGAAAGACAACCTCAATTCGTATAATTCTCGGTATGCTTGCCGCGGACAAGGGTGAGGTTCTTTGGGACGGCAAGCCTTTTCTTGCGTGTGATAAACCGATAGGCTATCTCGCGGAGGAGCGCGGGCTTTATCCGAAATTCAAGGTAATGGACCAGCTGATGTACTTTATGACGCTGAAAGGAATGACACCTGACGCGGCGAAAAAGGCTATCGATTACTGGTTTGACCGGCTTGAGGTAAACGAACACCGAAACAAGAGAGCCGAACAGCTTTCCAAGGGTAATCAGCAGAAAATCCAGCTTATCGCGGCGCTTGCGCCCAACCCCGAGCTGATAATTCTCGACGAGCCGCTCTCGGGACTTGACCCGGTTAACGCGGAGCTTTTCAAGAGCGTTATCCGCGAGGAAATCAAGAACAACAAGTACATTATAATGTCATCTCACCAGATGACCACAATTGAGGAGTTCTGCCGCGATATCGTTATCCTCAATCACGGAGAGGCTGTTCTTCAGGGCAACCTGAATGCAATCAAGAAGAGCTACGGCAGAGTTAAGCTCACGGTAAAAGCCGAGGGCGATATCACGGGAATGGCTCAGCAGTGCGGTCTTACCATTACCGAGGAAACTCCGAACGGCTGCTCGTTCAACGTTCAGAGCGAGGAGCAGGCTCACAAACTGCTCAATATGATTATCACGAGCGATATCCCGCTGATAAAGTACGAGCTTCGTGAACCCAATCTGAACGAACTCTTTATTGAAAAGGCAGGTGCGAAGAATGAGAACTAAAGGCTGGAAGAAGGTTTTTGCGTTTACGTTCAAGCAGTATGTGAAAACCAAATCTTTTATTATAAGTACTATTATAATGGCTATTCTTGTGGCGGCAATGTTCGCACTTGTGAATATTCTTCCCGTTGCGCTTTCAAGCAAGGACAGCGGCGACGGCGATTCTTCGTCTGTCAGGGATATTTTTGATTTTGAAAAGGTATATATCGTTGATGAAACGGGAATTGTCACCGATGAAAACATCACCGAGCTTGTTAATAACGGCATAAAAGCAGAGCGCTCGGATAAATCTGCGGACGACACGGTCGCGATGGTTGCCAAAACCGAGGGAGTTCAGGCGGCTGTTGTTTTCTCGGCTGACAAGAACGCGAACGGGAACATTGTTTCCTACACGGAAAGAACTTTCTACTCCCCGAACGGCAATAAGATGGCGTCTGCGCTTTCCGCGGCAATGACGGAATTTTTCAGAACCTGCAATGTAAAGCGGCTTGGAATTGACCTCGAAGCTTACGCTCAGTCGCAGATTACGATTAACACAAGAACCGTTGAAGCGGGACAGGAGGAGCTTAACGTTTTCGCGGGAATGCTTCACTACATTATTCCGATGGTGTTGTCGCTGATGCTGTTTATGCTTATCTTCGTGTACGGAAACACCATAGCACAGTCGATTGCAATTGAGAAAACAAGCCGTGTTATGGAACTGCTCCTGACGAGCGTCAGACCGCTTGCCGTGGTTATTGGCAAGGTTCTGGCAATGGGATTGGTGAGCCTTGCACAGTTTGTGCTCATCATCGTTGTTGGTGCCGGAAGTATGGCGATAACCGCGCCTTTCGGCATAATGGGACAGATTGCGCCGCTGCTTTCAAACTCCGAGCTGCTTGCCGGCGGAATGGCGAATGCGGCTGCTGCGGGAGTTGACATCGATCAGTTCTCGATTGCTCAGGCAATAGGCGGCATTCTCGAAAAATTCACTCCCGTAAATATCATTCTCATTGTCCTTACATTTATTATCGGATTTCTGTTTTTCGCGTTGCTGGCGGCACTTGTCGGCGCGTCGGTTTCGAGAATGGAAGATTTGCAGGCGGCTATGCAGCCGTATTCACTTGTCGGCGTTGTCGGATTTTTCCTCGCGTATTACCCGATAATTTTCAATGCGGAATCGCTCGCAGACGGAAGCGCGGGAACGAACAGCGTGCAGATATTCTCGTATTATTTCCCGATAAGCAGTCCGTTTTCGTTGCCGAGCGCGGTTATACTCGGGCAGCTTGATACGATGCAGAGTGTGATTGCGGTGGCGATACTGGCGGTGTTCACGGTACTGGTGGCGATGCTGGTGAGCAAGGTTTACGAGGCGATTATTCTGCATAACGGAAGCAGGCTGAAAATCGGCGATATGTTGAAGATGGCGAAGAATAAGTGAGAATAACGAGCGCGGCGGGGATTTCGCCGCGCTTGGTTTTGTCGGATTTATCGCAAATTAGTACTCGAGCACCGCGAAGCGCTTAAAGTCTTTTTGGAGGTCAAGGAACCTTTTTCTTCAGAAAAAGGTTCCTTGCCGCCGGAGGCACTCCGCGCGAAGCGCGACTACTCGCGGCGAAGCCGCGCAAAACCCAAAAGTTCCCCGACAAAAATTGCCGGAAAACCCCAAAATTCCAAAAATTTCACCAAATTCCCGATGAATATTTCAGAAAATTTGCAAAAACCTCTTTACAAACGAAAAATAATGTGCTATAATATAGCTTGTGTACGCATTAAGCATTTGCGTAACAGAAAAACACCCCATTCACGGACTGCGGATTTCGCTCGTTTCGAGAAGCACCGTATCCCTTTGCTGTGAACGCGGGAAATATTTTAAAAGAGGTGTAAAAAAATGCTGAGAAAAGAAGAAAAAACTGCGGTTATTGAAGCTAACCGCCTGCACGACCACGACACGGGTTCTCCCGAGGTTCAGATTGCAATTCTCACCAAGAGAATTAACGAGCTGACCGAACACATCAAGGTTCACAAGAAGGACCACCACTCCACTCGCGGTCTGCTCAAGATGGTAGGTCACAGAAGAAACCTGCTCAACTACCTTCAGAAGAAGGATATCGAGCGCTACCGTGCAATCGTAGCAAAGCTCGGACTCAGAAAGTAAGCAAGCGGTTGACTGCGCGGCTGTCGGCGAAAAGCCCTCAGCCGCATACGGTCAACCTCTGCTTTATTCGGGTGTGTCGGGCAATAAATTGAGCCGGTGAACAGATTAAAACGCGCCGGTTGAATTTATTGCAAACGCCGCGCCCGAGAAGTGAAATTAACGAAAGGAATTTTTGGGCAATGTTTGAAAATTACAGAGTATTTAAAACAATGTTCGCAGGACGTGAGCTTACCGTTGAAACCGGCAAGGTCTGCGGTCTTGCAAACGGCTCCTGCTGGGTAAAATACGGCGAAACCGTTGTTATGGTTAACGTAACCGCTTCTCCCAAGCCCCGCGAGGGCGTGGATTTCTTCCCGCTTTCCGTGGATTACGAGGAGAAGCTCTACTCCGTGGGCAAAATCCCCGGCGGCTTCCTCAAAAGAGAAGGCAGACCGAGCGAAAAGGCTATCCTGACTTCGCGTGTTGTTGACCGTCCTATGCGTCCTCTGTTCCCGAAGGATATGAGAAACGACGTGGCTATCACAATGACCGTGCTCGCGGTTGACCCCGACTGCTCGCCCGAGATTATGGGTATGATTGGCGCGTCTATCGCGGTTTCCATCTCCGATGTTCCGTGGAACGGCCCTATCGGCGGTATTTCCGTAGGTCTTGTTGACGGTGAAATCGTGCTTATGCCGAACGCCGACCAGCGCGCAAAGAGCGACCTCAACCTCACCGTTGCTTCCTCCGAGAAGAAGGTTGTTATGATTGAGGCGGGCGCGAACGAGGTTGACGATGATACTATGTTCAAGGCAATTATGGCTGGTCACGAGGAAATCGTGAAGAGCATTATCCCGTTCATCAAGGACATTCAGGCACAAATCGGCAAGAAGAAGTTCACCTTCGAAAGCCAAGAGGTTGACCACGATATGTATGAGGCAATCTCCGAGTTTGCTATCGAAAAGGTTCGCTACGCTATGGATACCGATGACAAAAATATCCGCGAGGAGCGTCTTCAGCCCATCTATGCCGAGGTTCACGAGAAGTTTGATGAGGTTTATCCCGAGCAGATTCCGATGATTGACGAGTGTATGTACAAGCTCCAGAAGTTTGTTGTAAGACGCTGGCTGCTTGATGACGGAAAGCGCGTTGACGGAAGAAAGCTTGATGAAATCCGTCCGCTTGCGGCTGAGGTTGCGGTTCTTCCGAGAGTTCACGGCTCCGGCATCTTCACCCGCGGTCAGACGCAGGTTATGACAATCTGCACGCTCGGCCCCGTTTCCGACAGCCAAAAGCTCGAAGGTCTTGACGAGGAAGACGGCAAGCGCTATATGCACCACTACAACTTCCCGTCCTACTCCGTCGGCGAAACCAAGGCTTCCAGAGGCCCCGGCAGACGTGAAATCGGTCACGGTGCGCTCGCCGAAAGAGCTCTGCTCCCTGTTATTCCGTCCGTTGAGGAGTTCCCCTACGCAATCAGACTTGTTTCCGAGGTTCTTTCCTCGAACGGTTCGACATCTCAGGGTTCTGTCTGCGGTTCAACGCTTGCGCTTATGGACGCAGGTGTTCCGATTAAAAAGCCGGTTGCGGGCATTTCCTGCGGTCTTATCACCGAGGGCGAGCGCTGGATGACAATGGTTGACATTCAGGGTGTCGAGGACTTCTTCGGCGATATGGACTTCAAGGTTGCGGGTACTCACGACGGTATCACGGCAATTCAGATGGACCTCAAGATTGACGGTCTTACTCCCGAAATCATCAAGCAGGCATTTGAAACCACTCACAAGGCTCGTGATTATATTCTCGATGAAGTTATGCTCAAGGCAATCGACAAGCCGCGCCCCACTGTCGGCAAGTACGCGCCCAAGATGCTCACGACAAAGGTTCCCGTGGACAAAATCAGCGATGTTATCGGCAAGGGCGGAAAGGTTATCCAGAAGCTCTGCGCGGACTTCGAGGTCAAAATCGACGTGGACGAGGACGGAAACGTTTTCATCTGCGGCACGGATTTGGAGAAGGCGAACGCTTGCGTACAGGTTATCTCGACTATCGTAAATCCTCCGGAAATCGGCGCGATTTACAAGGGCAAGGTTGTGAAGATTATGAGCTTCGGCGCGTTTGTTGAAATTGCGCCCGGCAAGGACGGAATGGTTCATATCTCCAAGCTTGAAAACCGCCGCGTTGAAAAGGTTGAGGACGTGGTTTCGGTTGGCGATGAGATTATCGTTAAGGTAATGGAAATCGACAATCAGGGCAGAATTAACCTGTCGAGAAAAGACGCGCTCGCTGATATTGAGGCAAAGAAGAAAGCTAAGCAGGCTGAACAGCAGTAATCGGTTGTGAAAAATGCCTAAAAATCGGCTCTGTTAGACAGAAAATCAGATTATTTGCAACAAAATTTATAAAAAGCCCTTGACAAAAAGGGCTTTTTGCTTTAAAATATATAATTGTGTGTTAGTATATTTTTCAATCGTGGGAAATAATAACATACAGATTAAATTTTATGGAGGTGAAATAATGCCTACGTTCAATCAGCTTGTCCGTAAGGGACGCGAGGTATCCGTTAAGAAGTCGAAGGCTCCTGCTCTTCAGAAGGGTATGAACACCCTCAAGAAGGCACAGATAGACCAGCACTCCCCGCAGAAGCGCGGCGTTTGCACGGCTGTCAGAACCCAGACTCCGAAAAAGCCTAACTCCGCTATGAGAAAGGTTGCCAGAGTAAAGATTTCCAACGGTTATGAAGTTACAGCGTACATTCCCGGCATCGGACACAAACTGCAGGAGCACTCCGTTGTTCTCATCAGAGGCGGACGTGTAAAGGATCTCCCCGGCGTGCGTTACCACATCATCAGAGGTACGCTCGACGCACAGGGTGTAGACAAGAGAATGCAGGGACGCTCAAAGTATGGTGCTAAGCGTCCGAAGGCAGGAAAGAAAGCGTAATTTCAAGACTGTTAGCTGACAAGAATGGCGTTATTTCTTATATAAATTAAGAAAAATGACTTCTTGGCGGCGGGAGTGATTGGATTGCTTTCGAGTACCTATGATTTTCATTTTTATGTAAGGAGGGAAGTAAAGTGCCAAGAAGAGGTAATGTTCCCAAGCGTGAGGTTCTGCCGGATCCGCTTTACGGTTCTGAGCTGGTGAGCAGACTCATCAACAACATCATGCTTGACGGAAAGAAGGGCGTAGCCCAGAAAATCGTTTACGGCGCGTTTGAAATCGTAGCCGAGAAAACGGGAAAGGACGCTCTTGAGGCTTTCGAGGAGGCTATGGAAAACATTATGCCCCAGCTCGAGGTTAAGGCAAGACGCGTCGGCGGTGCAACCTATCAGGTTCCTATGGAGGTTCGCCCCGAGAGAAGAAGAACACTCGGTTTGCGTTGGATTACAACATACAGCCGCGCTCGTTCTGAAAAGACCATGAAGGAAAGACTTGCAAACGAGATTTGCGACGCACTCAACAATCAGGGCGGCGCGTGCAAAAAGCGTGACGATACGCACAAGATGGCTGAGGCTAACAAGGCGTTCGCTCACTTTAAGTGGTAATAAACGGTAATTACGGAGGAATAAATGAAAAGAGACGTAACTCTTGAAATGACCCGTAATATTGGTATTATGGCTCATATCGACGCTGGTAAAACCACCACGACGGAGCGTATCCTGTTCTACACGGGTATCAACCACAAGCTTGGTGAAACCCACGAGGGCGCTTCCACGATGGACTGGATGGAGCAGGAGAAGGAGAGAGGTATCACCATCACTTCCGCCGCTACCACCGCGTTCTGGAAAGAGCACCGTATCAATATTATCGATACTCCCGGACACGTTGACTTCACCGTTGAGGTTCAGCGTTCGCTGAGAGTACTTGACGGCTCCGTTACCGTTTTCTGCGCAAAGGGCGGCGTTGAGCCGCAGTCTGAAACGGTATGGCGTCAGGCTGATAACTATCATGTACCCAGAATGGCTTATGTAAATAAGATGGACATTATGGGCGCAGACTTTTACAACGTCGTAGCAATGATGAAGGACAGACTTAAATGTAACGCTGTTCCGATTCAGCTTCCTATCGGCGCTGAGGCTGATTTCAAGGGCATTATTGACCTTATTGAAATGAAGGCCGACATTTACTACGATGACCTCGGTAAGGATATGCGCGTTGAGGATATCCCCGCTGATATGGTTGATAAGGCAAACGAGTACAGAGCGGCGCTTCTCGAAGCAGTAGCTGAGCTTGATGATGACCTTATGGACCGTTACTTCGAGAACGAAGGCGCAGATTTCACCGTTGAGGAAATCAAAAAGGCAATCAGAAAGGGTACTATCGACAACAAGTTCGTGCCCGTAACCTGCGGTACTTCGTACAGAAACAAGGGCGTTCAGAAGCTTCTCGACGCAATTGTTGACTTTATGCCTTCTCCTCTCGATATCCCCGCTATCAAGGGTGTAAACCCCGAAACCGGCGAGGAGGAAGAGCGTCACGCAGGCGACGATCAGCCGTTCTCGGCTCTCGCGTTCAAGATTGCCACCGACCCGTTCGTTGGTAAGCTCTGCTTCTTCAGAGTTTACTCGGGTTATGTTGAGGCAGGTACAACCGTTCTCAACTCCACCAAGGACAAGAACGAGCGTATGGGACGTATTCTCCAGATGCACTCCAACCACAGACAGGATATCGA
>CALZUA010000009.1 GCA_945829235.1 uncultured Clostridia bacterium | reverse complement strand
CTGTTCTATGAGGTGGTTGTGCAGTTCGGCGATTTGCACGACTGCGGCGTTGGCTGTGAAAATTGGAAAACGGCGCAGACAATGCTTGATGAGTATATGAGAGAATTTGAACGGCGCAATCCTAACCTCAAAGTGTTCAACGCCGTAATGCACCTTGATGAAAGCACACCACATCTGCATATTGACTTTGTTCCCGTTGCACATAAAGGTCAACGAGGTATGCCGCTTAAAAATTCTATGAGTGGGGCATTAAGGGAACAGGGTTTTTCCTCGTCAAACAAAATGCAGAACGAGTGGACAGCTTGGTCGGAAAGCGAGCGTTCGGTTATGGAACAGATTTTGCTGAAACACGGTTTGCGGCGAGAGGATAAAAACGTCCACCGACAGTATTTGCCTGTTGAGGAATATAAGAGGGCTGCACAGGAAGCGGAG
Source organism: uncultured Clostridia bacterium (assembly GCA_945829235.1). Taxonomy (GTDB): domain Bacteria; phylum Bacillota; class Clostridia; order Oscillospirales; family Ruminococcaceae; genus CAG-115. The sequence goes on along the minus strand of CALZUA010000009.1, from coordinate 111,762 downwards.
AATATCAGGAAAATCAACGCCCACATTAACGAGTTGAAAAAGAAGCCCGTCGAGGAACTGACCTTGGAAGAAGCTGCCCTTATCAATAATCAGAACGATGTTATGCGTGAAAAGGTTACGGAGTTGCGACAGCAGTTTGAGGATATGAGCAAGAAAGTCGGAGCGGACTTTGTTCCTGTGAACATTTATAGCCCCGACAAACTGCAATACATAGCGGACGGGTTGGCTCGTGCGAAAATACCTTGTGTGGCAGAAAGCAACACGCTTTATGTTCCCGATTACGCTTTGAAAACTGCACAGGCGATTGCGTCCCACTACAAGCCTGACGAGAAAGCGCCGACTATTCGTGAGCAGATTAAGCTGGATATTGACAGGTTGGTGTATAGGACGGAAACACTTGACGATTTGCTGTATCGGTTGCAGGAGCGTGGGTATGAGGTCAAGTATGGTAAGTACATATCGGTGAAGCACCCGAACGCAGAGCGGTTCGTGCGGTTGAAAAACCTCGGTGATGAATACTTGCCGAAAAACCTTGAAATCCGCATAGCTGAAAAGGATTTGTTTACAGACCGTGTGAGATATGAAGCGCAGAACGCAAGCCCGATTGAGAAGCGGTTTCATATCGCTGTTCTTAACGTTGCAAGCGCTGTTAAACAGTTCCGACTTGAACCGAAGAAAACGGACAAGCGCAGATACTATTTCTTCCAGAATGACGCTCGGATTAACTATCTTTCGGAGCAGCTTGCTACAATCGGCGAGTTTGGCTTGACCTCTCGTGACAGCATTTACGCAAAGGCGCAAGAGTTACAGAGGACGATACACAAAATGCGTTCAGAGGGCGATAACCCCGAAGAACAGGAAAAGGCTCTGAAACGCATTAACACGCTGATAAAAGCCTATGAGGAGATTGTGGAAGGCAACTACATTGACAATCTAATAAAGGCACAGCAGGAAGAAAAGCAGGCTGCGGAGCAGAATGCAAATGCACACAAAAACGCACCGAAAAAAGTACAGAAAAGATAACATACCTCTTGACAAATCACGCTTTAAAGTGGTAAAATAGAGCTGCAGAGGGTATGTCATAAAATCTATGATATTGAAGGAGAATATTCTTATGGCTACCATTACCAAACGAGGGGAAACCTTCAGAATTAAGGTGTCATTGGGCTATGACGCCAACGGCAAACAGATTGTCAAGTCCACCACATTCACTCCCCCGACGGGAGTAACGCCCAAGAAAGCGGAAAAGCTGGCGAACGAATACGCTTTCGAGTTCGAGCGGCATTGCAAGGGCTACGCGCAGCTTAACGAGAATATGCGCTTCTCGGAGCTTGCGGAATGGTACTTTGAAAACTACGCTCCCGTTGAGCTGAAAGAGGGAACGCTCTACAACTACAAAAGTGCTTACAAAAATCATATTGCGCCTGTTTTCGGTAACGTGAAGGTCAAGGATATAAACACGCCGAGGTTGACGCAGTTTGTACAGTCTTTGAAAGTTAAGCCCGAAACGGTGCGGAAGATATATGTTGTCGTACAGAGCATTTTTCACAGGGGCGTTGAACAGGGCTTCATCAGAGATACGCCGTGCAGGAATGTCATTCTTCCGAAGAACAAGAGCAAAAAGAAAAAGCCTGTCCTTGACGAAGAACAGACAAAGCGGTTTATGGAGCTTCTCGAAACAAAGAGCTGCGACCTTGATGTTAAGCGAATGATTAAGGTGCTGCTTTACACGGGTCTGCGGTGCGGTGAAATGCTCGCTCTTTCGTGGGAGGATATTGACTTTGACGGAATGACAATCTCGGTAAACCACAACCTTGCGGATGTCGGGGGCAAGCACTGGCTCACCACTCCCAAAACCGAAAGCAGTATCCGTACAATCGGCATGAGTCAGGCGCTTGCGGATATTTTCCGTGAGCAGAAAGCGTATCAAGAACAGCTTGCGGAAGCGCTCGGCGATAGCTTTGCGCACCCCGAAATGGTGTTCACCTCCGCTAACGGCAACTACCGTGACAGGTCGGCGCTGCGAACATCTTTCAAACGCTTTCTCAAAGGAACGGAGTTTGAATTCCTTACCTTGCACCAGCTCCGTCATTGCAACGCAACCTTACTTCTGAACAGCGGCGTTGACCTGAAAATTGTATCGGAACACCTCGGACATTGCGATATAGGCGTAACGGCGAATATCTATGCCGACGTTCTCAAAAGCACCAAAGCAAAGGTTGCAGACCTTGTGTCGCTTAAATTAGCATAAAAATATCCTCCCCGAATACTCGGAGAGGATATAAAGACCAAATAAAGACCAAGTTGATAACTGTGTCGCCGCAAACCGCATTGTAATACGATTTGTATCGGCTCTGGTTATCTCTTGGAGAACTGCGGAGCACGGCGAGCAGCCTTCAAGCCGTACTTCTTTCTTTCCTTCATTCTCGGGTCACGAGTGAGGAAGCCTGCCTTCTTGAGTACGGGACGGAGCTCGTCGGAGTACTGAAGGAGCGCTCTGGAAAGACCGTGACGGATTGCGCCTGCCTGACCGGTAACGCCGCCGCCTGCAACGGTGCAAACGATATCGAACTTCTCGATGGTATCGGTGAGTGCGAGAGGCTGGCGAACGATGAGCTTGAGGGTATCGAGACCGAAATAGTCATCGATATCTCTGCCGTTAATGGTGATGGAACCGCTTCCGGGGTACACTCTTACGCGTGCAACGGAGTGCTTTCTTCTGCCAGTTCCGTAGTAGTAAGGTTTAGATTCGTACATAAAAAGCCCTCCTTAAAACTTGTAATCAACCGGCTTCTGAGCCGCGTTCTTGTGCTCTGCACCCGCGTAGCAACGCAGTCTGGTGAGAGCCTTTCTTCCGAGCGTGTTGTTGGGAAGCATACCGTTTACGGCGAGAGTCATAGCCTTCTCGGGATTTTCCTTCATAAGGGTGCCGTAGCTGACTTCCTTAAGATGACCAATCCAGCCGGTGTGCCATCTGTAGAACTTCTTCTCGAGCTTCTTGCCGGTGAGAACTGCCTTGGAGCAGTTGATGATGATAACGTGGTCGCCGCAGTCGCAGTGAGGCGCGAAAGTCGGCTTGTGCTTTCCTCTGAGCAGGTGAGCGGCGGTTGCGGCAACGCGTCCGAGCGGTTTTTCAGCCGCGTCCAGAACGTACCAAGCGCGCTCAACTGTCTGTGCGTTAGGCATATAAGTTGACATTGAATTTTCCTCCTGTTAGTATTTTGTCGTGTTATTCACACACTTTTTTCAATCAACAAAAGACATTATACTAAATATTTTCCCATTTGTCAAGCCCTTTTTGACGCAAATTTAAAATATATCCCATTTTCTTTGCATTTCTCTCAATTTCTCTCGGTTTTTCTCTGTTTCTCTTGTTTCATTTCAATTTTGATTAACTATATAAAAAACAGAGCAAAACCGTGAAATTCGATGAAAACCTGAGTATTTCTCGACTATTTTGAAAAAACACCCGAATTTGTTCTTGACAACAGATTAAAATAGTATTATAATACAATCAAACGATTGAACAGTTATTCAAATGATAAAACGAGAGAGGTGAGAAAATGGTAAATGAAATGCCGCACTGCGAGTTGCTTCACGCGCACCCCGAGAGCATCGAAAAAATCCGCGAGAATATGCCGGACGATGACACGCTGATTGACCTGTCGGAGCTTTTCAAGGTGTTCGGCGACTCAACGCGGATTAAGATTTTGACGGCGCTGTCGTGCGGGGAGCTGTGCGTGTGCGATATATCGACTGCGGTTGGAATGACCAGCTCTGCGGTTTCGCACCAACTCAAAATCCTCAAAAACGCGGAGCTTGTGCGGTTTCGCCGCGAAGGAAAAACGGTGTTCTACTCGCTCGCAGACGACCACGTTGGAACAATTTTAAAGCAGGGCTTTGACCACATTAACGAATAAATGAAGGGGGAATTTGCGATGACATTTTGGGACAGATTTGCGGGAATTTACGACATTATTGAACTCACAAACGGCAAGGTTTACCGCGAAATGTGCGCGATAACACGCCGTCTTGTACCGAGCGGAGCAAAGGTTCTCGACTGCGCGGCGGGAACGGGCGAGCTTTCGTTCGCGGCGGCTGTAAAGGCAGACACTGTACTTTGCACCGACATCTCGGAGAATATGCTCAAAACCGCCAAAAAGAAAGCGGCGGCGCGCCAAAAGAACAACATTTCCTTCGCCGAGCGCAACATTTTTGACCTTCAGGAAGCGGACGAAACCTATGATATCGTCATCGCGGGAAATGTTCTTCATCTGATTGACAACCCGCAGAATGCAGTTCGTGAGCTTTGCCGCGTACTGAAAACGGGCGGGAAACTGCTGTTGCCAACGTTTGTCACTGCCGGACACGCCGAAAAGATGCTCAAAATCTACGAGAAGCTCGGCTACAACGCTTCCGCAAGCTATTCCCCCGAAACGTACAAGGAAATGCTGAAGTCCTGTGATATCGGGAAACTGCGTACAAAGCTGATTGACGGGGTAATTCCCTGTTGTTACGCGGTAATCGAAAAAGTGTGATAAATTTTGATTTGAAAGGAAAAATATTATGAAAAAGACGTTCAAGCTGATTGACCTCGACTGCGCGAACTGCGCGGCGAAAATGGAAACGGCGATAAAGAAAATTGACGGCGTGAAGAGCGCAGCCGTGAGCTTTATGACGCAGAAAATGACGATTGAGGCGGACGACGAGCGCTTTGATGAAATCGTCAAGCTTGCGGTTAAGGAGTGCAAAAAGGTTGAACCCGATTGCGAGGTTGTTGTGAAGTAAACGGCTGTTTTTGCCGGCGAAAAAATTGTATCGTCACGTTGCTGAAAGAGTGAAATTATGAGCAAAAAACAGAAGAAAAATCTTGTGAGGATAATAGTCGCGGCATTGATTTGCGCGGGCGGATTTTTCGTCCCGACAACCGAGGAAACATTCTCGTTTTTGTGGTTTCTGCGGCTGGGAGTTTTCCTCGCAGCGTACCTCACGGCGGGCTGGGACGTTTTGTGGAAAGCTATCCGCAACATCGCTCACGGGCAGGTTTTTGACGAGAATTTTCTGATGTCGATAGCGTCAATCGGCGCAATGATTATCGGCGATTATCCCGAGGGCACGGTGGTTCTGATTTTCTATCAGGTCGGCGAGCTGTTTCAGTCAATCGCGGTCGGAAAATCGCGCAAATCGATCTCGGATATGATTGATTTAAGTCCCGATTACGCGAATGTAGAGCGCAACGGCGAGGTGCTCGAGGTTGAGCCGGAGGAGGTTGCCGTTGGGGAAATTATCGTGATAAAACCCGGCGAGAAAGTACCATTGGACGGGGTTGTCGTGTTCGGCTCAAGCGGGCTGAATACCGCAGCTTTGACCGGTGAAAGCGCGCTTCGTGACGTGACGGTCGGCGATGAGGTTTTGAGCGGAAGCGTGAACACAAGCGGCTTGCTGAAAATCCGCACGTCAAGCGAGTTTTGCGACTCAACAGCGGCGAAAATTCTCGAGCTTGTGGAAAATTCCGCCGAAAACAAGGCGAAAACCGAGAATTTCATCACGCGTTTTGCGCGGGTTTACACACCGATTGTGGTTATCGGCGCGGTTTTGCTGGGAGTTGTGCCGCCGCTGTTTGACGGGAACTGGAGCGAGTGGATTTACCGCGCGCTGACATTCTTGGTTGTGAGCTGTCCTTGTGCGCTGGTTATTTCGGTACCGCTGTCGTTTTTCGGAGGAATTGGCGGCGCTTCACGGCACGGTATAATGATTAAGGGCGCAAACTATCTTGAGGAACTTGCACGGGCGCGAACATTCGTTTTCGATAAAACGGGCACGCTCACGAAGGGCAGTTTTGAGGTCGCGACAATCTTTCCCGAGGGGATTTCCGAGGAGGAGCTGCTCGGAATGTGCGCGGCAGCCGAGAGGATTTCCAATCACCCGATTGCCAAATCAATCGTTCGTGACGCGGAAAAACGCGAGCTGAAAATTGACGCGGAAAACGCGGAGGAAATCGCGGGATACGGCGTGAAAGCGGTTGTTTCGGGCAGGGAAATCTGCGTGGGCAACGCGCGGTTTATGGAGAAACTCGGCGTTCCGGTGAAGAACGCGGATACCGTTGGAACGGTTATTTTCTGCGCTTGTGACGGCAAATACGCGGGAAGAATTATCGTCCGTGATGAACCAAAGGAAAACGCCGCGCAAGCTCTCAAAAAGCTCACGGAGCTTGGAGCGGACAGGAAAATTATGCTCACGGGTGACCGCAAAAACGCCGCCGAGGCTGTCGCGAAAACGCTTGGTCTTGACGAGGTGAGAGCGGAGCTTTTGCCGGACGGAAAGGTTGCGGCTGTCGAGGAAATCTACGCGGAAAAACCGCCGAAAACCGCGCTGTGCTTTGTTGGTGACGGAATGAACGACGCGCCGTCGCTTGCCCGCGCAGACGTTGGTATAGCAATGGGCGCGCTCGGCTCGGACGCGGCGATTGAGGCGGCGGATATCGTGCTGATGAACGACAATATCGAAAGCGTGCCGCTTGCCGTGAAAATTGCCCGCAAAACCCACCGTATTGTCACGGAAAATATCGTTTTCGCGCTCGCGGTAAAGGTTGCCGTGCTTGTGCTGACGGCTGTTGGAATCACAAATATGTGGGCGGCGGTTTTCGCGGACGTGGGGGTTTCGGTTATTGCGATAATCAACGCAATGCGAGCTATGCGCACGAACAAATTATAAGAATTTCCCGCTCATTTCGGTGAGCGGGAGCGTTTTTGTGTTGACTTTTGGCGCAAAACGTGGTATAATATAATGTATATTATAAAACGAGGAGGGTTTTTATGTCCGACAAACCTTTAAATCCGTTTGATGACGCGGAAGAAATTGCAAAAAAGTCGATGGTACTGTTTTTTCTTATAGACTGCTCGGGCAGTATGGGCGGCTCGAAAATCGGCACGGTTAACTCCGTTATGGAGGAGCTTATCCCCGAAATTCGCGGGATTGGCGGCGCGGACGCCGATATTAAAATCGCTGTTCTGAAGTTCTCGGGCGGAAGCGAGTGGATGTACAACGAGCCGATTTCGGTTGACGAGTTTGAGTGGAAGCCGCTTGACGCGGAGAACGTAACCGACCTCGGAAGCGCCTTTACCGAGCTTTCCTCAAAGCTCTCGCGCAACAGCTTTATGAACTCGCCGTCACTTTCGTTTGCGCCGGTTATGATACTTATGTCGGACGGTTATCCGACCGATAATTTCGAGAAAGGTCTTGACGAGTTGCGGAAAAACCGCTGGTATGCCGCGGGAATTAAGGCGGCTGTCGCTATCGGTGAGGACGCGGATTTTGATATACTTTCGCGCTTTACCGGCAATCCGGACAGCGTTGTCACCGCGCATAACGGCGAGGCGCTTGCTAAACTCGTTAAGTTTGTCGCGGTAACTTCTTCTCAAATCGGAAGCAAGAGTATGCGTCTTGCGGAAACCGAGGAGGATTTCCGCACCAAGCAGGAGTCGGCGGCAGAGCAAATTCGCGAGTTCGCCGAGAGTGACGAGATTAGCGCGGACATCGAAGAGGGCTGGTAAAAAGCGGTCGGTTTGATGGAGAACAAAAAGAGGATTTTTACGGGCTGCGCATTGTCGGTTCGCGGCGCTTCTCACGAGGAAACCGGCGGCGAATGTCAGGACAGCGCGCGGTTTTTCATCGGCGAAAATTTCGCGGTTGCGGCGGTTTCCGACGGTCACGGAAGCGAAAAGCATTTTCGCTCGGCTTCGGGAAGTGAAATGGCAACGCGCGTTGCTATTCGCTCAATCTGCGATTTCAGTGAGCGAAACAGCGAACACGGCGGGTTGGACGGGATATTTCTCGAGAACCCGAAAAATGCCGCGCGCAGAATTGCCGCAAATATAATCTGCGGCTGGAACAGCGAGATTGCCGCGCACATCGGGCTTTTGCCGCTGAACGAGAGCGAGCGGGCAATTTTCGACAAGTACGGCGGGATTTCAAACGAGGTTATGTACGGGGCAACGCTGATTGTGGGTTGTTTAACGGAGAAGGGTTGCTTTGGGTTGCAAATTGGTGACGGCAACTTTTGTGTGTTGGACAACGGCGAGATGACGTCACCCGTTCCCGAGGACGCGAAGCTCGTCGGCAACCTCACGACATCGCTTTGCGACAGCGATGCAATTTCGAGCTTTCGCTGGTTTTACCGCGAGGGTGATTTCTCGGGGATTGTGCTTTCGAGCGATGGGCTGATAAACTCATTTCTGAACGAAAGCGACTTTTACAGCTTCGGGAAACGCGTGTTAACCGCGGTAGAAAGCGGCTCGACAAACGCACTTGCCGAGCATTTAAAAACACGTTCGCGATGCGGGAGCAGAGACGATATATCGGTTGCCGCGATTGTTTAAAGGGAGTCAAAACCGTTGCTTGCAACGGTTTGTTAGAGATAAACTCGACTAAAGGAGAAAAATATGGCAGGTATGAATATTAACAAGGATATCGACAATTCCGTGCTTAATGGGCTTCTCGTTGAGCGCCGCACGCTCGACAAGGACGATATGAACGCGGTAAATGAGCTTTCGGCGCGGGTTGCAACGGAAATCGTGATGAACGCGACATTGCTTGGAATTGTGAATTTCAGCAAGGAGCCGGTTAAGGACGAAAACGGCGAGCTGACCATTGATAAGGGCACAAATATGACTTTTATGCTTCTCGACAGCGAGAAGAAGAGAAAGTATTTCCCCGTTTTCACGGACAAGCAGGCGATTGAAAAATGGAACGGCGTGAAGGATTATTACACGGTTCAGGTTGGTTTCGAGAACCTCGCGGGGCTTATTCTCACGGGTGACACTTGCGATGGAATTGTGCTGAATGTCGGCACGGACAATCTGGTTATCGAGCGCAGCGTTATTGCGGGTTGGAACGAGAGAAAGCAGATTGTTGAAAAGGGACACGCGGACAATGTTATCACGCACAACACGCCGCTTGAGATTTACCCTGCGAACCCGTACCCGCTTCAGCTCTCGAACAGGCTCTGCGAAACGGCAAAGGGCATCAAGGGTGTGAATAATCTTTGGTTGCGCGGGATTACGCTGAACGGCGAAGCGGGTTATCTGCTGGTTGTGGACTTTACGGGTGAAAGACAGCCGATTTTCTCGAAGCTCGGTGAAGCGGGGAAGAAATTTCTCGGCAATATGCCGCTTCACATCGTGCCGTTTTCCGATGATTTCGGCAAAAACGCGGTTGACAAGGTTGTTCCGATTTATACAAAAGAGTAAACTTTGTTAAAATGCACAAAATGTCGGCGTGAAATTCAATAAATTTGTTGTAGACAATTGCAAAATATTGTGCTATAATTAAAGTAGCGCCGGTATAGGCGGAATTCAGCGATTTGGAGGGGAAATAATATGGCTAAGAAAAAGTTGTTCGGGAACAACATTAAACCTTCGTGCAAATACTGCGAAATGGGAAAAGCAGGCGAGGGCGACGTTATAAAATGCGAGAAATTCGGCGATGTAAAGGCGTATGATTCCTGCAAGAAATTCGTCTACAATCCGCTGAAGAGAATACCGAAGAAAGAGCTTCAGCTCGCAAATTCTGCGGTTAACGAGATTGATTTCTAAAAAGAAAAGCGTTCGTGTGAAAGCGAACGCTTTTTTGTTGCGCGAAAAGAGCTTTATAACGCAAACTCCGCGATAATCCCCTCATAGAGCGCCGCAAGCGACATTCCGATAAGGAGAACGAAAAATCTTGCCGCGAGATATTTTGCGGGAAAATCATCGGTTCTGCGGTTTCTGCCGCCCGCGAAAAAGCGGAGTTCGGTTGAGAAACAGCTTGAAAATGCCGCGCCGAATCCGCCGCAAATGAGAACCGCCGCCGCTGACGGGAGAAGCGCGGCGTGTTGGATTGAGGCGAACGTGAGTCCCGTGCCAAGCCCGAGAAACAGCGGCACAACCCACACCAGCAAGTCCCCAAGCGCAAAGAACGCCAGCAAAAATTCCGCGGCAAGGCAACCCGCGTTTATCAAAAATCTCCCCGAAAACACGCTCCAAAATCCCGCCGAAAACCGCTCCGTGAGCCGCTCGGCGGGATTTTCACCGAAAGCTTCCGTAAGCGCCGCGACAGCTCCCGCCGCTGTCCCGACAACCGCAACCGCCGTCATCAGGATTTTCTGCGCGTTTCTGTTCAGCTCGGGTGAACGAACGTGCGTGTACTCCTCGGACAACTCGGGCGCTTCGGAATCCGCTTCGGGGTTCACGTCAACAACCTCGCCGTCAATGATAATCTCGGTAATTTTCGGCTCGGGTGACTTGTCCGAGGGCTTTTCGGGATTTTTCCCAGAGGTGAAATCAATAATGTTTTCCATCTTGTACTTTCTCCTTTGTATTCCTTATTTAAATATATTGAGGAATTTTGAAAAATATTCCGCGCGAACGGTTGACAATAACCGAAATTTGTGATAAATTATAATATATGTAGTTGTAAAGGAGAAAAACTATGCGAATGAGAAGAAAAAAGAACCTTGACGAGCGCCTTGCCGCTTGCAGAGAGGTTATGCTGTATATGCAGTGCCAGAATGAGCACGCAAACGACCCGCTTTCCGAGGAGTTTTTCGCGGACAGCCGAAAAACCTTCGGCAACGACAATCCGCTGTACCTTGAAATCGGTTGCGGAAAAGGCGGCTTTGCTATTGAGTTTGCGCGGCAAAATCCCGATATAAACCTGATTGCCGTGGAGAAAACGCCGAACGTGCTCGTAACCGGAATGGAGGAGCAGATGAAGCTGCGCCTGCCGAACCTCAAATTTTGTATGGGACAGGCGGAGTATCTCGAGCACCTTTTCCACGACGGCACGATTGACCGCATTTTCCTCAATTTCAGTTGCCCGTTCCCAAAAAAGCGCTACGCGATGCACCGCCTCACCCACGCGCGTTTTCTCACGATTTATCATAAGATAATGAAGCCGAACGCCGAAATTCACCAGAAAACCGACAATATGCATTTCTTTGAATTTTCGCTCGAGCAACTCTCGAACAACGGTTTCCCGCTGAAAAATATCAGCCTTGATTTACATAACAGCGGCTTTGAGGGGAACATTATGACGGAGTATGAAAAACGTTTCACGGACCTCGGACAGCCGATTTACAGGCTCGAAGCGGTAAACAGGAGAGAAGATTGATGAAAAAAACAACGGGGAGCTTCAGAAGCGCGTCGGGACTTTGTGATATCAGATTTTATTTTTACGCGCCCGAAAAGCCGAAAGCGGTTGTGCTGATGTCGCACGGAATGTGCGAGTATATCGAACGTTACGAGGAATTTGCGGAATTTTTGTGCGAAAACGAGATTGCTTTTTGCGGCAACGACCATCTCGGTCACGGGAATTCGGTTTCGGACGATGATATGCTCGGCTATTTCGGGAGTCGGCGCGGCTATATAAATATGGTGCGCGACCTCAACCGAATGAGGAAAATTGCCGAGCATAAGTTCCCGAATTTGCCGATGTTTCTTGTCGGGCACAGTATGGGCAGTTTTCTCGGACGGATTTTCCTGTCAAAGTATCCCGTTCGGTTCAACGGCGCGATTTTCACGGGAACTGCGGGCGGTATCACGGGTTCAGCGCCGCTTCGGGCGGTGCTTGACCTCACCTCGCGCTCGAACGGCGAGCTTTACCGTCCGAAGCTCTGCACAAAGCTGGCGTTCGGCTTGTTCAATCTGCGCACCGAAAACCGCCGTACACCGAACGACTGGCTGTCGCGTGATGACAAAACCGTGGACAAATTCTGCGCCGATAAAAAGTGCAATTTCACGTTCACCACGGCGGGATACCGCGATATGTTGAACGCGCTTTTGTGTTGCAACTCCGCGCCTGTTATCGAGAACACGCCGACCGATATCCCGTTGCTTTTCCTGAGCGGCGGAATGGACCCAATCGGCGAGTACGGTGCGGGGGTTCGCGCGGCGGTTGTCAAGTATCTCGAGCACGGCTGCGAGGTTAATCTGCGAATTTACCGCGAGGCTCGGCACGAGCTGTTGTTCGAGCTGAACAGGCGCGAGGTTATGGAAGATATGCTACGGTTTATGATTGACCATATTTAGTTGCCGCCGCGCGATTTCGGCGAACACTCTCGATTGCACTTTTGGCGGCAACGCTCGCCGAGATTTTATGCATTTTGGCAGAGCCTGCGAACAATTGTCGTTTTATCGTACTGTAATAGTTGACATTTTTCGGCAAATGTGATACAATATATAGGTAATTTTTTATAAATCAACAGAAAGCGAGCTGAAAATTTTGCTTGAGATACAGGATTTGAAATGGAGTCTGCCGAGCGGCGACGGGATAATAAACGGCGTTTCGTTCAAGACAAAGGGCGGGCTTACGGTTGTTACGGGACCGAACGGCGGCGGAAAAACAACGCTTGCGAAGCTGATTGCGGGAGTTGAAACGCCGACATCGGGTAAAATCCTCCTTGACGGCGAGGACATAACGGGACTTTCGGTTACCGACCGCGCGAAAAAGGGCGTTGCCTACGCGTTTCAGCAACCCGTGCGGTTCAAGGGAATAACCGTGCGTGATTTGCTGGAGCTTGCCGCCGGCGAGAATATGAAATACACCTCGCTTTGCGATTTGCTCGGAAAAGTCGGGCTTTGCGCCGAGGAGTACATTGACCGCGAGATGAACGCGGCGCTTTCGGGCGGCGAGGCAAAGCGTATCGAGATTGCAACCGTTCTTGCGAGAAAAGCGAAGCTGTCCGTTTTTGATGAGCCTGAGGCGGGAATTGATTTGTGGAGCTTTTCGCGGCTTGTGGAAACGTTTGAGGAAATCCGTTCCAAGAACGAGGGCGAGCTGATTGTTATTTCTCACCAAGAGCGTATTCTGAAAATTGCCGATGAAATTGTTGTTATCGCGGACGGAAAAATCAGAATTTCGGGACCGAGAGAGGAAATTCTTCCTCAGCTTCTGGCGGGCGAGTACACCTGTTCCTGCCCGAAACGCGGCTGAATTTGATGCAAGAGGTAAAGATGATGGAGAACAGTTTTAACGATATCACGGCGGGAATGTTGAAAATCATTTCCGATTACGATATAAACGAGGGCTTCAAGGGCGCTTACAATATCCGTGAGGACAGCGCCTGCGCGGGACGGCAGTCGTCCGAGAACATCACGATTGCGCCGAAATCCGACAAGCCCGGAATTGACATAATCGTAAAGCCGAACACAAAGGGCGAGACGGTTTACATTCCCGCTTGCGTGACGCATACGGCGGTTGACGACCTTGTGTACAACGATTTTCATATCGGAAAAAACGCCGATGTTGTGATAGTCGCGGGGTGCGGTGTACACAACGAGGGTGAAGAGGACGCGCGGCATAACGGTATTCACAGATTTTTCCTTGACGAGGGCGCTTCTGTTTTGTACAAGGAAAAGCATATCGGCACGGGTGAGGGAAAAGGTCTGAAAAAGATTGACCCGGTGACGGAGTGTTATTTAAAGGACAACTCGCGGCTGGAGATGGACACAATTCAGCTCGGCGGTGTTGACCGTTCGACGAGAACGACGAGCGCGGAGCTTGCGGCGGGCGCGAAGATTATCGTGCGCGAGAGGATTATGACGGACAATGCGGAGGAGGCTGTGACGAAATTCAGCGTGAAGCTGAACGGCGAGGACAGCGGCGCAGATTTGGTGTCGCGGTCGGTTGCGCGGGGGAACTCGCATCAGGCGTTTTATAGTGTTGTCGAGGGGAACAATCGTTGCACGGGACATTCGGCTTGTGACGCGATTATTGCGGAGAACGGCAGGGTGGACGCTCAGCCGGCGTTGAATGCGAGCAACGTTGACGCGGAGCTGATACACGAAGCGGCGATTGGAAAAATCGCGGGTGAACAGCTGTTGAAGCTGTGTTCGCTCGGGTTGACGCGTGAAGAAGCCGAGGAGAAGATTATAAGCGGGTTCTTGAAGTAAGGCTGAAATTATCGCGTCGCGGTGCTTGATTGCAGCTTTGCTAAAAATAACGAAAATCCCCATCGAAATGACGGGGATTTTTTATATGCCGCGGATTTGAGAAATTATGTGGAACTGAGGCGGGAATGTGCGAAAGTATTATTGGGAGGAAGAGTGCTCGCGGCATTGCAAACGGCGCGGAAAATGCGGCTTTTCGCGCCGTGTTTGCCTTGTTACGCTCTCGCAACAACAACCGTGCCCGAGGTGAGCTTTACGTTGAGCTTCTGCACATTGCCCGAGCCGAGCGTCCCGCTTGTACCTCTGCCGATGTTCATCAGCTTGCCCTTTTCGCCGCCGATATCGGTCTTGAGCACACCCGAAGCTCCGTTGAACGAAAGCTCCGCGGCGCTGTCATCGGGAACTGTGATGTTCGCCTTACCGCTTACAACATTAACCGAAAGCGCGCTGTTCCACTCGGTGTAATTCACGTCAACACTACCTGAGGTTATCGAGATATTTCCCGCTCCGCAAGCGTTGTTGTAGACGGTTTTTCCCGAAATGCAGGTGAGCGAGTAGCTCTCCGCGGGCGCTGTTACGTCAACATTCCCCGAAGCTGTCGATACCTTGAGCGACTTTGCTGGAATTTCGGAGTTGTTGACAAAGGTGACATTCCCCGAAGCTGATTTCAGCTTGATATCCGCGAAAGTACCCGAAGCGTTGATATCGCCCGAAGCGGTTGCCAGCTCAAAGACATTAGCCTGCGCGTCCTTGATATCGGCGCCGCCGCTTGCCGTGGAGATTTCGATTTTATCGAACGCTTTTCTCGGGAGAAAAACGCTGATTGTGTATTCCTCAGTGGGCTTGCTGAACAGTCCGAAGAAAGAAGCCTCCTCCTTGAAGATGAGCTTTTTGTCCTGCAAAACCGCGCAGAACTTGGGATTGTCCTTGGGGTTGTCGTATTCCGCGAGGATAAAATCCTCATCGTGCGCGGTTACGACAAGCTTTGCCGAGAGCGCGGAAATCTTGATTTGTTCGATTTCGTTTGTGAACTTGTAGACCTGTTTTTCCATAGCAATTTTCCTTTCGTTAAATGAATTTTATCTGTTGATTAGTCAATGTTTTAGTTAGCGTAAGAAGTCTGGCTCGACACAGCGCCCGGCGTGAAGCCTTGATAACCGATATCAACCTTGCCGGAGCCGAGCCCGATGCTAAACTCGGCAGACGGGGTAATATAGCCGAATTGATATTCCTTTGCGCCGAGATGTCCGAAAAGCAATATTTCTTTCTCCGTGTTAATTTCAACCGTACCCGAGCCGATGTCAAACTTGAATGTTGTCATTGCGATATAGGGTAGCTCCATTTTCATATAACCGCTGCCCATATCAAGGCTGCCCTTCGGTGATTCGTCAAAGGAGAGGTGCGCGTTGCCGCTTCCCATATCGATATCGCCGGTTCCTCTGATACCCGAAGCGTTAAGTTCTCCGGAGCCGATGTCGATATCGTATTTTTTCGCCGCCATACCAGTAAAGGTTGCCTTACCGGAGCCTAAATCAATATTGAATGAATCGGAAGTGAAATTCTTGTTCTTGCTGAACGAGAACTCTCCCGAACCTATATCTATGTCGTTCTTGTATGCATCTATGCCGTTAATTTCGGATTTTCCCGAGCCTTGAACAATTTTCACATTGTCATAAAACTTGTTCGGAACTTTGATAACAACCTGTTTTCTATTGATACTTCCGCCGTCAAAGCCGCCAAAGTTGATGTTAAACAGCCCGAAGCCAAAGTTGAAGATTGAGTCGTTTTCTATCCTGATTGAGGTGGTATCATCACCGAGGCGGTTAAGAGTGACCTTAATCTGGCTGTTGCTCGTATTTTTTACTTCTACGTTGATATTAACACCGTTATACGATTCCACAACAGCGTGTACATCGGCGAGATACAGCTCGATATTCGGGTTTGCAATCATTTCTGCGGAAAAGTTTTCGCTTTTTAACGAACGGGTAAAACTCCAGCTGTTTTCGCCGCTGTCCTTAACCGAGAAAACTCCGTATTCGGTGATGGGAACTGTCCCAAAGAACATCGTGGAAATCCAAAATCCGAGAAATCCGATAATGCAGAGCGGAATAAAGAATCCGAATAATTTTTTCTCCATTTGTTTCACCCCTTTATATATCGTAGATAGCCTTGACGTGAAGCATACCGATGTGCTTGAACAGACCTATCAAAGGCTTAACAAGGTTGACTGAAATGGAAATCAGTATTCCGCCGAGTCCGCAGAAGCCGATACCGAGGAAAATTCTGCTTATGGTGTGATAACCGAAGCCGAAGCTGCCCGAGAACGCGCCTACGCCGTTTTGAACGATAAAACCGAGACCGAAGCTGAAAAGCGCCACGATACCCGAGATAATCAGCGGTACAAGCCAGCTCCACAACAGCAAATCCATAATGATTGCACCGATGAGCTTGCCGCCGTTGACGTTCGGGTCTTTGCCCTTGATGCTCTCGAACGTGAAAGCGTTCTTGGACTTTTTGCCCTTGCCGGAAGCCGCACCCTCGGGGATTGTCCCGTTTCGCGAAGAATTTGTGTTCTCGCGGAAATCATCGTTGGGTGTGGGAACTGAGTTGTCGTGCTTGTGGGTTGCCTTTTTCACGGCATCTGCGGCGGTTTGACCGGCGGTTTTTACAGCGTCTGCGGTAGTTTTACCCGCGTTGATAACCGCGCCCTTAACGCCGTTTTTGCCGAAAGCCTCGGCGAGTGCCTGACCGGTTACCTTTGCCGCTTCGCCGATTGCCTTACCCGCGTTTGAGAACGCGTCGGCAACTGCGTTCGAGCTGTTATCCGAGGCTGAATTTGTGGTGAAGCCGGTGTTGGAATTTGTGGTGAAGCCGGTGTTGGAATTATTATCGGAGCTTGTGGTTGAATTTGTATTTGAGCTGTTGGTGAAATAAGAGTTGGGAAGCGTAGTGACGTTTGAATTAGCTTGTGAATTGTCTGCGGAGCCGTCGCGGTTCGGATAAATTTCCTCGGAGATATGCTCGGGAGTGTACTCGCGAACGCAGTCCGTGTTTTGAATATCGCGCCCGTTCATCAGCGACAAATCCGCGGGAACGCTATGCCCGGGCTTTGTGAGGCTAACCTTTTTGCCGGTGTTTTCGATATCGCGGGCGATGATGCTGTTGAGCCGCGAGCTTTCGAGGTTGAGATAATTCCTCGCAATCTCCTTTACATCGCCGAGCTTAAACGCGGTTTCCTCCTCGGGAATACCCTGTTCCAGACTATCCGCGAAATGCTGTTCAAAGTCACCCTTTATCTCATCGAAATTCTCCACGCCTATTCTCTTCAGCTCATATTCAAGAAGCGAGAAAAATTCCTCCTTATTGTTCGCTGTCATAATTACCAAACTCCCCTTTCAAAAGCCTGTCTATGCTTTGCGTAAAATCAAACCATTCCTCGGTCAATCGGGCAAGCTCCTCGCTTCCCGCCTCGGTTAGTTTGTAGTATTTTCTTGGCGGGCCCTCGTTTGACTCGACAATGTAGCTGTCGATAAGCCCCGAGTCCTTAAGTCTTTTCATCAGCGGGTAAATCGTCCCCTCGGTTATTTCCATACACTTGGAAATGCGGTTCACCAGCTCGTATCCGTAGCAATCGCCGCGGCTAACCACCGACAGCGCGCACATTTCCAGCGTACCTCGTTTCATTTGGGAATTCATCTTTGTCCCTCCCGTCTTGGTTTTTTCTGTAATCTTATTCTACCACAAGGTACATTGTTTTGCAAGGTATTTTTTGTACAAAAAATCAACAAATTTCACGCTTTTTCTTGAACATATTGCACAAAACCACAGTTTTTTGGCAATTATCCCCGAGATATCAAATAAAAATCAAAAAAGTTTTTGGGAATTGATAATCAATATAGCGGAATTTAGTTGACATATTCACCGTTTTGTGCTAAAATGTATTTATAATAGTAAAATAGCGAAAAATGTCGAAATTGGTAATTTTTGGATATCGGGAGGACAGCAATATGAAATTCAAGCTTTTGGTTAACGGGAACAACCTTTCGTTGGTGAAGGATTTCTTTGGTTACACGGGGCAATATTTTGACTGTATGAGCACAACCGATGTTATAAAAGATATGACCGCGCACTTTCAGCTGTTCAATCCCGACGCGTTTTTGTGTTTCGTGGACTCGGCTTATGACGGCACGGTTGAGCAGATTTTGCGCCTGAGAACCTGCCCCGAGTACAATTCCGCGCCGGTTGTTATTGTATCGAAGGAAGAAACGATAGAGGAGCTTGAGAGCGAGGGCTTTGAGAATTTCGCTGACCTCACGCTTGTGCGGCCGATTTCCTCGGACAACATCGTGCTGAGTATTCTGCGGTTTATCGAGGAAGAAAAGGTAAAGGCGGCATATGTTAAACCCGAAGAACCGATGCCCGAAGAACCTCAGCCCGAGCCGAACAAGAAGAAGCACATACTTGTTGTTGACGATGACCGAAATATGCTCAAGCTGTTGAAGAACGCGCTTGAGGAGAAATATGAGGTTACGGCGACGCTAAACGGTCTGCTTGTCGAGAAGATACTCGCAACCAAGCCGATTGATATGATTGTGCTGGATTACGAGATGCCGATAATGACGGGCGCGGACGTTTACCGCAAGCTGAAAGAAAACGAGGATTACGCGAAAATCCCCGTGTGCTTCCTGACGGGAGTATCCGAGCGGAGCAAGGTTGAGGAGATTATGTCGCTGAAACCGAACGGCTACCTGCTCAAGCCGATTGATATGGAAATGCTGATGGCGGCAATCGCCAACCTTACAAATACATAATTTGGAGTAATCTATGCGTGTTTTTATTTCACATTCATCTGAAAACGCGGAGCTTGCAAAGGAACTTTGCGGAAAGCTGGAGAACAACGGCTTTCCGTGTTTTCTTGCACCGAGGGACATTCGCTCGGGATTTGAGTACGCGGAGGAAATCATAAACGGTCTTGACAGCTCGGACATGATGGTTTTGCTGTTATCCGAGGCGTCGAACAGCTCCCCGCACGTTTTGCGAGAGGTTGAACGCGCGGTGAGCAAGAAAAAGACGATAATTGTCTACAAGCTCGAGGAGGTACAGCTCAGCAAATCGCTCGAGTATTTCCTGATGACGCACCAGTGGGTAAACGACAAGCCCGGCAGGGATTTTGATGAAATCGTGAAGCGGGTTTCCGAGTACGCCGAGCAGGCTGACGGTGAACCGCGAAAAATTGTTGTCGGGGAAAACAAGCCCGAAAAATCCGGCGGTTCGGTCAATAAAACGGTTTTGATTTCGGTAATAGCCGTGGCGGTTTTGGCGGCAACAGTGGTTTTGGCGATATTTTTCCTGTCGAGAAAACCCACGAAAACCGAACCCGAGCAAACCGTTTCCGAGAGCACCGAAAGCTCGTCAACTTCATCGTCCTCATCAACCTCATCTTCATCAACAACATCTTCGTCAACAACAACATCTTCGTCAACCTCATCGGTTGAAAGTGAGGTTTCAAGCTCGTCAACACAGTCCTCAGCTGAGGTTATAGCACCCACCTCGTCCGAGAGCAACCCCGAAAAACAGCCGCTCACGGTGAAGCTTGGCGAGAGGATAACGCTCGGCAACTACAACGGCGAAGCCATCGAGTGGCGCGTGATAAAGATATCCGAGGACAAGAAAACGGCGGTTGTTATCTCGGACAAAATTCTCACGATGAAAGCGTTTGACGCGGCGGAATGTGGCACGTTCAACGAGCTGAACGGCGAGGATTATTGGCGTGTGAAATCGACCGATTTGCCTGAGGAGGTTCAGTGGCAAATCCGCGGCGACAACAGCTGGGAGATGTCGAATATCCGCACTTGGCTCAACTCCGCGCGTGAAATCGTGACTTACAGCGGGCAAGCGCCGACAACGCAGGCGATGTCCGAGCACAAAAACGGCTACCACACCGAGCCGGGCTTCCTGAACGGTTTTTCCGAAAAGGAGCGCGCCGCGATTGTTGAAACGAAGGTAAATACCGCGGGCAAGATAACCTCGGACAAGGTTTTTCTGCTCTCGCAAAACGAGCTGAAATGGCTCTATGAAGCGGACGTGAGCGTGTACGCAACGCCGACAGCCGCGGCGGTTGAACAGGACAAATCGAACTGGTACAAGGTTGACTGCCAAAACTATAATGTCGAGGACTTTTTCTGGTGGTTGCGTGACGCGAACAGCGAAACCGCCTGCGAGTGCCTTTGCGCGAACATCAGCTACTATGAGGGTGAGCCGACTGTGAGCTATTACGCGGGGCTGGAGGGCTTTGGCGTGCGGCCCGTGATGACGATTGACTTGACTGCGGAAATTTTGGAGAATTGAGATGAAACTAACCGATTTACTGCGCTTTAACCAAATTGTAATTCAGCTCCACGACAACCCCGATGCGGACGCAGTCGGCTCGGGCTACGCGCTTTTCAGGTATTTCAAGTCGCTCGGAAAAGACGTGAAAATGATTTACGGCGGGCGGAATGTTATCTCGAAAAGCAATATGAAGCTGATGCTTTCCGAGCTTGAAATCCCGCTTGAATACACGCGCGAGCTGGAAAAGCCCGAGCTTTTGCTCACGGTAGATTGCCAGTATGGTCAGGGCAATGTCGCGCATTTTGACGCGGAAAACGTTGCCGTTATCGACCACCACGCTACGGGAAAAATCTCCGATGAAATGAGCGAAATTCGTTGCAATTTGGTGAGCTGTTCGACAATTTGCTACGCGATGCTGAAAGACGCAGGCTTTGACGTAAATGCGGATTCGCGCATTGCCACGGGGCTTTACTACGGCTTGTATATGGACAGCAGTCAGCTCTCCGAGATAAGTCACCCGCTAGACCGAGATATGATTGATTATCTTCGATATGACAAGTCGCTGGTGACGCGGCTGAAGTACGCGAATTTCAGCATTTCCGAGCTGGAAACGGCGGGAATTGCGATTTCGCACAACAATTATCTCGATAAATACCGCGCGGCGATTGTGAAATCCGACCCCTGCGACCCGAACATTCTCGGGGTAATCGGGGACTTTGTGATACAGGTTGACAGCATCGACATCTGCGTGATTTTCAACGAGTGCGCTGGCGGATACAAGCTGTCGGTGCGGAGCTGTTCGATTGAGGCGGCGGCAAATGAGCTTGCGGCTTTTATCACGGCGGAAACCGGCAACGGCGGCGGTCATTTCAACAAAGCCGGCGGTTTTATCAGCGCAGACAGCCTGAAAAAGGTCACCGCAGAGCCGATTGAGCGGTATCTCGCGGAGCGTGTTGAGGAGTACTTGACGTGCTATGACGTGGTGCGTTTCACGGACGGTATCAAGGAGCGCGAGAGGTTCGCGCGTTTCCGCAAAAAGGCGGGAATTTTCGGCTACGTCAAGTCAACGGACGTCGCGCCCGAGGGCAAGGAATTTCGCATAAGAACGCTCGAGGGCGATGTTTTGGTGACGAGCCGCAACGATATTTATATAATGATAGGCTCGGTCGGCGAGGTTTATCCGGTTGAAGCGGGAAAATTTCACGCGAAATACACGCCGCTTGACGAGCCGTTCACGGGTGAATTTGAGTACGCGCCGTCCGTTATCGACATCGCGGCAGGCGAACCGTGCGAGATTTTGCCGTACGCGAAAAAGTGCCGCGCGGGACAGGGCGCGGCGATACTTGCGAAGCCGCTCGACAAGTTCACGAAGGTGTTCAGCGCGTGGAATTACGAGGGCTATATGTCGGGGCAGAAGGGCGATTTTCTTTGCTACACCGAGGGTGATGACAATGATGTTTATGTCGTGAAACGCAAGATTTTCGATGCTCTTTACGAGCCTGTTGAATAACAAAAAACCGTGGCTGAAAAGTCACGGTTTTGTTTATTATTTCTCGTAGCACTCGATACCTTTTCGATAAAGCGGAACAGAAATCAAAAACGAAAGAAAGAGCAGTGCAACGGATATCGCGGGCAAAAATGTTGACATTGTGCGGAAAGCCGTGCCGTTGAAGAGGTTGAGCAAATCCTCTACGATGGTGTCGCTGAACAAGAACGAGATATCGCCGAAAAGCCCGTAAATGCACACCGCAAGCAGTACAATGCCGATTGAAACGGCTTTGATTTGCGAGCCGTGCTCCGAGCCGAAGCGGAAGTAAAACGGGAACTCAAACGCGTTGAAAGTAACCGTAATCCCGAAAAACAACAGCCCCATTCGCATATTTGAAATCAGGTTTTCGCCCGAAACCGCCGACAAAATTCCACAACAAATCAGGCTTGTGAGTAACGTCAAAACGTTTATGCCGAGCGAAAAGAGATACTTTGCGGCGACCTGTCCTTTGAAGGATTGCGGCGTTGAAACAGCGAAACAGCACCATTTTTCGCCCTCGTCATAATGGAAAAGCTCGGAGTTTGTGAGCAGAAAAATTATGTACGGTGCAATCATACAGATGCCCATTCCAAACTGCGTGGAAAAATCATTGCCGCCCGCAATCGCGACGAACATCGCGAAAATCTGCGAGCCGAAAATTGCCCCGAGAGGCAGGCGAAACGTGAAAAGCTGGTTGTAAAGAAGTCCGCGCATTATTTTTCCCTCCTTTTGTAAGCGGCGGTTGTGAGGAAAAGTCCCCCGCCGAGAATTACCGCGATGATAAGCGGCGTGAACGGGAAAATTGTAGTGAAAAAGTGCAAGATGTCATCAAACGAGAGATTAAGCTCGATATTGTTCAAGGTCATAATTAAACCGACAATCATTATCGGCGCGAGGAAAACAAGCAAAAGTATCAGCCCGACTTTGTCGCGTGACGCGTGCAAAAAAGCTTGGAGAACGGTCATCAGCACGCTGAACAGCAAAATTATTTCAACGCACGCGAACATTGTCGCGATATTTTCCGTGGTGAACGGGATTTCCAAAGCCGCGCAGAATGCTGTTGAAAGCCCGTAGGCAAGCGCAAGTCCGAGAACGAGATAACAGCTCATCAGGATAAATTTCGCGGCTGCGTATCTGAACGGGGTTATGGGAGTGGACTTGCGGAACATTCTTTGTAAGAGGTTTGCTTCGCTGTCCGCGGAGCTTGCCGACTGCACGGTAATTCCCGAAATAAACGCGAGAAGCGGAAGTGCAACGGTGCTGATGATGTTGAAAAATCCCTCGTAAGCGACTTTGGGGAGAAGCGCGAGGTTTCCGAAGCGAAAGCTCAAACCGGTGAGTATAAACAGTCCGGCAACGGCAACTGCGCCGATTGTGCCGAAAATCAGAGCCTTCCGCGAGCGCAGAAACTCCTGATAAACAAGACCTTTCATCAGCTCCACTCCTTTTTCTCACGGTTTACATAGAACAGCATAATTTCTTCGAGCGTGGTTTTTTCGATGAGGAGGGCGGGGTATTTTTTCTTGCATTCTTCGCGGTCGGCAACCATAACCTCCGCGCCAAACTCGTTTATTCTTGCGCTGATAAAGTCCTCGCGCGCGATTTGGGAAAGCTCGTCTTTTTTGCACTTGATAACGCCGTGCTGTTCGAGAATTTCGTCCTTAACGCCGGTGAGGAGGATTTTACCCTTGTCGATAAAGGTAACGCAGTCGGCGATTTTTTCGAGGTCGCTTGTGATGTGCGAGGACATCAGGATGCTGTTGGTTTCGTCCTGAAGATACTCGCGGAAGATATCGAGAATTTCGTTTCTGACAACGGGGTCAAGACCGGTTGTCGCCTCGTCCATAATCAATAGCTTTGCGCCGTGCGAGAGGGCGGTTGCGATTTGGAGCTTCATCTTCATACCCTTGGAGAATTGCTTGAGCTTTTTCTTTCTCGGCAACCCAAAGCGCTCGATATACGCGAAATACTTATCCTTATCCCACGTTTTGTAAAGACCGCTGAACATCTTGTTGATTTGCTCGGCGTTGTAGCCGTCGTAGAAAGGAAGCTCGTCGAAAACGGCGGCAATCTGCGACTTGATTTGGTACTCATCTTTGAGGTGGTCTTTGCCGAGAATGGTGATTTTGCCGCTGTCGATTTTGATGATGTTGAGGAGCGCCTTGATTGTCGTGGACTTGCCGGCACCGTTTTGCCCGATAAATCCCATAATGCTCCCCGTGGGAACGCAAAAGCTGATGTTGTCCAGCTTGAAGCCGTCGTAATTTTTGGTAACGCCGCTGATTTCAATCGCATTCTGAATGTTTTCCATTTCAATCTCCCCCGTAAATAATGTCAATCATATCCTTGAGTTCGTCTGCGGATAAATCGCACAGCTTTGCTTTTTCGCAGGCACTTGCGATAAGCTCCTCGGTCTGACGGATAGCTTCTTCGCGGAGAAAATCGGTGTTCTGCCGCTTGACGAAGCAACCTTTACCCGCAAAATTCTCGATAAAACCGTCCCGCTCAAGCTCCTCGTAGGCGCGTTTTGTCGTGATAACGCTGATGCGGAGCTGTGAGGCAAGCGTGCGCATTGACGGAAGCGCCTCGCCGGCAGTGAGCGTTCCGTTCATAATCTGCGTTTTCACCTGCGACACAATTTGCGCGTAAATCGGTTCATCGGAGCCGTTGCTCAAAATAATATCCATTTTTCACCTCTGTTATACTGTATATATACAACATATACAGTATAACATATAAAATCAGCTTTGTCAAGAGTTTTTGCGAAAAAAGCAAAAAAATTCCCTGTTTTCTGTACAACAAGCTTGGCTGTGCTTGGAACAGAATTTGCGGGAATTTTAGGTACTATATTGCGAACGGACTTGGGTTTCTGCGAAACCCGGGCGATTTCGGCGGCATCGAACCGCCGAAATCGCGCGGGTGAAGCCACGCCCGAAGCTTGATAAAACCACGGGTTTGGGAAGCGTGGCTTCACCCGCTCTTTTGCTAAGTTTTACCGTTGAACCGGCTTGGCATTTACCGTTTAGCCGGCTCTGCGAAAGGCGCGGTCGATTTTTCGGGCATCGAACCCGAAAAATCGCGCGGGTGCAGTCACGCCCCATTGTAAGAGAAAATCGTAGGTTTGTAAGGCGTGACTGCACCCGCGGCTTGAGCCAAGTTTTACCGTAAAACTTGCTTTGAAAAAATTTATCCCCTGCATTTTTCGGTATTGAACCGAAAAATGCTCGGGGAGGTTGTTTGTGTTGAATTTTTATTTTGGCGCTTCGCGCAGAGTGGTTGCTTCGCTCAAGTGCGGGGCTTTGCCCCGCGCCCCACAAGCCTTTTGAAAAAGGCTTGACCGAAAACTTTTGTACGCTTCGCGGCAAAAACTCACCGCTGTCTGCTCTCAATCAGCTCCGCATAAAATCCGTGATTCTTCATCAGCTCGTCATGCGTGCCTTGCTCGACAATATGCCCCGATTTCATCACCAAAATGCAGTCAGCCTCGCGTATTGTTGACAGGCGGTGCGCGACAACGAAGGATGTTCTGCCTTTCATCATCAAGTCGAACGCGCTCTGAATTTTCAGCTCGGTTCTTGTATCAATCGAGCTTGTCGCCTCGTCCAAAATCAGCATCGGCGGGAGCGAAAGCATAATTCTCGCAATCGACAGCAACTGTCTTTGCCCTTGCGACAGCTCCGCGTCATTCGTGATAACCGTGTCATAGCCTTGCGGAAGCCGCTTTATAAAGCTGTGCGCGTGCGCCTTTTTCGCGGCTTCGATTATCTCGTCAAGCGAAGCGTCCGGCTTTCCGTAGGAAATATTTTCGCGGACAGTTCCCTTGAACACCCAAGTTTCCTGCAAAACAATGCCGTACTCTCTGCGCAGGCTGTCCCTCGTCAGTTCCTTTATCGGGTTTCCGTCAACGCAGATTTCGCCGTCCGTCACGTCGTAAAACCGCATCAGCAGGTTAATCAGCGTTGTCTTTCCGCAACCTGTCGGACCAACGATAGCAATATGCTGACCGCTCTTGACGTTCAAATTCAGGTTCTCGATAAGCGGCTTTTCGGGAACGTAGGAGAAATCAACATTCTTGATTTCAACGTTGCCGCGGCTGTTCTCGAGCACCTTCTTTTGTTCATCGGAGGATTCCGCGGGCTGGTCGATAAGCGTGAAAATTCTCGAAGCGGAAGCAAGCGCGTTTTGAAGCTCCGTGATAACACCCGAAATCTCGTTAAATGGCTTGGTGTACTGGTTCGCGTACTGCAAAAAGCAACTCAAATCGCCTACGGTAAACCCGCCCGCAACCGTCTTGACAGCCGACAGCGCGCCGAAAACTCCGACTCCCGCATAGACAAGCGAGTTTACGAAACGCGTGCAAGGGTTTGTGAGCGCGGAGTAAAACTGCGCGCGTCTGCCGCAGATGTTCAGCCGCTCGTTGATTTCGCCGAATTGCTCCTCGGCTTCCTGCTCAAAACCGAATGATTTCATAAGCCTTTGCGCGCCGATATGCTCATCGATAAAGCCGGTGAGTTCGCCCTTTATCGCGGACTGCTCGCGGAATTTGTTGAAGCAGAGCTTCGAGATTATCGCGGCAACCGCAAACGAAAGCGGCGTGATACACACGACAACCAGCGTTATCTGCCAGTTCAGGCTCACCATAAACACAAGCGTGCCGATTATCGTGACAACGCCCGTGAAGAGTTGCTGGAAGCCCTGCAAAAGCCCGTCGCTTACCGCGTCCACGTCGTTTACCACGCGCGATAGTATATCGCCGTGCGATTTCGCGTCAATGAACGAGAGCGGCAGTTTCTGCAAATGCGCGAAAATGTCCGTGCGGAGCTGTTTTACGGTTTTGTTGGTGATTTTGTTGGTCGCGAAATACATCAGCCACTGTAAAAGCGCAACCGCCGGAATAATGCACGCAATCGTGATAAGAATGGGGTACATTCCCTCGAAATTCACGCCCTCGGAGGAAATGCAGTCAACCGCGCGTCCGATAAGAACGGTCGTGTAGAGTGACAGAAGCACGCTTCCAGCCGCGCAGATTATACTCAAAATCACAAGCGGCATCTGCGGCTTTACATATCGCAAAAGCCGTTTCAGAGCGCCTTTTTTGTTTGTTTTAGCCATTTTCCTCACCTCAATCCGAATAATCGCCCGTGGACTTGCAGATTTCTCTGTAAACCTCGCAGGAAGTCAAAAGTTCATCGTGAGTGCCGATACCGACAGCCTGTCCGTCATCGAGAACGATAATTTTATCGGCGTGTTTAATAGAATTCGGGCGCTGCGAGATAATAACGCAGGTGATGTCGTTCATCTCGCCGAGCGCTTTTCTGAGCTTCGCGTCTGTCGAATAGTCGAGCGCGGAGGAGCTGTCGTCAAAGATGATTATTTCCGAGCCGCGTGCAACCGCTCGCGCTATCGCAAGGCGCTGCTTTTGACCGCCCGAGAAATTCTTGCCGCCCTGAAGAATTTTCGCGTCAAGACCGCCGTCAAGGTTGTCGGTAAACTCCTTCGCCTGAGCGACTTCAAGCGCTCGGTAAATCTGCTCGTCGGGGATATCGTCCCGTCCGAGCGTCATATTGTAGCGGAGCGTACCCGACAACAGCTCAGTTTTCTGCGGAACAACGGCGATTTTCCTCCGAAGCTCATCGGTCGGATAATCGCGCACGTCCGCGCCGCCGATTTTCACCGCGCCGCTGCTCACATCGTAGAACCGGCAAAGCAAGTGCGCGAGCGTTGTTTTACCCGAACCCGTGCCGCCGATAATGCCGAGCGTTTCGCCGCGGTTCAGCGTAAACGTGATATTTTCAAGCGAGTTTTCCTCGCCCGCGTAGGAAAAGTTTACGTTATCGAAAGCGATAAACGGCGCATTTTCATCGGTTTTCGGGGAATTTTCGGGCGATTTTATCGAGGACTCCATATCGAAAATCTCGTTTATTCTCGCCGAAGAAGCCGCCGCTTTTGTGAAAATCGTGACAAGGTTCGCGACAACAACCAGCGCCAGCGAAATCTGCGTCATATAGTTGACGAGCGCAATTACTTTACCTTGCGTCAGCCCGTCGATACCCGCGTCCGTGAAACCGCCTCCGAGCCACACAATCAGCAGGTACGCGACATTTACGGCAATAAAAATCGCGGGATTGAGCAGAGCGTTAATTCTGCCCGCTTTTACCGCGAAGGTGCGGTATTCCTCGGCTTCTGCCTCAAAGCGCTGTTTTTCGTAATCCTGCCGCGCAAACGCCCTTACCACGCGCACTCCCGAGAGATTTTCACGGGTTATGCGCGAGATACCGTCAAGGGACTTTTGTTGCTTTTTGAACAGCTTGACGGTTGCTTTCATTATCGGGAACATCACCAGCACAATCGCCGCCATTGCCCCAAAGAAAATCAGCGACAAACGCGGGCTTATTGAGAAAGACATAATTGTCGCGCCGATAACAAGAAAAGGTGCGCGGACAACAAGTCTGATTAACATTGCAACGGCAGTTTGAACTTGGTTAACATCGTTTGTGATACGCGTGACGAAAGCCGCCGTGCCGAGCCTGTCCAGTTCTTTAAAGGACAGCGTGTTGATATGGGAGTACAAATCCGCGCGAAGCCGCGTGCCCACTCCCTGCGAAGCCGCAGACGCCATATATTGACACACAAGCGCAAACGAAAGTCCGCACACCGCGAGAACAATCAGAATAATTCCGTTTTGCCAGATGTAGTCGGAGTCGCCGTTTTTTATGCCGACATCGATAATCTGCGCCATTACAAGCGGCACGATAAGCTCAAAAATCGCCTCGGTGAGCTTGCAGAGCGGACCTATTATAACGTTCAGCTTAAATTCTTTCAGATAACGAGCAAGTTTTAACAAGATAATTATCTCCTTTAACAATTTGCGGAAAATCGACAAATTTTTTGCCGCAACTATTATTATAGTATATTTTTCCCGAATTGTAAAGATATTTCCTTGACTTTTTCGCAAATTTGAGGTAAAATATTAGTAACAATATAGTATGGACAGCCGAAAAAAGGCGGTCGCACGAGTTTACGGAGGGATAAATATGATAGCTTTGGTAACGGGCGCAAGTTCGGGTATCGGACGTGAGATAGCGAGAAGTCTTGCGCGGCACGGGATAAATCTCATCATCACAGCGCGGCGTAAGGATAAGCTGGACGAGCTGAAAAACGAGCTTGTTGAGGAGTACAAGGTTAAGGTTTTGAGCATCAAGGCGGATTTGTCGGACGAAAAGCAGGTTTACGAGCTGTACCGCCGCGTGAAGAAGTACAAGATTGACATTCTCATCAACAACGCGGGTTTCGGTGTTTACGGGAGCTTCGCCGAGAACGACCTTGAGCGCGAAACGGAAATGATTTCGGTGAACATTCGCGCGTTTCATATACTGTTCAAGCTGTTTCTGCGCGATTTCAGGAGCCGCGGGTGCGGTTATATACTGAACACGGCGAGCGCGGCTGGCTTTATCCCCGGACCGTATTTCGCGGCGTATTACGCGAGCAAGGCGTATGTTGTGCGTTTAACGCAAGCGGTTGCCGAGGAGCTTCGCCGCGAGAAGAGCGGAGTTCACCTGTCGATGCTTTGCCCCGGACCGGTTGACACGGAGTTCGGACAGACCGCGAACATCAACTTCGGAATGGGCGCATATTCCGCGGAAAAACTCGCGGAGCACGCTGTTCGGGAGATGTTTGGAGGAAAGCTGTTGATAACCGAGAACAAATTCTCCGAGCTGATGATTTACGGCTCGAAGCTGATACCCGACTGCGTTATGGCGTTCTTCGCGGGATTGTTTCAGGGAAAACGCGGGCTGAAGTGACGGAGGAATTTGCGGATTTGAGCCTTACAAATCGCATAACAGAGCGACTTCACACTCGCTCAAAATGCAAGCGTTCTGAGGGAGCGGTTTAAACTGCAAATCTAAGCGGTTTGGGATGAGCTTTGAGCGGTTCAGCCGCATAACAGCGCGGCTTTGAAATCTCGCCGACAACGAGCGCGGCTTCGCGAGCCACAACAAATGCAAGCGAACTGTGGAGCAATTTGGGCTGAGCTTTGAGCGGTTCAGCCGCATAACAGCGCGGTTTTGAAATCTTGCCGACACCGAGCGCGACTTCGCGAGCCACAACAAATGCAGGTGAACCGTGGAGCGGTTTGGGCTGCTAGTCTAAGCAGTTCAGCTTGCATAACAGCGCGGTTTCAGACTAAGTTTGTCGAAACAGGCGTGAACTTTTCTTGCAATGTAAATGCTCTGAATGGCTGTAATAAGCCAAATTTTACCCAAGACCAAGCCTTGCGTTTCAGAACGAAAACGGCTTGAAGTGACGGAGGAATTATGCCGAATACAACAAAACTGACCGTGCGCTACGCGGAAACCGACCAAATGGGCGTTGTTCACCACGCGGTTTATCCCGTGTGGTTTGAGATGGCGCGGACGGACTATATCAAGGCGCTCGGAATGAGCTACGCGAAAATGGAAGAGGACGGCGTGATGTTGCCGGTGGCGGCGATTGGTTGCAAGTACCGCCAGCCCGCGAAATACGATGAGGAAATCACGGTTGTGGCGCGGATTACGCGGCTGAATGCGGCGCGGATTGAGTTCTATTACGAGGCGATTTTGCCGAACGGCGAGGTTGCCTGCGAGGGCACAAGCTCCCACGCGTTTGTTGACGCAGAAACCTTTCACCCGATAAATTTCAAAAAGCGTTGTCCCGAGTTTTTTGAGGTTCTGGAAAAATGTGCCAAAGAAGATATGGCAGATTGCACAAAATGACACTTTCCCGCAAAAATTGTTTTTCTGAAAAACACGGAAAAACGCTCGTTTTTGCTCAAAAATGAGTGCTTGGGAAAAATTTACAATGCAGAAAACGCTTAATTTTTGCGATTTTTTGATAAAAAAGCCCGCTTTTGGTTAACTTGCACAAAAGCGGGCAAATTGATGTTATTTCCAAAAATGGGCGTGATAACCATTTATCTTGCCGGCGCTGTTGATTGGGATAGGGAAACTGTGGGCTCGGCGGCTTAGCGCGGAAGAACGCTCCTTCGGTTCAGCGAGAGCGGGCTTCGCGAAATCTCGGGCAACAAAGCGGCTTTGGGAGCGGCTCGGCGGGTTGGGTACAGAAGAACGCTCCTTCGGTTCGGCGAGAGCGGTTTTTTCGAAAGCTCGGGCGATAAAACGGCTTCGGGAGCGGCTCGGCGGGTTTGTTGCGGAAGAATGTTTCTTCGGTTCGGCGAGAGCGGTTTTTGCGAAAGCTCGGGCAACAAACGGCTTTGGGAGCGGCTCGACGGTTTTGTTGCGGAAGAACGCTACTTCGGTTCGGCGAGAACGGTTTTTGCGAAAGCTCGGGCAACAAACGGCTTTGGGAGCGGCTCGGCGGGTTTGTTGCGGAAGAATGTTTCTTCGGTTCGGCGAGAGCGGGTTTTGCGAAAGCTCGGGCAACAAACGGCTTTGGGAGCGGCTCGGCGGGTTGGGTACAGAAGAACGCTCCTTCGGTTCGGTGAGAGCAGGCTTCGCGAAATCTCGGACGATAAAGCGGTTCTGGGAGCGGCTCGGCGGGTTGGGTACAGAAGAACGCTCATTCGGTTCGGCGAGAGCGGGCTTTGCGAAATCTCGGGTAACAAAACGGCTTTTGGCGCGGCTCGGCTGGTTGGGTACAGAAGAACGCTACTTCGGTTCGGCGAGAGCGGTTTTTGCGAAAGCTCGGGCAACAAAACGGCTTTTGGCGCGGCTCAGCGGCTTGGTGCGGAAGAAAGCTCATTCGGTTCGGCGAGAGCGGTTTTTGCGAAAGCTCGGGCAACAAACGGCTTCGGGAGCGGCTCGGCGGGTTTGTTGCGGAAGAATGTTTCTTCGGTTCGGCGAGAGCGGGCTTTGCGAAAGCTCTGGCAACAAAACGGCTTTGGGAGCGGCTTGAGGGGGAAAACGAAAACCGCTCTTCGATACCGGAAGAGCGGTTGTTTTTGTGAAATTGAGCGCAAGCTTAGTGATTTTTCTCCTTAATCGCGCGGTCAATGCTCCGCTCCGCATCGCGTTTCGCGGAGCTTTCGCGCTTGTCGTAGAGCTTTTTGCCCTTGCACAAGCCGACTTGGATTTTCACACGGCTGTCCTTGAAATACATCGAAATCGGTACCAGCGTGTAACCGCCCTGCTTCACCTGCCCGTACAGTTTCATAATCTCCTTTTTGTGCATCAGAAGCCGCCGCACGCGGTACGGGTCGCGGTTGAAAATGTTGCCTTTTTCGTAGGGGGAGATGTGCATTCCGCGGATAAATGCCTCGCCGTTGTCTATCGATATCCACGAGTCCTTGAGGTTCACGCCGCCCGCGCGGATTGATTTGACCTCCGTGCCGAACAGCTCAATCCCTGCCTCAAGGCTCTCTATAATAAAGTATTCGTGCCGAGCCTGTCGGTTTTCGGCAATTGTTTTTGTGTTCATTTTTCCTCCGTTATATCTATCAAAATTCCCCGCGGCGAACTCGCGTTACTCTAAGAACGCTTTCAAAATCAACAGCGAGTCTAATGCATTCATTTTTCCATCGCTGTTTACGTCCGCCACGTTTATCCCTGTCACGCCAACTCCGAATTGAGAAGTCCCGCCGTCCGAGAGGAAGTTCTTGAGAACCTCCAGCGCATCGGTCGAGTTCACATAACCATCGTTGTTCACGTCACCCATTACCGTTACCGCATATTCCTCGCCCTTTGGTGCGGATACCTTCATTCCCGTTTTCATTCGCGCGGTGCTTGAAACGGGCTTTCCGTCTGCGTCATATACCGAAACACTGCTCCCGTATTTGAACAGCTTTTTGAAATTCGCCACATTGTATCCCGAGCACAACGGTACAATAACCGAGCGTTTTGCCGTATCAATTTCCAGCTTGTCGGCAACAAGCTCAAATTTTTGCAGAACGTTGCTGACATAATAAGTTCCGCCCTCGCTTACGTCAACGGACAGGTTTCCGTTTTTAACGGCAACCTCGCCTATCAGACTGCCCGATGTATTCCATTTATAATAGTAGTATGTCCCGTCACCGAGTTTATCGGAAACGTTCATCGTAAGCGTGCCTGTTCCCGCAAACGCGCCGCTTTGCGTTGTCGAGAACGCAATATACCCGCCCGCTCTGCCGCTTTCAAGCATAATCGCGTCCTCGCCGGTCGGCGTGTCGGTAATCTCGGGGTTAAAATCGGCGGGAGCGGTCACCTTTGTTCCGAGGAATTTCCAATCATACGTTCTGCCGCTTCTTGTTGTGCCTTTTGCGGAAACTGTTCTGTCTTCACCGAAAATTGCTTCAAAGCTGGATTTCGGGATAACGCTCGGCACGGCAAGCTTTGTCTTTTCAAGACCTTTCTGCGAGTTCTGGAAGGAGAGGATTGCGATTTTTGCCGAGGAGAGCGTTGCGTTTGCGTCCGAGGAAATCTCCGCGATTTTGTCCAGCGCTTTTTGGAGGTCGCTCCAAGACGAGGGCGTGTAGTCCTCCTCCTTGTAGGTTTTTCCAACGGACGTGAGGTCGGTTAGCACCTTTTTTGTATCTTGGTCAATTCCCAAAACCAACGAGTGATGCGCCGCGTCAAGCTGTTCAAGCGCAGTTTTCAGCATCTCAGCTTCTGAGTTCGGGTATTCGGCAATTGCCTGCGCGGTTTTCTGCGCGTTCTCGAAATTTGTCCAGCTTCTCTCCGTGTACAACGTTTTGTCAAGATTTTCAACCTCGCTCAAAAGTGTATTCAGGCGCGCTTTCGCGGTTGTCGGGGAGCTTCCGTCAAGCAGGTAAACTTTTATCTCGGTTTTAGTGTTGGCATTATTTGCATTGTTAAACAGCTGAACCTTAACCGAAACCGGTACATAGCTCTCCGTTATTGTCACACAGCTATTTTCGTTGAGCTTGCTTTCAAGCTCGTCTGTATTGATTTGGAGCGGCTGGTCGGCGGGGTAGTCATCGGGGTTGTACAAAAATTCCGGCAAATCAGAACCATCGTCAAAGCAAATATCCGCGAGAACCTTTTCCTTGAACTCGTCAACTTCAATCTTCTCGCCGTCCATAAAATAATACACCGGCGTCTGCGCCTTTATCGAGCGCTGGTCGTCACCCGAAAGCAGGTTGTGGTCTATGTACTTCTTGTCAATCCCGTCCAACACATACCATGACGGTACCTTTGACAGATAGTTGTAGCTCACGTTCAGGTAATCCAGCTTTTTAAGCGCGCTTAAATTCAGCGTAAGCACATTGTTTTCATTTTGCAGGTTGTTGTGCGACAGGTCAAGACTGCGCAGATTTACCATATATTTTATGCACAACGGAATGTCCTCAAGTTCCATTTTGCTCAAATTCAAGCTTGTAATTCTCTGCAAATCACCGTAGGTTATCGCGTCAAAGTCCTTTCCGCAGGCTTTCTCGAACACCTCTTCCAGCTTGTCTTTAACCTCGGTTTCGTTGACTGTATGAAAATCGCTGTGAACCTCGTCCGTGAGGTTGTGCAGTCCGTCAAACGTTTTCTCGGTTTCCTCGGCAAATGCGCTCAAACTAAGCGGTGCTGTTCCCGATAAAACCGAAAACGCGCAAATCCCCGCCGTTATTATCGATACAACTCTTTTCCTGATTTTCACCACAATCTTCCTTTCTCAATAAAGGCTATATTTACTAAATTATAACACATTTTTCCCGTTTTTACAAGGGGAATTTGCGGTTTTTTCCGTAATTTGCTTTTGATGAGCAATTTTTGGAAGTGGGGTAGCCGTTTTTGAAAGAAAAATTGTACAATATTTATGCTAGACACGCTTTTTGCGGCGCGTTTTTAAGTATTATGCCGAATTTTTGCAAGTTTTTGAAAAATCGCTTGCAAAAATCAACGTTAGGTGATATAATAATGTGTGGATTAAAATAGAGTTTTGACGAATTATATCGATTGTATATAACCGAAAGGAGAAAATATAATGCGTTACGATGAAATGAACAAAGAACAGCTCCTCGCCGAAAAACAAGCGGTTTCCGCTCTCTACGAGGATTACAAGAAAAAAGGGCTGAACCTCACAATGGCTCGCGGAATCCCCGCGCCCGAACAGCTCGATTTGTCGATAAATATGCTTCTGCACTGCCTTGACGGTGACTATAAGTCAAGAAGCGGCGCGGACTGCCGTTCCTATGGCGTGCTCGACGGTATTCCCGAGGCGAAGGAGCTCTTTATGGAGATGCTCCACGTTGGCGCGGACGAGGTTATTGTCGGCGGCAACTCCTCGCTTCAGATGATGTACGACACTATCATCAGAGCGCTCCAGCTCGGCGTTCTCGGAAGCGACAAGCCTTGGGGGAAGAATGATAAGGTTAAGTTCCTTTGCCCCGCGCCGGGTTATGACCGTCACTTCGCAATGTGCGAGGCGCTCGGTATTGAGATGATTACCGTGCCTTACAAGGCGGACGGTCCCGATATGGATATGATTGAAAAGTACGTTGCCGAGGACGAGGAAATCAAGGGCGTCTGGTGCGTTCCGCAGTACTCAAATCCTACCGGTATCACCTACTCGGACGAGGTTGTCCGCCGTTTCGCGAACCTCAAGCCCAAGGCTAAGGATTTCCGCATTTTCTGGGACAACGCTTACTGCGTTCATCACCTCTACGATAACGACCGCGACACTCTGCTCAACATCATCGACGAGTGCAAAAAAGCCGGCAACCCGAATATGGTTTTCGAGTTCGCGTCAACATCGAAGATTTCGTTCCCGGGAGGCGGTCTTGCGGTAATCTGCGCGTCCAAGGACAACATCGATTTCATCAAGAAACAAATGGCGTTCCAGACCATCGGCTTCGACAAGCTCAACCAGCTCCGTCACGCGAAGTATTTCAAGGATTTCGAGGGTATCGAAAAGCACATGCAGGCGCACGCGGCGATTATCAGACCGAAGTTCGAGGTTGTGAAATATATGCTCGAAAAGGAGCTTTTGCCGCGCGGTATCGGCGAGTGGACAAACCCCAAGGGCGGTTATTTCATCTCGTTCAACGCGCCCGAGGGCACCGCGAAGAGAATTGTCGCTCTTGCAAAGGAAGCGGGCGTTGTTATGACAGGCGCGGGCGCAACCTACCCCTACGGCAACGACCCCCACGACAGCAATATAAGAATAGCCCCCACATTCCCGTCCGTGGACGATTTGAGGAAGGCTATGGAGCTGTTCTGCGTATGCGTAAGACTTGCGTATCTCGAGAAGAACGCTTAATTCGGGAATATATAGTTATTGCGGTTTTCCTTTTCAAACTCGCGGGCTTTTTGCTCGGCGATAATATTGCGGAAAGCGTCCTCGATTGACGGCGGGTCGTAAAACGGATTTTCCTTTTCACGAAGCGCTTTGTCAAGACCTTGCGCCCGCAAATCATCAACAATCTTTGAGAGCCGCCCGAACGGCGTGTCCTCAAATCGCTGTGAGGTTTTTGCACCGGGGAAAACGTATTTGAACTCGTATTCATCGCGTACCGTTCGCACGAAAACCGTGTAGCCGTGCGGGAAAAAGTGCAGGAATTTCAGCGGCTCATAGTCGATTACCACGACCTCTTTGTAGAAAATTATCGTTGCGCCGCGGTTTTTCCGAGATACCGTAAACTCGCGTCCCGTCGCGCTCCATTGGTACTTTTCGCCGCTCCGGAGAACGCTGATTATCGTGCCGCAGACCAAAAACATTATCATAAATAAAATGAAGAAAAAGTCCGCCGCAGTTTCGTTTCCGCGAAACATAAGCCGTGCGAGCTTTACAAGATTTCCTGCGAAAAATCCAAATATAAAAGCCGTTATTACGACAGTTATGACGGTTTTTTTCTTGGAACAGGCAAGGTGAAGCGTTCCCGAGCCGAGATAAACCTTTTCGGGGTGTGGGATTTCGGCGTTTTCGGGGTTGTTGAAGTCAACGTTCATTTTGTCCTCCGTTTATTTGGCGAAAACCGCAAACGGCGTTTCGCAGAGCAATTTCATTTGGAAGGGCTTCGGGTAAACATAGCGGAATTTCAGCGTTTTGTCACCGGTTTTTATCCGCACAACCGCGCCGAAAAGCCGGCGTTTATAGACGATTTTTTCCGCTTCGTTGAACTTAATGCGCGTTGTTTTTCTCTCGCCGTCGGCTTGGCGAAGAACAAATTCTTGGTTATCCGAACGATATCGGTAAACCTCGCCTTTGATAAGCGTCAAAATGCACGGAATTATGCCCACAAGCGCGATTTCTTCCAGTGCCACGATGTAGTAAAGCGGGAAACAAATTATTGCCGGCAACGCGCCGAACAAAATGCACAAAAGCGCCAGTCCAAGCATCATGGCGGTCTTTTTCGCCGACAGCGCTAGCCGCATACTTTGCTGTTCGGGGAGCTTTTGTTTCTCGGCGATTTGCTCGCGGATTACCTCAAACGGCAGGTTTTTCTCGGCTATCGGGTGACGGAAGCGCGGGAAAACGTATTTGTAGGTGAAAAAGCCGCTTTTCGTTTCAATCGAAACGTAATAGCCGTTGTCGAACCACAGGAATTTGTGCGGGCAATAATCCACGCTCAGCACGTCCTTGTAGAAAAAGTGCGCGACACCGCCCTTGCCGTTCTTTCGCGAGAACCAAAACTCGCGCTGATTTGCTTGGTATTTGTACTCGTTTCCGCCTCTGATAATGTCAAGCAGTACAGTCATCAGAAGTATGTAGATGGCGGCGATTATCGCAAGCACAATCAGCTCGTAGGAGAAAATCACCTTATAGAATATCGGAATTAAGGGGAGAATGTAGGCGATTAAGGCGAGAGACGCTGCTGTGGCAAGAATTTCGCAGAAGATAACGGGAGCTCCCGTTCTTCCTATCAAAAACGTGCCCTGCCCGATAAGCTCTCTTTCGCTTATCGCGCGCTCGCGGTTGATTATTTCAAGCTCGGTGAGCTGTTTGGCGCGCTCGCTTTCGGTTATCCTTGCGTTTTCGGCTGAATAGCCCTCGACTGTCGGGGAAAGCCGCGGTTGTTCATTTAACATAGCTCTCCCTTTCGTCACTTCTTCGCGGATACCTCGGGCATTTCGTCATCGGTATCAGCAGGCTTGGCGGGAGTTTCAGCGGGCGCGGTGTTTCCCGAGGATTTTTTCGGTGCAACAGCAGACATTTCAGAGCTTTGTGTGAAAAGTGCTTCAACGCGCTCCTCGGTTGTCTTTTTCTTCTCGCGCGCTTTTTCAATTTCCTCGCGACCGAGCGCTTTGTACGACTTGTTTTTGATTTCGGCAAGCTTCGCTTCTTCATCGGAACGGCGGTTTTCGATAATCTGCATACGTTCTTTTATAATGTAGAACGGCGTGGTTTTTTCCGACTGGAACTGCCCTTCAAACGAAACTGCGTATTGTTCAACGCGGTTTCCGAAGAAAATGTCAACGTCATAGCCGTGGATTTTCCCGAAAATGCTTCTCGGCGTGAAATTTACCGCGGTTACATCGTTGTATTTGATTGTGTGTACATCGCCGCCGATGTTTGCGGTGAAAATCTCCTCGGTTGCCGAGTATGTACACTCAAAGCCGCGCTTGGTGTAGGCTGTCCCGACTTTGAATATTACAAAGCTCACAGCCATTGCACCGAGAAAAATCACGGCTCCCGTCATCGCGTAGAAAGTCGGGTCGGTTCTTTCAGGCACAGGCGAGGACGCCATCATATTGTGTAGGAATATCGCTCCGCCTGCGAGTCCTCCGATTGTTCCTGCAATGAATATAATTGTGAAAATAAGTATCAGTGCCGTTTCGGATTTGTAGGGCGCGCGGAATTTTCCGCTTTCCGAAAAGCCAAAGCGCCCTTTGTCTTCTGCGTTGGTGTAATTTTGTTCTAGCATTGCTAAGCTCCTTCCCGAAAATTTGTTTGTGATTTCATTATATCAAATTCTCGGGCGAGTGTCAATATAACAATATGTAAAATTTAAGGCGGTGATTTTTGTGGAAGCGTATGAATGCTTTCGCGATTTGGCGATTATTTTGATTGCGGCAAAGCTGTTGGGACTGCTTGCAAAAAAGCTCAAGGCTCCGCAGGTTGTCGGGCAGATTTTGGCGGGACTTCTCATTGGTCCGTCACTTTTGGGCTGGGTTCAGCAGTCGGATTTTATCGTGATGTTAGCGGAAATCGGCGTGGTTTTGCTGATGTTCTCGGCGGGACTTGAAACGAATTTGAAAGAGCTTGTCAAGACGGGTCCCGTTGCCCTCACGATAGCCTGCGCGGGCGTTTTTGTGCCGCTGGTTTTGGGCTGGCTGTTGTACAGCTTGTTCTTCGGATTTGCGCCTGTCGGTTCGGACGAGTTTTTCCGCGGAGTGTTTATCGGCACAATTATGACGGCAACCTCCGTCAGTATCACGGTTCAGACGCTCCGTGAGCTTGGGCACCTCAAAGGAAAAGTCGGCACAATTATCGTTTCCTCCGCAATTATCGATGATGTTATCGGCATCATTGTACTTACGTTTGTAATTGGTTTCCGTTCCTCCGACGCAAAGCCGGTTGATGTTGTCATCAAGACGCTGTTATTTATCGTATTCAGCGTTGTCGTGGGATTTTTGGTGTACTTTTTGTTCAAGTTCCTCGACAAGCTCGCTCCGCATCACCGCAGAATCCCGATTTTCGGACTTGCGCTTTGCTTTGCGATGGCGTTTTGCGCGGAGAAATTGTTCGGGATTGCCGATATCACGGGCGCTTATGTCGCGGGAATTATCCTGTGCAATCTTCGCGACGCGGAGTACATTGCGGGCAAAATGGATATCTCGAGCTATATGCTTTTCGGGCCGGTCTTTTTCGCGTCAATCGGCTTGAAAACCAACTTTGACGGCTTCTCGCTTCAGCTGTTGTGGTTCTCACTTGCATTTGTCGTGGTGGCAATGGCGGCGAAAATTATCGGCTGCGGGTTGATGGCGAAAGCGTGGCGGCTGAGCAACAGGGACGCTATGAAAGTCGGCGTTGGTATGATGACGCGCGGCGAGGTTGCTCTTATCGTGTCGCAGAAGGGGCTGTCTGTCGGTATGGTTTCGCCGGAGTATTTTACGTCCGTTATCCTGCTCATTTTGTGTAGCTCAATCGTTTCACCGATTATCATGAAGCTCCTCTACCGTGGCGAGAAAAAGCCCGATAATTCTCACCCGAACGGTGAAAATCCAGACCTTGACGAAACCGAAATTGTTTATTCGGATTACTAAAATACATAAAACCCGCCTTGCCGGAAAGCTTGGCGGGTTTGCTTTTTCTTGGTTTGTGCGCGGTGCGGGCGATTTTTCGGGCATCGAACCCCAAAATCGCTTTCATGATAAAAAGTCTGTGGGTTGAGCTTAATTTGCTAAAGGTGTTTGCATTTTTCCGACATCAAGTCGAAAAAATGCGCGGGTGCAGTCACGCCACATTGTTAGAGAAGTTAACAAGTTTGTAAGGCGTGACTGCACCCGCCTTTGAGCCGAGATTTACCGTTGGGCTGAGTTTGCGAGGACTTATCCCCTGCATTTTTCGGTATCAAACCGAAAAATGCTCGGGGAGGTTGTTCTTGTTGAATTTTTATTTTGGCGCTTCGCGCAGAGTGGTCGCTTCGCTCCAGTGCCTCCGGCGGCAAAGAACCTTTTTCTGAAGAAAAAGGTTCTTTGAACTCCAAAAAGACTTTTGTACGCTTCGCGGTGCTTGGTCGCAAAATGCGGAAAATCTTATCAGTTCGGTTGCTCCCGCCTGTTCTTTATCAGGAACACCGACAGCACCTTCGACAAAAACACCAACGAATCAATCTGCTCCTGCGTCCAAAAACGATTCTCCCTGCACTCGTCAAACCCGACAAATCCTTTGAACTTGCCGTTGTCCAAAATCGCGCACTGAAGCATCGATTTTATCCCTTGCCGCTCCAAAATCGCCCTTGTCGGTTTATCCAAATCGCTTATATCGCGGCAGTAGAAAATCCCGTCATCGTTCATATTCTCGCGGTAATGTCCGCCGAGGTCCTCCTCATACGAAACGTTTTGAAGCGTGTCAATCTCCGGCGTTACACCCTCGTTGCACCACTCAAACGTGTTCGAGCAATACGCTCCGTCCTCGCTGTCCTCGAAAATGTACACTCTGCTCACATCAAAGTTTTCTCCGACAAACCGGAGCGCTTGGTTTATTCCCGCAGTCAGGTTCGTTCCCGAATACAACAGGCTGAAAATCCGCATTATCAGCGGCACCGCGCCGTTCGGGTTCGCGCTCAGAACAACGTTTTCGCGGCCTTTCTTAACGGCTTCCTCCGTGCGGTAGGTTATCTCGTTCATCAGGTTCGCGTCAAACAGCACAACGCAGTTTTTACCGCGGTTTTTCGCCTGATAAAGCGCGCTGTCCGCTTGCTTCAAAAGCTGACGGTAATCGCGGTTGTCGGGATTTGCAATCGATATTCCGATACTGCTCTTTATGCCGTCCAGTTCGGGAATGTTGATTTGTGCAACCTTTTCGAGAATTTGGTTGCCCTTTCTCTCGGCAAGCGCCGCCGTTGCGTGCGGAACAAACACGAAATACTCGTCGCCGCCGTATCTTCCCACGATATCGGAGTCGCGGAAAACCTCTTTCACGGTTGTCGCGAACATCTTCAAAAATTCATCGCCGAACATATGCCCGAGGCGGTCGTTTATGCTCTTGAAATCGTCCACGTCTATCATCAACAGCGCGCCCGAGGTGCTCCGTTTCAGCTCGTTTTTGATAAGCTCCTCGGTTGTCGCCTTGTTGTACACGTCAACGCAAAGGCTGTCGTACATCGCGCGCGACTGTATCTCCTCAATACGCGCCATATCGTCCTCAACGTCCTCGAGTTTTCCGACAATCCTGAACACAACGCCGTCCTCATCGCAGATACTCTTGAAAATCGCCTTGTTTCTGCGCGGATAACCCTCGACAAGCATTTTCACGATAATCGTTTCGGTTGACTCGGTGTCCGACAACTTTTTCAGAACCTCAACAAAGCTCTCTCTGTCCTCCTCAAAGAGCTTCGAGAACACGGAAATATCCTTTGTTACCCCCGACAGCGTGACGGGGTGTACTTCGCCGTTGTCCGAGCCTTGGTAATAGGTAAGCTCATCGATATCGGGCGAATAGCTGAAAATCGTCACGTTCACCTCGCCGATAAGCACCTGATACATCTGGTCGCGGACAGCCTCCTGCTTGCGTGACTCAACCTGCTCGCTTATATCCGAAATTACCGTGTACACCATCATCGCGCCGTCTTCTTCAACCGTGCTGTACGCGGCTTTTATCCAGATATGCTTTCCATCGGGGCGTACATACGGGAAAATCTGTTCGCCGCTCGTTCCCGCTTCTATTCTGTATCGGTTCAGAAGCTCGCTTATCGGATTATTGTCGCTGAACAGCACTTGCTTGTTTTTCTCACCGAAAATTCTGTACATCTTCTCGCTGAGGTAAACCGGCAACGTTTCCTCCTCGGTACAACGGAAAATTCCCAGTCCCATCGGTATATGACGAACCGTTTTGCGAAGCAAGCTGTCCGTTTTCTCGCGTTCAAGCTGTTTTGCTTCACGCGCGGAATTTACAAGCTCCGCGTCCTGTTCCTTGAGCACTTTCTCGGTGATATCCGACAGCGAGATGCAGATAATCGGGTTTTTGTCCGTGCCGCCAAGCCGTCTGTGTATCGAATCAAGGTAGATGAGGTCACCGTTTTTCTTGTAGCGGCGGCAAACCGCGCGGATAGGTCTGCCTGTTCTCGCGGCTTCAAGGCAGGCGTTTTTCGAGATTTCGATGTCATCGGAGTGAAGATGTTCCCAAACGTTCGGGTTCTCCTCGAGATATCTGTTCTCCGCGGTATAACCCATCAGGTTGTAGTACTCCTCGTTCACGCGGATAACCTCAAGCCTGTCGCCCGTAAACTCGTAAATTCCGAAGCCGCCGAAGATGCTCCCGATAAGCTTCGACAACACCGAGTCGTTTCCGAAAATCTTGTTTATATCAACGTCCATACCGTAGGTTTCAACCGCGGTATCCTGCATTGTCACGCGGTTTTCGGCAAGAAGCGCCGTGAACTCGTCCTCGGGCACCGGTCTTGCAAAATAGAAGCCCTGAATGTACCCGCAACCGATGCTCTCGAGAAACTCAAACTGCTCGCGCGTTTCCACGCCCTCTGCAAGCAACGGCGCATTCAGCCACTTTCCCGTTCTCACAAGCGAGGTTATGATTGCGCCGATTTTGCCGTTTTTCTCGAAGCCTTCCATAAATTTCATATCCAGCTTCAAGATGTCAAACGGCATTCTTTTGAGCGTGTTCATCGATGATGTTCCGCCGCCAAAGCCGTCCAAAACTATCGGATAGCCTACGGAACGCAGTTTCTTTATTGTTTCAATAAGTGTTGAGGAGTTGTCGGTGAAAACGGTTTCGGTTACCTCAATCCTGATGTTTTGCGGTTCAATCTTGTATTTGCGCGTTATCGCGTAAATTTTGTCGAACATATTCGGGTTGTAAAGACTTGTTCTGGATATGTTTACCGACATCGGAAACTGCTCCACACCCGCGTCCGCACGCTTTTTCTGAAACGCGCAGGCGTGTTCGAGAACAAACAAATCAAGCTCCGTGATAAACCCGTTTTTCTCGAAAATCGGCAGGAATTTCTCGGGCAAAATTGTCCCATGCTCGGGGTGAATCCATCGCGAAAGCGCCTCAGCACACACGAATTTCTTCGCTTTCACGCCGTAAATCGGCTGGAAATATACGCAAAATTCGTTGTTGTGGAGCGCGCGGTAGCAATCGTTGCTGATGCGTTGCTCCTCTTGCATTTTCTGCCGCATCTTCTCGTCAAAGTAGGTGATATGCTCGCGCACTCCGCCCGAAACCGAGCGGCAGGCAATCGCGGCTCTCTCAGCCATTTCCTCGATGGACAGCGAGCGGTCGTCGATTTTGTACACGCCCATATAAAAGCACAGCTCGCCCGTTGCCGCGCAGTTTCTCACGA
This sequence comes from uncultured Clostridia bacterium, assembly GCA_945829235.1. Classification (GTDB taxonomy): domain Bacteria; phylum Bacillota; class Clostridia; order Oscillospirales; family Ruminococcaceae; genus CAG-115. Next base: position 68,093 of record CALZUA010000009.1, on the reverse strand, counting down.
CAGCGCTCTCAACCGCGCCGAGTATGGACTGCGGGTGTACGGAACGCTCGGAATACGGCGTCATTATCGCAAACTGGTCGGCGTAAAACCGCGCGAAAACCCCGCTCTCATCGATTAACTCGGAGAGCGCGCCCGCAATTGTTTTCAACAGCTTGTCGCCCTCCGCGCGTCCGAGCGAGTTGTTGGCAATCCTGAAGTTACCCACGTTCAGCTTCATCATCGTGTACTCGGTGAGCGGGTTCTCCGCAAGCAATTCCTCGGCTTTTTTGATGAACGCGGCGCGGTTTCTGGAGCCGGTGATTGGGTCGATGTACGCGGTATCGCGAAGCTCCTTTTCGCGCTCCTTCTCGGCGGAAACGTCCGTTATCATCGAGTAAAACAGCTTCTCGCCCGCGTTGTCGGTTATCGTGTGACCGCTCAGCAAAAGCCAGATTTCCCGCCCGTCAAACCCGCGGCATTTGAACGTCATTTTAATTTGCTCGCCGCTCTCGTATGCCTCGTTTATGCGGTTTCTGATGGAGAGCGCGTCCTCGGCTTCAAGTCCCGTCACCGAGCTTGACAAAACGCACCGCAAGCCCGTTTCATAATCGGGAAACCCGAGCATATCGGACAAACTTTTGTTTATGTAAAGCGTTTTCATCGTGCCGTCCTCGGCGAGCTGTGCAATTGAAATGCCGCTCGGCGCGTCGTTCAGCAATGATTTGAGTTGCTCGGTATTGATGTTGCGGTTGCTCTTGGCTGTCGATGAACTTGCTTGACAAAGCCCCAGTACGCTCTTCACACGGTGTCGGAGTAAATCCTTGTCTGTGTTCTCGGGCACAAAATCCACAGCGCCCAGCTCCAGCGCGAGTTTACAGCTCTCGGGGCTGTTTTCGGGCGTTACCGCGATAACGGGGATTTTGGAAAGCTCCTCGTCCGCGCGGATTTCCGCGAGCACGTCAAAGCTCATCAAATCAAGTATCACAGCGTCCACAATTCCCACGTTTTCGCGGAGAACTTTGACCGCTTGCCGACTGTTGTTTTCGGAAATCACGGTGTAGCAATCCTCGAGCTTTTTCGACAAATTTTCGATGTTTCCCGCTATAAGAATAGTGATGGTTTTATTATCCATACGCATTCTCCCATTTTATTTTTTTTTATCTTGACCTCTTTGTTTCGGCAAAAACACAAATCCCGCTTCCAGCAAAATGCCGATTATCAGTAGCACAAGCCTCAACGGTTCCGAGAAAAAGTACACGATTTCGGCGAATTTTTCCGTGCTCCAGAACAGTACAACGCCGATTGCCACGGCGAAAATTGCCGCAATCAAAACCGCTCCCGCCGCGATATCCTTGCACTTTTTTATCAACTCGTCATGTTCGGGACAAACCTTGTCGCAGAGCCGCTCCAGCGCCGTGTTCACACATTCCAGCGACAGAACGACAGCGCACGTTAACAACAGCACCGCCCACTCCGATGTCCGGAACGAGTAGAATCTTGCTCCGAAGAAAATTACCGTTGCCGCGGCGCAGAGGTGAAAGCGGAAATTCCGCTCGGTAAGCGCGTTCAGAAGCCCTCGTCCCGCGTAAAAAAATCCCTTGAAAAAGCTCATCGCGTTATCCCAAGCCTTTGCAGAACGTTCTCCTGTTTCTCGAACATTTCCTTTTCCTCATCGGGTGTTTCGTGGTCGTAGCCGAGCAGGTGAAACAGCGAGTGTGCTATCAAAAACGCCGTTTCGCGCTTCATCGAGTGACCGTACTCCTCGCTCTGCGACCGCGCTTTTTCGAGCGAAATCACGATGTCGCCGAGAATTATCGCATCATTTTCGGGGTTAACCTCAAAGCCCTCGTCCGTGAACGCGGGAAACGAAAGTACATCGGTTTCGCGGTCGATATCGCGGTGTTGCTTGTTCAGCTCGCGGATTTTCTCGTTGTCCACAAACGTCACCGAAACCTCCGCATCGTCCTCGATTTCCTCCTCGGAGAGTGCTTGTTCGGCGCATTTTGCAATCAGCTCCTCCGCGTCAAAATCAAGCTTTATCTTGTCCTGTTCATCGGAAAAATCAACGTAAATTTTCATCTTAACTCCTTTTTGCAATAAAGAAAAGCCGCGGAAATCTGAAGATAATTTCCCCGTTTTTCTGCGCGGGATATGCCTTTTCAACCTCGCGTTTCACATCGTTTGTGAAATCCGCTTTTTCCGCATCGGAAAGCACCTCGAGATAGGGTTTCAAGCCCGTTGATTTGTACCATTCGATGATGCTGTCGATGCTCGGCATTCTGTGGAAATATATCGTTTTCCACATCTCAAAATCGTTCGTCAAATCGGACAGAATATCGAAATACTCGCTTTCGGTGAGCGTGTAGAAAATGCGCGGATTTGGGAATTTTTCGCGCCATTTTTCGCTTGATGAAACGCGCTCGATAATTTTGTGTATCGGTTCGTCAAAATTCACCGGAACCTGTACCGCAAGCTCGCCGCCGCTTTTCAGCATAGAAAACAAACTCGGCAAAAGCGCACTGTGCTCGGGCACCCACTGAATACACGCATTCGAGAAAACCAAGTCGAATTTCCCCGAAAACTCCGACAAATCGCCGCCCGCGTCAAGTCGGATAAACTCGCAGTCGGGGTTGTCGCGGCGCGCGGTTTCCAGCATATTTTCACTCGTGTCCGCACCAATTACCCGAGCCCTCGGGAAGCGGTTTTTGAGCACGCGCGTGCTGTTTCCGGGACCGCAACCGATGTCGATTATCTCAAGCGGGTTTGTGTCTATTCTTGCCGCTAAATCGACAGCGGGCTGTGTGCGCTGAGCCTTGAATTTCAGGTACTGCGCGCTGTTCCAGTCAGCCATTATTTCTCTCTCCTCTCGCGCCGCGAGCCGTTGTACTGCTCGTAAGCGTTCACGATGTCCTGCACCAGCTTGTGCCGCACAACGTCCTTTTCCGTGAAGTAATTCTCGCCGATATCCTCCACGTTTTTCAGAACCTTCAGCGCTTCGACAAGTCCCGATTTTTTGCTCTCGGGAAGGTCAATCTGCGTGATGTCGCCGGTGATAACCATTTTTGAGTTGAACCCAAGACGCGTCAGGAACATTTTCATCTGCTCGCGGGTTGTATTCTGTGCTTCATCGAGTATGATGAAGCTGTCGTCCAGCGTTCGTCCGCGCATATACGCGAGCGGCGCAACCTCGATTGTCCCGCGCTCTTGCAGTTTCGCGAAGCTCTCCTGCCCGAGCATCTCAAAAAGCGCGTCATAGAGCGGTCGGAGGTACGGGTCAACCTTGTTCTGCAAATCACCCGGCAGAAATCCGAGCTTTTCGCCCGCTTCAACAGCAGGTCGCGTGAGGATTATCCGTTGCACCTGTTTTTGCTTGAACGCCGTCACCGCCAGCGCAACCGCAAGATAGGTTTTTCCCGTACCCGCGGGGCCAACGCCGAAGGTTATCGTGCGCTTTCGTATCATATCGCAGTATTTTTTCTGTCCGACCGTTTTCGGCTTAATCGGCTTGCCCGAGCACGTCACGCAAACGCAGTCCCCCGAAACCGCCGAGATTTCCTCCTCCGCGCCCTCGTTTACCATCGCAATCGCGTAGCGCACCTGCTGTTCCTCGATGCTCTCGCCGCGCTGAAAATAGCCGCAGAGCGTTCGGAGCGCCTTTTCCGCTTTTTTCACGGAAAGCTCGTCGTCACCGCTGATTTTAACCTCGCTCCCGCGCGAAAAAATTGTCACGGAAAACGCTTTTTGAATAAGATTTATGTTTCGGTCAAAGTCGCCGAAAACCGCGCTGATTTCCTCAGCACTGTTCAATTTCATCGATAAATCTGACATTGTTCTTCCTCAATTCTTGTTGTAAGGCTTGTTTATAAACATTATTTCTTCAAACGACACAAGCTGTTCGCCGTCAAAATCCATTTTCACGATAAACGGCATAAAGTCGATTATCCGCATAAAACTGCGAAAATCAAACTCGGGCTTGTAGTAATTTATTATCGTGCTGAGCGCCGTGCCGTGGGTTGCTATCGCGATAATCTCGCCGCTGTATTTCACGAGAGCGCGGTTAAGTGCCGCAATATTGCGCTTTTGCACATCGCAAAGGCACTCGCCGTCCTTGATGTGATAGGAGAAGTCAGCCCATTGTTGCTCGATAAACGCGAGAAAATTTTCGCCGCGCCAGCTCCCCGCAGAGCGCTCTCGGAAATCCTCATCGGTTTCGGGAGAAAGCCCGAGCGTCTGAGCTAAATCCGCGACCGTCTGAAGCGTGCGCTTGTAAGGGCTTGAGAGGATATGCGTTATGCCCGTATCGCGAAGCGCCGCGGTTACTTGCTTTGTGTCGGCAAGACCTTCCTCGGTTAACGGGCGCACTCTGTCCTCAAAATCACCGCGAGCCGACTGCGCGTGACGGATAAAAAACACCGTTGTCATAAGCCTCTCTCTTTCAGTTCGGAAATCAGCTTGACGTAAAACTCCCGAACGTCAAAGCCTTTGATGTCCTCACGGTTGAGGTCGATTACGTCCGCGTGGGTTATCCCGCGCCGACCTTTCGGGTACAGCGGAATAAAGCGCTCGCCCCACTTTGTTGACAGAAGCGCGACAAGCCCGTCATTGTCGCCGTCATATTTTTTCACAACGGGGTAACTCAAATTCAGCGGAAACCGCCCGCTTCGCCGACTTTTCGCCTTTGAGCCGATTGACTGATAGAAAATTCCGTCAACATCGGGCACGTTTTTGTTGAACTCCTCGCAAAAGCTCACGGTCAAGTCCTTCACCGCCGCCATAAAGTTTGGTGCGTCATCGCCGAGCCGATAGAACGCGCCGTTGTACACCTTTTCGATGAATTTTTTCAAGCGCGGCGAGGTTGTTTTAAGCAAACTCTCCGCGAAAAGACAACCGCGGTGCGGCGTGTTTACGGTCGTGAGTGACGCGACATAATCCGCGCAACCAAGCTTTGTTATCGCGTATCGCGCGTCCAGCCCGCCCTTTGAGTGCGCGATTATATTCACCTTTCCGCAACCCGTTCTGTTCACGATTTGCTTGATTTTCTCGGCAAGCTCCTTCGAGCTTTCTTCAACGGAAAGCGCGCTTTGCTGTTCACCGTAGAAAATCTGCGCGCCGTTTCGCTCAAGCGCGTCGGGTATTCTTCCCCAGTAATTGAACAGCCTGCTGTCGCGGAAAAACACCCCGTGAACCAGCAAAATCGGGTACTTGGTTTCGCAGATTTTCTCGCCCTTTCGCTTCTCGTCAACGGCAAATTTTTTGCACTCAAACCGTACTTCTCCCACGCATTTAACGTAGATTATCATCAGCATCACAAGGTTAACGGGGAAAATGTACCCGAAAATCAACCCGAGCAACCGATATTTCACGCCAAGCCGCACTGACGTGAGATAAACGCGGATTATCCCGTTCCAGAAAATCACCGTTTCCATCAGAAACAGCGCGACAAATCTCACAATGTAATTTGTAAACGGAACTGAGCCGTTTGCAATGGAAATGATTTCCAAGACCACAACGGGTACTGCCGCCGCGCAACTCACCACAAACGCCAAAATCAGCTCCGTTCCGCGCCCGAGTATCCGAAGCCGCGCGGTCGGAAATTTTTTCACGGTTGGAAAAATATTGTACAAAACGAAAAATGCCGCGAGAATTATCCCGGTTGAAATCTTCACGCCGAGCGGCGCGTTTTCAAGAAGAAACGGCGCGTTTGCCGCAAAGCACAGCACCAAAAGGCTGAGTATTCTTATCAAAGCGTTCATAAATTCTCCTATATACTTTATTATTATACACCGCCGTTTCCATTTTGTCAACAATGAATAAACCTAAAATTTTTATAAAAAATATACGCAAGGGGGAATTTTTATGAATTTGATTGCCTGCTCGGAGTGTTGCCGCTGGCAAAACGACGGATTTTGCACGCTTGACGACTTATCTCGCGCACCGGTTTCCTCGGTTTCCCGCTGTCGTTATTTTGAGCAAAAATAACTCTGAATTGCACAAAAAGTCCCCGAAAGCTCGGGGACAAATTTTTTAGTTGGTTATCTCGTACCTCACCTGAAGCGCGTGTTGGTCTGTTTTTTCAAGCGGCGAGGTGAGGTTGTTTATCGTGGCGAGATAGTCGGTTCGGAGCATAATGTAAACCGTGCTTCCGTTAGACGCAAGGCAGTACGGGTGCTTGACAATATCGGTTGCAATCGGCGTATAAGCGCTTGCGTGTTGCATAAGCGTTGTTTTGTTTTCATCGAAAACGTAGATGCACCGCCTGCCCGATGACGTGAATTTGCAGTCAACCGCGAGCTTTCCGTCAAGCGTCAAAAAGCCGTTTATCGTGTTAAGACCGAGGTTTATCGTGCTTTCAATCTCTCCCGAAAGCGAGCAAACGTATATGGTAAAAGCTGAGTCATACACATACATTTTCCCGTCATAGAACGCGAATTTTGCGCTTGCATAATGCGGTACGTTTGTCGAAATATAATCGGTTTCAAGCTCCTTTTCGCAGGTCACGGGATTTATCACGGCGTAGCGGAATTTGAAATACCTCACATTGCTGACCGTGTAGTAGGTGTACAAAACGCAGTACAGCCGTTCTGTTTTCGTGTCGTAGAAGGCTTGCGAAGTGCTTGTTGATGTGGCGAAGCTAAGATTTATCTGCGTTTCTTCTTCGAGTACGCCCGAAACCGTGTCGCAGATTTTCAGCCCAAGCGGGTCGCTTATCCTGTACCGCAAAATCTTGATGAACGGGTTACCTGTTACATAGGAATAGAACGTGTTTTTGCCCTTTTGCAGGAAAAACACTCCCGTGCCGTTCAAAAGCGGGACAGCGCTGTTGTAGTTGCCGTTGTTTGTGAGGTCGGACGGGTTTATCATATAAGGGCTGTCCGCGCCCGCAAGAGTAAGGTCGCCGCGGTTGCCGAGAAGCCTGTTCGTAAGGCTCAGCGCCTTGATTGTTCCGACAGCCTTTTCCGGTGCGAAATCCCACACAAAGCGGTATCCGTTTTCAATCTCGCCCGATTGATTTGCGTTGAACGTGCCGCGCATCGCGTCCGCTCCCGAATATGCGTCACCGGCTGTTGCCAGAACGCTGTATTTCCCGCCGAGCATATAATCATACGCGTTTTGGGGAATTGTATCGCCAAACAAAACCAAGCCCTTGAGCGCATTTTCGTACATCGGCAGAAAGCCGTTGAAAATGTATCTGGCGCTCTTATCGTAGGCGATTTGCGGCGGCAGGCTGAAGATGCTGTTCAGCGCGTTCGTCACCATATTGTGCTCCTCAACCCGCTTCACAACCCGCCCCGTGTCCTTGTCCGTGAGAATTAAAGTTGCTTTTCCGTGCATTTTATTCCTCCTGTTCTGTCTGCACATTTTCGGTTAAACCGAGAATTGTAAATCCACCGTATTTCATCGTTATCACGGGAATGCTTTCAAAAACCGTCTGCCTGTCGCGAATGCTCTGCGTCCCTCCCGCCATTCCCTTGCCAACCAGCGTCGCGATAAGCTGTCCGCTTTGAATTGTCATCTGTCCGCTTGCTGTTTTCAGCGTGACCGTGATTGTGTTGTTGCCCTTTGGGAGATTTTCCGCGAGGTAGTAGAAATGAATCAGCTCCCGCGCGCTCCCGTTTACCGTGTGAACGCTCTCACGCGCTTTCTCGCCGTTGACGTAAACCGTTGCCAGAAGCGTGTTTGAGCCGCCTCCGTCAACGGTGAAATTCATATCAATCTGCGCGAAAACATCCGCCTTTTTCGTTTCAAACGAGAACTCTGCGGCGGTTGTTTCGGCGGTCGAGAGCGAAAGCGCCGCTTCGTTAATCTGCTTTTTGTAGATGTTCCCAAGACTTATCCTAATCTCTTCGAGAGCGGCTTCAAGGTCGTTTCGGTGAACCGTGGGGTCGGAGTAGTTTCGGTTGCGGGAGCTGAGTCTTGCCGTTAGCGCGCCGTCATAATGGTATTCGATTTCGCTCAGCACAATTGTAAACAGTCCCACTCGTTTTTCAAAAAGCAGAATAAAATCTCCCGTTTCAAGAAACGGCATTCCCTGCATCTCGACTTCCGCGCCGTAAAACACAACCGGCTTCATTTGCGCGAGGATTGTATCCAAGCGATCCTGAGTCATAAGCGGATTGTACAGCTCAAGCGAGCTTAGCTCACCGCCCTCGCCGCTTTCGATTATGCCGTTTCCCGTGTCAACCGTTATGTGCAACACGCGTGAATCGGATAAGTTTCTGCTTGAATCCATGCAGTTTTCCGGATTTATCCAAAACATTTCAAAGGACTGTGTGTTTTTAAAGACAAGCTCACCGTTTCTGTTGAATTTCGCACAGCTTCTGTTCATCGCGGCGATGTAGCCTATCATATCTCTTACTGTGCAGTCGGCGGGGATTGTTTTGACCTCGTAGTCACTGCCGTAATCGCCGCAGATTATCCCGTAATTCGAGCAGATTTCCCGAAGAAGCTCGGAGGTTGTTGTGGGGGTGTTGAGCGAGCTTGCGTATTCCGCATCAAGCGAGTACATCTTGTCGTAGCAGATTATTGACGCATAGTTTCCGCGGATATATCGCCTTGAAACAAAGAACACTCCGAGCGGACACCATTCCTCGTTGTCGAAGCTGATATACGGCTTAATCTCCGTGTTTACCTCGACTTCCTCCTCGTATTTCACCGAGAACGCAAAGCGGTTTGCACAAACGGTTCCGAGGGTAAACCAGTCGGGATGAATTACATCGTCAAAATCAAACTCAAGGATTTTGTCGTCCAGAAACGTCAGGTTTCCCGCGATTATCTTGCAGTAAACCTTGCGTCCGGCTTGCTGTGCAAGTTGTTTAAAATTGTCCGATACATTAACCAAGTGCGTCACCTCATTTCTGCAAAAGCTTCAGCTTAACGCCGGCGTAGGTTCGTACACCGTTTGTTTCCGTGACAATGGGCGCGGGTTCTTCGGGAATGTGGAAATCTGCGGTAACAGTGCCCTCGGGTGACGGGAACGTAACCGACACGAAAATCTCGCCGCAAAGCTCGCGGAGCACCTTCATCTCGCTCTCGGACAACAGCCCGAACGTTGCCTCGAGAACATACTTTCTGTTCACGAGGTCGATGAGCATATCGCCCTGCGTGTTGTAGCGGATATCGGTTCGGCGGGTTTCACGTCGCACGTTAAGCTCGGTCACGCTGTCAAACGTTGTTTCGTTTATTGTTATCGTCATAAATTACCTCCGTTTCAAAGCGTATTTCCGGTCTTTTTGATGTTGAGCTGGCGCTCAAGCTCGCGGTTTCCCTGCCTGATGAGCTTCGCTATCTTGTAGCTCTCGTCCTCGCTTTTTACGCTTGTGCTCTGCGAAACGTTTTTGTTCTTTTCATCAGCCATCAGTCATTCGCCTCCGTGTATTCTCCGCCGATTTTCACGGCTTTTATTTTACAGTGATGAAGCTCCTCGGCGCGGTAGAATTTCACCTCGGTTATCTCAAAAAGTTCTCCGTGATATCCGGCTCTTGTTCCCGCGGAAAAATCTGCCTGAGGATAAGAATTTTCGTAGTCGTACCAGATTGTTATCTCGGAAACATCGCGGGTGCTTGCGGCTGTCGGGGAGCTTACGGCGCTTTTCCGTTCAACGCGGACGTTCTCGATAAGCTGTCTGCTCCAGCCGTTTGCCGTGGGAACATAAAGGTAAAAATCATCGCCGAGAAGGTTGTTCGGAATAGGCTTTACGTTCATTCCTTCACCTCCGTTGCTCCGTAAAAGCAACCTGCCGCGCGAAGCAGTTTTGCAACGGTTTGGTTGATGTCAAGCGGCTCGATACCGAGCCCCGAAGAGCTTTTTGAAGCGCTTCCCGAGGAACTGCTCGAAGATGTACCGGTGGAGTAGGTGAAATCGCCGATTGTGACGCGCTCGTCCGTTTTTGACGAAGAACCGCTTTGTTCGCTCGACTCGCTTGACTCGGCGAGAAGCGCGGTTTCCTCGCGGTAAATCGCGTAGGTCTGGAAAGCACACGCCTGCTTGACGTAATCAGCCGCCGGAGTTGTCCCGAGAGCGATTGTTGCGGCTCTCCCGCCGGTTATTCCATTGAGGACAAATTCCGCGCGCTTTATGCACTTTTCAAGAAGAACATCGTCTGTCGCACCAAAGCCCATTTCCTTGTATTCGTTTGCGGTAATTATCATAAAAACTCCTTTCGTAAACCGAATAATTCTAAAAAACGGCGGACAGCGTTGTGCCGCCCGCCGCGTGATTAGTCAATTAGCCCGCCTTGCAGACTGCAATTGCGGATTTCTTGCTGTCGGGGATAAAGAGGTCGTGATACTTGCGGTAGTCGATATCCCAAGCGTCCGCGAACTGGTTCTGTTCGGGAGTGATAATCTTGATGTTGTCGGTCTTGGAAACGGCAACGGGAGCGTCCTTCGGGCAGATAATCCAGTTAATCTGAACTGCGTCCTCGGCGGGTGTAAAGCCGTCGGTATCGCTGAAGGTGTACGCGGACTTCATTCTGGAGGAGGGAACGGGGATAATTGCCGCGCCGCAGATTGTCTTGACGTTGAGGTCAAGGTTGCCCTGCGTGAAGGTGCCCGCGTCGATGGAGTGAGTAACCTCGCTCGACAGCATCAGCATATCGTAAACAGAGCGCGCCATTGTTACAACGAGCTCTCCGTCACCGCCGACAGCCTCGCGAACCTCGCTTATCTGACCGATAAGAGTGGACAAAACGGAGCTCTTTGCGGGGGTGTAGGTCTTGGTGATAGAAGCAGACTCGCCGAGCTTTGAGTAACGATAAGCGTCAATCTCGGGGATAACCTCGGTGCGCTGGAATTCAGCCGCGACATTTGCCGCCGCAAGTGCAAAACCGCTTTCGTCAACATCAAGCGCGTCAATACGGAAACGTCTGCCTCTGTCCTGACTCATGGTCATGGTTTCGTAGGAATAGGTGATTGCGCCGTTAACGTAGCCATCGTTGCGGTCGTACTTTGCAAGCCCCTTGAGCGACATTTTGGGCATCTTGATTTCGCTTCCGCCGTTATAGATAACTCTCGCGGCGTTGTCCTCCATCCAGCCCGATGTAGAGCCCTCGCAAATCTGCTTGTCAAGCTCCGTCTGAAAAACCTTTGCATATTCGATTGTGTTTGCCATAATGAAATCTTCCTTTCAAAAAAATGTTGTTTTGTAAATTAAGACGTTCGGACAAAATCTGTCGTGCAGAATTTTTTATAAAGATAACCTCTTTCAAGTTCACGCTGATTAAGTCCTGCCAACGCCGAAATCCGACCGTTCCGCCGAAGCTGTCGTGCCGTTCACCAAAGTAACCCTTTCGGCTTGCACCGCTTCGGCGTATTAAACCCACCGTCCCGCCCCTCGGCTTACTTTGCCGAGAAAATTCTGCGAACAGCGGAGAAACCATCGCTTGTTCCCGAGCTACCCGCCGAGAACTGCGGAATTTCACGCTGAACCGCTTTCAGATGCGGATAAGCCGCGATAATTTCAGCCGCCGCTTCATCGGGAGTTTTGCCCGATTTGCACAGAATTGACGTAAGCGAAACCGCCTCGGCAAGCTTTTCCTTGGCAACGCCCGCGAGGAGCAGTGCAAGCTTGGTTTCTGCTTCGGAGAGCGTAACGCTGATGTTGAACAGTCGCTTGGAGCTTTCGTCCAGCTCCTTTTTGAGCGCGTCAATCTCGGTATCCTTTTCCGTGAGCAAAACCTGCTCATCGTTGTCGGAAACCGCGCTCTGAACGTCCTCCAAAGGCTGTTGTTCAAGAATTTCCGTTTCCATCAAAATCCTCCATTTCCATTGCCCGAGCCGCGTCAAGTGAAATTCCGTAAATCTCGGAAAGCGCGTGGCTTCTTGAAATCAGACCGCTTTTGTACAGCGAAGCGGCACGCTCGGCGCGAGTTCCCTCGTCCTCGCAAACACCGTCCGCAAAGCGGATTTGCACGCTCTCCGAAGCCGTTTCGGAAAGCTCGCCGGACATTTTCGCGAGAATGCAGATGTTCTCGACAACGCGTTCAAGATTTTTCGCAATCAGCTTGCGGTAGAAGCTCGTGGTGCGGTAGGTTCGGCTGTTGCGTGAAACAACCTCGGTTGCCGTGCGGATTGTGCCGTTCTTGTAGGACAGCGCACCCTCCGAAAGTCCCGTCTGCATACAAAGCAAATCGAGCAGTTCCCCGAGCGCATCAATGTGCTCCTGAACGCGAAGCTCGGCGGTGTTGTCGGAGATTTTGAGTTCATCGGTATCCGATGCTGAAAGCGCCTCGAAAACCTCGTCGTTCACGTCAAAGTAACGCTTCAGCTCACCGTTCTCATCGTATTCACCGCGAACCGCATAGGACGGCACGATTATGCGCTTTTTCCCGAGGATAAACTCTCTTGAAAGCGAGTCGAAAACGGTGTCGATTGACTTCAGCGTGTCCTCTGCACCCGCGAAAACCGATGAACCGAGCGGCGCGCATTGCCCGAGAATACCCGAGCCCGCGCGGAAGTACACGAAAAGTGGCTTTGCAAGCCCTTCGATAAGGCTCTTTCCGGTCATCTCGGGGAAGCACTCGGAAAGCGCAACCTCGCCGCCGCTTTCACGGAACAGCTTGTTCTGCGTGAGCAAGCCCTGCGGAGTGATTTCTTGGGTTTCTGCGAGAATGTAATTTTTGCCGTTTCGCGAAACCGTTGAACCGAATGCGCCGCCCGAAATGCTTCTGCTGTCCCATTGCGTGGGAACGAAAGCGTCCGCGGAAACGAAATCAAGCTTCACGCCGTTTTCCCAGTAGACCTTGACAACACCGCCGCCGAGTGCGAACATTTTCTCGAGAAAATCCGAAAATCTCTCGGAGAAGCTGTTGTCCGAAAAGACCTTTTTGAGGTAATTTTCCGTTTCCTTATCGGGGCAGGTGATTTCCGTTCCCTCGGTGAAGCAGAGCCGCGAAAGCTCCGCGCAGACCGACTTTGCCGCGCCGAGCGACGCGAGCTTTCGCATACCGCCGTTCATTCCGCCCTTGCGGACGTAGCGCCAGTCACCGCCGCCGCGATAGATGTCGTTCCACTTGGCGAGCTCGGTTGTGTAGAACAGCGAGAGCGCCGAGCTGTCCGAGAGCTTTTGTCTGCCGAAGAGCAAACTTTTCAAGCTCAAATTCTATTCCTCCTTTTCTTGGTTTTGCGGGAATTTTCTTGTTCCTTTCCCGCTGACTAGATAATAACACACCCGAAACTGCAAAAAACTGCACAATTTTTGAAAGTTTTCAAAAAAACACTTGCAAAATTCTCCGAAAAGTAGTATTATAAATAGGAGATATATCGATATAATTGCGGGAATTTCTATATAAACTGAATGGAGGCTCATTTTTATGAACGATGATTTGCTCAAAAGAATTGAAGAACTTATCCCGAAATTCTCAAAAAGCCAGAAACTTATCGCGAACTTTATTCTGGAGCATTACGAAAAAGCCGCGTATATGACCGCGCTGAAGCTCGGCAGAACTGTCGGAGTGAGCGAGTCCACGGTCGTGAGATTTGCCATTGAGCTCGGCTTCGAGGGATATCCGCAGCTCCAGCGTTCGCTTCAAAATCACATCAAAAACCGTCTTACAGCCGTTCAGCGTATGGACGTTACCCGCAACCGAATCGGCGATGAGAACCCTGTTGCGGGCGTGCTCAATCAGGATATCGAGAAAATCCGCCACACGCTTGAAAATATCGATATGCAGAGCTTTGAAAACGCGGTTGACGTAATCAACAGCGCGAAGCGGATTTACATTCAGGGCGCGATGTCCTCGGGCATTTTGGCGAACTTTATGAACTACTATCTGCGCTTCATTTTCGATAATGTAACCCTTGTCGGAAGCGTCGGCACAACCGAGCTGTATCAGCAGATGATACACATCGGAGAGGGTGATTTGCTGATTGCGATGAGCTTCCCGCGCTACGCGAAGAGCACGATTGAGGCGTGCCGTTTTGCCCGTGAGGAAGGCGCGCAGATTATCGCGATAACCGACAGCGAGAGCTCGCCGCTTGTCCAGTACGCGCACACAAAGCTCTACGCTTATTCGGATATGGTTTCGTTTGTGGACAGCCTTGTTGCGCCGATGAGCCTGATTAACGCGATAATTGCGGCGGTTTCGAGCGGCAACCGTTGTCGCGTGGAAAACACGTTCTGCAAGCTGGAACAGCTCTGGGACAGCAACGGCGTGTACAAGAAAGATGTCTGACGTTATTGTAATCGGCGGCGGCGCGGCGGGAATGATGGCGGCGATAATGGCGGCACGGCGCGGGAAAAGCGTGGTGCTGCTCGAAAAAAACGACCGCCTCGGGCGAAAACTCGCGATAACGGGAAAAGGGCGCTGCAACGTCACGAACAACTGCGAAATCGACGAGCTGATGAACAATATCCCGCGAAACGCGAAATTTTTGTACGGTGCGATGACGAAATTCCCGCCGAGCGAAACCATCGCGTTTTTCGAGCAACTCGGCGTGCCGCTGAAAACGGAGCGCGGGAAGCGCGTTTTTCCCGTTTCGGATAAGGCGGGGGACATCGTGGCGGCGCTTGAGAAGGAGCTGCGGCGGCTCGGCGTGAAAATTGTTCGGGAAAACGCGCGCTCGTTGATTTTGGAGAACGGCTTGTGCAAAGGCGTGAGGACGGCTGGCGGCGAGTTTTTGGCAAGCTCCGTTATTCTCGCAACAGGCGGGAAATCCTACCCGAAAACCGGCTCGGACGGCTCGGGATACTCTCTTGCGAGGCAGGCGGGACACACGATAATCGAGCCTGCGCCGTCACTTGTGCCGATGGTAACCGAGGAAAAATGGGTGAGAAGCGCGTGTGGGCTGACCTTGAAAAACACCGCCGTGAAGCTGTTTGACGGCGAAAAAGCAATCTTCGAGGACTTCGGCGAGGTTGCGTTCACCGCGGACGGTTTGGGCGGCGCAACGATTTTGAGCGCGTCCGCGCACATTCCCGAGATGCGCGCCGGTCGCTATTCCGTGGCGTTGGATTTGAAGCCCGCGCTCTCGGAGCAAAAGCTGGACGCGCGGCTGTTGCGCGAGTTCTCCGAGAACCGCGGAATGCCGTTTTGCGAGGTTTTACGGAAGCTTTTGCCCGCGGAGCTTGTGGGAATTTTTGCTGATTTGGCGGGAATTTTACCCGAGAAGAAAGTTGATGAAATAACCAAAGTTGAGCGAAAAACTTTGTTGAATTTGCTGAAAAATCTGCGCCTGCACATAAGCGGATTCCGCCCGATTGATGAGGCGATAATCACGCGCGGCGGCGTGAAAACAAGCGAAATTTCCCCGAAAACAATGGAAAGCCGCGTCACTAACGGTTTGTTTTTCGCGGGCGAAATTATTGACGCGGACGCTTACACGGGCGGTTTTAACCTGCAAATTGCCTTTGCAACGGCTAAAATCGCGGGTGAAAGAGTGTGAAATTTCGTTGAAATGCACGAAAATAAGATGACAAAATTGTGCGTGTATACGAAATTTGCAGAAATTGTGTTCAGATTTCAAAATATTGCGAAAAAGTTGCAAAAAGCTCTTGCAATTTCTGAAAAAACGTGTTATAATAAAGTGATTACAAAGGATTGTAGACTGGTTTTATTCAACACTTTGTTGCATTTCGTCAAAATATTATCCTTTAAAATTTCCGGTTCGGAGTGAAAAATAAGTTGAAGCATATTTCTGTCGCAATTGACGGGCCTGTTGGCGCAGGAAAAAGCACTGTTGCACGCGAGTGCGCACGGCGGCTCGGGTTCATTTACTGCGATACCGGCGCGCTTTATCGGGCGGTCGGACTTTACTGTGTTGAAAACGGTGCGGATTTGGACAATCCCCCTGAAATCGCGGACGCGCTCAGCGGGATTAAGGCGGAAATTCGCCTTGTTGACGGCACTCAGCACGTTTATCTGAACGGGCGCGATGTTTCCGAGAAAATTCGGTTGCCCGAGATTTCGATGGCGGCAAGCGCGGTTTCCGCAGTCGCTGAGGTGAGAGCGGCGCTTCTCGGTTTACAGCGCGAAATTGCCGAAAACAACGACGTGATAATGGACGGACGCGACATCGGAACGGTGGTTTTGCCGAATGCCGATGTGAAGATTTTCCTCACTGCGTCACCCGAGGAACGCGCGAAACGGCGCTATGACGAGCTACTGAAAAAGGGCAGTTCGACGACGTTCGAGGAGGTTCTCTCGGATTTGAACAAGCGCGATTACAACGACTCCCACAGGGCGAACGCGCCCCTGAAACAAGCGGACGACGCAATTCTCGCCGATACCACGGGTATGAGCTTCGAGGAGAGCGTGGAGCTCGTCTGCAAAGCGGTTAAGGAGCGGTTGTGATATGTTTTACTGGATTGGGCGCGCGGTTTTGTGGCTGATTTACCACATTAAATTTAAGATAAAGGTTATCGGCAGGGAAAATATCCCGAAAAAAGGCGGCATCATCATCGCCTCAAACCACGTTTCAAACTTCGACCCGCCGATGGTCGGAATCGTGTTCAAGGGCGTCTGCACGTTTATGGCGAAGGAGGAGCTGTTCCAGAAGAACAAGCTGTTCTCGTGGGTTCTGCGGCACCTGCACGCTTACCCGATAAAGCGCGGCGCAAGGGATTCTTCGGGTATCGACAAGGCGCTTGAGGGTCTGAAAAAAGGCTGGAATTTCGTGATTTTCCCCGAGGGAACGCGTTCCAAGACGGGTGAGCTCGGGAAGCCGAAAAGCGGTGTTTCGATGGTTGCGGCGCAGGCGGGAGTTCCCGTTGCACCTGTATTTATAAGGTATGGCAAGGAGAAAGCGCTCCGCAGAAAGGTTATTGTGTCGGTCGGCGAGTTGCTTCCCGCGGAGAGTTTCGCCATCAACGTTGAGGACAGGCACGAAATACATAGGATTAGCAAAATGATTATGGGAGAAATTATTCAGCTCAAGGAAAACGCTCCCGAAATCGATTGATACAATGATTAAGATAGAAATAGCCGAGAACGCGGGCTTTTGCTTTGGAGTTCGGCGCGCGGTGGAAATTGCCGAGAAAGCCGCCGAAAAGCACGGTAAAGTTTTCACGCTCGGAGAGCTAATACATAACGAGGCGGCTGTTGAGGAACTGCACAAAAAGGGCGTTTGCGCTGTAAATTCGGTTGACGAGGCGGCGGGAGAGGTGCTGATAATTCGCTCCCACGGTGTCCCGAAGTCTGAAAAGGAAAAGGCAAATCTGCTCTGCAAGGCGGTTCTTGACGCAACCTGTCCGTATGTCGCGAAAATTCACGGCATCGTGGGCAGGCTTTCGGAAAACGGCTCGGTTATCGTTTTAGGCGATGAAAATCACCCAGAGGTTGTCGGGATTATGGGCAACTCTTCCCCAAAGGCGTTCGCCGCGAAGAGCTTTGAGGAAGTCGAGAGTTTATTTAACAGCGGCGCGATAGGCGAAAACGTTTCGCTTGTTGTTCAGACCACCTTCGACCGCGAGAGATTTTTGGATATTTCCCAAAGGATACGGGAAAAATACCCTCGCGTTCAAATATACAGCACAATTTGCAACGCTACCGCACAGCGTCAGGAAAGCGCGCGGGAGCTTGCCAAGAGAGCGGCTTTGATGGTTGTCGTCGGAGGCAAAAGCAGCTCAAACACCAAGCGTCTTGCGGAAATCTGCCGCGAATACACAAAAACCGTGTTCGTGTCAAATGCCGCACAGATGCCCGAGCAGATTGCAAAAAATCTGCCTGCCGATTGTGTAGTCGGCATAACAGCCGGAGCTTCAACCCCCGGTTATATCATTAAGGAGGTTCATCAGATAATGAACGAAGAGATTAAAACCACAAATGAAAATGAGGAGGACTTTGCTTCGCTGCTCGAGCAGGACCAGTCTTTTACGAGATTATATACCGGCAAAAGAGTTAAGGCTACAATCGTAAGCGTATCGAAGAAGGAAGCAGTAGTCGAGGTAGGCGCAAAGCAGACAGGCTACATAGTCCGCGAGGAGCTCACAAACGACCCCAACGCTGAGGTTGAGGACGTTGTAAAGCCCGGCGATGTTATCGACGCTGTTGTAATCAAGGTTGATGACAACGTTGGTACTGTTGCTCTGTCCAAGAAGCGTGTTGACGCGGCTCTCGGTCTTGAGAAGCTGCAGGCTGTCAAGGACGCAAACGAAACAATCGAGGGCAAGGTTGCTCAGGTTGTTAAGGGCGGCGTAATCGTAATCTACGAGAACACGAGAGTGTTCATTCCCGGCTCGCACACAAGCGTTCCGCGCGGCGGCAAGCTCGACGACCTCGTTGGCAAGCCCGTTAAGTTCAAGATTATCGAGGTTAGCAACGAGCGCGGCGGCAGAGTTGTCGGCTCTATCCGTCAGGCAAACAAGGAAGTTCGCGATGCGGCAAAGGCTAAGTTCTGGGAAACAATCGAGGTTGGTCAGAAGTTCGAGGGCGAGGTTCGCTCTATCGAGAACTACGGCGTGTTCGTTGACATCGGCGCAGTTGACGGTCTTGTTCACACCGCTGATTTGAC
The DNA here is from genome assembly GCA_945829235.1 of uncultured Clostridia bacterium. Classification (GTDB taxonomy): domain Bacteria; phylum Bacillota; class Clostridia; order Oscillospirales; family Ruminococcaceae; genus CAG-115. The sequence continues at coordinate 49,668 of CALZUA010000009.1, read as the reverse complement.
TTGGAACCGCGTAGGTCACCCGAAGGATATCGTTAAGGTTGGCGACAAGATTAACGTTATCGTAAAGTCGTTTGACCCCGAGAAGAAGCGCGTTTCGCTTTCCGCAAAGGACCCCGAGGACAATCCTTGGACAAAGTTTGTTTCCGAGTACAAGAAGGGCGACGTTATCAAGGCGACAATCGTTTCGATAACCGAGTTTGGTGCGTTCGCGCAGATTATCCCCGGCGTTGACGGTCTTATCCACATCAGCCAGATTTCCACCGAGAGAGTAGCAAACATTGCTTCCGTTCTCACTGTTGGACAGGAGGTTGACGTTAAGATTATCGAAATCGACGAGGAGCGCGAGAGAGTAAGCCTCTCCATCAGAGCGCTTTCCGAGGACACCGACGCTTCCGAAGAGGCAACCGAGGAATAATTCCGAATTAACTGAAAAGAAAAGCCGTTTCCGTATTGGAAGCGGCTTTTTGGTTTTGAATTATCGTCAATTCTGTTTCCAAAAAACAATCCCGAAAAGCGCGAATTTTTCGGGCAATTTTGTTTATCGAAGAAAAATCAGCTTTCGCAATTCATCGAGATTTTCGCCGTAAAAATCCGCGACATCGCGCAGTAAATCGGGTTTTTTCTCGCTGTTGTCGAACACCGCCGCCGTGATAAAACCGGCACTTTTCGCTGTTTGAACAGCCGTGAGCGAGTCCTCAAACACAACGGTTTCGCGGGGATTTGTTCCGAGCAACTCCGCGGCTTTCAGAAAGATAACGGGCGAGGTTTTCGCGCCGTGCTCGGAGCAGGAGAAAATGCACGAAAAGTGCTCCAGAATGCCTGTTCTCGCGAGAGCGGCTTCGGCGAGATTTTTGTCTGCGGCGGTTGCCAGCGCACATTTTATCTCCAGCATTTGAAGCGAGCCGAGAAGCCGCTTCACTCCGCTTTTGAGCGGCGCGTCATTAGTGTAAACGCTCTCGGACAGCTCGTTCAGCCGCGCGAGAATTTCCCCCTCGGACAGCGCGAGCGCGTACTCCCGCTTGAAAAACGCCGCGCTCTCGGGGAGCGACTTATCCCAAATCTCGTCCCGAAGCCCGTCTTTTGGCACAATATCTAGCGATTTCAGAAAGCGTTCTCCCAGATTTTCCCACATTCCCGTGCTGTCGAGCAAAGTTCCGTCAAGGTCAAAAATTGCGGTTTTTATCATAAAAATCCCCTCACAAAATGTGTTCCAAAAACGTTTTCACGCCGATTATCACGAGAACAATTCCCCCGAAAAGCTCCGCTTTCGCGCCGAGCAGCAGCCCGAATTTTCTCCCGCCGAAAACGCCCGCGAGTGAAATTGCAAAGGTTACCGCACCAATGAAAGCGGCGGCGGGAACGATTTTCACGCCGATTGCCGCGAACGATACGCCAACCATCAGCGCGTCAATACTTGTCGCGGCGGCTTGCAGGAGGATTGTCGGGAAGGACAGGCTTTTCACTTCGCACTCGCAGTCGCGTTCACGAAGCTCGCGGACGCTCTCGATAATCATTTTCCCGCCGATAAACCCGAGCACCGTAAGCGCTATGTAGTGGTCAAACGCGGAAATCAGCCCCGCGAACCCGCACCCGAGAAAGAACCCAGCAATCGGCATCAGCGCCTGAAAAAGCCCGAACATAAACGCGATAAGCGCGCCTTTTCTGCGGCGTTTCAGGCTAAAGCCGTCGGCGAGCGCAACGGCAAATGCGTCTGCGGAAAGTCCCGCGGCAACAAGGAAAAGTTCGATAATCGACATAAAACCACCTTTGTTCGGCAATATCGCAAAAATACCGACTTACGATTTTTGAGTAAGCACGACTTGGTTTTTACGTCATAATTTTTTGTTCGGGAAATACCGCTTTGGCACAATCTTATGGAAATGCCGTGAGGTATTTGTTAAAACGTAGTTAAACCGACCGCTTTTTGCGCGGCAACAACTGCGGTTTTGCGAAATCACTCGTCCGCGGGTTGTGCGAGTAGCTTGGTGTACTTGTTTGCAAATTCTTCGAAACAGCCGTTGTCGAGAGCCTCGCGGATTTTCTCCATAAGCTCGTTGTAGAAATAAAGGTTGTGGAGAACGCAAAGTCTGCCGCCGAGCTGTTCATCAGCCTTGAAAAGGTGACGGATATACGCGCGCGAGTGGTTTCGGCACGCAGGACAGCCGCACCCCTCGTCAATCGGGCGGTCATCGGTTTTGTACGCTTCGTTTTTGACGTGGAGGATACCTTTCCAAGTGAAAAGCGTTGCGTGGCGAGCATTTCGGCTGGGCATAACGCAGTCGAACATATCGATACCGCGGCGAACGCCCTCGATGATGTTTGACGGAGTGCCGACACCCATAAGATAATGCGGCTTGTTGACGGGCGCATAAGGCATTACCACGTCCAAGATATGGTACATAACCTCGGCGGGTTCTCCGACCGCAAGCCCGCCGACAGCGTACCCGTCCAAGTCCATCTCGGCAATTGTTTTCATATGCTCAATGCGGATATCGTCATACGTTCCGCCTTGATTTATCGCGAACAGGAGCTGTTTTTTGTTAATCGTTTCGTCAAGCGAGTTCAGCCGTTCCATTTCAACTTTACAGCGTTCAAGCCAGCGTGTTGTGCGTTCAACGGATTTTTTCACATAGTCAACGGGAGCGGGATTTTCGATGCACTCGTCAAACGCCATCGCAATAGTCGAAGCGAGCTTTGACTGAATTTGCATACTCTCCTCGGGACCGATGAAAAGCCGTCTGCCGTCGATGTGCGAAGCGAAATACACGCCCTCTTCCTTAATTTTACGCAGCTTGGCAAGAGAAAATACCTGAAATCCGCCGGAATCCGTGAGAACGGGCTTGTCCCAGTTCATAAATTTTTGCAGACCGCCCATTTTATATACAACGTCCTCGCCGGGGCGCAGATGAAGGTGATAGGTGTTGCAAAGCTCAACTTGGGTTTTGATGCCGCGGAGGTCGATGCTGGAAACCGCGCCTTTGATTGCCGCGGCTGTTCCGACGTTCATAAAAAACGGTGTTTCGATATCGCCGTGTACCGTGTGCAAAACACCGCGCCGCGCGAGTTTTTCGGTTTTTATCAGTTCAAACATAATTTCTCCTTTAATCTATATCAATTTTATCGCAAAGCACTGCGTTTATTATACCATATTAAAAGCGTTCGGACAACCCAAAAGTAAATTTTCGTCAAAATCAACATAAAACGAGAGAAAAATTTGTTTGAAATGTAATTCCGGTGAAACGTTTACAGGACTTGTATTTATCGGCAAAATAGAGTATAATTTATAGTAGGGTATCTTATGCCCAAAAAAAGGAAGGACGGTATGAACCAATGAAATTCGGACATTTTGATGACGCCGCTAAGGAATACGTCATCACCTCCCCGCGCACGCCTTATCCGTGGATAAACTATCTCGGAACTCAGGGATTTTTCTCGCTGATTTCCAACACGGCGGGCGGTTACTGCTTCTACAAGGACGCGCGTTTGCGCAGAATAACGCGCTATCGTTATAACAACGTGCCCATTGATATGGGCGGCAGATATTTCTACATAAAGGACGGCGACACTATCTGGAATCCCGGCTGGTCGCCTGTTAAGACCGAGCTCGACAGCTACGAGTGCCGTCACGGTATGGGCTACACCATCATCACCGGCAAGAAGAACGGTCTTAAGGCTGAAGCAACCTTCTTTGTTCCGCAGAATTATGACGGCGAGGTTCAGCAGCTTGTTCTCACCAACGAGAGCGGCGAAGCCAAGACCTTCAAGCTGTGGTCTTTCGCAGAGTGGTGCCTTTGGGACGCGCAGGACGACTGCACCAACTTCCAGAGAAACTTCTCGACAGGACGTGTTGAGGTTGTCGGCTCGACAATTTACCACAAGACCGAGTACCGCGACAGACGCGACCACTTCGCGTTCTACACCGTAAACGACGCTATCGACGGCTATGACACCGACCGCGACAGCTTCATCGGCTTGTACAACGGCTTCCACAATCCGCAGGCTGTTCTTGACGGCAAGGCAAACAACTCCTTTGCTGACGGTTGGTCGCCTATAGCTTCCCACTACAAGGAGATTACCCTTGCACCCGGCGAAAGCAAGACTCTCGTATTTATCCTTGGTTATGTTGAAATGCCCGTTGCTGAAAAGTTTGAAGCTGACGGAAAGACAATCAACAAGGTTAAGTCCAACGCAATGATTGAGAAGTTCAACACTCCCGAAAAGGTTGCTCTCGGACTTGCCGAGCTGAAAGAAACATGGGATAAGCTCCTCGGTATTCTCAACGTTGATACACCCGATGACAAGGTTAACCGTATGGTTAACATCTGGAACCAGTATCAGTGTATGGTTACGTTCAACCTCTCGCGCTCCGCTTCTTACTTCGAGAGCGGTATCGGACGCGGAATGGGCTTCCGTGACTCCAATCAGGACGTTCTCGGCTTCGTACATCAAATTCCCGACAGAGCAAGAGAGAGAATTATCGATATTGCTTCCACGCAGTTCCCGGACGGCGGCTGCTACCACCAGTATCAGCCTCTCACCAAGAAGGGCAACGCAGATATCGGCGGCGACTTCTCGGACGACCCGCTGTGGCTCATTCTCTCCGTTTCCGCTTACATCAAGGAAACAGGTGACTGGACAATTCTCGACGAAATGGTTCCCTATGACAACGATATGTCCATCGCTCAGCCGATGCTTGACCACCTCAAGGTTTCCTTCTACCGTATCGTAAACAATCTCGGTCCTCACGGTCTGCCTCTCGCAATGCGTGCAGACTGGAACGACTGCATAAACCTCTCCTGCTTCTCGGATACTCCCGGCGAGTCTTTCCAGACCTACACCAACCCCAAGTTCAAGGACGAGGGCGGTTACTCGAAGGTTGCCGAGTCGGTATTTGTCGGCGCTCTCTTCACCTTCGCAGGTCCGAACTACGTTCAAATTCTCAACCACCTCGGCAAGACCGATGAAGCGGCAAAGGCACAGGCTGAGATTGACAAGATGAAGAAGGCTATGATGGAGTCCGCTTGGGACGGCGACTGGTTCATCAGAGCTTATGACGCAGAGGGCAAGAAGATGGGCTCCAAGGAGTGCGAGGAAGGTCAGATTTTCATAGAGCCGCAGGGCTTCGCGATTATGTCCGACATCGATGCGGAGGCTTCCAAGAAGACGCTCAAGGCTATCGATGAAAGACTCAACACTCAGTTTGGTCTTGTTCTCAACAACCCCGCATACACCAAGTATTATGTTCAGTACGGCGAAATTTCCACCTATCCCGGCGGATACAAGGAGAACGCGGGTATCTTCACACATAACAATGCTTGGATTATCTGCGCTGCGGCTTACGCGGGCGAGGGCGACCAGGCGTTCAAGTACTACTCCGAGATTGCTCCGGCATTCACCGAGGAGACCTCCGATATCCACAAGACCGAGCCTTATGTTTACGGTCAGATGATAGGCGGTAAGGACGCGGGTGCTGATATCGGAAAGCCCGGAAACCACTTCGGTCAGGGCAAGAACAGCTGGCTCACCGGTACAGCTGCTTGGAATATGGTTGCGATTTCGCAGTACATTCTCGGTATCGCGGCTGACTTTGACGGACTGAAGATTGACCCGTCCATTCCTCACGAGTGGGACGGAATGACCGTTTCCCGTCAGTATCGCGGCGCAACCTACAACATCACCGTTAAGAACCCGAACCACGTTTGCAAGGGCGTCAAGTCGATGACTGTTGACGGAAATGAAGTTGCGGGCAACGTAATTCCCGTACAGAACGGCGGAGTTCACGATGTTGTCGTAACTCTCGGCTAATTCAGACAAAACAGAACCGCTCTCTTTTCGGGAGCGGTTTTTGTGTGGTTGAACAAAATGAGCCTCCGCGAAAACGGAGGCTTTGTTTTGCCGATAATAATTCACGCGGCAGATTTCAGCGATAATCAGGTTTGCAAAATTATCCGGAGCGCACCATTTCGGTTGTAAATGCCAACATAAACTCCCGAGAGTTGACCTGTTCGGAAAAGGTTTTGTATTTGAGCACCCGAGCAATCATTCCGCCGCCCGCGATATCGGGGAAAAAATACTTGTTATCCTCATCATCGCGGCAGTAAAACCGCCCCATATAATAATCGTATCTTAAAAAATAAGTATTCCCGTTGTACTCGATTTCGCAAGTTTTGTTTTTCTCGTCAACCTTGACTACTCGATAATTCAACGTTTTCCCTCACTTAACAGATAAGCCGCCTTTGATTGACCTATCAAAAGCGGCTTTAAATCTTACTTTACAACGATATTAACCAGCTTGTCGGGAACAGCGATTTGCTTTACAATCGTCTTTCCGTCAACGAGCTTCTTCACATCGTCCTGTTCAAGCGCGAGCTTAATCAGCGCGTCCTTGTCGCTGCCTGCGGGAGCGTTGAAGCGTCCTTTGAGCTTGCCGTTAATCTGAACGACAATTTCAACCGTGGAGTCCGCGCAAAGGCTCTCGTCGTATTCAGCCCACTTCTGCTCGTTGAGGATACCGAAGCCGAGCGTTTCAAACAGCTCCTCTGTGATATGCGGAGCAAACGGGTTGAGGATAATGAGGAGCGTCTTGAATTCGGCTCTGTTGAAGCCGCCGGCTTCTTCGGCGGCGTTGAGCAGTCCCATCATCGCGGCAATCGCGGTGTTGAACTTCAGCGTTTCGATGTCCTCGGTAACCTTCTTGACGGTTTTGTGCATTGCCGAGCGGAGCGCGTCGCTGTACTCGTCGCCGTCCTTGAGGTTTTCGGACATATTCCAAATTCTCTCGAGGAAACGCTTGCAGCCCTTGATACCGTTTTCCTGCCACGGAGCGGCTTTCTCGAAATCACCGACAAACATCTCGTACAGACGCATTGTGTCCGCACCGTATTCGTCGATAACCTCATCGGGATTGATAACGTTGCCCTTGGACTTGGACATTTTGCAGAACTTTCCGGGGTTCTCGGGGTCAATGCCCAAAATCATACCGTGAGAGGTGCGCTTTGCATACGGCTCTTTGCACGGAACAACGCCCTCATCGTACAGAAACTTGTGCCAGAAACGGCTGTACAAAAGGTGGAGCGTGGTGTGCTCCATACCGCCGTTGTACCAGTCAACGGGAAGCCAGTAGTTGAGCGCTTCCTTGGAGGCAAGCTCCTTGTCGTTGGTGGGGTCTGTGTAGCGGAGGAAGTACCAGCTCGAGCCAGCCCACTGCGGCATTGTATCGGTTTCACGCTTTGCTGCGCCGCCGCACTTCGGGCAAGTCGTGTTGATGAAGCTCTCGAGAGTGGACAGCGGGCTTTCGCCGTTGTCAGTGGGCATATAGCTCTCGACATCGGGCAATTTCAGCGGCAATTCGCTCTCGGGCAGTCCGACCCAACCGCACTTTTCGCAGTAAACCACGGGAATAGGCTCGCCCCAATATCTCTGACGGGAGAACACCCAGTCGCGGAGCTTGTAGTTAACCTTTTCGTGACCTAAGCCCTTTTCGGTGAGCCACTCCTTGATTTTTACCTTTGCGTCCTCAACGGAAAGCCCGTCCAAAAAGCCCGAATTAACCATAATTCCGGTCGCGCAGTCGGTGAAGGCTTCTTTCTGAACGTCCTCGCCGCCCTTGACAACCTCGATAATCGGGAGGTTGAATTTCTCGGCAAATTCGTGGTCACGGGTATCGTGTGCGGGAACAGCCATAATTGCACCCGTGCCGTAGCTCATCAGAACGTAATCGGAGATGAAAATCGGGATTTGTGTGTTGTTTACGGGGTTAACCGCGAGTACGCCCTCGAGCTTAACGCCGGTCTTGTCCTTGTTCATCTCGGTGCGGTCGAAATCGGACTTTCTTGCCGCTTCCGCTTGATAAGCGCGGATTGCTTCAATATTCGCGAGCTTATTCTCGTCAGCCCATTTTTCGATAAGCGGGTGTTCGGGTGAGATAACCATATAAGTTGCGCCGAAAAGGGTATCGGGGCGGGTTGTGTAAACGGTGAGGACATCGCCTGCGGTTGTTGAGAAATTAACCTCTGCACCGGTTGAGCGACCAATCCAGTTTACCTGCGCGGTCTTGATTTTCTCGAAATAATCCACGCTGTCGAGGTCATCGAGGAGCTTCTGCGCGTAGTCGGTGATTTTGAGCATCCACTGGTTCTTGACCTTGTGAATAACCTCGCCGCCGCAACGCTCGCAAGTACCGTTTACAACCTCCTCGTTCGCGAGAACAACCTTGCAGGAGGTACACCAGTTAACGCTCATTTCCTTTTTGTAGGCAAGTCCCGCGTTGAACAGCTTGAGGAAAATCCACTGCGTCCACTTGAAATAATTCGGGTCGGTTGTGTTGACCTCGCGTTCCCAGTCAAACGAAAGACCGAGAGCCTTGAGCTGATTGCGGAAACGGTTTATGTTGCGCTCGGTGACGATAGCGGGGTGAATTTTATTTTTGATAGCAAAGTTTTCCGTGGGCAGACCGAACGCGTCCCAGCCCATCGGGAAGAGGACGTTGTAGCCCTGCATACGGCGCTTGCGCGACACGATATCCATCGCGGTGTAGGGGCGCGGGTGACCGACGTGCAGACCGTTGCCCGAGGGGTACGGAAACTCAACCAGCGCGTAATATTTCGGCTTGGTGTAGTCGTTTTCGGTGTGGAAGGTGCGGTGTTCCTCCCAGTATTTCTGCCATTTGCTTTCAACGGCTTTAAAATCGTATTTCATAGTTTGAAATTCCTTTCATAGAAAATATCATACAAATTGATTATAACACATTATTAAGAAAAAGTCAATTTAATAAAGAAAAAAAGCAAAAAAATTCCCGCAAAAAGCGGGAACTTTTATGTAGTTATCAGGACCTTGTGAAGGTCTGCTCAACGCCTGCCGATTCAAGAACCAGCTTGTCGCCCTCTAAACTCTTGATTTTCATTTCCATAGGAACGCTAAAATCCAAACCATCAACGCCGATTTTAATAATCAGCTTGTCGCCGGAGTGTTCCCAGGTAACCTTTGCGCCGGAGCCGGCTGTGGAAACGCCATTGTTAACAACCTCGCAAGAGCTGTCCGCGTTAAGAACTATATAGCCGCCCTGAGCATTTACCCATTTTCCGACAATCGGGTCGGAGCTGCAGCCTGCAAGCAGACCTAAGCAAAGTGTAAATACAACCAAAATCGCCGCTATTGACTTGAGTGTCTTTTTCATAAATTCACCTCATAAAAAAATATTTTCGGGTTAACAAATAAACCCATTTTATTATACTACTGTGAAATCTGTTTGTCAAGCGAAACTGCTTTTCCGGTAAAATTTTGTCAATAATCACCAAATAAGCGTGATTTTTCACGAAAAATTCGGCAAAATATTCCTGCCGTTAATACGGGTAAGGCGAATCGGTGCGGGAGTAGGTCGTTGTTACACCTCCAATAACTGTAACGAAGCTTGAGCCGTTATACTCGCAATTCAGCGTTATTCCGTTTTCAACAATGGTGAGAGCGCTCCCTTTATGCGTCCAAGTGCCGACTTTTTCCCCGAACGTGGTTACTGTTCCGTCCGCGTTAAGGGTAATCGTAATTTGTTCGTGGTAGCCATTCTTATCAAGAGGAACGTCCATTCCAAGCGTTTGTGCGCCTGATATTTTCCAAATTCCGACAGGGCTTGTGCTGCTGTCCGCGCAGCCCGCAAGCAACCCAAGACAGAGCACGACAACAACAAAAACTGCCGCGATTGATTTGACCGACTTTTTCATAAATTCACCTCGTAATTTTGTTTTACAATCATTCTATTCATATTATACCGCCGCAAGGAATTGTTGTCAAGCTAAAATTTTTGCAAAAATTTGTGAACAATCACCAAATTCGTGCAAGAATTTGGTGCAAAAATAATACTTCGGAAAAATTTTCAACAAATGCGAAATTTCTTCTCGTTTCACGGTGATTTTTTACTAAATTAAGCGCCGATTTTTGTGAATTTTTCTCAAAAGTGTTGAAAATTGTAGTAGACAAAACGCAAATTTTGTGGTATAATATATGTGTGTATGTAATTTTGCACACAAAGGCATAGAAAGGAAGTTATTTATTATGACAATCACTGTTGATACACTTATCGGAGATATTCTTGAAATGAACGCGGAGGCCGCGGCTCCTATTCTTATGGGAATGGGAATGCACTGCCTTGGGTGCCCGTCGGCGCGCGGCGAGTCCATCGGACAAGCTTGCATGGTACACGGAGTTGACGCGGACGAGATTGTTGAAAAGCTCAACGCGGCAATTAACGCAGGCTGATTTTGGTTAATCTCGATAACAGGCTTGGAGCGGCGTTTGGGTTTTGCAGAAGCGGAGTTGTATCCGTTGATGTCGGGTGCGACCACGCAAGGCTTGCCGCCGCTCTGGCACTTGAGAAAAACTGCCGCGTTATCGCGTCCGATGTAAAGGACGGACCGCTTGAAGCGGCAAAAAGAACGCTCGCGGAGCTTGGCGTAACGAGCGTTAAAACGGTGAAGTCGGACGGTCTTGACGAAATCGATTACGCGGACGATGTGATAATCTGCGGAATGGGCGGCGAGCTTATCGCGGATATCGCCCAGCGGTGCCGTTTCACGAGCGAAAACACGCGTTTTATTCTCCAGCCGATGACAAAGGCGGACGTTATGCGAAAACTGCTTTGCAAAGCGGGTTTTGAGCTTCTCGAGGAGAAAACTGCCGAGGACAGCGGAAAGATTTATTCTGTGATGCTGTGGCGGTTTACGGGAATTTCTCGCGATATTGACGAAATCGAGGCGCTTTGCGGGAAAAACCGCGACCGGATTTATCTGGAAAACATTGCCAAAAAGTTGCTGAAAAACGCGAAAAATATGAAAAAATCAAGCGGTCTTGCCGAGGAAGCCGAGCGGCTTCGGAAAACGGCGGAGGCTGTGTTGAGGATTGCGGTGGACTGCGGAAGATGAGATGTCGGTAAATTCGCGGTTATCGAACGAAATCTTGGCGCTTTGCGGGAAAAACCGCGACCGGATTTATCTGGAAAACATTGCCAAAAAGTTGCTGAAAAACGCGAAAAATATGAAAAAATCAAGCGGTCTTGCCGAGGAAGCCGAGCGGCTTCGGAAAACGGCGGAGGCTGTGTTGAGGATTGCGGTGGACTGCGGAAGATGAAAATATCGGAAATTTTGAAATTTCTTGACAATATCGCGCCGTTTTGCACGGCGGAGAGCTACGATAATCCGGGGCTTCTTGTCGGCGACAGCGACGACGAGGTCACGGGAATTTGCTGTTGCCTTGACATCACGCATAAGGTTGTTAAGGAGGCGGCGGAAAAGGGCGCGAATTTGATTATTTCGCATCACCCGGTGATTTTTGGCGGGCTGAAAAATATCCCGAAATGGAGTCCCTTGCGAGATTTGATTGAAAAGAACATAGCCGCGATTGCCGTTCACACGAATTTTGACATCGCGGACGGCGGCGTGAATGACGCGCTTATCGAGCTTCTCGGCTTTGAGAAAAGCGAGGTGCTTGAGGTCACGCAAAAGGACGGAAAAGGCTTCGGCGCGGTTTGCGACACGCCGTTTGAGTTCACGGCAAAAGCCCTCGCGGAGCACTGTCGGAAGTCGCTTTTTCTTGACTGCGTGAAATATCAGAAAACCGACCGCGCGATAAACAGAATTGCGGTTTGCTGCGGCGCGGGAGTGGACGGGCACGTTATGGAGCTTGCCCGCGAGAAAGGCTGCGGCGCGATTGTTTCGGGCGATATAAAGCACAATTTCTGGGTTGAGGCGGAAAACTGCGGGATTGCTCTCGTTGACGCGGGACATTTCGGCACGGAAAAGTCCGCTCCTCACCGGATTGCCGCGGTTGTCACGAAAAAGTTCCCGCAGATTCCGATTTTTGCCGCAGAGGTTGAGGAAGAGCCTTGCGGGTACTGCTGCGAATAATTTGGATTTGGTAAATTAAGGAGAATTATCTTGTCACTTGACGGCGCAATGCTGAAATATGTCCGCGAGGAGCTCTCGGAGCTTGTCGGCTCGCGGGTTGAGAAGATTTTCCAGCCGTCGCGCGAGGAAGTCGTCATCTCGTTCAGAAAGCCGAACAGCGCGGACAGGGGCGCGAAAAAGCTCGTGTTCTCGGCAAACGGGGGAACGGCGCGCGTGAACCTCACGGAAACGCCGTTTGAGAACCCGCAAACTCCGCCGATGTTCTGTATGCTTTTGAGGAAACACCTCGGTAACGGCAGGCTGACGGCTATCCGACAGGACGGTCTGGAAAGAATTTTGTATTTTGATTTTGAGTGCGTGAACGAAATCGGCGATATCGTGACCAACACGCTGATTGCCGAGATTATGGGACGCTTCAGCAATATAATTCTCGTGCGGGACGGGCGGGTTATCGACAGCATAAAGCGCGTAACCGACGAGGTTTCGGGGGTTCGGAGAATTTTGCCGAACATCGTCTACGAAACGCCGCCGCGACTTGAACGAGTGAATTTCTTCGACAAATCGCCGCGCGAAATCCTCGCGCTTGTCGAGGGGAAAACCGAGCGGCTCGCAAAGGCGCTTCCTGCGGTTTTGGAGGGAATTTCGCCGATTTTCGCGAGAGAGTGCGCGTTTTATTCGGCGGGCGACGCGGACGCGGTTTGCGCGGATTTGTCCGATGAACAAAAACGGCGCTTCTGCGAGTTTTTTAAAAAGGCGAAAACGAAAGCCGAGTTCACCGAGGTAATCGACGAAAGCGGCGCGAAAAAGGATTTTTCGTTTGTTAATATAAATCAGTACGGCGAGAGCTTCAAAACGCGCAGTTTTGACACGGCGAACGCGCTTCTCGATGATTTTTACGAGAGGAAATCCGACCGAGTCAGTCAGCGCGCGCGGGATATGCTGAAGCTGATAAAAAGCCGTGCCGAGAGGACTTCGCGAAAGCTGGAGCTTCAGAAAAAGGAGCTCGCCGACTGCGCGGACAGGGAAAATCTGCGTGTTATCGGCGACCTGATAAACGCGAATATTTATCGGCTGGAAAAGGGTATGACGAGCGCGGTTCTCGAGGATTTTTACTCGGGTGAGGAGCGGAAAATTTCGCTTGACGCGCGGCTTACTCCCGCACAAAACGCGCAGAAATATTACTCGGAATATCGCAAGCTCTGCACTGCCGAGAAAATGCTCACGAACCTGATTGTTGACGGAAAAAACGAGCTTTCCTATCTCGAGAGCCTGCTTGACAGCGTGACGCGCGCCGAGAGCGACAGCGAGCTTTCCGAAATCCGCAGAGAGCTTGCCGAGCAGGGGCTGATACGGGGTGAAAAGACGGTGAGCAAGCCGAAAAAATCCGAGCCGCTGAAATTCTTGTCGAGCGACGGATTTGTAATTCTTGTCGGCAAAAACAACAAACAAAACGACGAGCTTACCCTCAAATCGTCCAAGGCAACCGATATCTGGCTTCACGTCAAGGATATCGCGGGTTCGCACGTCATCATAAAAACAGACGGCAAAAAGCCGCCCGAGCGGACTATTGTTGAGGCGGCGCGGCTTGCGGCGTTTCACTCGAAAGCAAAAAACGGCTCGGGTGTGCCGGTTGATTTTACGGCGGTGAAGTTCGTGAAAAAGCCCGCGGGCGCGCGTCCCGGAATGGTGATTTTCACCGACAACAAAACGCTTTACGTCACGCCGAATGAAGAGGAAATGAATAAATTAAGGGAGAATCTAAAAACCGGTTTGAAAAGTGAAAATGGGTAGAGCGCCGGTGAATACTTTTGTTACGGTTGCGTTTCGGGCTTCACTTTGCGTCATCGTGCCGCTTAATGTCAGGAAACCCACGAAGTAAGGCTTGATGCCTTGCGATGAGGTGCAACACGGTGTTGCGGAGCGAAACCCCAAGGTGACGACACCACAAAAATTTCGCTCGTTGACAAAAGCAGGCGACATCGTTTTTATACACATTTTCACTCGAACAAGGTTTTTAGAGAGAAAACCAAAAATACACGGAGGACAACCACGGAAATGAGAAAAGAATTAAGTAAAACGTACAACCCCAAGGAATTTGAGGAGAGAATTTACAAGAATTGGGAAGAAAGCGGCTATTTCCGCGCGGAAATTGACCCCAAGAAAAAGCCTTACACTATAGTTATGCCGCCGCCAAATATCACGGGACAGCTTCACCTTGGACACGCTTTCGACAGCACGCTTCAGGATATCCTTATCCGCTGGAGAAGAATGCAGGGCTACGCGGCGCTGTGGCTTCCCGGCACCGACCACGCGTCTATTGCAACCGAGGCGAAAATTGTTGCCGCGATGAAAAAAGAGGGCGTCACCAAGGAGCAAATCGGGCGTGACGGCTTCCTCAAGAGAGCTTGGGATTGGAAACGCGAATACGGCGGCAGAATTGACCTCCAGCAGAGAAAACTCGGCTCGTCCTGCGACTGGTCGAGAGAGCGCTTTACGCTGGACGAGGGTTGCTCAAAGGCTGTCGAGAAAGTCTTTATGGACCTGTACAACAAGGGCTTAATCTACCACGGCGAGAGAATTATCAACTGGTGCCCGAACTGCAAAACGTCCATTTCCGATATCGAGTGCGAGTACGAGGAACAAGACGGATTTTTCTGGCACATAAACTACCCGATTGCGGACGGTTCGGGTTACGTTGAAATCGCGACAACCCGTCCCGAAACGCTCCTCGGAGATACCGCGGTTGCCGTAAATCCCAAGGACGATCGTTACGCGAACCTTGTCGGGAAAATGCTGAAGCTGCCGCTCACCGACAGGGAAATTCCCGTTGTTGCCGATGATTATGTTGATATGGAATTCGGAACGGGCTGCGTTAAAATCACGCCCGCTCACGACCCGAACGACTTTGAGGTTGGAAAGCGCCACAATCTCGCGGTTATCCACATGATGAACGACGACGCGACAATCCGCGCGGACGTTGGCGGAAAATACGCGGGAATGGACAGATACGAGGCGCGCAAGGCAATGGTTGAGGACTTGGACGCGCAGGGACTTCTCGTAAAGGTTGTTCCCCACAAGCACAATGTCGGCACCTGTCAGCGCTGCGGTACAACGGTTGAGCCGCGTGCGTCACTTCAGTGGTTTGTTGCAATGAAAGAGCTTGCGAAACCCGCTATTGATGTTGTCAAGAGCGGCGAGCTTCGCTATATCCCGAAGCGCTTCGAGAACAGCTATCTTTATTGGATGGAGAATATCCGCGATTGGTGCATCTCGCGCCAGCTTTGGTGGGGACACAGAATTCCCGCGTACTACTGCCAAAATCCCGAGTGCGGTCACACGGAAATCTCGCTTGAAAAGGTTGAAAAGTGCCCGAAGTGCGGCGCGGCGATGAAGCAGGACGAGGACACGCTCGACACTTGGTTCTCCTCGGCACTCTGGCCGTTCTCTACGCTCGGCTGGCCCGAAAAGACCGCGGATTTGGAGTATTTCTACCCGACAAACACGCTTGTAACGGGATATGATATCATCGGTTTCTGGGTATCGAGAATGATTTTCTCCGGTATCGAGCACACGGGCGAGAAGCCTTTCAGGGACGTTCTTATACACGGTCTTGTGCGCGATGAACAGGGACGCAAGATGTCCAAATCTCTCGGAAACGGCGTTGACCCGCTTGAGATTATCGACCAGTACGGTGCGGACGCGCTGCGCTTGACTTTGGTTACGGGCAACGCTCCCGGCAATGATATGCGCTGGACGGAAACCAAGCTCCTCAACTCCCGCAACTTCATCAACAAGCTCTGGAACGCTTCTCGTTATATCCTGATGAACCTCCCCGAGGACTTCGAGGCGGACGGTTTGCCCGAGAATTTGCCTATCGAGGACAAGTGGGTTTTGTCGCTGTACAACGATATGATTAAGAACGTCACCGCGAACCTTGAAGCTTATGAAATCGGCGTTGCTATCGGCAATCTGTATGATTTCATCTGGGACGTTTTCTGCGATTGGTATATCGAGCTCACCAAGCCGAGAATTGCCGCGGGCGGAGAAACCGCTTTGGCTGCGCAGAAGGTACTTGTGTTCGTGATGACGGGCGTTCTGAAGACGCTTCACCCGTTCCTGCCGTTCGTAACCGAGGAGATTTGGCAGTCCATTCCGCACGGCGAAACCGAGAGCATTATGATGTCGAAATGGTGCGAATTTGACGAGAAACTCGCGTTTACAAAGGAACAAGAGGATTTCTCGAAGATTGTCGGGGCAATCCGTGCGGTTCGCGTGAGAAGAAACGAAATGAACGTTCCTCCGTCCAAAAAGGTTACGATGATTGTCGAAACGAGCTTCACCGACCTGTTCAGCGGAAGCCGCGCGTTTTTCGAGAAACTCGCGGGCGCGGGCGAATTTACCGTAACAAGCACCGCTCCCTCCGCAGACGGAATGGCAACGGTTGTCACGGATTCGGCGAGAATATTTATGCCGATGGGCGAGCTTGTCGATAAGGAGAAGGAGCTTGCGCGGCTTGAAAAGGAAAAGAAGGCGGCGCAGAAGGATATCGACTTCCTCTCGGGCAAGCTGAACAATCAGGGCTTCCTCTCAAAAGCACCCGCGGCGCAGATTGAAAATGAGCGCGCGAAGCTTGCAAAGGCAGAGGAAAAAATGGCGAAAATTAACGAATCTATCAAGAGTCTGCAATAAGTTTCGGTTTTAATCGGATTTTCAAAGGAGTATATTATGTCGGAATTAACTTTGGTGGTTTTGGCGGCGGGAATGGGCTCGCGCTACAGCAGCTCGGGCAGGATAAAACAGCTCGAAACGCTCGGTCCAAACGGCGAGCTGCTGATTGACTACTCGGTGCATGACGCGGTCAAAAACGGTTTCACGCGCGTCCTTTTCATCATCAGAAAGGACATCGAGGAGCTGTTTAAAAGCACAATCGGCGACAGAATTTCACGCATTGTGAAAACCGATTACGTTTTTCAGTCAACCGAAAATCTCCCCGTGAGAGCAAACGATTTCCCCGCGCGAACCAAGCCGTGGGGAACAGCGCAGGCGCTTTATTGCTGTAAGGACGCGCTTGACGGGGATTTTGCGGTTATCAATGCCGATGATTTTTACGGCGCGGAGGCGTTTGCGGCGCTTGCGGAGTATTTCAGAAACCCGACCGCGGACGCTTGCTCGGTTGACTTTTTGTTGAAAAACACACTCTCGGAAAATGGTCCGGTCAACCGTGGAATTTGCCGTAAAAATGCCGAGGGATTGCTCACGTCCGTTGAGGAAACGAAGCAGATTTCACGCGGCGCGGACGGTGTTATCAGAGGAAAATACGACGGCTACGAGAAAATTCTCGGCGACAACGACACAACCTCGATGAGTATGTGGGGCTTTAACGTTGGGTTTATGGACATTCTGGCGCACCAGCTCAGAAAGTTCCTCAACAACCTCCAGCCCGATGAGCTGAAAGCTGAGCTTACCATCGCGGACGCGGTTAGCCGTGAGATAGCGGCGCGCGGGTTCAAGGTGAAGGACATTCCTACGGACAGCCGTTGGTTTGGGATAACTTATGAGAGCGATGCCGCCGAGGCGAAAAAAACCTTGTCGGAATATGTTGAAAAGGGCGTTTACAAATCACCGCTGTAATGAGCTGAAATGATTTGCAAACTGCGTTTGAGGGAATTTTATGCTGATTGTATCGGTTGAAAAGTTGCGCGAGGGAATGCAGCTCGCGGACGATGTTTACTCCACAAGTGCAACGGAATATAAACTGCTTTACGAAAAGGGGCGGTTTTTGTCCTTTGCGATGATTGAGGAGTTGTGCGAGTGCGGAATAAAAACCGTCAACATTGTCGGCGGGGGAATTGAGGGTGCAACAGCGCCGAAGCGTGAAGTCAAGCTCCCCCCGAAGCAGCAGGAAACTCGGCAACGTCAAACGGTTATCAATCAGAACATCAGCCGCGCGCTCACTGATTTGAACGAGATTTTCGACTGCAACGAGGAAATCAAGGAGCTTTCAAAAGCGTCCGTTGAGCGCGTTGACAATATCGCCGACAATATCATCTCGGATATCGCGGGAAACTCGGATTTTCTCGCAAACCAGATGATTGCCCTGCAAAACTACGATGATTATACATATAAACACTGCCTGCGTGTGGCGATGCTCGGAGCGGGAGTGTGCGGGGAAGTCGGTTTGTCTGCCGAGGAAACCAAGGAGGTTGTCGTGGCGGGACTGCTGCACGATATCGGCAAGTCCAATATCGACCACGATATCATCATCAAGCCCGGCAAGCTCACGGACGCTGAGTATGACGAGATAAAACGTCACCCGCTTATCGGGTACAACATACTGAAAAAAGGTGAAAATTTCAGCGCGAACGTGCTTTCGGGCGTGCTTTTTCATCAGGAGAAATTTGACGGGACGGGTTATCCGACGGGAATTGCCGGCAAAAAAATCCCGCTTATCGCGAGAATTTTGTCGATATGCGACGTGTTTGATGCGCTCACGTCAAACCGCCCTTATCGGAAACCGTGGTCTGTCGCGGAAACCGAGGAGTACATTCTCGGCGGGAGCGGCACGCATTTTGATTTGGACGTGACAAAGGCGTTTTTGCGCGCGTTCAACCCGTATCCCGTGGGAACAATGGTCACGCTCTCGGACGGGCGACACGGCGTTGTTGTCGAGGACAACAACAACGTTCTCCGACCGACTGTCCGCATTATGGGCGGCACGGGCGGCGAGATAATCGACTTGATGGGCGATTTCCGCTTTCTCACGCTGTCGGTTACGGGAATTTACAGCGGGGATATTGACGAGTAAAATTTTGGAGGGATTTTGGGTATGGAACTGAAAAAGCTGGTATCGGAGAGCGCAAAGGTCAAGGTTTTCGAGAACGGCGACAAATGCGTGAAAATATTCAAAGAGCCCGACGAGCCGAAAAGCGTGGTTTTTTACGAGGCGCTTACTCACACGAGAGTTGAGGAAACGGGCTTTGCGAAAATGCCCGAGATTATCGGCGCGACAAAGGTTGACGGAAAATGGGCGCTCGAATACAGCTTCATCAAGGGCAAAACCCTCGATGAAATTATGCACGAGCAACCGCGCTCCGAGGAGCTTCTCGGGAAAATGGCAGATTTGCACGTTGGGGTGAACAGCCTTCACTCCGCGAAATTGAGCCGTTTGAAGGATTATCTCAAGCGTTCAATCGAGGGCTTGGATATGATTGACGATGTGAAAAAGTACGAGCTTCTGACAAAGCTGGCTTCGGCGGAGGACTCGTCGTGCGTTTGCCACGGGGAGTTTATGCCCGAGAACATTGTCGTGAACGAGAACGGAATGTACGTTGTGGATTGGTTCAAGGCGAAGCAGGGCAACCCTCTCGCAGACGTTGCGCGGACTTATCTCGGCTTTTGCCTCCGTCACCGCACGGAGAGCGCCGAGAAATATCTCAAGCTCTATTGTCAAAAGGCGCAGGTTGATAAGAAAAAGGTTCAGGATTGGTTGCCGATAGTGGCGGCGGCTCAGCTTAAATTCAAGCGTCCCGAGGAACGCGAGTTGTTGCTCACTTGGATTGACATCGCCGAGTTCTTCAACTAAACGCGTTTTCGCACGTGGTTGACGGCGGAGGTTGCAATCTCCGCGACGGCGCAGAATTTATCGACAAAGGTTATCACAAACGTTTCGCGGTGACGGGGGAAATTTTTGGTTATCGGCCACATATGGCAGACAATCATATCGCTCTCCAGCTCGCTTATCGGGAACAGCTCCGCGGCGTTTGTAAACGCAATCATCGGGTGAACGGAAACGTGAAAGCCCTTGATATCCGACTTTTTGCAGTCGCGGCGGTTGTAGAAGAAAAAGTCGTGGAGAAGCCCCGCGCGGGCACCGGCTCTCGCGTCAAGACCGAGCTTTCGGCAGACGAGAAAATTGTAGTAGGACACGTTTAGGCAATGCTGAAAGCGGCTCGTTCCCAAATGGTGCGAAAAATCCTTCAGGTGCTCAACGCTTTGGCTTGCCAAAAGGTCGCGTATGCAGTCGTAAAACTCATCGTTTTCCGATAAATTTTTCCTTGAAAGCACTGCTTTCAGCATAAAATCAACTCCCAAATTTTCATACACTATTATTTTAGCATTTGTCTTATTTTTATGCAATGGAAATATCCGTTAAACACGGTGGATTAAGTAATATTTTGCTTAATTTTGGTGTAATTTTTACCCGATTTTTGAAGATTTGTATAAAAATATGCAGATTTGTGCAAAGTGTACAAAATTTGGGCTGATTTTTTTCTAGCGTTATGGGTTTTGACATACTTGTAATAATTCTGTATTTGGTGTATAATTATAAATGTATCAAAATAAATTCGGGTTTGGCGAATAAAATTCCGATAAATTACGGGGGTGCGTTATATTGAGCAATTTTAAATGGCTGCCGCTTGGCGGACTGAACTTGTCATCGGCAAATCTCGCCGCGACAGAAAAACTCAGGAGGTTCGGTTTCGCGCTTAACTGCGGGGAATTCGGCTCGGAGAAATACACGAAGTCCGCGCTTTGCGTCTATGACGTGCTTGCTGAACAGGAAACTCCGAATATTCTGATTATAACCCGCCACAGCGAGCTTTACAGCTGGTACAGATACCTGCTCACAAGCGTTGGCGCGGATTTCAAAATGGTTTCGGGAGCGGCAAATTCCCTCCTGTATTTCAACGCGGAGAGCGCAGGTCTTTACCTCATCGCCCGCGAAACCCTGTTCGGAGATAACCTTCTCAAACATAAGGCAGGCAAGGATTTTAAGTGGAATTTGATTATTATTGACGAGGAGCTTTCCTCGGGTGTCCCGAAATACGAGGATTACAGAAAAAATATTCCGTGGAAGAGCGACAGGCTGTTGATAAACGCGCCGTTCCCCGCGAAGACGAGGGACGACAAAACCGCGATTGCCGATTTGGTTAAGAGCGTGCTCTCGGACGCTTCAAAGGCGGCGAAGGCTGATAACCTCGAGCTGAACGCGACCGCCTGCGGTATCCGCGAGGACAGCCCTGTTATGCGCTATTTCAACCGCGCGGCTTACTCCAACGATTTCAGGCGCAATGTCACGTTTGTGGACTACGGCTTCGATGAAGGCGTGATTACATATTTCCGCAGGAAGGTTGACCTGCGCACGGGACTTCCCGCGTACAGCTCCGGCGGCAACGTCTTTGAGCAGTACGACTGCGACAAGAACGAAAAGGAAAAGCGCATTTACCAGAAATCCTTCTTCTCGCGCTCTGATGTCGAGGATTTGAGGGAGTTCGACAAGAAGCTGGACGCGCTGTTGAAAACGGTTGCCGACATTATCGAGGACGACGATGACCCGCGGATAATGATTTATTGTTGCAACAAAAACACCGTTGAGTACCTCAGAAAAGCGCTTGTTTGCTTGTACGGCGCGAACGTGAACGTGATGAGAGGCGAGCTTATCATCTCGGGCGCAATCAAGAGAAAGCTCACAAACCGTCAGGACGATGAGATGGCGCAAATCACAATCGGAACGGATATGCTCGGAACATTTGTGGACGGGCCGGACGCTGTGAATTATGTGCTGAACTACGAGCTTCCGGCATC
Organism: uncultured Clostridia bacterium; assembly: GCA_945829235.1. GTDB lineage: Bacteria > Bacillota > Clostridia > Oscillospirales > Ruminococcaceae > CAG-115. The sequence goes on along the minus strand of CALZUA010000009.1, from coordinate 28,189 downwards.
GCCTGCGGTTCTCGAGAGAAGAATGACGCGTCACGGCGCGGCGCGCGAGGCGGGAAGAAAGTTCATTCTCTTCCGCGACTCAAATGGAGTTTTCGATACGCCGTTGCTCGAAAAGACGCTGTTCCTCAACTTCAGCGAGATTTTCTGCGGCGAGTTGCCCACGAGAAACATTCTTCTCGATATCAAGGAAAAGGGCGATGTCCTGAACGCGCTGGTCAAGGATTTGAGGTATCTGAGAGATTACTCAAAGCAGGTTGACAACTGCGTTGATTTGATAAAGAGAGTTAAAATCGAGTACATCACGCCCGAGGTTGAGCGCATCACAAACGCAAAGCAGCTCAACGATTTCGCGAACGAACAGCTCGCTAAAATCTACAAGCTGTTCGGCATTTCGGACAGCTCGCAGAGCGCGGACATAACCGCCGCTATCAACAACATCAGCGGGCTTTGTGCGGTTAATCCGAGCGGTAAGCTTGAGAAGTCGAGCGAGTGCGTGGAGCTTGCCGCGTCGTTCGATAACGAGGGTTATCTCAACCAGCCGTTTGCGAGTGAGGCAGTGAAGGGGCTTGCGGACGCGAAAGCGGAGATTGACGAGCTTCACAAGGGCGACTGCTTCCACCTGAGGATTAAGCAGGAAATCAACGCGCTGAACGATAGCATTCAGTATTCCGTGCTTTACGGAATTTGGAAATACCGTGCCAAAGAGCAGGATTCCGACCACACCTTCAAGGATTACATAAAGATTTTTAACGACGGAATTTGACGGCTTTTGCCGAAGATTAACCTGCCGTGCGGGACTTTCCAAAAAACAGCGCGGAGAAGAGGGGTTTTGTAATGAGTCAGGGCTATGAAACAGTAGAAAAGCTGCTCGGCGATTTTTTCGAGAAAAACACTGCCGGCGACAAGGACGGCGTGAGAGCGGTTGTCGGCGAAATTGACGAGAAAATTCGTTCTGGAGAGCTTGAAAGCGAGCTGTTCAAGGACTATTTCAACAATATGTACGCAGGCCGCGGCGCTATAAATATGGCGGGACTTGCAAAGGATTATCCGCGCGAGTCCATTATCCGCGAGCTTTTGCAGAACGTTTTCGGCTGTGATTATGACGAGCCGAATATCAAGGTGATGATTGAGTTCCTCGACGAGGGACAGGTCAAGCTCACCTACAACGAAACCGGCTTCAAGCTGGAGCAGGTGTTCTACTATCTCTCGGTTGGACGCAACGACGGCGACAGAAAGCGCGAGGGACGCTTCGGTTTGGGTGCAAAGAGCGTTTTCACCAACGTTGATTGGTTCAAGATGCGCTCGAATACATATTCTCTGCGCGTTGTAAACGACGAGGGAACGCTCAAAGTGCGCGAGCTCGAGCTTAACGGCAAGCAGTTCAACCACACCGAGATTATTTTCGCGCTCCCCGAGAACGAACAGGCGGCGCTGCACGAGAATTTGGTTACGCTTACCAGCAAAAAAGGCTCCTATATAAATATGGTAGACCTTTGCTTTGCGTTTATCAGAAAGAAGAACCTCAAGTCCGTGGACGAGGAAGAGTGCGTGGACAGAGCGTTCAACATCGCTGTTATCAACTACGGAAAGCCGGAGATTGTCTATAAAATTTCGCATCACCAGCGCTCTCCCGAGGATATCCGCAAGGTTCGCTTCTCCGAGAACGGAAAGAGCGTTGCGGACTTCATCAGCGCGGAGTATGACGGCTTCACCTACCTCGTTCCTTACGCGATTTCGGGCGCAAAGGTTGAGGCGGGCAAGGTGCTGATGTCGAAGTACAACTACTTCTCGACCTTCGAGCTTACGGGCTTTGTCAGAGCGGATAATCCAGATTTCGTTGATGAAAAGCTCTCGGCGTTCTTTGTTTCCGTGCCGAACAAATACATCACAAACAACCGCGCGGGCATTAAATACGAGTCGCTTGAAAAGTGCGCGGAAAAGATTGAGCACGGTATTCTCACGGTTGCCGAGGAGTATAAGAAGCTCTTTGTACTTGATTTTCAGGAAAACCCGAACCTTGCGGGCTACTATATGTTCAGCCCGAAGCAGTACGTTTTCAAGTTCTTCTACAACTATGTCAACACGAGCAAGATTGTAAAAGGTCTGCGCGAGAAATTCGGAAACAGCGTTTCTGTTGTGTTCCCCGACAGCCCCGAGCCTGTTACATTCGAGGAAATGCGCAAGAGCGGTTTCTTCACCGAGCGCGGCGGTGTTTCCAAGGAAGAACACGATGACGGAAGCGCGCGTAAGGCTCTCGAGCAGGATATCGAGCAGATGAACAACTGGTACGGCAAGGACGTGAACCACGCGCTTGTTGCCAAGTACCGCTGGAACGTGCCCGGAACAGATGAGGGCGGAGAGGAATGGCTTTACAAGTTCTACAAGGACGGAAACGAGTACCTTATGGCGTCCGACGGCGGCAAAAAGGTCAAGGACTATGAGCTTGCCGCAGGCTTCAAGAGCATCATCAGCCTCAAGCTGGACGACTGCATCAAGAACGGTATGGTCGAGGACGAAAATGACCTCGCAAACGCGTTTGCGGTTATCGACGAGATGTTCGGCGAGGATTATCGAATTGCGATGAAGTACTTCCAGTTCGTAATCACGTCGGGTTCTTCGCAAATTCAGTTTGAGATATCCAAAATCAATATCAAGAACCTCAAAAAGGCTTATGACGTACTTGCGGCGCACGAGATGAGATTTGAAAATCATCAGATTTTCAATCAGGTCGTAACGCTTATGGTAAACTCCTTCACAATCGGCAAGGACACCGTGACGTTCCTCAAGGAAATCAAGAGTCAGGGCGGCGAGATTTCGCTCACGCTCGATATCAACAAGCGTTATCGCTTCTCGGTTTACGGAAAGCAGTTTATGATTCCGCCGAATATAACGAACAGCGATTTGCTGGAAATTGTCGGCGATGTTTACTCGCTTATCGAGAGCGGAATGTTCAACAACCGCGTGTTCGACTTCGGCTACACAACGAGCAGATTTACCTTTGACACGCAGGATATCCTGTCAACACTCCCCGAGTGCAAGTCCGCGCAGGCTGTTGAGGAAATGATTTCCAAGATTTTCGTCTGCGACCTCGGTCTTGACAAGATTGCCTTGCTTGACGCGGGCAACAAGCTGATGAAGATTGTCGGCATGGACGCTCCTATCGAGCCTGCCGACGCTGAAAAAACCGCGAAGTATATTATTCTCCGCGACGGTCTTAACAAGGCGAAATACGCGGGATATGTGGAGTTCCTGCTCACAGGCGAGAACAACAACCTTCTCCACAACCTCTACTCCGGTACCGAAGAACCGAACCTTATTCTCATCGACCAGATGCCGTATTATTTCAAGCCCGTGCCTTCTATCAAGCGCAAGGAGTTTGATTATATGCTCGAGCAGGTGAGAAGAATTGCTCCCTACGAGAAGCTCAACCCGAGAGCTTACGGCTACTATTTCGCGCGCGATATCAACGCGAAGCTCTACGGCTACGGCGGCGTTTGCCCGTGCTGCGGATATCAGACGGGCGTGCTGAACAGCTTTATGGTCAAGACCTTCTCAATCGGTATCATCGACAACGACAAGGAAAAGAAGTTCAAATTCTCGCTGTACCTGTGCCGCAACGACGCGGCGGCAGCGGCAGGCTGGCTGATTGACGATGTTTCAATCGGCGGTATGAGCCCGTTCCTGTGGCTTGAGGAGCTGAAGGCAATCGATGTTATCCCGCCCGAGTTCCTGTACGTTCGCATCAAGTACCGCAAGCAGGTTAGCTACGATGTCTGCGAGCCCGACAAGAAGGGCAACACGATGCTCGAAACCGTTTATGACGGCGCACTCGAAACGTTTGACGTTGTTCTTACACCGATGATGGCGGCAAAGTGGTTCGAGGACAACACAAATCCGCGTCCCGCAACAGCTCCCGTTCAGAATGACGAGAAAGCGGCTCCGAAAGCTGAGGTTGCTCCGACAAATCCCGCAGACCGCAAGGACGCGCCGAATGTTCCCGACAAGCGCCCGACCGGCAAGGACGGCAAAACCGCTCCGCTGAACGGTGATGATAACAAGGATATCGGAAGCGTTCAAATGTGATTTAATACATTGCAATTCGGAAATCCGCCGTTCGGATGAGCGGCGGGTTTAACTTTGAAATAAGGTCACCTCTAAAACCTTGTTTGAGTGAAAATCGGTTTTAGAGGTTTCCATAAACTGAAAGGAATGGTGAATTTTGTCAAAACTGCATTCTGTTAGACTGCCGCATTTCAGCGCGTCAGCCGAGCAGTCAACGAGAAAAATTCCCGCGCCCGAGGTTGTTGCCATAAGTATGGCTCAGCATATCGGCGCACCCTGCGAGCCTTGCATCGCGGTTGGCGACAAGGTTAAGATAGGGCAGAAAATCGGCGACAGCGAGGCGTTTATGTCCGCGCCCGTTCACGCGTCGATAAGCGGTGTTGTCAAAGAAATCAAGGACGTGATGAACGTTTTCGGGCGCTTGTGCAAGACCGTTGTTATCGAAAACGACAACAAAAACGAGATGTTCGAGGGGCTTGAGCCGCCCAAATGCGACACCCGCGAGGATTTTATCAAGGCTGTTCGCGAGAGCGGCGCAATCGGTCTCGGCGGCGCGGGTTTCCCAACGCACGTTAAACTTGGTTTCGACAAAAACAAGGTTAAAATCGACTATCTTCTGCTGAACGGCGCGGAGTGCGAGCCGTACATCACAAGCGATTACCGCGAGCTTATGGAGAACTCCGACAATGTTCTCGCGGGAATTGACCTGATTATGAAAAAGCTCGAAATCCCGAACGCGATTATCGGTATCGAGGAGGACAAACTCGCCGCGATAGACAAGCTCACAAAGCTTGCCGTGCGTTATCCGAACATAAAGGTTCAGAAGCTCCCCGGCGCGTACCCGCAGGGCGCTGAAAAGGTGCTCGTACACTCGCTCACGGGGCGCGTTGTGCAGGAGGGAAAGCTCCCGTCCGATGTCGGTTGCGTGGTTATGAACGTATCAACGGCAGGTTTTATCTACGGCTACATAAAAACGGGCGTGCCGCTGGTAAGACGCAGAATAACGATTGACGGAAATATCGTCAACAACCCCGCGAATTTCTTCATTCCCGTGGGAACTCTGCTTCATAGCATTGTTGGCTTCGCGGACGTGAGAAAACAGCCCGACAGAATTGTGCTGGGCGGACCGATGATGGGCTCGTGCGCGTTTGACCCGGACACACCTCTCGGAAAAACCAACAACGCGGTTCTTCTTTTCGCGGATACCGTGGAGCAAACGCCGACCAACTGCATACGCTGCGGAAGATGTGTGAGAGCGTGCGCGGCAAATCTTATGCCGACCGAGCTTGAACAGGCGTTTGACGCGCGTGATGTAAAGGAGCTTCAGCGGCTGAAGGTAAATCTTTGTATGAACTGCGGAGCGTGCAGCTTTGTCTGTCCCGCGAAACGAAATCTTGCCGAGAAGAACCAGCTCGCAAAGGATTTCCTGCGTGCGGCAACCGCTCCGAAGAAGTGAGGTGGACGTAAATGAATAAACTTTTTGTAGAGGCGTCGCCTCATATACGCAGTCCGAGAACCACGAAAAACATTATGCTCGATGTCATCATCGCGCTTTGTCCCGCACTTGTCGCAAGCATCGTGATTTTCGGATACAAGGCTGCGGTTTTGACGGCAGTTTGCGTGGCAAGCTGCGTTTTGTTCGAGTTTTTGTTCAATAAAATCGTGAAAAAGCCGGGCACGGTTTCCGACCTTTCCGCGATTGTAACGGGAATGTTGTTGTCGTTCAACCTGCCCGTTGACCTGCCGATTTATATGGCGGTAATCGGCTGTTTTGTGGCGATTGTTATCGTGAAATGCCTGTTCGGCGGTATCGGACAGAATTTCGCAAACCCCGCGATAACCGCGAGAATTGTTCTTATGCTGTCGTTTACGGCGGCGATGACAACCTGGGCTGAGCCGCTTGCTTGGTTCAAGGGAACAACGGACGCTGTTTCCACGGCAACACCGCTCGGTGTTATTTCTTCCGGTGAAGGAACGCTCCCTTCGCTTTTGGATATGCTTCTGGGTGTTCGCGGCGGTTGCCTCGGAGAAACCTGCATTGCGGCTTTGCTCCTCGGCGGAATTTATCTGATTTGCCGCGGTGTAATCCGCCCGATAACCCCGATTTGCTTTATCGGCACGGTTGCGCTTCTGTCGTTCTTCAAGGGCGGCTTTGACATCGAGTACGTTGCTTATCAGGTGATGGGCGGCGGACTTATCCTCGGCGCGTTCTTTATGGCGACCGACTACTCCACAACCCCGATTACAGACAAGGGCAAGGTTATTTTCGCAATCGGCTGCGGAGTAATCACGTTCCTTATCAGAGAGTTCGCGAATTATCCCGAGGGTGTTTCGTTCTCAATTCTCGTGATGAACTGCCTCACTCCGCTTATTGACAGATTTACGTCTGCGAAGCCCTTTGGAGCGATTGTTCCGAAAAAGGAGGGTAAGAAAGAATGAGCAAAATAAAACCTATTCTTATCCCTGCGATAATTATCGCGCTGATTTCGGGACTGATTATCGTTGTGTACAACCTGACCTACAAGGACACATCAACGGTTGTCACCGACAAACAGCTTGCGGCGGTAACGAAAATCTACGGCGAGGGCGATTATTCGGTTATTCCCGTTTCGGAGTATCCCGAGGCGTTGAAAACCGGTGATGAGTGCAATATCCCCGAGCTCACCAAAATCATCAAAAAGAGCGACGGCTCGATTGCATTTGATATGGTAGTCAAGGGCTACAAGAACGGCTTTGACATTATGGTTGGCGTGAAGGACGGCGCGGTTTCGGGCGTTTCGATTGTATCGGTCGGCGAGGAAACACCCGGTCTTGGCACGAACACCAACAAGCCCGAGTGGCTGGCTAATTTCAACGGAAAAACAGGCGAGGTTGCGATTGTTAAGAACAAGACTAACCCTGCCGAAAACGAGGTTAATGCTGTGACTTCCGCGACATTCTCGTCAAAGGGAGTCGCAAAGGCGGTAAATCTGGCGCTCAAGGCGTACAACGCGTGCGGAGGTGATTTCAAGTGAGCTATATGAAGGAATTTACAAAGGGCTTGATTAAAGAGAACCCTACGCTCGTGTCGCTGCTTGGAATGTGCCCGACGCTTGCGATAACCACGATGGCGTTCAACGCTATCGGAATGGGCGCTGCGGCAACTTTCGTTCTCGTTTGCTCGAACGTGGTTATTTCGCTTCTCAAAAACATCATTCCGAAGTCGGTTCGCCTGCCTTGCTACATTGTTGTAATAGCGGGCTTTGTTACGCTGGTTCAGCTTCTTCTGCAAGCGTTTTTGCCGCCCGTTTATGACGCTCTGGGAATTTACCTGCCGCTTATCACGGTAAACTGTATAATTCTCGGCAGAGCGGAAATGTTCGCTTCCAAGAACAACGTTGGCGCGTCTGCGCTTGACGGTCTGGGAATGGGTATCGGCTTTACTTTAGCGCTCTTTGTAATCGGCTCAATCCGCGAAATTCTCGGTTCAGGAACGTGGTTTGCGGGAACGGATTTCGCAATCACGGTTTGCCCCGACTTTATGCAGCCGATGACGCTGTTTGTACTGCCCGCCGGAGGATTTTTCGTACTGGGCATTGTAATCGCGCTTGTAAATAAGATTTCTCACCGCAAGCCGCCCGAGGCAACAGGCTGCGCTGCGTGCCCGAACAGAGAAAGCTGCATCAGCGTAGAAGCAGCGGCTGCTGTTCCCGCAGAGAAGGCTGTTATTAAGGCGAATGTTGAAAAGCCTGTTGAAAAAACCGCTGAAAAAGTTGCGGAAAAGGCTGTTGATAATTCAACGGAAAAAACTGTTGAGAAAGTTGCCGAAAAGGTTGCCGAAAAAACCGAAAAGAAGGAGGAGAATAACTGATGGAGCTTGCAAAAAGTATGATGATTATTCTCCTCACGGGAATACTCACGGACAACTTTGTCCTGTCGAAATTTTTGGGCATCTGCCCGTTCCTCGGCGTATCGAAAACAACGTCGGGCTCGCTTGGAATGGGCTGCGCGGTTACCGCGGTAATGGTAATCGCAACGGCTGTTACTTGGCCGCTGTACTACTTCTTCCTTGTACCGATGGGGCTTTCCTACCTGAACACGATTTTGTTCATTATGATAATCGCGGTTCTGGTACAGCTCATCGAGATGGTTCTGAAGAAATACATACCCGCGCTTTACAAAACGCTCGGCGTTTATCTGCCGCTGATTACCACAAACTGCGCGGTTTTGGGTGTAACAATCCTCAACCTCGACAACGGCTACAACTTCCTTGAAAGCATTGTCTGCGCGCTGGGCGGCGGTATCGGATTTATGGTTGCGATGCTGATTTTCTCGGGTGTTCGTGGAAGGCTGGAGCGCTGCAACGTTCCGAGTGCTTTTGCGGGAATGCCGATAACACTGGTTGCCGCATCGATAGTTTCGCTGTCCTTTGTGGGCTTCGGCGGACTGGTTGACGGCATCTTCGGGATTGCGTAAGGAGGCGGGACGATGGATATTTTTATGACTTATGTTCTCCCCGTGTTAATTTTTATGGCAATCGGCGCTGCTGCCGGCGGACTTTTGGTTCTCGCAACAAAATTCCTCGCGGTTAAAGAGGACGAAACGGTTGCGAAGATAGCCGAGGTTTTGCCGAACGCGAACTGCGGTGCGTGTGGATTTGCGGGTTGCGCGGATTACGCGAAGGCGGTTGCCGCGGGAACAGCTCCCTCGAACAAGTGCAAGCCGGGCGGCTCGGACGTTGCTGCAAAAGTTGCCGCGATAATGGGAACGGAGGCTCTCGAAACGGTCAAGGAGGTTGCGTTTGTTCGTTGCAACGGCTGTCAGGGCGCGGTTGAGGACAGATACGAGTTCATCAGCACTCCGTCTTGTCACGCGGTTGAGCGTTTCTACAACGGCAAGAAAAACTGCCGCACGGGCTGCGACGGCTACGGCGACTGCGTTGAGGTGTGCGACAACGACGCGATTTCGATTATCAACGGTGTTGCCGTGGTAAATCCGTCAAAGTGCGGCGCTTGCGGAAAGTGCGTTGCGGCTTGCCCGAACCACTTGATTGTCATTCATCCGGCAACGCAAAAGGTTGACGTGCGTTGTTCATCGAAGGACGCGGGAAAAGTGGCAAAGGACGTCTGCAAGAACAGCTGTATCGGCTGTAAAATCTGCGAGAAAAAGTGCCCGAACGGCGCTGTCACCGTCACCGACAACCACGCGACTATCGATTACACCAAGTGCGACGGCTGCGGAATTTGCGCGGCGGCTTGTCCGAGAAAGTGCATAACGTTGCTTGCGCAGTGCGAGTAAATGCTTAACATTGCTCGCGCAGTTCAAAAAATGCAGAATAAACGGAAACCGCGCTCATAATCGGGCGCGGTTTTTGCGCTTTATTGCATTAAGTTGGGAGAAATATTTTGTGCAATATGCCTATTGAAAACGATTAGAAAAAATGATAATATATTTATATGGAACAAAAATATTTAACATTTGGAAGAAATTTGTGGAGTATTTGGAAAAATGTTAGAACAAAGAAGGGGTGGTCGAGTGAACATTACGATTAAAGATGTTGCGCGAGAGGCGAATGTGTCGGTGGCAACGGTTTCGCGGGTGCTGAACAACAAGAGCAACGTGTCCGACGAGGCGGTTCACGCGGTAAATCGTGCTGTGGAGAAGCTGGGTTACAGTCCGAATTTCCTCGGACGCGATTTGCGTAAAAGTGAAACCAAGCGTATTCTCGCGATAATCGGTTCAACGGAGGAGAGCTTTTACAACGATGTCCTCCGCGGAATGCAGGACGCGTGCTTTGCGCAGGGCTATGACGTGCTGATTGCCACAACAAGAAACGACCCCGAACACGAGATGCACCTCCTCGGAATGTTGTTCTCGAAAGCGGTTGACGGGGTTGTGCTTCTTGCGCCGAAAATTGACAGCAAGACAATTCTCGAGCTGTCGAAAAAGTACGCGATGGCGGTTTGCTTGGAGCGGCTTGATACCGAGGGAATTTTGTGCGTGACGATAAACAACGAGCGCGCGGGCTATGACGCGACAAGCTACCTTATCGGCAAGGGCAGAAAGCGCATCGGGCTTATCACAACGAAAATCAGAAGCCAGTCCTCGGTTGACCGCGAAAACGGCTATCGGCGTGCACTGGAGGAAGCCAAAATACCTTATGACGAGCGGCTGGTTTATTACGGTGATTATTCCGCGGAAACGGGAACGCGCGCGTGTGAGGAGTTCCTGAGCCTTGACCGCAAGCCTGACGCGATTTTCTCGATATCGGACATTATCTCGCTTGGTGCGATGACCTACGCAAATAATCACGGATTCAAAGTCGGAAAGGATATCCTGTTTTTCGGTTTTGACAACATTTTGTTCTCGCATATGTTTATGCCACGGCTTTCGACGGTTGACCAGCCGTGTTATCTGCAGGGAAAAACGGTTGCGGAGAAGCTGATTGCGAATATGAAATCCGATGAACCGGACACTTCTACATATATGCTCCCGCACAGCCTGATTTTGCGCGAGTCAACGGGAGATTAAGTTTCATAAAAAAGCAAGCCCGCGGTAAATTCCGAAGGGCTTGCATTTTTATTTTGGTGCGGCAATCTCGTCAATTCTTTTCTGAAGCTCCGAAAGAAGCTCCATTTTTTTGTCAAGCTTTTCATTATCGTTCAACTGCAGCGCCATTTCATAAAGACGTTTTGGCTCAATCTGAACAAGAAGCACGGTTGCCTTGAATTTGTTGTTCTCTTCGGGACGAATTAGTTTAAATTTATCGCAAAGTATTGAGGATTGCTTGTCGTCATAGTCCACATAACCGATATACCTGAACCATTCGTTGTCCTTGAGATTGATTTCGGATTTGCCGTAAAGGTTGTGAACGGGCATAACAAAAGCGTTTACGCCGTTTTCGGGTTTCAGCCCGTAGCTGCAAAGGATATCATAATAGTAAAGTTGCTTTGAAACATCGTGATACGCCGGAACTTTTGAGATAACATCGCCATTGATTTCTCCGAGATAATATTTCGCGTCAAGAAGCATAAAGGGCTTTTTCTCCGTAGGCTTGTTTTCGTCAATGTAAATAATATCGGGAATACCGTTGCTATTTAGTTTAAGATTATTTCCGTAAATGTGATAAACGGGGCTGTCGAAGGTAAAATCGCCTTTAATTCGGTCATCGGAAACGTTGTCGAAAACACAACGCAGGCATCTTTCCCACACAAGCTCAAAGCTAATTGTACCGATAGGTTGGTTGTAGAAACGGCTGAATTTGTTGCACCACGCATAAATTGCACGGAGAGAGTTAATTCGCTTATCATCGTAAGCGCGGTTCAGGACATTTAGGACGAACGAAGAATATTGCTCCAGATGCCCGAGAATATACGCGTTATGTTCGGGAATGGGGATATCGGTTATTCCGAGGCTGTGCAAAAACTCGATTGCCTCAGCGACAACACAACGGTGAATTTGACCGATAAGAATTTCATCATTTGATTGATGATAAGTATGATAGCGCTTGGGGTAGATAAAGCTTTCGCCATCGGTTGTGGGGAAGATGCGCGAAACAGTCTTGCTCCAGTTTGAATAGCCGCGGTTTCGGAAATCGGTCTGCTTAATCTTTTCGGTGACAATACCGTTTTGGAGGAAATCGCGGACAATCCATTCGGCGAGATTTGACCGAAGCATTGTTTTTTCATCGGAATTTATCTTAACGGGACTGAACTCAACTTCATCGGGAGTTACGGGCGTTAATTGCGAAAGCTCGATTGCTCTTGTGATAAGGCTCATTTCGGAGATATCGGGCTTTGGGTGTTTGTTCATATATTTGGGAAAGCAGTAAAAGCGAAATTCGCTATCGCCAAGGTGCTTTGTAAAATACCCGACAAATCTCAGCGTTATTTCTTTGGACGAAGCCCTGAAATACTCCGGCGGGATTAAGTCGGAGATTTTTTCCAACGTAATTGCGTTTCCCTTGTCGTTATCGAGCGGAATTAAGTCGGAGATATTGTCGAAAATATCGGGGTTTTCTTTCTTGATATCGGACTTGATTTCGGAAAGGCTCATTCCCTCAAAAAGCTTAATATCCCTAATCATTCTTCAGGCTCCGATGTCACTTGGCTGTCCGTTTGCGGAGTTGTGCTGTCATTACTTGATACGCTATATAAATACTTCTCATCAATGCTGAAATTCCGGAGTATTTTGTCCAAGCCTTCTCCATTTACAATATCTCTGCGGATTTTGCTCATTGTGGAACAATCTTCGTTGAAAAACGATTTGGGGTTATTTCTGAACACATCGTTTCTGAGATAAGCAAACAGCTTGTCGCAAAGCGGATTTATCATCGAATATCTGTTTGTGGGATTTTCATCGAAAAGCTTATCGTTAGCGGCAAAATCATTGTTGTTGAAATACCACGTTCCGATAAGTCTGTCCTCCTCGATACAGCCTGCGTCTTGCATTGCATTATTGATTGCGTTTCTGAAAACGTCCCAGTCAATCTCTTGAATTTCGCCCTTATACGGAATTTTTATGTTTCTCTTCGGTTCATTTTCAGTACCCGCACGGTTCTTATCAACCGACAGATACAGATAGCTCCATCTGCGCTTAAAAGCGGTATCGAGCGGGAAAACGCCTTGGTCGGCGCTGTTCATTGTTGTCCAGATGTAGAGGTTTGGCGGCAATTTTAGGTTATCGGCAACAAGCTCGGCGGTTTCCCTGTTGATTTCGGAATAGTTGAAATTATCCTCCGAGGGAACATAACTGTTGTTGCATAGCTCCGTCACCTTATCGACAAACCACTCCTTAAATTCATCGGAAACGCAGATTGAGTAGGTGCTCAAACCATTATCCTCCCTGTCGAGCAACTGGAAAAAATCACCGAAAACAGAAGCCGCAGGCGCACGGTTTATTTCTTCGACAATCAGGCAGAATTTTTGCGGAATAACATCGCCGTCATCGATTTTATACAGCTCGTCCAAAGACAGGGTTTCGCCGTTGGGTTCATCGGTTTTGTGTTTGGAGTAATAATTTTTGTTTTTGGCAACAATCAGCTCAGCATAAGCCTCGGCGAGGATATTTGCCATAACGCCCGGCTTGAATTTATAAGCAATGCCTTTGCTTTTCGAGCAACCAATTTTATCGTCAAAGGACAGCTCGGTGATTTTGTCGTCCTCAACGGGCATATAAGCGCCGACAAATTTTTCGTAGGAATAGTCCTCGAAAAAGGTAACTCTGCGCACATTTTTCCCGAAGCCCTCCTTGGCTTTTTTGTTTACCGTAAAGCTTTTTCCGGTGCCGGGCGCGCCGTGTACGAGCATATTCTGAGCCCAATCAACCTTAATGTCGGGAAGCCGTTCGGAAGCGTCCGCCTTGAATTGCGGGGTATTATAAACAACATTTTTATAAGTTCTCGAATCGGCGATTGTGAGGTAGGTCAAGAGGTTTGTGATGTCATACCAAACGCCATCGACTTGAACAATGTTGGGATTGTTGCCCGAATATTCTTGGCATATCGGTATTTTGATAAATAAAGCGGTGAATTTATTATAGTCGTGTTCTCTATCCAACACATCAACTTTGTAAAAATTATCTGCCCCTTCGTCGATATATTCACGCAATTTATCCTCTATTTTGGAAAATGACAATCTGGAACCGGGTTTAAGACGTATACATTCAATTGCAATAACCACATCAAAGTCTTTAACACCTTTGTCTTTTAAAACATAGGATATTGGTTGCGAAATAATTTTGGTTTTTTCACGCGGAATATTGTCGCCGACAAAAAAATAAAGCTTATCACTTTTTGACAAATCCATATTGTCTTTATTATCAAGGTAGGCGCCGGATGTTGCTTGAAAAGAATAAGTATAAACATTTTTTTGTTCAAGTGGGATTTGTTTAATAATTTTATCTATTGTTTTTCCTTTCATAATAACCTCCAAAAAGTAATCTCATATCGCCGAATTGTCTTTCACATTAACTCGGCAACTGTAGCTATTATACAACAAACCAAACGATAAGTCAATCTTATCGCGGAAAACTTTGGATAAAGATATTGAAAAATGAACGATAATGATGTATAATAAAAATAGTAGTATGTTAATTTTCAATACATAGAAAAGGGTGTTTTTATGAAGGTTACACTTACCGAGGAAGAGATTAGGAGATGCAAGGAGTTTTCCGAGCGAAGCGCATTAAGTCAGCAAACCATTGAATTTGGACAACACGATACTGCGGCTCGTTCTGCACGGGAAGTCGGGCGAGATAACTTGATTGGTAAACTCGCAGAGGTTGCCTTTGCCAAGGAGATGAAATCGAGGTATAATATTGATATTGAGCTTGATTTTGAGTATTACCCGCGCGGGGAGTGGGACGGACAGGACGCTGTTTTAAACGGCTGGAAAATAGATGTAAAAGCGACGAAACGGCGCGGAAAATGGATGCTTATCGAGTGGAGCAAGATAAACTTCCGTCAACGTGAGAAAGACCTGCCCGACCTGTTTGTGATGGCGTCTGTGGGCTGGAACATGGCAACCGACCAGCCCGATGGAACTGTTGACCTTATTGGGTGCGCGTCTTTATTATATAAAATGAGGGCGGGCGTGCCCACCACGCGGATACTCCGCAAAGGCGAGGAGTTGCCCGACACGAGTAGTCATATTAGACTTCAGGCTGATAATTTCGGGATAAAGTTCGAGGATTTGCAGCAAGACTGGGATATATCCGTAAATTATATGTTAACCCATAAACCGAAGCCGCTTGATGATTACCCGAACCCTTATACCGGCGAAACATACCGCACGCTTTTCCCCGAGGATTATAGATAATTGCATAATTAAAGAGCTGTTGCAGTCACATTGCAACAGCTCTTGTTTTATTCGGTTATGTTTGGTTCAACGCTCTCATAAGGAATACCCGCAAAGCTGTTCAAAACCGCTTCAAAGATAATCTTTGCTCCCCGACAGGGAACCGCCATACCGATTTGTTTTCTGACGCTCTCTTTGCTCCCCTTAAATTCATAGGAATCGGGGAAAGTCTGAAGCCTTGCGCGCTCTCTGTTGGTGAGGGCGCGCGGTTCTGACCAGTGGTAGATGTGCGTACCGCCGCCGCCGCTTCCGGTAACGGTATAAGAAGGCTTGTCGGGGTCGAGCCTTTTGTATATCTGGCTGATTTTTGCGCCCTTAACATTAAGCTGAAGCTCCGGCGGAAGATTTGCGGTAAAGGCATTTTCACCCGGCTTTATGTGCATAAGACGCTGAACAACGATATCGGACTGTTTTGTTTTTTCGTTGTTGAA
Source organism: uncultured Clostridia bacterium (assembly GCA_945829235.1). Classification (GTDB taxonomy): domain Bacteria; phylum Bacillota; class Clostridia; order Oscillospirales; family Ruminococcaceae; genus CAG-115. The sequence goes on along the minus strand of CALZUA010000009.1, from coordinate 12,861 downwards.
AGCGTCGGCGGGAATAGGCGGAACCTCGATAGCAGTTCTGCAAGAGTTGTCGATATTTGAATAAGGCGCAGGCGAAGGCACTTTAAACTTTACGTTGATATCGTTTCTTATTCCGATAATGATAATTCTGTGCCGTGCCTGAGGGATTCCATACTCCTCGAATTTATAGAGATTTGGCGTTAACGTGTACCCGCACGAACCTGCGTTCTTTAACTCCGAGAGAATTTTTGTGAACGCCTTGCCGTCATTTGCGGTTTTCAGACCTCCTACATTTTCGGCTAAGAACCACTGCGGAGAGAACAGGTTGAGCGCCTTAACGCCGTAAGAATAAAGCGGCCCATAAACGCCGTTCATACCTTTTTGTTCACCGACAACGCTGTAATCATTGCACGGAAAGCCAAACGCAAGAGCGTCAATCGGAGCGAGCCTGCTCAAATCGAACTCTCTGATATCGGCGTGATACACGGTTTCCGGAGCGGTCGGACAAATATTTTGCGTGTATGTATCGCAGGTGTCCTTGTCGTAATCGTTTGCCCACAGGTGGGTGATTTTGAAAGCCTTATTTTTGATTGAAGCATTCGTTGCACCCCAGGCAATTCCGCCCGGTCCACAAAAGAGTTCTCCCATTTTAAAAATCATCTTAACTCTCCTTTGTTGTTCTTTGATATGATAAAATCAATCTGTCCTTGGATATGTTTTCGGTCATTATCGGAAAGCTGTTCAATCCCGTGAAAAACCTGAGCACTCAGGTCGAGTGACTCATAGGATAGATACCCCGCTTTGATAAACAGCTCGACAACGCTTATCTCATAAAGCTCAGCAAGCTTTTTCAGCAGGAGCGGCGAAGGCTCTTTGTACAAATCGTTTTCTGTTTTGCTGAGTCGGGAATCTGTTATACCGGTTTTGTTGTATACATAAGACAAGCTAAAACCCTTTTCCTCACGTTTTTGCCGAAGGTAATTTCCGAGTGTTTGCATATTATCATCTCCATTTGTATTATACCATAATCGCTGCGTAAAATCAAGTAATTTTTAAAAAATACTACAAAAACGCAGCAAAGCAATGCTGTTAACGAATTTTATCATTAAAACAACAAAAATCGGCGGTCCAAAGCGTGGCTGCCGATTTTGATTTATCCTGCTGAAATGCCGTTAGATTGTAGCAAAAAATCCGGCTTAAACGTGTGATGACGACTTATGCTTATGATTTAAGCTATACGCATACCACCGCCCAGCGGCATTTGTGCAATTTCACAATGCCCCAGATGTGAGAGAAAAAGCCGTCCGGACAGCTCTTTCGGGGCAAGTCAAAAGCAAGGAAAAGCAAGTCAAGAGAAAGGCAAGAGCAAGGCAGAATTGACGTGGAATCTAGACAAGTGTTGATAGCCTATAGTTATATTGCACAAACGAGCTCCAAAAAAAGTTGAACAAACTTTGCAACTTGCACAACTTTTTTTCAAAAAAACTATTGATGGAACGAGTAGAACGGTGTATAATGAAAATCACAAAACAAAAAGCAATCTATCGGCAATGCCGATGATATAAATTTTTATTATGGAGGTTATTAGCATGGCAGGATTTAAAACAATTAAAGTAAGAAGCAATGAATTGGTGGACTTCATCGGAGATGTATTGGACGTTCCGTCCGTTGAGGAAATCCTCGAACGTCCCAACGATGTTCTCGTAGTCCACGACTTGAGAAGGATTCATGAGGTTTTTAAAGGTGCCTATTATAATTACCAATACTTGGGAGCTACATTTCACCCTCGTGATTATTCGATTATCGATCTGAAGAAGCTCGAAAAGAACGATGAAGAGAAAGTCCTTTTGCTTTTCACGTCAACTCAAGACCTCATTAAGAAGAACATCCTTGACTTTACCTACGAAGAGCTTGTTGGACTTTATCAGCATAGAATTATAATCGTATCCGGCGAAGAGTACTTCTATAAATATGAAACTATATTGAGAATTGTCAACGGTATGAAGCCCTGAAGCGCGGTGTACGGGTTCGGGTATCACCGCCTGAAAGTCACTTAACGTTTATAGGCATAGCATAAACCTATGCTTAGGATAAATTTATTAAATCAAGGAGGCATTGTTATGTTTAGCACAACTATTTCCGCACCTAAGAAAAACGCTGATGACGCTATGAATGCACAAGCAGTTGAAGCCTACGAAAGCGTTATCACCGGCACCGACTTTGACGATATTTCCATCGAAGAAGCTGAGCTAAGAGATGCTGTTGAGGCATACGACGAGCTTATTAACACCACAGAATTTAATTAAGGGAGGAAACTACCATGGCAAAGATTATATCACTAACGGTTGCGAATCAGAAGGTAATGAAAGCTCTCCAAAAGGAAACTATGAAGAAAGCAGAAGCTTACGACTCTGATTTCGGTGACGATTTGGCTTATGCATTCGAGGAATACATTGAAGCACTGGATATAGAACCGCGCGCCGATGAAATCCTCGTATATGATACTCAAATTTGTGATGCGAAGCTTGTTAAGCTCTCCGGATTATGCTTTGATGATATCGACCTAATTAACACCGGAAAATACATTGTTATTAAGAATCGGGAGGCATACGACGAATATCTCGGACGTTTATTCATAAATAACGATGTATTTGCTGATACACAGCGCTCCTCCGATATCCCGAAATGCTTTGACCAAAACGGCGAGGAGTGTTTTCCTTTCAATTACTCCGATACACCCTCCGATGAGAACGAGGACGACAGCGATGATTTTCTCACCGACGACTATTTCAATCACATCGACAATAATGCTGATTCCTATAACGGCTTCCTTATTAAAAATTATTTTCATAAGAACGTTCCGGGATACATCTACACTCTTATATTGTCGCTTATGGCTTTAAACTATGAAGTTAACAACGACAATGACAAGGAGTTTGTCGCAAAGTATGTATGCGGCTCGCTTATGGAAAAGCTCGAGCTTCCTCCGGAGAAATTTGAACCAAGGTATGGCAAAATGGTTGCAAACGCGATATATGATGTCGAAAATCTTATTTACTCATTGCGTTTCAAGAGTCTGGCTGATGAGGCAATAGATGAATTTCACCTTTTCTATGGTGATGCCGCATTCAGCTTTTTCGCAAACATCTTTGCCAACTCGATTTTCAACCCGTACGTTACGCAAGATAGCTCCACTTACGATTTCAAGTCCGTGATTTAATGGGCGATAACTCTCTTGGCAGCGGTTATCCCCGTAAAATTCTCGGGATAACCGTGCCGGAGATTTTCATATATTTTTAAACGGCAGGCATAACCACGGCAAAAAAATCATAAGGGAGGACTTCAGATGGCTTAACTTACTCGAACCTAAGTACGATGTAATCGTTGATTAAACTATTTTGGAGGAAAAAATTATGGAAGATAATATCTTATTTGTACTCGAAAACGGCGCTATGTTTGATGCGGGATTTGTAAAAATTCTGCTTCACAACACAATTACAAATTCGGTAACCGAAAAGTCTATCGGTGAGGTTACGCGCGAAGAGATAAACGAAATCAGAAACGGCATTTCCATTATTGATGTAAACGAAGGCTTGTTTAACTGCTATATTCAGCAGGTTTCTAACTCGGATACTGCGCTTGACGGCGAGGATTCCAACAACCCGTTTATAGTAAACACATCTCTTGGCGGTGTTCCCTTTGACCCCGAATATGTGTATATCGGGATATACAGCAAAATCGAAGAGGGTTATTACGAAAAATCTCTTGCCGACCTCACGAAAGAGGACGTAGAGGATATCCGATGCGGAAGAGCAAGAGTTACCGAGAATAAAGATGTATTCGACAGCTACCTCAGACAGCTTCCCGCCGAAGATGTTGTACGTCTTTTCGGCGGTGATGACAGCGCGGATGTTTTCGGCAATGTTAACGGTGATGGATTTGCTGACTGGACTTGTCCTGAAATCGATGACAGCGCCTTTAACAATAACAACACGATAGCTTTTGATTTTCCCAATCCTTCCTTCTCTTTGCCAGACAATGACATTTTTGGCAGTATTGCCGTTGATGAACAGGTGACGGATTACGATATTGACACGACTAACACCCAGCGTGTTGAAAAGTATATGAATAACGATGATATTTCCGAAATATACTGTGTTGCGCTTGCTGTGATGGGTTTGTTCATTTCTTTAGGCAATTTAATCGACACAAAGCGCGTTGAAAAGGTTGTCGGACACACGCTCCGAAAGACCTTCGGCTTAGACAAGGACAGATATAATCTTGAATATAAGAAGAAGGTGCAAAAGGCGGTTGAGGATATGGACCATCTTGTTCATTCGCTAAGGTACAAGAACATTCCTCTCAATAAGTGCGGCGGCGGTCTTTACCTCGAACACAAGAACCCGGCTTATACCTTGTTTGCAAACATTTTCGGAAGCTCTTACTTTTATCCCTACACGACCGAGAAAGACGATTTAGGAAAGTCGTTTGACCTTGTTGAGCAAATTTGATTTAGCGTAATACTTTACCGGAGTACAAATCCCCAAATACAACAAAATCGGCAGCCAAACATTGACTGCCGATTATTTTTATCAACTTGCCGAAATGCTGTTAAACCGCATCGGAGAGCCGTTTTATCAGCCCTTCATAGCTTCTTCAACCGCAACCGCGCAAGCAACAGTAGCGCCAACCATGGGGTTGTTGCCCATACCGATAAGACCCATCATCTCAACGTGCGCGGGAACGGAGGACGAACCTGCGAACTGCGCGTCGGAGTGCATACGGCCCATTGTATCGGTCATACCGTAGGAAGCGGGGCCTGCTGCCATATTGTCGGGGTGGAGGGTACGGCCTGTACCGCCGCCCGAAGCAACGGAGAAATACTTCTTGCCCTTGTCGTTGCACTCTTTCTTGTAGGTGCCGGCAACAGGGTGCTGGAAGCGGGTGGGGTTGGTGGAGTTACCGGTGATGGAAACGTCAACGCCTTCCTTCCACATAATAGCAACGCCCTCGGTTACATCGTTTGCGCCGTAGCAGTTAACCTTTGCACGCAGACCGGTGGAGTAAGACTTGCGGAATACTTCCTTAACCTCGCCGGTGTAGTAATCCATCTCGGTTTCAACGTATGTAAAGCCGTTGATACGAGCGATAATCTGAGCAGCGTCCTTGCCGAGACCGTTCAGGATAACGCGGAGCGGTTCTTTACGAACCTTGTTTGCCTTTTCGGCGATACCGATTGCACCTTCAGCGGCAGCGAAGCTCTCGTGACCTGCGAGGAAGCAGAAGCACTTGGTTTCGTCCTCGAGGAGCATCTTACCGAGGTTGCCGTGACCGAGACCAACTTTTCTCTGGTCAGCAACGGAACCGGGAATGCAGAATGCCTGAAGTCCCTCGCCGATAGCTGCGGCAGCGTCAGCAGCTCTTGTGCAGCCCTTCTTGATAGCGATAGCGCAGCCTACAGTGTAAGCCCACTTAGCGTTCTCGAAGCAGATAGGCTGGATACCCTCGGTGATTTTGTAGGGGTCGAAGCCCTTTGCCTTGCAGATATCAGCGCACTCTTCGATGGAGTTGATGCCATATTCTTTCAAGACCGCGAGAATTTGCTTTTCGCGTCTTTCGTAAGATTCAAATAAAGCCATTCTTCGTTACCTCCTATTACTGCTTTCTCGGGTCGGTGAACTTAACAGCATCGGCAACTCTGCCGTACTGTCCCTTAGCCTTCTCAAATGCGGTGTTAGCGTCATCGCCGTCCTTGATGAAGTTCATCATCTTGCCGAAGTTAACAAACTTATAGCCGATGATTTCGTTATCCTCGTTGAGAGCAAGCTCAGTAACGTAACCGTCGGTCATTTCGAGGTAACGGGGACCCTTCTTGAGGGTGCCGTACATTGTACCAATCTGAGAACGAAGTCCCTTGCCGAGGTCCTCAAGACCTGCGCCGATTGTCAGACCGTCCTCGGAGAACGCGCTCTGCGAACGACCGTAAACAATCTGGAGGAACAGCTCTCTCATTGCGGTATTGATAGCGTCGCAAACGAGGTCAGTGTTGAGTGCCTCAAGAATGGTTCTGCCGGGGAGGATTTCAGCCGCCATAGCTGCGGAGTGAGTCATACCCGAGCATCCGATTGTTTCAACAAGAGCCTCCTGAATAACGCCGCCCTTTACGTTAAGGGACAGCTTGCAGGTACCCTGCTGAGGTGCGCACCAACCGATACCGTGAGTGAAACCGTTGATGTCCGAGATTTCCTTAGCCTTAACCCACTTAGCTTCTTCGGGGATAGGCGCTGCGCCGTGAGCAACGCCCTGAGCTACGGGACACATTGCTTCGACTTCGTTAGAATAAGTCATTGATATTTCTCCTTTTTTCCAATATTTGGCAGATGCTCTGCCATACAACTACATTATACAATATTTCGAGCAATTTTTCAAGTACTAACTTATAAAAAATTCACTCCAAACGCTATTTCGGGTATGTAAATTCAGGCAATACCGCTCGATTATCTGTCAAGCCTGATTATACCGATAACTGTTTCGTTGTACTCTCTTTCGCGACCGTCAACGGTTCTGATGCGTGGGTCATCGGGGAACTCGGCGATGCCGATATTGCCCTCAATGGTTCTGAGCACCGTCCCGTCATAATCCTCGGCAACCATACCGATGTGGCTCCAGTTGTAGATATCATTTTCCTCGTTCCAGAGGAAGCAGACGAAATCACCGCGCTGTGGGGTGAAATCCTCGCGGTCGGTCATAATAACGCGGCTTTGCGCGTTCTTTTTCAGCCCGTATTGCTTAAGACTGTCAAAATTCTCCTCACGGAAGCAGTAGAAATGCGCGTAACCCTTGTTTAGGAGCTGAATTGTGACATCGCAGGGGTTGTACTGCTTGGAAATGCGGTAGCCGTTTTTGATGAGCAAATCCGACACAATTTCCGCGCACCATTCGCCCGTGTAACCGAGGTCTGCGCCCGATTTTCCGTATCTTTCCTCAAGACCTTTGATGATATCGGCGGAGGTGAAATTGTATGTAAGATTTGTGCTGAGCGGATTCCAGACAACGCCTGTTGAGGAGCGCTCCTCGTAGGGAATTTTCCCGTCATCTTCGTTTGAGGAGAAGACCGGGTTATCTACGGTCGGCAGATCGCTCTCGGTACTTGTTGACGTATATGAGGAGCTGACATCGCCCGATGAACTTGCAGAACTCTCGCCGTCCGATGAACCTGCGGAAGAGCTTGTGCCGCCCGATGAACTCGCGGAAGAACCGATGCCGCTCGATGAACTTGTGGAACTGCTTTCGATAACAGTGTAGACGGGAACGGAGTTGCTCTCCGATTTTTCCGAACAGCCGCACGACATTATCGCGGCAAGAACGGCGGCAATTATCCTGATTTTTCTCATATATTTTCCTCCAAACTGCGTTGTCGTTTTTGTCGTTATATAAAATCAACCCTATAAATTAAGATGATTTTTGAGAAAAAATTCTTTCGTTCTTGTAAATTTATGTACGCTCGTCCAGCCTGATAAAACCGATAACCGTGCTGTCATACGGTCTTTCTCGCGATTCAACCGCGTGATAAAGCGGGTCGGTACCTCTGCCGATGTTGCCCTCGATGGTTCGGAGCACCGTCCCGTCAAAATCCTCGGCAACCATTCCGATGTGGCTCCAGTTAAACCTGTCCGCTTCCTCCGTCCAAAGGTAGCAGATGAAATCGCCGCGTTTTGGGATAAATTCCTCGCGGGTTGTGTTGATAACTCGGTCGGTATTCTGCAAGCCCCATTCGAGAAGGCTGTCGTAGTTTTCTTGACGCAGGCAGTAGAAATGCGCGAAACCATCGTCAACAAGCTCGATTGTGAGGTCGCAGGGATTGTACTGATAATAGATTTCGTAGCCCGCTTCTGAAATCAACTGCGACAAAATCAGCGCGCACCACTCGCCCTCATAGCCCAAATCCTCGCCGGTCATACCGTAGCGTGCTTCCAAGCCTTTTATAACCTCGGCGGAAGCGAAATCATACGAGAGATTTTCGCCGAGCGGATACTGCCAGACAATGCCGAGCGAGGTCAAACCCCACGGATTTGTGAAATCGGTGGTGCTCGAGGAACTTTCTTCGGTTGAGGCACTCTCGGTTGATGAAGAACTTTCGGTTGATGAGGAGCTTTCCGCGGAAGAATTATCCGAGCTTTCGGAACTGCTTGAGCTTTCATCGGAGCTTTCGGGAGTGCTTACGGAAATGGTTAATTCAAACGATGATTTTTCGGTGGGCAATTCGGTGTTCGACTTGCACCCGCAAAGGAAAACAGCTAAAACAAGTGCGGGAATGATTTTTTTCATAAATTACTCCTTATTCGATGGTTTTCAACATTAACGATTATATCATAAAATCAAACTTTTGTCAATAAAAAATGCGGCTCCGCAGAACCGCATTTTGGTGAAAGTTTAATGAATTTTGTGTGTAAAAATCAGCCGTTAAGCAGTTTCTTCTCCATTTCGGACGGGTTGTTGGAGTACTCGAGCGCGGTCTGATAGGTGATTTTGCCTGCCTTGTAGAGCTTTGCAAGACCTTCGATAAGCGTCTGCATACCCTGCTGAGTTGCGCCCTGCATGGTGGTTTCCATCTGAGCAATCTTGTTGGAGCGGATAAGGTTTCTGATAGCGTCCGTTCCGAGCATAACCTCAACAGCCGCGCAACGTCCCTTGCCGTCGGACATCGGGATAAGCGACTGAGCGATGATGCCCTCAATCATATTTGCGAGCTGAAGTCTTACCTGATCTCTTGCCTCTGCGGGGCAGACATCGATGATACGGTCGATTGTCTGAGCGGCGGACGAGGTGTGGAGCGTGCCGAAAACCAAGTGACCGGTTTCTGCGGCGGTCATCGCGAGCGAAATTGTCGCGTAATCTCTCATCTCACCGATAAGAATAACATCGGGGTCCTCACGAAGCGCACTGCGAAGCGCATACTCAAAGTCGGGAACATCGCGCCCGATTTCGCGCTGGTGGATAGTTGCCTTTGCCAGCTCGTAGCGGTATTCGATAGGGTCCTCGATTGTGATGATGTGGCAAGCGCGGGTTTCGTTGATGTGCTGAATCATTGCCGCGAGCGTTGTGGACTTACCTGCGCCCGTAGGACCTGTTACCAGAATAAGACCTTTTCTCTTCTTCGCGAGGTCGAGGAGAATGGGAGGCATTCCGAGGTCGTTGAGATTAGGGATTTTCGCGTTGAGCAGACGGATTGAGCAAGCAAGTCTGCCGCCCTGATGGAACACGTTTACACGCTGACGCGCGCCGTTTTTCAGCTCGAAGGAGAAGTCGATGTCCTTGCCCTCGGTGAGCTGTTTTTCCTGTTCTGCGGAGAGAATGGAAACGATTGTTCTATGTACAACCTGGTCTGAAAGCTCCTGATACTTGCGAAGCTCGCCGTTTACGCGGATAACGGTGGGAGCGCCAACGGTGAGGTGGATATCGGACGCGTTCATTTCGCGCGCCTGCATAATGAATTCTTCAAAAGTCATAACAAATACTCCTTATCAATCACTTAATTTTGAACTGAATACCGCTTGCCGAGAAATAAACCTCATCGCTTGTGTTTGCGATACGCTGATTAACGTGACCGAGAATTTCCCTGAAAACCGCGAGGTGCTTGTCAACGGGAGCAACCGAGAAGCCGGTTTCGAGAGTGATTATGGTCAAACTGCCAAAATTTTCCTCAACCTTTTCGCGAAGGTCTTGGATTTTTTCGATAATCGTCTTTTCGATGGTTTTCTTCATAGCGTCGGTGATTTCATCTGTGCCGCAAACATCGTTGATAATGATTGCCGCAAAGGAGCTGAGGCTGTCGAAGATAACGAACTTGTGGTCTTGAACAAGCTCGGCGGGATTTGGAGTGTCAAAGCGAACTATGTCCCATTGAACACCCTGTTTCTCGTTCTCGAACTTAATTCTCTGCTTGGTATCTGCGTCCAGATCGGAGCCCGCCTTGAGATAAAGCACATAATCGCAACAGTGAAAATGCGCTACAGCGAATCGCGACTTTCCGCTTGCCGAGCCGCCCGTAATAAGAATTGAGTTTGCCATTCCGTTCTTTCCTTTCGTTATTCGTTAAAAAATAAGGAATAAAGTGATACACTATAATTATAGCACACTTTATTGAAAAAGTAAAGGGTTTTGTGAAAAATTGCTTGCAAATAGAATAAAAAAATGCTATAATAAAATTGTTACAATTCTACAAAAAACGGAAGGAAACGGCTATGATAAAGGATATTCAAGAAGAAATTCTGCGGTTGAAAAAGGAGCGCGGCGCGGTTATTCTGGCGCATTGCTATCAGACGCACGATATTCTGGAGGTCGCGGATTACGTCGGCGACAGCTTCGGTTTGGCGCAAAACGCCCGCAAAACCGATGCGCAGACCGTGATTATGTGCGGAGTTCGTTTTATGGCGGAAACCGTGAAAATTCTCTGCCCCGAAAAGACGGTGCTCTTGCCGGAAGCGGACGCGGGTTGCCCGATGGCGGAGATGATTTCACCCGACAAGCTCCGTGAGCTTCGCAATCGTTATCCGGAGCACGCTGTTGTCGCTTACATCAACACAACCGCTGAGCTGAAAACGCTCTGCGATGTCTGCGTCACCTCGTCATCGGCGGCGAAAATCATCAAGAGAATGCCGCAGGACAAAATCCTGTTCATTCCCGACAAGAATTTGGGTTCGTACATCGCCGCGCAGTGCCCCGACAAGGAAATCGTGACCGCGCAGGGTTGTTGTCCCGTTCACGCGGCGGTAACCGAGGCTGATGTCAAGGACGCGAAAAAAGCTCACCCGAATGCGCTTCTGCTCGTTCACCCGGAGTGCGACAGAACGGTTGTCAAGCACGCGGATTTTGTCGGCAGCACAACCGAGATTATGGATTTTGCGAAAAATTCGCCCGCTGAGGAGTTTATCATCGGCACCGAGAACAGCATTGTTCAGCACCTCGGCATTGACTGCCCCGAGAAACGCTTTTTCCCGCTGTCGAAGAACTTTATTTGCAGAAATATGCAGTTAACGAAGCTGTCGAGCTTGCTTCACTGCCTCAAGGGGAACTACGGCGAGGAAATCACAATGCCCGAGGAAACGCGGTTGTTGGCGAAGAAATCGATTGATGAAATGCTGAGGCTGGGCAATGGATAAGGCGCTTATTGCGATGAGCGGCGGCGTGGACAGCTCGGTTGCGGCGGCGCTGATGAAACAGGCGGGTTATGAGTGTATCGGCGTGACGATGAAGCTTCACGGCGAGGACGGCGAGCCTTGCGGGGAGCGCTCGTGCTGTACGGCGAGCGACGCTGAGGACGCGCGCGGAGTGTGCTTCAAGCTCGGAATGAAGTACTATGTGTTTAATTTCACGGGCGATTTTGAAAGGGAAGTTGTCGAGCGGTTTGTGAACGCGTATGAGCGTGGCGCAACGCCAAATCCTTGCATTGACTGCAACCGTTATATGAAATTCGAGCGGCTTTTTCGGCGCGGACAGGAGCTTGGGTGCGATTATATCGTGACGGGGCATTACGCGCGGGTTGAGTATGACGAGGAGCGCGGGCGCTGGCTGTTGAAAAAGAGTTTGAACGCGGCGAAAGACCAGAGCTATGTGCTGTATTCGCTCACGCAGGAGCAACTCGCGCACATCAAATTCCCGCTCGGTGAGTTCACCGACAAAGAGCAGGTGAGGGCGCTTGCTGCGGAGCTTGATTTGGTTAACGCCGATAAAAAGGACTCGCAGGATATCTGTTTTGTTCCGGACGGGGATTATGTTGGATTTATCGAGCGGCACACGGGAAAAACTTATCCCGAGGGCGATTTTGTCGGTCTTGACGGGACGGTTTACGGCAGGCACAAAGGAATTATCGGCTACACGATAGGTCAGCGCAAGGGGCTTGGCTTGTCGTTTCCGCAACCTATGTATGTTGTTGCGAAAAATCTCGCGGAGAACACGGTGACGCTTGCACCCGAAAGCGAGTTGTACAGAACAACGCTCACGGCGCGCGACTTTAACTGGATATCTCTGGAAAAACCGCCGCGAGAGCCGATTCGGGTGACCGCGAGGACGCGTTATCACGCGAAAGAAGCGTTGGCTTCGGTGTGGGCTGAGGAGGACGGCACGGTTGTTGTGCAGTTTGACGAACCTCAGCGCGCAATTGCCTCGGGACAGGCGGTTGTGTTGTACGATGGTGATGTTGTTGTCGGCGGCGGAACGATTGTGTAAATTGCACAAAATGTAAAAATGCCCGTAAAGCAAGTAGTTTACGGGCATTAGTTTATACCTCTTCGGCGATAACGCGTCTGCGGAAGAGCATCGGAATAGCCCAAATTGCCGCAAGCGCGACCAGAATATACACAATTCGGGCGAAAATCGAGCCTTGACCGCCGAGCGCCCATGCAACCAGGTCAAAGCCGAAAATTCCGACCAAGCCCCAGTTCAACCCGCCGATTATCAGCAGCGTAAGTGCCAGCTTGTCCAAAAAAATCCCTCCTCTCGATGCTTTTCATCATTATTTTGCGACTTTTGCAATTTAATATGAGCGGTAAGATTTTCTTTTTTGAACGGTTTGAACAGTAAAAATTTAGTCAAATTTAACAAAATTTTGTAATTTTAAAAAAGCCCTTGACAAATCGGGATAAATGTTGTAAAATAATGTTGTTGATAAAGAGTTTGGAAGTTTAGCTCAGCTGGGAGAGCGTCTGCCTTACAAGCAGAGGGTCGGGGGTTCGAGCCCCTCAACTTCCACCACGGCTTTATTTTCACGTCCGTAGCTCGTTTGATGATGTCCGAAATATCGGGGGTTGTTCGTGAGCTTACGGAATATGGCCCGGTAGTTCAGTTGGTTAGAACGCCGCCCTGTCACGGCGGAGGTCGAGA
>CALZUA010000008.1 GCA_945829235.1 uncultured Clostridia bacterium | reverse complement strand
ACCCGGGAAGCACAGGACGAGTGCATTTCCCGGGTGCTTTATTTTGTGGAACACCACTGGAACGAGCTGCTGAAATTCTCGCGCAGAACCGAATATCAGATGAGCAGATGGGCAGCTCGGTACGGCTACAAGAACAACCCGAAAGAGATTATGGAGGACGCCAAAAAGGGCGCAAACGGGCGCTACGCTTGCGTGAATATCACGAACTGGAGCACGATTGAGTTCAGAATGTTCCGCGGCACTTTGAAATACAACACACTCATTGCAACGCTTGAATTGGTTGACACAATCTGCGAGCTTGCGTTGAATTGCTCGGATAACGAGATTTCAAAAATAAGCTGGACGGATTTTGTGTCGAGCCTTGATGAGGAACACAGCTCGAAGCTTATAACCTACCTCAAAGAGCGCCGGCTCTACGTCAACTCACCCGTTGAAGAAAAGGAGGACAACTGATATGTGCGCAATTTTCGGACTTATCGACTACAACCACGCTCTCACCGCAAAACAGCGCGAGAAGCTCCTGCGTGTGCTTTCGCAGGAATGCGAGGAGCGGGGAACAGACGCTACCGGTTTCGCATACAATTCCCGCGGTAAGCTCACGATTTTCAAGCGTCCCTTTGCCGCTCATAACGTTCATCTGAAACTGCGTGAGGACGCTAACGTTATCATGGGACACACGCGAATGGCAACGCAGGGCAACAAGCTCGACAACCGCAATAATCACCCGTTTCCGGGTGTCGTGAACGGAACAAATTTCGCTTTAGCACACAATGGTGTTCTTCACAATGACCTTGCACTCCGCTCACAGCTTAAACTCCCGAACACGCCGATAAAGACCGACAGCTACATAGCGGTGCAGCTCCTCGAACAGCAGAAAACCCTCGATATAAAATCCATCGGAGAGATGGCGGAGCTTGTCGAGGGTACTTTTGTGTTCACGGTGCTTGATGACAGAAACAACCTCTATTTTGTCAAGGGCGACAATCCGCTCGCGCTGTATCATTTCGAGAAACACGGCTTTTACGTTTACGCAAGCACCGCCGCCATTCTTGAACGCGCGCTTTTGCAGCTCGGGCTACTCGGTTTTGAGCATACCGAGATAAAAACGACTTGCGGCGACATAATCAAGATTGACAGCAAAGGCGAAATGGAGCGCGGTTTGTTTGATACCTCAAACCTGTACGCTTTCGACTACCGCTTTTTCCGCAGCAGCTATTGGGATTACCCCGACCCCGGCGAACACGAACCGCAAGACGTGAAGCAGCTGAAAGATTTCGCCGCAAGCATCGGAGTTGCCCGAGAGGACATTGACTTGCTTTTGTGTTACGGATATTTTGTCGAGGAGATTGAGGAAATGCTCTATCAGCCCGGTGCTATTGAAGGGGCGATTTACGAAATCCTCAACGAGTGTGCTTACGACTATTGCGGGGAATTTTGATGAAGAATTTTGTATTCGGATACGCGAGAGTATCCACCGAACAGCAGAACCTTGACCGGCAGATTGATATGCTTGAAAAGTACGGAGTTGACTTCATCTATAATGAAAAGATGACGGGAACAAAGCGTAATCGCCCCGAGTTGGAAAAACTGCTGGAGCGGCTTACCGAGGGTGATGCCGTGGTTGTTGAGTCACTGTCTAGGCTCGGCAGGAGCACGAAAGATTTGATTTGGCTGATGGAAACGTTCAACGAGAAAGGCGTGAATTTGGTTTCGCTGAAGGAGTCGATTGATACCACTTCGAGCACGGGAAAGCTGCTGTTTGCTTTAATGTCAGCAATAGCTCAATTCGAACGCGATGTAATTGCTGATAGGACAAGAGAGGGTATTGCTTCTGCCAGAGCGAGAGGAAGAAAAGGTGGGAGACCAAAATCCGATCCTGAAAAGATAAAGATGGCGGTTAAGTTGTACAACAGCAAGCAGTATTCCATTAAAGAAATAGAGGATATGACGGGAATAAAGAAGGATACGCTGTACAGGGCAATACGGGGACACAGATAAACTACATACAGAATTACCGGGAACGATCACTTGATGTCAAAAGGCATTGGGTGATCGTATCTTTCTGTGCGGTAAAAACGTATTGAGACAATCGGAGTATTTGAATTTACATTTTTTTCTTGAAATTTTATCTAAATTACTAAACTATTTTTTAAAAAATAGTTTAGTACGAGGTGATAATAAAATGACTGAAATACTGTTTGAACTATCTCTCAATATTGACACAAAAGAATTCAGCAGATGGTTCCAAGAAAAGAGCTCCAATGGGTTCGTTAAGATTACTTCTGACGAATACGCCGATTGTAAATACAAAGAAAAGGGTATTCTTTTCGTGTTTCGTGATAGTACCTATAAGAAGAAAATAAAAGTTGTCGCGAGCCACCACGCCTTTGACGATGATGGTAATGCTGATGCATATAGGTTTATTCACAGGCTTGATAAGAAAATTCGGAAGTATTTTGATGACGAGTATAGCCTCGATGATTTTGTGCTTTCTGCGGTGTCGTTTGTACTGGAAACAGACTTGGGAAGTGACGAAAAGGTTCATTCATACATTGGAGTTTTAAAGAGAATAGGTAAGGTGAAAAAGTATCGGTTGGTTACTCGCACTGATTCTTTCTCCAAAAACTGCTTTTGCCTTTTGGGAAAAAGCAACGGTATTGTTTTTCGGGCTTTTGCTCCCGGTGACGTTGTTAAGGGTGAATTCGCCGGAACATTAAGGACAGAGATTAGGCTTTCAAACTGCTCTGCTGTACGGAAAGTTGCAGAATGTAATACTTCAATGGAACAAATTCAGGAAATAATTTCAGAAGCGGATGTTATTTTCAAAAAGATTTATTGCTCTATAGTCCCATCGGGAGATTTTTACAAGAAAAGAAGAGTGGTTGACATTATCAACCGTGAAATTGAAGATGTTAGGCTCCGCCGTAAAATGGTTAAATTTGTCATTCTTGTTGCCGAGAAAAAATCTTTGCTGCTAGCACAGAAAGCCATGAACACACGCAGTATGGGTAAGATAATGAGGGCGTTTGAAAAGATTGAGGTTTCTCCGATTACTATTGGCAAGAGGGAAAAGGAGCAGTATTTTAAGAATGTATTGACAAATTGATACAAAAATGTTATATTTAACATATCCTACTGAATGTGAGGTTATGGTTATGAAAAAGACATGGCGGTACAAGTTTACTGTCGTTAGAGATGAAGAAGGCAGGGTATGGGATATCTTTGCAACTCCACTTGATATACCGACTGGTTCCGATGAATCAGACAAAATTTGCATTGATGTTACTTCTATTCAGAGTTACGTTGTAAACTACTCTAAACTCCGCTCTCTAAAGAATTGTAATATAAACTTTGTGCCAATTAAGCATATTTCTGCAATCAGTGAAACAGTCGAAGCGATGAAAAACTGCCTTTATATTGCACTGTCAAATTTTGGTGTTGCATTTCCGGGATATGATAATTTGTTGATTTCCTTCGACCCGAATACAAACATCCGAGAATATATCAATAAGGACAGATATATGCAAATCCTTCTCAATCAGTTGGTGTTTGATGTCCTGTTTGATTATTTCATTGAGAATAGCGAAAAAAGAAATGTGAATAATGCCGCCAATTTTGTCGCTGATGTTATTTTTCAAAAAGTCAAAGATGATGACGCGGAAATTGTATCGCAGTATAAAAGAATTTTGAAAACCTCATCCGAAAACCTTTGGTCGTTTTGCGATATAGTAAGGAAATCAATGCTTGCCGGTCAAAATGCCGAAAAAGATAGAAGCGAAGCTATTCACATTAAGAATAACATCGAGTCAATGGGATTATCTCCGGCTAAATACGCAGAGCGGCTTGACGTGCAAAAAAAGCATACATATCACCAAAGGAAATCTCTGCTACAATGGATTGGTTACTTTATAAATCAAAGGAAACCATTTGTATCTTCTCTGCAATACAGGAAACAGTTCAAAGCCGAGGGAAATAATATTTCTAAAAAAGACTTCATCGATGAAATGTGGAAGTATAATCTGTTCAGAGAGTTATTTAATCCCCAGCTGCAGAGAAATCCAAAAACTACCTTTGAAAGTACGATGGTTTACTATTATATTGAGACGTACAAAAGGATAGACTTCATGCTTTATTTGTTGGAAAAGTCCCAAGCGGATGAATCAATTTTACATGATATAGATCTCCTTGAATCGTCATATGAGGTGGATAAAAGCATCGGTTTTTTACGTCTGAGAAAACTTCAAACAGAAACACCTGCGGCGTTTTTGCAGAGGCATGTGAATACAGTGATGATTATATCCGGCCTTGCCTCAGGTTGCACTAAAAAGGATATAATAAATCCCCACCCAAGCCAGCACCGTTCTCCCATATTTCTGGAGAAAGCAATATTGGAGTACACGCTTTGCAATGAACTCAAAAAAAGAGAAAGCAAAAATCCTGAGGGTGATTTACAATATGAAGATGATGACGATTTTGTATATGATTACTATCCGTACTATCAACACATGGAATCATACACGTTGCTCAGAAATAAGACCTATGAAATCTTTTCATCCAACTTTACGTTTGGCCCGGGCAAAGAGGAAAAGTCTTTCACAAACGCCGAATACTTAGAAATCAATGATTTTATCAAGAAGAACTATCCACTTTCAGATTTCCATAATGAAATAAAAACCTGGGACACAATCGAAAAACTTGAGGAAAAGATAATTTCTCAGAGCAGAATTGATTCTCTAAAGACTAATTCAAAAAACAATGCGATAAACTTGCTGAAGAAACGTATGATGACTCTCGGTTCATATCTTTTCCCGAATGTACAATCCTGATTCTATTCATAAAAAACACGACTCCAAAAAAGGAGCCGTGTTTTTGGTTATGCGTTCTTTTGGATATACCTACCAACCGCACCCTTTAGCGCGTCTTCTGAAACGATAGAGCCGGTGGCTTTGCTCAGGTTCTGTCCTTCTGAAACTATCGTTTCACAGGCATTTATCAGCATTCTCTGGGTTACAAAAGCATGGTTTCCCGAGACGGAATTGATACAGGCTGAGATGACCGCCCGTTTGATTTCTCTGCCGCAGAATTCAAACTTTTCAGCAAGTTCTGAAATATTGACATCATCAGCAAGCGGAATGTTCATCTCGGACTCTCCTGCGGGCCTCAAGTGAACTGCCCAGATTTTCTTTCTGGTTTCGATGTCGGGATTTTCAAACTCCACGCTGATAAGTCTGGTCAGAAATGCGTTGTCATAGCTGGATACGAGGTTTGTTGCGAATATTACTATACCCTCGAATTTGTCTAGATTTGTCAAAATTTGGCTTCGAAGAGCGTTGACCGACTGGTCAGCTCCTGAGGTTACTTCTGATAACCTTTTTGACAACAGCGAGTCTGCCTCATCTATGAAAAGAACAGCGTTGTCCCTTTCGGCTGCTTTAAATGCAGAGTCAACGTTCTTTGAACCTTCACCCTGATACTTGCTTTCTATATCGGCGTATGTTATTCGCAGGATTCTCTTTCCGAGCACATCAGCTATTGCTTCGGCAGCCATACTTTTTCCGACACCCGATTGTCCGTAGAAATTCAGCGCTGATGATGGATGTGGTTCAATTTCCCGTAAACCCCACTCGTCGAAAACTTTTCCTTTGTAGTTAATCAGGTTCAGAGCTTCCATAATTCTGTTCCTTGTTCGCTGTGAAATGATAACGCGGTCAAAACTATATTCCGGTTCTTTGGAAATAAATCGATCTGTTCTTTCCATATCAGTCACCCACCAGCACAATGCCGTTCTCAGTTGTATCAAGAAGATTTTCTGTTTCTTCGTCAATATTGCTGTACGCCTTAATTTCCTTCACATCGTTGTTTTCATCGATTTCGGCAACAAGCGCTTCGATGTTATCGAGGTCGCTCCAGCTGATTTTCTTTGCGGACGGGTTCTTGACAGCCTGAGCAATAAATTTCTTCATATCAATAACCGCTGCTTTAGCTTGTGCGTTCTTGTGGATTTTTCTTACTACATTTATAGTAAGTTTTCCAACCATAAATAGCAAAACTCCGCCAAGTATTGACGATATAATTGTTCCAAGAATTGTAATCGGTATCATATCATTTCCTCCTTACTTTCCGATAATCAGCAGACCATCATTTTTGTCAACGAGCTTTGTTTCTGCTTCTGCGAGTCTTGATACAACTATCTTTGGAATATCGTTTGCCGTGGCGTCATACTCGAGAATTATGAAGTCATCGTTGGTGAAATTAAGGCAAAGCGAGCCTCTTACCAGCCTCTCAAGCGCAGCCGGTCTTGCTATAATCAGCATTGAGCCTCGCCTCTTCTTGAATGCTTTCAGATACTCCTTGTTCACAGCTGCATCAACCTGTGCGTCCAGCCAACTGAGTTTTTCGAGTAACGCTGCCAAGAGCTGGGAAGATATTATAGGCTCTCCTTTCCCATTTAGTCCCAAAAGTTTCTTGATTTTCATTTTTTAACCTCCTCCGGTTTGATTAGTAAGGGATTTTTTACTTAGTCACAACAAATCCCCCGAGTAGATACTCGGGGGACAATATGTGTTTTGGGTTCCCTTACAGGATAAGAATATATAAGTGAAAGGGTGATGTGTGCGGATATTTAATTTCCCCGATGACATTCAAAAGCTCTTTATAACATGAAGCGAAATTGCGGATATACTAATTATAATAGGCGTATGATTGGGGGTGCAGCTGAAATAGGGCAAAGCAAGTTTTTTAATTGGACTTTCGAAATAGACTCATTATAGACTCATCGCAGAAATCTCAACCAGTCTTAAGCCCAGTCACAGACTGTACCGTGAATTATACGGCAAGGGACTTTGACTCCCTCACCCGCAGGTTCAAATCCTGCTATCCCAACCAACTTT
Source organism: uncultured Clostridia bacterium (assembly GCA_945829235.1). Taxonomy (GTDB): domain Bacteria; phylum Bacillota; class Clostridia; order Oscillospirales; family Ruminococcaceae; genus CAG-115. The sequence goes on along the minus strand of CALZUA010000008.1, from coordinate 111,951 downwards.
ATGTGACCAAATAGATATTATGCCCGCAAACGGCTTCACAGAGCCACTTACGGGCATAATTCTTTTCGGAAATAAGAAATCGTCACCGTAGATATTTTTTGAGTGAAAATGGATATGTACCCCCGTTTACAAAATTTTTTCGAGAATTTTTGTGCAATATGTATAGAAAGCTTGCGATTGGCTTCTCTTGAGTGAGGAGTTAATTGCAGGCGCTTTTTATTAGCCGAGATTGTGACGAAAAAGATTTTTGGGGATTTAAACTTCCATTGAATATTTCAGCGATTGAGCGTCCTGCGTAGGGACGGTTTTGTTTGCTGTTATAACAAACCTCTGTCAAAATAAAAAATGAACTTTTAAGAATAAATGACTTGACATCTGCAAATAATTATGATAAAATAAAACAAAGTTTAGATTTTCGTAAAAAGAGGGATGCCTATGCAGTATATTACAAGAGAAATTGAGCGTAAATTCGGGCAGATGAATTCTTTTTTCAAGGCTGTACTTGTTACAGGTGCTCGACAGGTCGGCAAAACAACAATGCTAAAGCATCTTGCCGAGGGTACAAGCAGAACTTATGTCAGCCTTGACGATATTATGGCGAGGGAACTGGCACAAAGCGACCCTGCTTTGTTTTTTCAGACCTACAAGCCGCCGATACTCATTGACGAGGTGCAGCACGCTCCGCAGCTGTTCGGGCAAATCAAAATAATGTGCGACAACTCCGATGAAACCGGTTTATTTTGGCTTACCGGCTCGCAGCAGTATAATATGATGAAAAATGTTCGTGAAACTCTTGCCGGCAGAATCGGCATTCTGGAGCTGTACAGCTTTTCGCAGCGAGAGAAGCAGGGCTTGTTGTCGGACGAGCCGCTTGACTTCTCTTTCGAGGGACTGCAAAAGCGGCAGGCATCGGCTGCTCCGAACAATATTGTTGATGTGTTTGAGCATATTTGGCGAGGCGGTATGCCGCAGGTGCTTTATGCAGACGAAGAAATGCGACAGGAATACTTCAATTCTTATGTAAACACCTATCTATTGCGTGACGCCGCCGAGGTCGGCGGAATAACCGATACCGTTAAATTCACAAAGCTGCTTAGAGCCTGTGCGGCGCTTACCGCAGAACGAGTCAACTATGCAACGCTTGCTTTTGCTGCCGATATTTCCGAACCGACAGCTAAAGAGTGGGTAAAGATTCTTCAGGGATTGGGTATAATTTATCTTCTCCAGCCATACTCAAACAACGAGTTAAAGCGGCTTGTCAAAACTCCGAAGTTGTATTTCTGTGACACGGGATTGTGCGCATTTCTGTCAATGTGGCTTACCCGAGATACCCTTATGAACGGTGCAGCAAGCGGTCACTATTTCGAGAATTATGTTGTAATCGAGCTGCTCAAAAACTACGCCTACAGTAAGACAAAGGCAAACCTGAGCTACTACCGCGACTCTAATGCGAAAGAAATAGATGTTATTGTTGAGCTGAACGGATTGGTTCATCCGCTTGAGATAAAAAAATCCGCATCCCCCGACCGAAGAGAGAGCAAGAAGTTCACCCTGCTTGACAAAACCTCGGTTCCGAGAGGGAACGGCGGAATTGTGTGTATGTGCGACAGGCCTGTTCCTATCGATGAAATGAATGCCTTTATTCCGAGCAACCTCATATAATAACAAGGGCAGTATCGCTTTGTTTGCGGTACTGCTTTGCCTTTATAAAAATATCATTCCTAGATCACCCTTCCGCCCGGAGCATTCTTCCACGTTGTAAGTCCCATGTGTTCTTTTTCACGGTCAGCAGATGTGTAAATTATCTCGGCGGCTGTCTGACCGGTGATTGCATAGTGGAACTTGTTCTGTACCCTGGAATATGTCTGTCATCGGGGCAGAACATTTTTGCGCATATTGTCAATGTTTTCTGTTATCCATATGCAAAAAACAAAACCGGCTCCGCTTGAAAACGGAACCGGTTCGTTCTTATTTACCCTGTGGGGATTATTCAGAGATTACTTTCTCTTCTTTTTGCCGATTGCAACAGCTACACCTGCGAGTGCCACAACCGCAAAGCCGATGCCGGCAACAGGAGCGCCGGTGTCGGGGTTGACAACGCCGCCCTCGGTGAAGTAGCCTCTTGACGTAAGCTCCTTCGCCCAGTCGCCGAGGAATGCCTCAACCGTGATTTCGGTTGCGCCGTCATCAATAAAGGGCTTGTCGAGAATGTTTGACCACGAAACTCTGTTCTTGGAGTTGTCCTCACTGCTCTTCTCGGTTGTTCCATACTCGTACAGCAACTTCGACTCGCCGCTGAGCGTGTTGTTCCAGCCTTGCGGAACAATCAGAGATTTGCCCTCCGAACCGGGGTGATTTGTTGTTTCAACAGTAGTATTATAGAATACAACTTCAGCCGTGTTAGGCGACCAAGGTCTGCCTAAATAGCCGGGCTTGGAGATGTACTCGGAAGCGGTGTCAACACCGGGTGTTGTAGAGGTTATGGTACACTCATACATGAGGTAGCCTCTGCCGCTTGTCTGCTGTGCCGCTGTGAGATACGCCTGATCGGAATCGGTTTTGCTGTCTGTGTTCATTCTCAGCTTGCACTGATAGAATACCGCGGTCATTCCACCGAAGATGTAGTCAACCGCACCAAGGACATCGCACTTGTTGAATGCAGCCTTGATATTCTGTGCGCCGTAGAGCGTATCCTGTCTGCCGATGAACTTGCAGTTGTTGAACGCAGCGTTGTCACCGACAATCGCCATAGCCGCCGCTCTCTCAACAAAGCTTCTCGACTGAACCGAGGTGTCGCCGTAGGTTGTAGGTCTTTCGCCCTTAGAACCGTTTTCCCACATAACCACGGTGTCTGCCGCTTCCTTCTTGGAGATGTACTGGTTGAAGGAGTTCTCGAATACGATACCGTCTGCCTCAAATCCGCTTCCCATAACAACAACGGTTGCGTTCCAATAAGAGCCGTTTGTTGTGCCCGAGCCGGGGTTCTTGTTGGAGAGGTAGCCGTTTGCCTTGTTTGCCGCAAGGAGGTCTGCGTCATACTTGCAGTCAGCACCCATGCTGTAATAGTCGTAGCCGTGACCGTAGTAAGAGGTAATTCTTACAACGTTCTTTCCGATATCAACACCCTTGTTGGTGATCTCAAGGCTGGAGCTTGTGCCTGCCGCGTTCATGAGAGTAACGTTCGGTACGTTGATAACGAGCATTTCCTCGTAGTTTCCGGGGTCGATTACGATTTTAACGCGCTTGTTGTCTGCGCCTCTGTCCATCTTTGCAACTGCGTCGAGCGCGTCGTTGATGGTCTTGTAATCCTTGTTTGCGCCAACCGTCACTCTTGATTTGTAAGGTGTGGAGGAGGTTACGCTAATCTTGGTGAAGTAGGTCTGCTTCACAGCCTTGCCGTCCTCGGTTGTGCCCTCAATTCCCTTGATGGTGAGAACACCGTCCGCGGTTGCGGTAACCTGAGTTGTTTCATACTTCGAGGTGCTTCCCGAAGCGCTGAATACCTGAGTTCCGGCAACGTCAAACGATGCCTGATAGCAGTATTCGAGCGTTACAAGCTGTCCCTTCTTAACGGGAACATTGATTTCGCCGTCCTTGTTGAGGAGGAGATAAGTCTTGTTCTCGGCAACGCTTCCGGTGAGCGAAAGACCGAGGTAATATTTGTTGTCGCCGATGGTTTCAAGACCGGGCTTGCCCGCGTTGTACTTGGAGAAATCCCAAACCTCGAGAGCCTCGAAGTTTACGGTTTTGTCGATTGCCTTGCCGTTAACAACAGCGTTCGAGGTTACCTTCTGAACGTAGGGAACCGTGCCTGTGCCTGTTACCTTAACGGTATATGTACCGTCGCGCAGAGCCATTTTATCGGTTGCATTAAAGGTGTAGGTGTAGCCCTTCTCGTTGATGTTGGTGAAGGTAACCTTTGCCGTGGACTTTGCGCTCTCGGGGAGTCCCGAAAGTGTGATGTTAACCGCGTAAGTGGGCTTCGCGGAGAACACGATGTCCTGCGTGCCGCTTGCGGTCTTGGTGATAGTGTTGTTGGTGAGGGAGTAGTCGTTTACTCCGTCAGCCGTGATGTCGTACTTAACGCCCTTTTCGAGCTTAACCGTGATGCTGTCGCCCGAAACGGTGAACTCGGGAACATAGATTGTGTTCTTGTTCATGAACGCGAGCTTGAGCTTCTTGAGCGCGTCCTCGGACAGACCGGTAATCTTACCGGTGATAGTCACAAGGTCAACGCTTGCAAGTGTGATGTTCTCGGTAACCGCGCCCGCGCCCTTTGCGATATCGAACACGTTCTTGCTCTTGATAACATAACCGTTCGCATTTACGAGGGATACGTCATACTTGTAGGAATCGTAGAGGGAAACGCTGTACTTGCCGTCAACAACGTCAGCGTCGGTGAAGTCGCCCGTAATCTTGTTGGTGAAACGGAGCTTGTAGTCCTTGATACCTGCCGCCGCAGACGCGTCAACAGTACCGCTTACCTTTGTGGGATTAGTGTGCTCTCTGTACGCTCTGAAAAGAGTGAGCTTTTCGCCGTTTGCGGAGTAAATCTTGTAGATACCGTACTCGGAAGCATAGAACGTGAGCTTAACGCCCTTTGCGTTGCTCTGACCTTGCTGAATCTTTCCGCTCGGAGATTCGCAGTAGATTGTGGAATCGCCGCCGTTCGAGCTGGTAATGACCGTCAGTATATCGCCGGGATAGAGCTTGTGACCGCTGTAAACCGCAGCCGAGCCCGTGTTGGAGTAGAGATATCCGGTATACTCCTCATCGCCCATGATGAGCGACTTCTCGTCGTATCTGATGATATTCTTGTTTGTGGATCTTAAACGGTTGTTGGTCTTACCGCCGCCGTTAAAGAACATTTCGGTGCCGATCATAGTCGTGCCGAGAGTAACGCCCTTCTTCTCCGCGTTGGGAGTGCCGTAATAGGGAAGGGAGTTCAACAGGTCTTCGGTGACCATATTGTTGTAGGTAGCTGTGTCAAACTGCTCTGCGCCGAAATCCCAAACGTCGATCTTGCCGTTTCCGATTGTTGCGCTTTCGTCGGGATCATTTGCAACCTCAAAGGAGTGGAGATAAACAAATCCTGAGTTTGCGGTCTTTGCCGTGAACTTCAATGTTGTCGCAACGCCCTCATAGCGGAACGAAATCGTATCCAATCCGTCAATCTGCGAGCCCTTAGACAGCGGCTGTGAGGTTTCGCCCACAAACTCGCCCTTAGTGCTGCTTGCGTTAAGAGTAGCGGTTGCGTCAGCGGAATACTGGCAGAGATTGAACTTTACAGTCGCGTTGCCCGCAACCTTAACCTCAATAATATCGCCGTTGGAGAGATTAAGACCGTGCTGTTGATTATGGAAGTAAAGTCCGCCTTTACTTGTAATGGAAACCATTCCGTCCTTTGATGTAAGAGTACCGTTGAGACGGTTAGCCTCGCCGTACTCCTCGGTTACAACCGAGTTGGACTCGTAAATCATAATAGAGTCCTTCTTGGCACCGTTGTTATCGGGAACATCGGGAACGAGCGGTTCTACGGTGATTGCGGGAACATAAGTCTTGTTTGCAAACTCCAGAATAAGTGTGGTAGCGTTTGTTCCTTTGTACTTGAACACAGCCGCGCTTCCGTCATTGTGCAAGCAACCCGCCTTGACAGCCTTTGTTTCCGAGTAAGAGCCGTCTGCGCTCTTTACGGTAAGTTCGGTTGAACCGCTGTACTGGCAGTCACCAACGGTGAGCTTGGTGGGACCGTCAACCTTAATCTCAATCGAGTTGCCCGCCTTGAACTCAACGCCGTGCTGATTGCCGTTGTACTTGTACGCGTTTTTCTTACCAACCTTGACCGTGAGATCGCCCTTTGTGACATCGGATTTTCCATCGGTGTCCGTGGGAATGATTGAGCCATCTCTGAAGTCATAAGTAACCTTGCTGTCTGCCGCACTCGCTGTCTTTGCCAACGAAATGTCGGTAATCGGCAGAGTCAGCGACAACGCCAGTGCAACTGCGCTGAATATCGCAGTTACCTTTTTTGCCTTTTTTCCGAAAAGCATAACCTAATCCTCCTTAAAAATTTGGTAATGAAAACATACCCATTTTTATTATAAGTGTACAGGATAGGGGTTGTCAAGTGGATTGTTAATTTTTTGTAAACATTGGTTAAAATTATTGTTAATATTGCACAAACCTTTTTGTTGTCAATAAACAGCAGTATTTTGCCATAACAAGACCTTTTCCCCGAAACCAACCGTTCTCGTCAAAATCAAATACATTTCGCGGGAAATTCTTGACAAGCTGTTGAAACGATGATATAATTTTGTTAGCAATCGGAATTTTTTGGAAAGGATGCAAAATGAAAATCTCTCAACGAATTTTAGCAATATTCTTATTAACGGCAATTCTTCTGACTTTAACTGCGTGCGGTTTTGGTGAAAACAAAGTTCAGCCGTATGTAGAATCGCTGTATGGACCGCCCGTGGGCGACGAGCCTTTTGACGGGGCTTATCTCAACGGTTATCACGAAAACTACGGTAAAACCGGCGATTTTTCCATTCATAGCAGTAAAACCGTAATCGGCGAAAACGACGAGTACATATTCGCGATGATTTTCCCGCAGCATAACAGCTTCGAGGACGAGGGACTTACTCGCAGCGGTTTGTACAAAAACGACGGAAAGAATACACCGGTGTATTATCTGCCGGAAGTGGACGGCTGTTACGCACAGGTGAGCCGTGACGGGCAGGACGTTTGGCTTATTCAAACCGAGTGGCTGCCGTGGCGCGATAACGTTGAAATGTCGCTTCCGCTGTTGCGTTATTATAAAGGCGGCGAGCTGCAATATACGGTGCGCCTGTCCGATATACATACCAAAGAAAAGCTGTTGGGAAACGGCTGGGCGCAGGAAGGAATGCGCTGGTATAGCGACTTTAATTATAATGGTAAAACCAAATTCGCGATTCGTTATGTGGACGATTCTAACGATAAGCGGATAAATGAATATTATTACATCAACCGATACACCGGAAAAGTCACCTGCGATAGCCCCCGCAGAAACAACCCGATTGTCGTTATTATCATAATTGCCGGAGTAGTTTTGACTGTGGTAAATGTTGTGTTTATCTGTCTGAGCAGAAGAAAACGGCGGTTATCGGACAGGAACCAATAATCGGCTTGCTGTTTTTCGCCGCGCCCGCTCTTGTTCAAAAAATAACCCGCGCAGTCCGAAACCGCGCGGGATTTTTATGCAATTTTATCCGTTGTGCTTGCCCGCCATAACAAGACCTTTTTCCGCGTCCATTGTCACCGCGATACCGCTCTTGAGAACAGCGGCGGCGTTTGTTGCGCCCACGATAACTGGGATATCGAGCGTCATTCCGACAATCGCCGCGTGACTGTCCGCGCCGCCTTCCTCGGTGATGATACCTGCCGCTGTTTTCAGGAGCGACAAAACCTTGTTCGAGGTTTTCGGCATAACGAGAATTTGCCCCGCCGAAAAACGCTCGACTGCTTCCTCATCGGTTGCGGCAACGCAGACGGTTGCGGTTGTCGAGCCGCTGTTGACGCCGGTTCCCGATACCAGAACATCGCCGACAATGTGAACTTTCATCAGATTTGTCGTTCCGGAAACACCGAGCGGCACGCCCGCCGTGATTACCGCAAGGTCGCCGTTTTTCAGCAGATTTGCCTCGACTGCCTTTTCAACGGCAAGGTGAATGAGGTCGTCGGTGTTGGTGGTCATCTCCTCGCACATCAGCGGGATAACTCCCCAAGAAAGCGCCATCTGACGGCAGATAACCTCGCTTGTCGTGCAGGAAATTATCGGGCACTCGGGACGATAGCGCGAAATCATACGCGCGGTTGTGCCCGATTTTGTCACCGTGACAATCGCCGCCGCCCCCAAATCCATCGCCGCGCTTACGGTCGCGTGAGAAATTGCCGCGGAAACGTTTGTTCCGTCGTGCGCTTCTTGCTTGTGGAAACGCTTTTTGTAATCGATAGCTTTCTCTGTTGTTTCGGCAATCAGCGCCATTGTTTTCACCGCTTCAACAGGGTGCTCGCCCGCCGCGGTTTCACCCGAGAGCATAATTGCGCTTGTGCCATCGTAAATCGCGTTGGCAACGTCCGTGGTTTCTGCACGGGTAGGGCGCGGGTTGTGAATCATACTTTCGAGCATCTGCGTTGCCGTGATGACCTGCTTGCTTGCGCTGAAGCCTTTCTTAATCAGCATTTTCTGGAGCTGAGGGATTTCCTCAAACGGAATTTCCACACCCATATCACCGCGCGCAACCATTATTCCATCGGAAACACGCAGAATTTCATCGATGTTCTTCACGCCCTCCTCGTTCTCGATTTTCGCGATAATGCGGATATCGGGGCGGTTTTCCTCGGTGAGAATTTTGCGGATTTCGAGGATATCATCGGCGCAGGTAACGAATGAAGCGGCGATGAAATCGAAGCTCTCGCGGCAACCAAAGCGGATATCCGAGATGTCAACTTCGCTCAGATAGGGCATCGACAGCTTAACGCCGGGGATATTCACGCCCTTGTTGTTGGAGAGGAAGCCGCCGTTCAGAACCGTGCAGATGATGTCGGCGGTGCCGTCATCGTTGTGCTTGATATCGGCGCAACGCACGGACACGTTTCCGTCATCGATGAGGATACGCGTGCCGATTTCGATGTCATCGGGGAGATTCTTGTAGGTTATCGCGGCGCGTGTTTCATCGCCCTCGATATCGGCGGTGGTGAGGGTGAAAGTCGCGCCCGTTTTTATCTCAACTTTTTGGTTGTCCTTAAACTTTTTCAGGCGCACCTCGGGACCTTTGGTATCGAGCAACGTGGCAATCGGCTTTCCAAGCTCTTTTGCGAGCCTTACCACGCGGTCGTGCGTGATTTTGTGACCTTCCTGCGTTCCGTGCGAGAAATTCTGACGGGCAACGTTCATTCCGCTCTCCATAAGCTGACGCAGAACATCGTCATTTTCGGTCGCCGGGCCCATTGTACACACAATTTTCGTTCTTCTCATAATTTTAATCCTTTCATCAGATGATTTATATCTTTATACCATATATATTATACCCGTAAATTGAAAGATTTTCAAGTGAAAAAATTTAGAATTTACGAAGAAAAATTACAAAATGTGTTGAAAATATTCTACAAATATGTTATAATGTTTAATGGAAATATGTTGGTAGACTTTGTATACTTTGTACAAAATCACGGGAGGAGGGCGTCGATGGACTGCGCCTTATGGCTTAACAGACGAAAAGTTTTTTCCGCAAGTGAAATTTGCGATAATCTCGATACGGCTTCGTTGCTGGGGTATTTTGCGGCGGGAAGCCTTGTGGAGTGGCTTTATGAACACGGCGGCGAGGAGTATGCGAAAAAGCTTGAAAAGCTTTCTCCCACTGATCCCGATATACGCGGTAAAATAGAGGCGGTTTTTAAGGGGAAACCAACGGCTTACAGGAAGCTCGGCTCGGAAAATGCAGTAAAATGCGGTTCTGGCAACCTTTCGTGTTGCTCATACAGACCAAGCTCAATGCGCGGTTCGTTTCGCTTCGGAAGCGGGAGCTTCGTTTTAAGCTCGTTTCTGAGGAATTTTCGGACAAGCTCGGGCAGTTTCTACAACTATGTCGGTAGCTTTTACCTCGGCTCGTTCCTTTTCGGGAGCGGTTTCCACGAGTGGGAGTGGGAATGGGAGTGGGAGAAATTCTTCGGCTCGTTCTTCAACACAAGCTTCCGCTTTGGCTCGGGGATTTCGGCAAGGCTTGCGTTTTTGCGGAGTTTCGGCTCGTTTAATATCGGTTCATTCAGCTTTGGTTCATATAGATTTGGCTCGTATAATTTTGGCTCGTTCAACCTCGGTTCATTCAGAGGAAACGGCTCGTTCGATGCGGTTAACTTGCCCGAGTTGCCCGAGTTTCTCCAAAATCTTGACGAATACGACAGAATTATGCTGTTGAGCCTTTACGGGTGCCCGTTAAATCAGTTTGGCTACGGTATTCACAATATTTGACATTTGAGGGGTAATTTATGAAATTCAGAACAATCAGAATTACGATAATAGTTTTGGCTTTGTTGGTCTGCGGCATAATTTTCCTTGTGATGGGAATTAAGCAGAAGATTGAGTACAATCAGCCGCGCGCCCGCCTTGAAACGGTAACGGTGGACGAGCTTCACGAGGGAATGTTTGTCGAGGGCGAAATCTACGAGCTTTGGAGCGAGTACGCCTACACCGAAGAGTCCAAGTCAACGCTTGGAATAGAGCACGATAAAAAGACAACCGACCGCTATTTTGCGCTGCCGATGGAATACTCTTTTTATCCGGGCATGGACGCGCCGATGTTTATAGCGGTCTGCACAAGAGATTCGAGCGAAATCTCGAAGATGAGAACAATGGCAAAAGAATCGGATAACTACTACAAAAACGACATTGAGCTTAAAACCTCGATGCATTTTGTCGGCAAGGTTCAGGCGCTCAAGGGCGAGTACCTCGACTATTTCAAGGAGTACATCGCTTGGGATTTGGGCATTAGCGAGGCTGAAGCGGCGCAGTATTACAAGCCCTACGTCATCAGAAGCTGGAAAGAGGACAACTCCACAACCGGAATTATCATCGGCGCGGTTATGACAGCGCTCGGACTTGCCGGAACGATTATTTTTGTCGTGAAAATTATTAAGGCAAGGCGCGGATATTGATGGACGCTTTTCACATTTCTTCCTTTGCACCCGCGAAAACAAAGGGCAAAACCGAGGTTACAGCCGAGGATTTCGACCTGTACTGCACCGCGCTTTCCGCGCTTGCTTGGCGAAAGCTGAACGGGAAAATCACGATGTGCTGTGACAGCGTTTTCGCGGATTATTACGAAAAAATTGGCTTTCTGCCGCTCTGGGACGAGGTTTTGGTGAACGTTGCCGATGACCTTGAGGGGATAAATCCCGCGATGTTCTGGGCGGGCGGGAAGCTACTTGCGTTGCGTGAGATGAACGCGCCGTGCGTGATGATGGACACGGATTTTATCGTGTGGAGAACGCTCTCGTTCGGCAACGAAATTATCGCCGCGCACCGCGAGGAAATTACCCTCGATATTTACCCGCCGCTCGACTTTTTCGCGGTCAAGAACCACGTTATTCCCGATTTCAGTGAAACGGTTCTGCCGCTTAACACCGCGTTTCTTTACGTTCCCGACAACGATTTCAAGAACTTTTACACATCGCAGGCGATTGCTTTTATGAAATCAGCGGTTGACTGCGACGACTATCTGAAATATATGGTTTTTGCCGAGCAGAGAATGCTGGCGATGTGCGCGGATTACACGCAAACGCCCGTGAAAACGCTCCTCGACAAGGACAGCCTGCACTTCCCGCAGAGCGATTTCACGCACCTCTGGGGCGCAAAGCAGGTGATGCGCGATAATCCGGAGCTTCGCACGGATTTTGTTGAAAAGTGCAAAGCAAGGATAAACCGCGACTTCCACGAATATTCTTATATTATCGGGAACATCGAAGTCGCCTGCGCCGAATAATCCGGCAAATTTTTCCCAAAATAAGACGGAAAAACTTGTTTTGGGGGAATTCTTATGGCAATCAGAGCGGTTGATTTGCGGAAGATTTACAAGGTCGGCGGGGTTGAGGTGAAGGCGCTGGACGGCGTTTCGCTCGACATTGACGATGGTGAATATGTGACGGTTGTGGGAAGCTCCGGCTCGGGCAAATCCACGCTGATGAACATTCTCGGTTGCCTTGACCTGCCGACATCGGGGAGCTGCTACCTCGGCGGCGAGGACACGTCCGCGCTGTCCGACAAGGCGCTGTCCGATATCCGAAGCAGAAAAATCGGTTTCATTTTTCAGAGCTTTAACCTGATTGCGGGCTTGACGGCGCTCGAAAATGTGGAGTTGCCGCTTGCTTACCGCCACATTCCAAAGGCACAGCGTGAGGAAAGAGCGCTTGCGGCGCTTGAAAGCGTGCGGCTCTCGGACAGGGCTTTGCACCGTCCGACAGAGCTTTCGGGCGGTCAACAACAGCGCGTTGCGATTGCTCGGGCAATTGCGGCAAGCCCCGAGATTATCCTCGCCGATGAACCCTGCGGAAACCTCGACAGCGCGTCGGGTGAGGAAATTCTCGGTATTCTCGCGGAGCTTAACCGCGCGGGCAAAACCATCGTCATGATAACCCACAACGAAAAAACCGCCAAACAGGCGCAACGCCTTATCCGAATTTCCGATGGGAAAATTGTGTGAGCGGGAGAATGGATAGCGCCTGCGAACTCGCTTGTGGAGCTGCTTTGCGGTATTATTCAACGGTTGTCGCGGATTTGCACGGTGAGCTTGGTTTGGCGTTGTATGCGGTGGATAATGCCCGCGAGCGCGCCTGCAGAGCGGCTTCACACGGATTTTGTTCAACGAGGGAACGGCGGCTGACACCGAATTAGTTGTGAGCAACGAGCGCGAGTTGGCTTGCAGAGCGGCTTCGCGTTGGATACCTGCGGATAATGTCCGTGAACGCGCTTGCAGAGCCGGTTTGTGGTCGATAATGTACAACGCTCGGAGCGGGTTCTCGATTGAAATTGTGTTAACGAGGGAACGCGATTCTCGTTGAACTTTGCAAATTGAAAAAGCGCAAAACGGCTCGTGGCGCGGGTTTGCACGGATTGTAAGAACGGAGGAAACGCTATGACTTTGCAGGAAATTATTGACGACAGCAAGAGAATTGTGTTTTTCGGGGGCGCGGGGGTTTCCACGGAGAGCGGTATCCCGGATTTTAGAAGCGTTGACGGGCTTTACAATCAGAAGTACAAATACCCGCCCGAGATGATAATTTCGCATAGCTTTTTTGAGCGAAATCCCGAGGAATTTTACCGCTTTTACCGCGACCGTATGATTTTCCCGAATGCCCAGCCGAATGCCGCGCACATCAAGCTCGCCGAGTGGGAAAAGCGCGGGATTTTGTCGGCAGTTGTTACGCAGAATATCGATGGGTTGCACCAGCTTGCCGGCAGTCAGAATGTTATCGAGTTGCACGGGAGCGTGCATAGAAACTATTGCATGAAATGCGGCAAATTTTACCAGCTGTCCGCGGTGACCGAATCCAACGGCGTGCCGCGTTGCGAGTGCGGGGGTATCATAAAGCCCGATGTTGTGCTGTACGAGGAGAGCCTAAAGTCCGAGGATATCGAAAACGCGGTTTCCGAGATTTCGAGCGCCGACACGCTGATTATCGGCGGCACTTCGCTTGTTGTGTACCCCGCGGCGGGGCTTGTGCGCTATTTCAACGGCAAGCACCTTGTTGTTATTAACAAAAGTGAGATTAACGCCGGAAACGCCGAGCTTGTCATCAACGGCAGTATCGGAAAGGTGTTGGGCGGGTTGAATTAGGGCGATTTTGGGACAGCCGGCGGCTCAATTTCAACCACACTTGTGGCTTTTCGCACAAACCGAAAGGCTCAATTTCAACCTCATTTGTGGCTTTTAGCTGGACTTTTGCTCGATATCAACTTGAGGATTTGCAGGAGTTCGTCCGCCGAGTTTTTGGCGCGATGCTTTTGTTATCAACGGTTTTCAGCTTTGACGCGGATTTGGTTTCGCTATTTCTGCGGCAAAGTTTATCGGCATAAATTAAGGTAGCACCGTGAGCACGGTTTTTATTGCTACCCTTTGAGAAAGGATAGAAAATGGATAAGGTACATACTCTGTCGTATCAGTGCCCGAACTGTAACGCGGCGCTTGAATACGACAACGCAACGGGAAAATTCAAGTGCTTTTACTGCGACGGAACTTTTACCGAAGCTCAAATCAAGGCGCTTTTTGAGGCGCGTGATGAGGCGGTTAATCTTGAGGAGTCGGTTGAACCGGAGCTTACTCCCGACCAACAGGAAACCGAGGATTTCACGGGACAAAGTGCATTGTACAACTGCCCGAACTGCGGCGCGGGCGTTATTTGCGACAGCTTGACCGCTTCAACACGTTGTCATTTCTGCCACACGCCCGTTATCCTGTCGGGACGGCTTTCGGGTGAATACAAGCCGGATTTGATTATCCCGTTCTCGACAACGCGAGAGGTTGCCGAGCAGAAATTTTACGCTTATACAAAAGGTAAATTCCTGCTCCCGCGCGGCTTCAGAAGCGACGCGCAGATAAAGAACATTTCCGCGCTTTATGTCCCTTATTGGCTCAAGAGCGGTCGTGTTGACGCAAATCTTACTGCAACGGGCAAAACTATCCGCACTTGGCGCTCGGGCGATGTTCAGTACACGCACACAAAGCTTTATCACGTTGAGCGTGAGGCGGAGTTCTCGTTTGTGAGAGTACCGTGCGATGGTTCAAAGCGAATCGACGACGCGCTGATGGAGAGCATCGAGCCGTTTGTCTATAACGGCGTTAAACCGTTCAATATGTCCTATCTATCGGGTTGCGCGGCGGAGAAATACGATGTCACCAAGGAAGAGGCGGCGCAGAGGATAGACCAGCGTGTTCAGCAGGCGGCAAATGACGAGCTTAAACGTATGGCGTCCGTTTATAATGCGCTTGAGGACGTGAGAACCAACATCAACTACCGCAGTCAGGAGTACGCCTACGCGCTTTTGCCGGTGTGGTTCTTGAACTACACATACAAGGGCAAGGATTACGGCTTTGTGATGAACGGACAGACGGGAACAACCTTCGGTGAACTCCCCGTGAGCAAGGGAAAGCTGTTTTTGTACGGCGCGGGAATTTTCCTCGCGGTGCTCATAATCGCGTTTGTGATTTTGAGCCTGTTTTTCGGCGATTAAGGGGGGGGTAAAGCTATGAAAAAATGTAGAAAACTGCTCCCTGCGTTGATTTTCGCGGTGCTTATGATAACGGCGGCGCTGTTGACGATAACCGCGAGTGCCGAGGGAAAATACTCGGTTGCCATTGATGATTTGGACGATTGCCTTACACCGATGGAAGAAAGCTCGTTGCTCCAAATAATGCAGAAAACCGCCGACAAAACCAAGCTCAACATCGGTTTTTGCATTACCGCAGATCTCAAGGGCAAGAGCGATGAGCTTTACTCTGATTATGTTCTTGACGAGCGCTTCGGGCACGGCTCGGACTCGATTGTGCTGTTGATGGTGAACACCTACGATAAGCCGCAGTACGCCGCGGTTACCGATGAAATCTCGACAAGCGGCGTTGCGATAAGCAAGTTCAGCAAATCCATTATCGAGAATAATATGTTCCCGAGGATTTACAAGGGGTTTGACAACAAGAACGCGGTTTCGGTTGGTGTGCCGAAGAGCAACGTGTACAAGGGGTACAGCTCCGCGCAGTTTTATCAGGCGGGAGTTGGGTTCTGCGAGGCGATTGAAACGTTCAGCAATCCGTTTGCGGCGTTTTGGGCAACAATCGGCGATTACATAGCGAAGAATGTTACGGCGCTTGTTATCGGGATAATTGTTGCAACGATTTTTGCACTGATGGTGGCAAATTCAACGAAATCGAAATATTCCAAGAAAAAGCCGATTAGCGCGGATAAGTACCTTGACCGCAGGAACACGAGGGTTGTGAATCAGGTGGATAGGTTTGTGCGGGAGTATACGACTAGCGTGAGGATAAGCAGTTCGTCGAGCGGCGGCGGAAGAAGCGGCGGTGGCGGCGGTCATAGTAGCGGTCACGGTGGCGGCGGCGGAAGGCACAGGTAAGGCGCAGAGTTCTTGCAAAGCTGGCTGAATGCACCGCGAAGCGTACAAAAGTCTTTTTGGAGGTTTGGAACCTTTTTCTTCAGAAAAAGGTTCCAAGACTGAAGCGAAGCGATCACTGAAGGCGAAGCCGCAAAATCAAAAAGGACTATTTCGCTTTCTTCTATTCAGCAAACCGACTTGAATTTCAGTTTGCAACCATTGCCAATTTTTTTGACGAACGTCAAAAAAATCGCAAATCCCATTTATCAAAGCTACCCTATTAGAAAAAACTCGTCAAAAGGTCGGGTTCAGTCGCAAACAAGACAAGTGCTGAGTAAAAAGCAAAAAGGACGTTCCGAGGAGCGTCCTTTCCTTATTATATAAGCAGGTTAAACCATATTTTCCCGCGCGTAATAAGCGAGAATAAGCTCGGTTACGCGCCCGTAGCTCAAATCGCCGTCCGGCACGCCCTGAACCTGAATAAAAGCGTTGTTTGCGGATTGAGAAACGTTGTGGATTGTTTCGATAACCTTGTTGTCGTGACCCTCGTGGTCGTAGATGTACTTGTTGTTGGCGGCGAAATCGGCAATCATTCCCGCAGTTTCCAGCTCACGCACCTCTTTCCACATATCCTTGTTGTAATCAAAAAGCGCGTTTGAGCAGTAGGTGAGCGCCATCATATAGCCCGAATAGCGGAACTCGGGATAATCGCTGTTGATGCACGAGAGAAACGCAAGGAAATTGCACTCGTTCTCGAAGGCAATCCCGCGAGAGTGGGCGCTTTCGTGGGCGGCGGTTGCGGGGATAAGGTAGTCGGGCTGAGCGACGTTTACGTTGCACTCCGCGAAAAACGGGAAGTACATACCGGTTATGCCCGTGTAACTCCACGGCTCGGACAGCAAAACAGGCTTCTGCCGCCAAACCGCTGTCCACAAAAACGGGTACTCGGCAACAAACTTTTCATAGCCGTTTCCAACTCGCGTGAGTTCATCGTAAACGCTCTCGGGGAGCTTCATCAGCCCGTTTTCATCGCGGGAAATCTCCTTCTCGGCTTCAACCGCGCCGTTCGCCAAAATTTTGCACACGGAAAGCAACTGCTCGGCGGTTTTCTGCGAGGTGTCCAAACCCATTGCCTTTTCGAGCGGCTGACGGTAAAAATTCGCGCCGTGACAGCACATATACACGAAACACGCAATCGACAACACCGCGCAAGCCCCGCGCCCCGCTTTCAGCGCGGTTTTCTTGCGGGATTTGCTCTTTTTCAGCTTCACGATGAACAGCACAATCAGGAAAATCACCAACGGTATTGCCAGCACCGTCAATAGCTCCGTCAACGAAATCGGGATAAGGCTTGTGAGGAAGCCGACAGGGGTTGTTATCACTCGGAAAAGTCCGCGGGAAATTGCATACTCCGTAAAATCGGGGAACATCGGTAAAAGGAAAAACATCAGCCCCGCCAACACAAGCGGTATAAATATCCAAAAACGCTTGAAAAATTTTCGCATAATCATCACCCTTTTCATTATAACAGATAAATTTTTACTTGTCAATGCCGTGAACATTTTGAATAATAAGCGACTTTTCCCACACAATTTACCTATTCAAATTTTACAATACCACATAATCCTCCAAAAAATAAATTTACCCTTGACAACTTGACATAATTCGTGTATAATAGTAATTGTGGAGAGAGTTTTTGGCAGCGCGCCAAAGGCGTTAGCCGGTTGTTAAGGCGTTGCCGGTACTCTCAAATAATAGTGTAGAAGGAGAAAAATTATGGCACTCACGAAAAACCCTAACGTGTTAAAATGGATTGAGGAAATGACCGCTCTTACCAAGCCCGATAAGGTTGTTTGGATTGACGGTTCCAAGGAACAGCTCGATGCTCTCACAAACGAGGCTCTCGCTTCCGGCGAAATGCTTAAGCTCAATCAGGACAAGTTCCCCGGCTGTCTGTATCACAGAACCAAGCCGAACGATGTCGCTCGTGTTGAGGACAGAACATTCATCTGCTCCAAGACAAAGGAAAACGCAGGTCCTACCAACAACTGGATGGACCCGCAGGAAATGTACGCGATGCTCACTCCTATGTATGACGGAGTTATGAAGGGCAGAACAATGTACGTTATCCCGTATTCCATGGGCCCTATCGGTTCGCCTATCGCAAAGGTTGGCGTTGAGCTCACCGACTCCATTTACGTTGTTCTCAATATGAACATTATGACGAGAATGGGTGAACAGGCGTTCAAGAACCTCCCCGATGATTCCAACGATTTCGTTCGCGGTCTGCACAGCAAGGCTGATGTTGACCCCGAGAAGAGATATATCGTTCAGTTCCCCGAGGACAACACAATCTGGTCCATCAACTCCGCTTACGGTGGAAACGTTCTCCTCGGCAAGAAGTGCTTCGCACTGCGTATCGCTTCTTATCAGGGCTGGAAGGAAGGCTGGATGGCTGAGCATATGCTTATCCTCGGCGTTAAGAAGCCCGACGGCGATATCAAGTATATCACCGCTGCTTTCCCGTCCGCTTGCGGCAAGACCAACCTCGCTATGCTTATCCCGCCCAAAGCTTACAAGGACGCTGGCTATGAGGTATTCACCGTTGGCGACGATATCGCTTGGATGAAGCAGGGCGAAGATGGCAGACTTTACGCAATCAACCCCGAGAACGGTTTCTTCGGCGTTGCTCCCGGCACCAACGAGAAGTCCAACTTCAACGCTCTCGAGTGCACCAAGAAGAACGCGATTTTCACAAACGTTGCTATCAACCTTGATGAAATGACACCGTGGTGGGAAGGTCTTGACAAGAATCCTCCCGAGAACGCTGAAGAGTGGAAGGGTGCAAAGGTTAACGGCAAGGAGTTCACCGCTGTTATGGGCGCTGACGGCAAGCCGCAGAAGCTCGCTCACCCGAACTCCCGCTTCACCGCTCCTGCAGTAAACTGCCCGTGCCTCTCCTCCGAGTTCAACAACCCGCAGGGCGTTCCCGTTACCGCAATGATTTTCGGCGGCAGACGCGCTTCCACAACTCCGCTCGTTTATCAGTCGTTTGACTGGGCGCACGGCACTTATATGGGTTCTGCGGTTTCTTCGGAAACTACCGCAGCGGCTACCGGTGCAGTCGGCGTTCTCCGTCACGACCCGATGGCTATGAAGCCGTTTATCGGCTACAACGTTGGCGATTACTGGAACCACTGGCTCGAAATGGGCGAGAAGCTCGGCGACAAGGCTCCCAAGATTTTCAACGTTAACTGGTTCAGACAGGACGAAAACGGCAACTTTATGTGGCCCGGATTCGGCGACAATATGCGTGTTCTCGACTGGATTATCAAGCGTTGCGAGGGCAAGGTTGACGCTGTTGAAACTCCTATCGGTTACCTCCCCAAGCCCGGCGACATCAACCTCACCGGCATCGAGGACGAGGTTACTCCCGAGGTTGAGAAGCAACTCCTTTCTGTTGATATCGACCTCTGGAAGAAGGAAATCGCTGAGATGCGCCGTTACTACGATGAGGACATCAAGGCTAAGGGCGGCAACGTTCCTCAGAAGCTCTATGACGAGCTTGATATGATTGAGGCTCGCCTCAACAAGGCTTAATTTATCGCAAAATAACATTTATCCCCGAGAGAAATCTTGGGGATTTTTGTTTTGGGGGGAGCAGGCGGCGTGATGCTGAACGTGGTCTGTGAAGGGCAGGGGCGGGCAATTTCGGCGGCATCGAACCGCCGAAATTGCGCGGGTTCCTTCACGCGCAATAGGTGCGCGCGAAGGAACCCGCCTTTTGAGAAGGTTTCTGCCTTGAACTTGCTTTGCTGAAATTTATCCCCTGCATTTTTCGGTATCGAACCGAAAAATGCTCGGGGAGGTTGTTCGTTCTAAAATATAATTGCGCTTCGCGCCTAGTGACGCTTCGCTCAAGTGCCTTCGGCGTCAAGGAACCTTTTTCTGAAGAAAAAGGTTCCTTGACCTCCAAAAAGACTTTTGTACGCTTCGCGGTTCTTGGGCACAGAATGCGTAATTTTTCGTTCCCCCCTTTACTTTTTCTCGGATTTATGATATAATAATAGAGTATTTTAACAACGCAATTTTTTGAAAAAGAGGTAAAAACTATGCTTAAACCGTTTTCCGACAAGGTTGCCGGCGTTGCACCTTCGGCAATCAGAGAAATTCTCAAATTCACCGCAGACCCCACGGTCATCAGCTTCGCCGCGGGAAACCCCGCTCCCGAAGCGTTCCCGACGCAGAAAATCGCCGAGATTTCCGCCCAAATTTTCAGCGAAGAGCCGATTAACGCTCTCCAATATTCCGTAACCGAGGGCTATCCCAAGCTCCGCAAGTGGCTTGAGGACGACCTTCGCGCGAAAAATATCTTCAAGGACGGCGATATGCTCATCGTCACCGCGGGAGCTCAGCAGGCAATTGAGGTTACCGCGAAAATCCTATGCAACGAGGGCGATGTCATCATCTGCGAGAACCCGTCCTTTATCGGCTCACTGAACTCGTTCAGAAGCTACGGCGTCAACCTCATCGGCGTTTCAATGGACGATCAGGGAATGAAGCCCGACGAGCTTGAGGCGGTGCTCAAGGCAAACCCCAAGACCAAGTTCATCTACACAATCCCGAATTTCCAGAACCCCACCGGCAACACAACCTCGCTCGAGCGCAGAAAAGAGATTCTCGCGCTTGCAAAGAAGTATGGAGTGTACGTTCTCGAGGACAACCCGTACGGCGCGTTGCGTTTCGCGGGCGAGGACGTTCCGTGCTATAAGGAAATGGACGACAGCAAAAACGTCATCTACGCGGGAACTTTCTCCAAGGTTCTTGCACCCGGACTGCGCGTGGGTTATCTTTGCGCGGACGCGGAGCTGGTGTCAAAAGCGGTTGTCGGTATGCAGACTTCCACGGTTCACACGAACATCTGGGCGCAGATTTTGGCGTACAGATTTGTAACCGAGGTTGATTTCAACCAGCACATCAAGGGCTTGCAGGAAATTTACCGCGGCAAGTACAAGAGAATGGCGGACGCGCTCAAGGCAAATCTCCCCGATTTCGTTCAGCTCTCGCAACCGCAGGGCGGTTTGTTCATCTGGGCGACTATCCCTGAGAAATTCGATATGAACAAGTTCTGCGTTGAGGCGGTAAAACGCAAGGTTGCGGTTGTTCCCGGAAACGCGTTCAACGCTGATGAAAACGAGGTTTCGCACTCGTTCCGTCTGAATTTCTCAACACCAACCAACGAGCAGATTGACCAAGGTTGCGAAATCCTCGGCAAATGCGCTAAAGAGCTTCTCGTATGAAAACGAAAAAGGGTGTGAGGAAAATTGTTCTGATTATAATTGCCGGCGTTGTTGTCGTAGCGGCGCTTGTGTTCGTGGGAATTATGCTTTACGGACAGCACCAAATGAGCAAAATCCCCGCGATGTCATTCGAGGAGTGCCTGAATTACACGACTGCGGGCAACGACAGAGCCGTGATAACCGTTGGTGTTATCAAGGACGGCAAAGCCGAGTGGACGGTTTACGGCAAGGACGGCGCGGAGCTTCCCAAAACACTTCACACCTACGAAATCGGCTCGCTCACCAAAACCGTCACGGCTTCGATGGTGATGAAGCTTGTTGACGAGGGCAAGATGAGCCTTGACGCGCCGATTTCCGATTATCTTGAATTGCCGGAAAGAGCGCACTACCCGACAATCCGCCAGCTCCTCACGCACACCTCGGGTTACAGCTCGTATTACTTTGAGGGCGCGATGATTGGCAACTTTTTCGGCGGCAAAAACAGCTTTTACGGCATCGGCGACAGCGCGATTTACAACACGCTCAAAAACACCGAGATTTCTCCCGAGCATCACAAGTTCGATTACTCGAATTTCGGTTACGCGGCGCTGGGGCTTATTCTCGAGAAGGTGACGGGAACGGAGTTTACGCGGCTTTGCGATGATTATCTTCACGATGAACTCGGTCTTGCGAACAGCCGAATTTCCGACGGAAACGGCGACCTCGGCAAGCTCTGGGATTGGCAACCGGGCGATACTTATATGTCGGCGGGCGCGATTTTGTCGGATATCGAGGATATGCTGAAGTACGCGCAGGCACAGCTTGACGGATTCTCGGAGAATCACGAGAGTTTTGCCGTTATCGACACCGTGAACGAAAATCACCGCAAAATGGGCATAAATATGGACGAAATCGGCGCGGCTTGGCTTATCGACCGCGAAAACGGCTTTGTTTGGCACAACGGCGGCACGGGCAATTACAACAGCTATCTCGGCTTTTGCGAGAAAACGAGAACAACGGTTGTCGTGCTGTCAAATTTCGCGCCGAGCTACAAAATCCCCGCGACTGTTCTGGGTTTGAAGAAGCTTCAAAGCTTGCAATAAAAGAAAGGAAAAACGCTATGGACGAACAGAAAAAAAATATGCTGAGCCTTATTCAGCCGACAAATACGCCTCACTTGGGCAATTATTTGGGCGCGATGCAGAACTGGGTGAAGCTCCAAAACGACTACAACTGCTTTTTCGGCATCGCGGATTTGCACTCGATAACCGTAAGGCAAGACCCCGTGAAGCTCCGCGCGCAGATTAAGGAGAGCTACGCGCTGTTGATTGCGGCGGGGCTTGACCCCGAAAAATCCACGCTTTTCGTTCAGGGGCACAATCCCAACCACGCGGAGCTGTCGTGGATTTTGAGCTGTTACACGCAGTTCGGCGAGCTGTCGCGAATGACGCAGTTCAAGGACAAGTCCGAGAAGCACCCCGACAACATAAACGCGGGACTTTTCACCTATCCCGTGCTGATGGCGGCGGATATCCTGCTGTATCAGGCGGATTTGGTGCCGGTTGGCGTTGACCAGTCGCAACACCTCGAGCTTGCTCGCAACATCGTACAGCGCTTCAACGGCATCTACGGCGACGTTTTCACAATGCCCGAGGGGTACATCACGAAGGCAACTGCAAAGGTTATGTCGCTTCAGGAGCCGACCAAGAAGATGTCCAAATCCGACGAGAACCCGAACGCGTCCGTGTGGATTTTGGACGACAAGGACACGATTATCCGCAAGTTCAAGCGCGCCGTTACCGACAGCGAAACCGAGGTCTGCGCGCGCGAGGGTAAGGACGGTATCATCAACCTGATGTCCATTTACGGCGGCGTGACGGGCAAGAGCTTTGATGAAATCGAAGCCGAGTTCAAGGGCAAGGGCTACGGCGAGTTCAAGCTCGCAGTCGGAGAAGCGGTTGCGGACAGCCTTGCGCCGCTCCAGAGCGAGTACAAGCGCATTTCCACGGACAAGAGCTACATCGAGGACTGCATGAAAAAGGGCGCGGAGAAGGCGTACAAGTTCTCGCGCAAGACGCTTTCCAAGGTTCAGAAGAAGGTTGGCTTTATTACATTTTAACGAAAATTTATGCGGTTCTTGTGGAATTATTGTTAATTTCAACAAAAATTTGTTAATAACATAAATTCTACTTGAAATTTGGCGCGATTTCTGTTAAAATATTATTTGTAACGTGTTTAATTAAATAATTTTATCGGAAGGACGGTGTAAATATAATGGCTAAATGTGAAATCTGCGGCAAGAGTGTCGCTTTCGGAATTAAGGTTTCCCACTCTCACAGAAGAAGCAACAGAACCTACAAGCCCAATGTTAAGAAGGTTAGAGCGGTTGTAAACGGCACACCGTGCAGAGTTTACGCCTGCACTCGTTGCCTGCGCTCCGGTTTTGTTCAGAGAGCGGCTGACTGATTTGCGAAATTCATAAAAAACGAGCCTTGTTATCAGCAAGGCTCATTTTTTATGCAAAAATTTCCCCCGAACCGAAATTCGGGAGATTTTGTTAATAGTTCGCTAATTCTTCCCTGACGAGTTCCTCGTTACGCTTGTCGTAATCTTCCCACTTTTGATTGAGAGCCTCCAGCTCTTCCTCGTGGTTGCCCGAGCAGTAGCCGGGGAGGTTTCCGTCGCGGTAGTAGCCGATTTTGGTTTCATCGCAGTTGGTTGACGCGAGAAGTCCGGTTTTTACACAGTATCTTCTCTCCAGCACCGATGTGTCCGGCGTGAATTTATGCGTCTGCGATGTGTCCACGATGTCAACCATAACATCGTGCCAAATCTGCGCGCAGTATCTGTGGAAATCCCAATCGGGGAGCCAGCTGTATGTCGGGATATCCTTGTTGTTGTCGTAGCCGAGCCAGACCATTCCCACATACTCGGGTGTACAGCCCGCGAACAGCAAGTCCTTGCCGGAGTTTGACGTACCCGTTTTACCGATAACCTCGCAGTTCGGCAACGCCGCGTTTGCACCCGAAGAGGTTCCGTCCGTGACAACCGTTTTCATCATACGGTTGACAATCCACGCGGTATCGCTGTCGATAGCCTGCGTTCCGTAGAAATCCTGTTTCAGGATAACGTTGTTCTTGCTGTCAACCACACGGCTGTACAGCATCGGTCGGTAATAAATTCCGCCGTTTCCGAAAATCTGATAAGCCGCCGCCATTTCGTACAGCTTAGCGCCGTTCGTGAGCGCGCCCATCGACATCGGCGAAAGCGCGATATCCGAATCGGCGATAGTGGTTAAGCCGAGGTTTTCGGTTAGCTGGTTGAAGCAAATCTGCGGCGTTAGCATCTGCGTAATTCGCACGGAAAGCGTGTTCTTGGACTCGCGAAGTCCCATCCACACGGGCATCATCTCGCCCGACTGATTATTATCAAAGTTAAACGGCCATTTCTCAATTTTGTAATTTTCACCGATAATCGAGATTTGCCTATCGGGAATCATCGTTGAGAAGGTGACGAGGTTGTTCTGAATTGCGGTTGAGTAAACAGCAATCGGCTTTATCGTCGAACCGGGCGCGCGCACCGCCATAGTTGCGCGGTTGAAGCAGTTGTCGCCGGGCTTGTCGCCAAGACCGCCCGCCAGCGCCACAACAGTGCCCTCGTAGTTTGTGATGACAAACGCCGACTGAAGCAAATCGGTTTCTTTGGCGGTTTTGTCGTATTTCGTCATTGCAATAAGCGGGTCGCGGTATTTCTCCTCCAGCTTGTTTTGCATCTCGATATCCATATTGATATAGATTTTATAGCCGCCGTTGTAGATTTCATTTCGCGCGCTTGTGTAAGAAACGCCCTTCAGCTCCGCGTAGTCGGTGATAACCTGGTCGATTGCCGCGTCAACGTACCAGTTCTGCGAAATCTCGTAGTCGTCCCACTTGTACGCTTCGTATTCTTCGTCATCGATGTCCTCATCGGGATTATCCTCATCGGTTTTCTCGGGTTCAATGGAGTTCGGGTCAATGTAGCCAAAAGCGTCACCGCTAACCGTTCTCGCGAATTTCACCTTTTCAACCTTTGCGTCCTCGTACTCGCGAAGCGAAATATAACCCTGCTCGTACATATTTGCGAGCGCGTAGATTTGGTTGTCCTTGCAGTTTTGCAGGTCGATGTACGGCGAGCGCATATACGGATTTCGTATCATTCCCGCGATAATCGCGGACTCGGCGATAGTCAAGTCTTTAACGTCCTTGCCGAAATAGTACTGCGAAGCCGCGCCGACACCGTAAACCATTCCTCCGAGCCAAATTCGGTTGAGATAGCTCTCGAGGATATCGATTTTCGTGTATTTTTCCTCAAGCGAAAGCGCGCGGAAAATCTCGCGGAGCTTGCGCTCCCAAGTATGTTTGTCGTCACCGGTGATGTTTTTGACGAGCTGTTGGGTTATCGTAGAACCGCCTTGTCCTGCGCGGGAAAGGTTGAGCGCGTCCGCGCCGAGCGCGAAAACGGTTCTGCGCCAGTCAACGCCCTTGTGGTCCCAGAAACGCTTGTCCTCGGTTGACACGACCGCGTTTATGAGGTGCGGGGAGATGTCCTCGTAGTTCACCCAAATTCGGTTTTGTTCAGCGGCAAGGCGCGTGACCTCAACCTCGTGCCCCTCCGCATCGTAGGCGTAAATCATACTCGTATACTTCATCTCGGTATCGCGGAGGTTTGCGTCAAAGCCGTTGTCAGCGAAATTGAGGATATACACAACGACAACCGTGACGACAATGCAAAGCATTACCACGATAATCAGAAGCATCGACGAGAGCGTTGTCCCGACAACCGTAAGCGCGTGACCGATGTTTTTCATAACGCGCTGTTTTTTGCGGGGGTCGCGTTTTTTCTTCGGCTCGTCCTTTATTTTAATGTAGTGAAATTTTTTACCATTCATAATAATCACCCAAAATATTGTTGAAAATCATACTTATTATAATTATACCACAAATCTGAGCAAATGTTAATACCTTTTTATAAAAATTATGTGAAATTTTGCGATTTGGCAATTATCGATGATATTCACCGCAAAAAATCCCGCGAAACGTACTTTTTCGGCACTTTCGACACAAATTTGTTCCCCTTCACAAAATACCGCCAGAGCACATCGCGGTACTCCTCGGCGTAATCGATGTTTATTCTCGGGGAAACAGCGATTTCGGTTGCCGCAAGCTCCGGTTTGTCGAGGATAAAAAGCTCGCTTTTGCACAAATCTGTGCCGCTCAGCTCGCGCGTTATCCCGAGCGCAGAGCAGAGCTTTCCGGGACCGCTACAAAGATTTTCGAGCTTGTCCGTGCCGCGGCGCTTTTGCATAAGTTCAACACCGTCAAGCGGCTCCAGAGCGCGTATCAGCACGGCTTCGGGCTTGTCCTTTGCGTTTGCGACAACGTTGAAGCAACTGTACATTCCGTAAATCAGGTACACATACGCAAACCCGCCTTGCCCGTACATAACCGCAGTCCGCGGTGTTGGTACACCCCCGCAGGAGTGCGCGCCCTTGTCGTCGGGACCGATATAAGCCTCGGTTTCGACAATAATCCCCGAGGTCACGCCCTCGGCGGTCTTGTGTACAAGCACTTTCCCCAAAAGCGCGGGAGCAAGCTCATCGGCGCTTTTGAGGTAAAATTTTCTGTTCAGCTTTTTCATATTTTTTCAATAATAACCGACTTTGCAAGTCGATGCTTACAACGTGAAACATTGGTTCATATCGCGGAGAACGCTCCCGACAACAACTGCGTTTTCGCGCAATTTTATTCCGTGGTAACCGACTTTGCGAGATTTCTCGGCTTGTCGGGGTCGATACCGCGAAGCACGCTCGTGTAATACGCGATAAGCTGGAGCGCACAGACGGTGGCAAGCGGGGTGAGCGCATCGGGCAGGTCGTTGTCGATGTCAAAGCGCATATCAACGGTGTTCTCGGCAAACTGCGTTCCCTTTCGCGTTATCGCGATAATCGTTGCGCCGCGCGCCTTGACCTCCTCCATATTGCTGATGGTTTTCGGGAGAACATTCTCCTGCGTCGCCACGGTTATCACGGGAATTCCGTCCTCAATCAGCGAGATTGTGCCGTGCTTCAGCTCGCCCGCCGCGTACGCCTCGCTGTGAATGTAGGTGATTTCCTTCAGCTTGAGCGAGCCCTCCAGTGACAGCGCGTAATCAAACCCGCGCCCGATAAAGAACAGCTTCTCCACGTTCACAAGCTTTGACGCGATAAACTTGCACTCGTCCTCTTTTTTGAGAATTGCCGCGATTGCTTCCGGCGATTTTTCGATATCGGCGGTGAGCTTTTCCAGTTCATCTTCGGTAATCTTGCCCCGCGCAAAAGCCAAACGAAACGCGATAAGATACAGCACGGCAATCTGCACGGTGTACGCTTTTGTGCTTGCCACGGCAATTTCGGGACCGGCAAGCGTGTTTATGCACATATCCGCGGCGCGCGCAATCGCCGAGTATTTCACGTTCACCACGGCGAGAGTTTTCGCGCCCATTTCCTTTGCAAGCTCAAGTCCCGCTTTGGTATCGGCGGTTTCACCGCTTTGTGACACGAGAATAACCAAATCGTTTTTATCAACAATCGGGTTCATATAGCGAAACTCGCTTGCGGTTTCCACGGTGACTGGGATTCGCGCAAGCTTTTCGATAGCGTATCGCGCGATAATTCCCGCGTGCATTGCCGTTCCGCACGCGACAACGAAAATCTTGTTAATCCCGCGCATAAATTCGTCGGTGAAGCCGATTTCCGAAAAATCGGGCACGCCGTTCTTGACAATCGATTTGAGCGTTTTCTCGACAACCTTTGGCTGTTCGTGAATTTCTTTCAGCATAAAGTGCGGGAAACCCTGCTTCTGAGCCTGTTCAACGTCCCACTCGGCTGTCTGAACGGTTTTCGTGATTTCAAGACCGTGGACATCGTAAAAACTCGCGGAATTGTTTTCCATACAAACAATCTCGTCGTCCTCGAGGAGAACGTAGTTTTTGGTGTATTTGAGGAACGCGGGGATATCGGACGCGATGAAATATTCGCTGTCACCGATGCCAACGATAAGCGGGCTTGCCTTTCGTACCGCGTAAACCCTGTCGGGAAAATCCTTGAACAAAATCCCGAGCGCAAAGCTCCCGCGAAGCTCTTTGACAACCTCGGTTATCGCGCGGAGCGGGTTTCGCTCGGAGTAATAGTAGTCGAGCAGACACGCGACAACCTCGCTGTCGGTCTGGCTGATAAACGCGTAGCCTTTTTCCTTGAGGAAGGCTTTCAGCTCCGCGTAATTTTCGATAATTCCGTTATGTACGATGGTAACGCGCCCGTTTGAGTGAGGGTGAGAGTTGATATCGGACGGCTCGCCGTGGGTTGCCCAGCGCGTGTGACCGATACCGCAGAAGCCCTGCGGCTTGCCCTCGGATTCGAGTTTTTCTTTCATACAAGCGAGTTTGCCGCGCGTTTTCACGGTTTTGATTGCGCCGTTCTCGAAAACCGCGATGCCCGCGCTGTCATAGCCCCTGTACTCCAGCTTTTCCAGCCCGTCCATAAGCACGTCCGCGCAGTCGCGTTTGCCGATATAACCCACAATTCCGCACATATTATTTTCCCCCTATTTCTTGCTTTTAAAGCAATTTTATTCTCGATAATCTCATTATATCACCTTTTTTGGCATAAGTCAAGGATTTCACGCGCAGATAGGCGTAGCTTTAGAAAAAGTGTTGCTAACACCGGTAGGATTTTTCTTCCAGTATATTTTTCAAGTATAGATTTTGGTTGACAACCTATATTGACATAATTCACAAATTATGCTATAATTATTTTCAGGAAATTATTAACATAGAAATTGTTAAGAGGGGTAATTTATGAAAAATAAATCAATCTGCAAGGTCATCAGTTTGGCGACAGCGGTGCTTTTTCTGTTGACTGCGTGCGAACAGGGCGGCGTGAAATCAAGTAGCTTTGACGGCGATAATACCGGAGTATCTGCCGAAATCACCGTTACCGAACAAAGCGCGCCGGAGCCTGAACAACCGGAAGAACCGTATGTTTCATCGCCGATTGAGGATTTCAAATATACGGTGTGCGAAGATTTTGTCAGAATTGACAAGTACATAGGAAATGACGAGGAAGTGTTTGTTCCTCAGGAAGCAGAAGGGCTTCCCGTGAGGGAGATAGCTAGAGCGTTTCGCTTCAATAATACAACGAAATCTGTTGTTGTACCAAATGGAGTAAAGCGCATTGAAAAGGGCGCGTTTGCGTTTTGCACCTTGCTTGAAAAGGTGGAGCTTCCCAAAACGCTTTGTGAAATCGGACAGCAGGCTTTTCTTTCCTGCCGTAAGCTCTCGGAGGTCAATATTCCACAAAATGTGAAGCTTGGAATGGGCGCTTTCACCGATACGGATTTTGTCGAGAAAACCGGCTTGCTGATTATCGGTGATACGATATACGATTGTGCGGCAAATGTGGAAAAAGTTGAGATTCCCGACAATATCACTCGCATTGCCGATAACGCATTTAACGGGTGCGAAAAGCTCGAGAAAATCACAGTGCCCGAGAGCGTCAGGGAAATCGGCGCGTATGCCTTTTCCGCCTGTCCCGCTCTGAAGAGGGTACAGCTCCCATCTCGGCTCGACAGCCTTGGAAAGCATTGTTTCAGCTATTGCAGTGCTCTTGAGAGAGTAAATCTTCCGGACGGAATACAAGAAATTCCGGAGTGCGCGTTTATAAATTGCAAAGAATTAAAATCCATAAACATTCCCGACAGCGTGACAAAAATCGGTGAATGTGCATTTGAATATTGCGAGAAGATTGATAGCGTCAATATTCCGAGCAAGGTTACTGTAATTGAGAACGCGGCATTTTTTGGTTGCAAATCAATTACTAAGATAACGCTTCCCGATTCGCTGGAATCGCTCGGAGATTGTGCGCTGGGAGAAACGAGCATCACCTCGCTCACCATTCCCCCTAAGGTTACAAAAATCAGCGTAGGACTGGTGGTGGACTGCAATAATCTCACGGACTTTACCGCTCTCGGAAAGATTGAAATTATTGAAAGAAGTGCATTCACAAATTGCATTTCTATGGAAAAAATGTCGTTTGCAGATGTTATATATTGTGATTTCCATGCGTTTCCTGCTCGTTGGAGCGATATGGACATTACCTGCAATAATGTGCATTATAATAACGTTTCAAGCTTTTACGAAGAAATAGCAAACGGCATTTACTCTGAAGAAAGAACGGGAAAGCGTATCAAGGTTGGAGAGGCGGAGCTTACTCCTGCGGCGTATCAACGCGCTCTGGAAATTGTAGAAAAAGTTCAGAAGCAGGCAGAAGAGTTTCAGGCGAAATACGGTGTCAGCGATGAGGACCGCGACAAGTACATTATGAGAAGGCTGTATATTAGTTCTCCCGACTATTATGACTATGCTTCCTCTGTCGGTTGTCATGAAGCAACAAATGCGTTGGTACTCAGTTCCGCTGTCTGTGACGGAATATCGCTGGCGTTGTCGGCGCTGTATACGATTGCCGGATATGAAACAGTGGTGCTTCGGGAATATGCCCTCAATCACTGCTGGATAAAAATTAAAGTCGGGGACGAGTGGTATAATGTTGACCGTACTTATAGTGATTATCTTGTTACCGATGAACGAAAAAACATTTCAATGCACGGTGAATGGAATTACTCAAAATATCCCGATATCCTGACTCCTACGGAAATCCCCGCTGATTTGTATACAATCAGAAACAAGAATGGTGATGCGGTAAGTCATTATCGCGATTATTATAGCGATAAAACCGCCGTGTATAACCCGTTTCTCCAGCTTTCAATGACTGATTACAACATTGCCGGAATGTATACTTACAAAGATAACAGAGAATATAAAAGTTATATCGGCGGATATGATAAACGTGTTGAAACCGTGGAGGCTGAATACTTTAGCGAGGTAAACAGCTCAGACCTTGAAAACAGGCTGGCAGAATATGATTATGTGATAATCAAAACCTTGAAGGATACAGGGAACACAAGCGAGCTTGTCATTCCCGATAATGTCGTGCAAATTGAAAGACTGGAGGGCTTTGACTCTCTCACAAAGCTGACATATACCAACGCCATCACTCGTGAAATAGACACCTCAAAATGTCCTTTGCTGAGCGAAATAATTGAATCCGACAACCTCAAAATCAAAAGAGAAAAATCCGGATTGGGGATATTGGGTGTTGTGGAATATTATTCTGCAATATAACGCTGTGAAAAAAGCGCTCGAGTTCTTTCCCGAGCGCTTCCTTTTTTACTGTTTAACCTTGACGTCTTCCATTTCCTCGCGCATTTCTTCTTCCACGTCTTTCGCGTGTTCAGCCTGAATTGCGGGGTTATACGACAGCATTGGTTCAACGTCTTTGTGTTTAACCCGCCTGTCCACATAATTCTTTGTTAGCTTAATAACAACCGGCAACATCGAAATTACACCGATAAGGTTCGGAATCATCATCAGCGCGTTGAACGTGTCCGAGATGTCCCAAGCCAGCGACGATGTCATCATCGCGCCCGAAATTATCATCAACACGAAGAACACCTTGTAGAACTTCGCCGCCTTAACGCCAAACAGGTACTCGAACGCTTTCGAGCCGTAGTGCGACCAGCCCACAACCGTTGTAAACGCAAACAGCAGAATTGCCACGGAAACGAAAATTCCGCCGCCCGGTCCAAATACGTTCGAGAATGCGTCCGCAACCAGCGTCGCGTCACCGCCCTCGGCTATGTTTACGGCACCGGTGTTGAGGTCGATTTTTCCGCTTGAAAGAACAACCAGAGCTGTCATCGTGCAGACAACGAACGTATCCGCAAATACCTCGAAAATGCCCCACATACCCTGTTTAACAGGCTCTCTGACGTTGGACGCGGAGTGCACCATAACCGATGAACCAAGTCCCGCTTCGTTCGAGAAAACGCCTCTCTTGAAGCCCTGAACCATTGTTTTTATCGCGATACCCGCGCCGCCTCCGATAACCGCAGGCACTGTGAACGCGAACTTGAAAATTGCCGCGAACATTGCTCCGATAGAGGTAATGTGCACGCAGATAACCACGATACAGCCGATTATGTAAGCCACCGCCATAAACGGAACAACCTTTTCCGCAAACGATGCGATTCTTTTCAGACCGCCGAGTATAATCAAACCGCCGAGTATCATCAGCACGCCGCCGATGATGATGGACGTCCATTTCACATCGCCGAACGCGTAGCCGAGATCAACGTTGGAGAGGAACGCGTTGTCGAGGTTGATGACGATTTTGTTGATTTGTCCCATATTGCCGATACCGAACGACGCCAGCACCGCGAACACCGAGAACAAGCCCGCGAGAATTCTTCCAACCCACTTGCAGTGCTTGTAGCCGCCCAGACCGTCGCGCAGATAGTACATCGGGCCGCCGCTCCACTCGCCCTCTTTGTTTTTGCGGCGGTAGTAGATACCGAGTATGTTCTCGGAGAAGTTGGTCATCATTCCGAAGAACGCGGCAATCCACATCCAGAAAACCGCGCCAGGACCGCCGATGCAAATCGCCGAGGCAACGCCCGCGATGTTGCCGGTGCCGATTGTCGCGGCAAGCGCCGTGCAGAGCGCCTGAAACTGCGAAACGGAGCCGTGTTCCTTGTTTTTGCGAACCTTGCTTTTGCGAGAGAACATTCCGCCTATCGTTCTCATCCACCATTCCTTGATGTGAGAAACCTGGAAAAATTTCGTGCAAATTGTGAGGATAATTCCTGCGCCGATAAGCAGAACAAGTCCGAGTTTTTCCCACGCAAAATTGTTGATTGCGTTGTTAACCTCGGTGAGCTGCGTGACAAAATCCTTCTCGGCAACCTGTTCCGCGGCTTCGGAAATCAATCCCAAAACACCCATTTCTTTCACTCCTAAACTTTATTTTAACCTAATTATAACATATTTTTTCGACAATTTCAAGAGTTTTTGCAATTTTTGCTTTAAAAAAATTCATTTTTGAAAATTTCCGACAATCGTTGACAATCGCGAGGATTTGTTGTAAAATTAAAGTAATGATTTGATAACGGGCGTTGCGGCAATTTTTGCGCACCCGAAAGGAGTTCAAAATGAGTTTTGTGGTAACAAACGCGCAGATGAAATCTGCAGAAAAACTCTGCGATGAGAGGCACATTTCCTACTCGCAGATGATGAAAAACGCGGGAAATGCGGCGGGGGAGCGGGTGCTCACGCTTTGCTCGGAGAGGGCAACAGCGGCAGTTCTCTGCGGTAGCGGCAACAACGGTGGTGATGGGTTTGTTATCGCGCGAAAGTTGCTCGAAAACGGCGTAGATACGCGGGTTATTCTGGCAAGTGGTGCGCCGAAAACCGAGATTTCGCGGGAGTATTTTTCGTTGCTCCCGAGGGAGATTGTGTTTGATTACAACCACGACAAAGCGCGCTGTAATGCGGTTTTGTGCGGCGCGGATATCACGATTGACTGCGTGTTCGGGACGGGCTTTCATGGGGCGTTGCCCGAAAACATTGCCGAGCTGATGATGACGGCAAACAGTGTGCCGATTAAGGTAGCCGTGGACGTGCCGACCGGCGTGAACTCGGACACGGGCGAAGCCGATGAACACTGCTTTCAGCCCGATTTCACGCTGGTTCTCGCGGCGATGAAACGCGGACTTATCAACCCCGCGTGCGTGGATATTTTGGGCAAAATCGAGCTGCTTGATATCGGGATTCCCGATGATTGTTACGAGGAATTTTCGGCGAAAATCTCGGACGAGCGTGCTTACTCGGTTATCCCGAAGCGCAAACTTTCCGCAAACAAAGGCACGTTCGGCAGACTGCTCAACATCGCGGGAAGCCTTTGTTACAGCGGCGCGGCGGCGATGTCAACAAAAGCCGCTCTGCGGACGGGTGCGGGGCTTTGCACGCTTGCCGCACCGATTTCCGTTGTGAAAATGCTCGGCGCGTCCCTCCACGAAACAACTTACCTCCCGCTCCCCGAAACCGATGACGGTTTTGTCGCGGAAAATTGTACGGAGAGAGTTGCCGAAATGTTGCCCAAAATGAACGCGGTTTGCATCGGTTGCGGGTTGGGAAACTCCGAAAATACCCGAATTTTGACGGAATTTGTCGCGAAAAATGCGGAATGTCCGATAATTCTTGACGCGGACGGAATAAATTCGCTCGGCGGCAATATAAATGTCTTGAAGGAGCGGACGAGCGCGGGCAGAGCGACGGTTCTCACGCCGCACCCGCTGGAGTTTTCGCGGCTGAGCGGGCTTTCTGTTGCCGAAATTCAGCGCGACAGGATTAAGGCGGCACGCGATTTTTCCGAGGAAACGGGCGCGGTTGTGCTGTTGAAGGGCGCGTTTACCGTGATTTCGCACGGGAGCGAGGTTTTCGTCAATCCAACCGGCAATGCCGCCCTCGCGAAAGGCGGCAGCGGTGACGTTCTTGCGGGAATTATCGCGGCGTTGCTTGCTCAAGGCGTACAACCGTTAAATGCAACAGTGAGCGGTGCGTTTATCCACGGTAAAACCGCCGAGAAGCTTACCGAGCAAATGCCCGCGCATGCGGTTCTGGCAATGGATTTGATTGACGCGCTGTATCGATTTTGAGTGGGAAATTTTGCCGAAAATTTGCGCGATTTTCCGTGAAAATCGGTGTCGTGCAACAGGTTTTCTGCGGTGATTTCGGGCGGTTCTCGGTGAAAAAAACGGGTGAATCGAAGCGAAATTTCTCGGTGCTCGGAACCGATTTTGAGCGGGAAATTTTGCCGAAAATTTGCGCGAATTTGTTGTGAAAATCGGTGTTGTGCAACAGGCTTATTGCGGTGACTTGATAAGGAAACGCGCTTAAATTCGCTCGCCGAACGAGTTTCAATTTTGCTCCAAAACCGCTTCTTAACACACTTTTGACGGAGGAAATTATGAACAAATTTGTGAAACTTTCCGCATTGCCGATTATCGCGGCAACGCTCTGCGGTTGCTCGGGAACGCTCCCGTTTACCAAAAAAACGCCCGATTTCAGCGTAAATCAAGCCCTCACCGCCGAGATAAAAAGCGGAAATCTTGAAGCGAAGGCGAATGTTACGCGAAACGATGGTGAGTGGGAGTTTGCGTTCACGGAGCCGAAAACGCTCGGCGGGATTGTCGTGAAGCTCGGTGAAAAGGGCGTTGACGGGCATTTGGGTTCGCTCAGCTTTGCGGTTGACGACAACCAAAGCTATGCACTTTACCCCGAAATTATCGCGAAAACCGTTGACGCGCTGGGCGATATCCCCGCCGAAAAAATCTCCGCAAAGGACGGCGTTCTCACCATCGAAACCGACTTCGAGGGAAGCAAAACAACCGTTTCCGCAGACGAACGCACGGGCAAGCTGATTTCGCTTAAATGCCCGCAGTATAAGCTCGCGGTGAATTTCACGGAAGCCAAAAAGGTTGCCGAAAATGCGGAGGGAACGAGCGAAAATTCCGCCTCAAATTCGTCCGCGCAATGAGCGATTTCGTGAAAGTCGCTCACGATAACTAAACATCAAGCCGCCGAGAAATTTGGCGGCTTTGATTTTTGCGTTGCAATTTTTGGTTGGTTGTGGTATAATGAGTAAGATGGGTTGATAGTCTGCTCGACTAATCGGTTTTTTTGGAGGAACAAAAATGAATTCAAAGATAATCAATATAATGTGGTCAATAAGTTTAATCATAATTGGCATCGCAACAATTATATTGGCAGGAGCTAATAATGTTGCGATAGAGTTGCCTGATTTTGCAGTAAGAGTATTAGGGGTGATTGATTTGGTTTCACTTCCTGCTTTAGTTTTTTCAACTGTAAAAAAGGCTAAAAGCAAAAAATAAATTCCCATTTCCCCCGCAGATTTCAAAGCTGATTTCCGCCCGCAAAATCAAAAACTCCCCGAGCGATTTCGGGGAATTTTTGTCATTTTTTTTAGGAAAAATCTCAAATTTTATGCACCGCGTCCGTCATCGATTTCACGAAATTATAAATCTCGGGAGCGGCTTTCTCGCCGTACTTCTCGACAATTCTGACAATAGCAGAGCCGACTATTACACCGTCCGAAAGCGCCGCCATTTTCTCGGCTTGCTCGGGTGTGGACACGCCGAAGCCGATTGCCGCGGGAACTTTCTTGTACTTTTTCACGCTCTCCATAATCGCCGCGAGGTCGGTATTTATCTCGCTTCTCACGCCGGTTACTCCCATCGAGCTTACAATGTACAAAAATCCGTCGGCGCTCTCTGCGATTGACTTTATGCGCGCTTCGCTTGTCGGGGCAATCATCGAGATTATCGAAATGCCGTACTTTTTCGCGATTTCGTCCGCTTCACCCTTCTCCTCAAACGGCATATCGGGGCAAATTAGACCGTCCACGCCGATTTCCTTGCAGCGAGCGAAAAATCTGTCGTAGCCGTACTTGAACACGGGGTTCAGGTAGGTCATAAACACCAGCGGAATGTCGGTTTCCTTACGCACTTTTGCCGCTAATTCAAAGGCGCGGTCGGTTGTCATGCCCGCCTGCAATGCGCGCAAATCCGCTCCCTGAATAACCACACCCTCGGCTATCGGGTCAGAAAACGGTATGCCGATTTCAATCATATCCGCGCCCGCTTTTATTGCCGCCATTATGTTCTCGAACGAGCTGTCAAACGTGGGGTCGCCCGCCGTCAGAAAGCCGACGAACGCCTTGCCTTTTTTAAACGCATTTTCTATTCTGTTCATCTCAATTCTCCTTATTCGTGCAAATCAATTCCGCGATAACGTGCGATTGCCGCAACGTCCTTGTCGCCGCGCCCGCTCAGACAACAGATTATGATGTCGTCCTTCTTCATCGTGGGGGCAATTTTCATCAGGTGAGCAACCGCGTGTGCGCTCTCGACAGCGCAGATAATGCCCTCGGTTCTCGCGATGTACTCAAACGCGTTCACCGCCTCATCGTCCGTTACCGGCACATACTCGGCTCTGCCGATTGAGTGCAGATAAGCGTGTTCGGGACCTATTCCGGGGTAGTCAAGACCTGCCGATATCGAGTAAACGGGAGCAATTTGTCCGTACTCGTTCTGGCAGAAAAGCGATTTCATTCCGTGGAACACGCCAACGCTTCCCGTGGCAATAGTAGCGGCGGTTTCACCCGTGTGAACGCCGCGCCCCGCCGCTTCGCAACCGATTAAACGCACGTCCTTGTCATTGATGAAGTTGTAGAACATTCCCATCGCATTCGAGCCGCCGCCCACGCAAGCCATAACCGCTGTCGGGAGCTTTCCCTCAAGCTCGAGAATTTGCTCGCGCGCTTCTCTCGAGATAACGCTCTGAAAGTCGCGAACCATCATCGGGAACGGGTGCGGGCCCATAACCGAGCCGAGAACGTAAAGCGTGTCGTCCACACGGCTCGACCAGTCGCGCATAGCCTCGTTAACCGCGTCCTTGAGCGTCATTGTGCCGGTTGTGACAGGGTGAACCTTTGCACCGAGAAGCTCCATTCGGTACACGTTGAGAGCTTGGCGGATTGTGTCCTCCTTGCCCATAAAAATCTCACATTCGAGGTCCATCAACGCCGCCGCTGTTGCCGCCGCAACGCCGTGTTGTCCGGCACCCGTTTCGGCGATAATTCTCGTTTTGCCCATCTTTTTGGCAAGCAGACACTGCCCGAGAACATTGTTGATTTTATGCGAACCGGTGTGGTTTAAATCCTCGCGCTTGAAGTAAATCTTCGCACCGCCGAGGTCGCGCGTCATCTTCTCCGCGTAATAGAGAAGCGACGGTCTGTTCGCGTATTCGCGGTTTAGTTTATCCAGTTCCGCGATAAAATCGGGGTCCTTTGAGAAGTGCTCGTAAGCCTCCTCAAGTTTGTGAATTTCGTTCATCAGGGTTTCGGGAACGTACTGCCCGCCGAAATCGCCGTATCTTCCGTTTGACATATTTTTATTCCTTTCCGTGTTTTATTTTTTATCAAGAATTTCCTCAAAAAAGTTCTCAATCTGCGACAAAAACTCAACATTCGGCTGATTTGCCGCGTCAAGGTCAGCCGAGCGATTAACCACAGTATATGCAGAATCTTTCGACTCTCCCTGCTTAACCATCTCATCGACTTTATCATTTATTTTCGCCTTAATCGCAATCCCCTCCGGAGTGTCGAACATACCCGTATGCGAACAACCCTCAAGCGTGAGATATTCCGCGTTCGGGTTGGTGATGAGTCCGCGCTTTTGCATTATCGACGCTCCGTCATAGGCGATGGTATTATCGCTTGTACCGTGGATTATCAGAACGGGAACGTCCGTGCTGTTGATGCCGTCCACGGCTGAAAGACCCGCGTACTCCCCGAACATCACCTGATTATACAGACAAATCGACGGGTAAATCAGAAATCTTGCTTCTCCGACATACTTTTTTGCATACTCGTAAAGCATTTCGACAGGCACGGCATAACCGGAAACGCTTGCCACACCGTCAACTTTATGCCCGAAATTCAGCACCGCCGTTACCGCGTAACCGCCCCAGCTGTGTCCCATAAGAAACCGCGGCAGAGCGGACAACTCCGCATCGGCTTCTATGTAGTTCAACGCCGCGTCCAAGTCCATCGCCGACTGCGGAAGCCCTTTTGTGCCTGCGCCCTCGCTGTGCCCGCTTCCGGTAGCGTCGTATGCGAAAACCCGCCAGCCGTTGTCCACGAACCACATCAGTGATTTCATATAGTTCTCGTGACCGCTTCCTATCCCATGTGCGAATACCAACAGCGCTTGGTCGTTGTCCGCACCGTAGATGTAGCCCTGAAGCGTGTTCTCACCCGAGGTGAAGCTGACGTTCACACGCGGGTAGTCATTCTCGTAATGCTCATAGAGATAATTCATGCTGACCTGTTGCGGAAGGTAATCTGCGCGCCCGAATTTCTTGTTCATCAGCACCGTAACGACTATTGTTGCCGCCGTGAACAGCAAAACCAGCGCTGTTAGAACTATCGCAACTATTTTCAGCCATCGAATCCTTGTTTTCTTTTTTGCCTTTGTAAAAGTCATACCGTTTGCCCTTTCTATGTGAATTTTATTTTCTTGCTGTCCTCACCGCCCGAGATGTCCGTGCCTAACGTTGCAACCCGCGCCAAATCATTGGAAATAGCCGCGCGATACCGCTGTTTACCGCTGTCAGCTTTGCTCAAAATGCTCTCGCTGTGCGTCTTGAACTGCGCGATAAATCGGGAATTTTTGCATGAAATCAGCGCAATTTTTCTCGGCTAATCAAGCGTTTCTCGCCGCCCTCACCGCCGCAAGAATTTTTTCTCTGTCCTTGATTTTGTCCGTTTCAACACCGCCTGAGATGTCAACGCCAAACGGCTCAAACCGCGCTAAATCGGGGATTGTTTCGGGGGTTATCCCGCCCGCGATGAAAAACGGAACGGGGATTTTTTCGGGGCAAATCAGCGTGTGGTCGAAGGTTTTCCCCGTGCCCTTGCCGCTGTCGAGTAGCAGAAAATCCGCACCGAGCGGCTCAATTTCGCTCCCGTCAACCTTGACCGCGCGTATCACCGGCAGGGAAACACGCCGCTTCAATTCCGCAATATAATCAGCGTTTTCGCTCCCGTGGAGCTGTACAATATCGATAATTCCGCGCCGCGCCGCTTCCTCGATGTAATCAATCGGCGCGTCCACGAAAACACCAACCGCTTGTATCCGCTTGTCAAGCTGTTGTTTGAGCAATTCGGCTTGTTTAAGCGAAATGTTGCGGTGACTTTTCGGGAAATTCAGCACAAATCCCGCGTAATCGGGCAACGCTTCGTTGACGAACTCGATATCCTCATCGCGAAACAACCCGCAGATTTTTATCTTCATCAAAATCCCCTCAATTCGCGCAGTTTCGCGGTTTTGTCCTCGGCGCGCATCAGCGTTTCTCCGATAAGCGCGGCGTTTGCGTTGACCTTGCGGAGAGCCGCCACGTCCTCGGCTGTTTTTACGCCGCTTTCCGACACGAAAATTCTGTCGCTCGGGACGAGCTCACGGAGCTTTCCGCTCTTGGTGAAGTCAACCGAGAAATTCCGCAAATCGCGGTTGTTCACGCCGATAATCTGCGCCCCGATTTTTACGGCAACCTCGGTTTCCGCTTCATCACGGCATTCCACAAGTGCCGAAAGCCCGAGCGAGTGCGCAAGCGCGAGATACTCGGAGAGCTGTTTCTCGGACAAAATCGACGATATCAAAAGCACCGCCGATGCGCCGAGAATTTTCGCTTCGTATATCATATAATCGGAAATCGTGAAATCCTTGCGCAAAACGGGGATTTTCACCTCGCTTGTAATTTCCCGCAAAATCGCGTCGCTCCCCTTGAACCAAAACGGCTCGGTTAAGCAGGAAATCGCCGCCGCGCCCGCCGCTTCGTAGTCGCGCGCAATCTGCAAATACGGGAAATTTTCCGCGATAATTCCCTTTGAGGGAGAAGCGCGTTTCACCTCGCAGATAAACGCTATGTCCTCGCCCGAAAGCGCTTTCTTAAAGGCAAAATCGCTCGTTATCGGCAACTTTTCTGCCGCCTCGCGCACCTCGGAAAGCGGGATTTCTTTCGCCTTTTCGGCAATCCGCTCGCGCGTTTTTTTCGCAATTTCATCTAAAATATTCATCATATAACCTCGCTTAAAAGTTGTTTGAAATTAGCTCACCACGGGAGAATTTTGGGTTAAAATCGCGCTTGTTGGCGGGGCGCTTTTCGCCCGTGAACACGCGTTTCGTGCAATTTAAACAACCTCGCTCAAAAAGTTTTTCAGCATAACCTCGCCGTGCTTCGTCAAAATAATTTCGCACAAAACCGCGCGGCATTTGCGGTTGATTTCTCCCGCGAATCCGCTTTACGGCGCGGTTTAAACAGCCTCGCTTAAAAAGTTGTTCAGCATAACCTCGCCGTGTTGCGTGAGAATACTCTCGGGGTGAAACTGCACGCCGTAAACAGGGTACTTTTCGTGCCGAACCGCCATAATCTCGCCGTCCGCAGTTTTCGCCGCGATTTTCAGGCACTCAGGAAAACCGTTTTCATCGGCGGCAAGCGAGTGATAGCGCGCGACCTCAAATTCCCCGTCAATGCCCTTGAACAGCGCGCAGTTTTTGTCGGCGGTTATCACGGATTTTTTGCCGTGCATAAGCTGTTTCGCGTGAATTATCTTCGCGCCGAAAGCCTCGCAGATTGCCTGATGCCCAAGGCAAACGCCGAGTATCGGCACTTTCCCCGCCGCTTTCACTACAAGCTCCTCGCAAACACCCGCGTCCGAGGGCTTGCCGGGGCCGGGGCTGATTATAATATGTGACGGAGCGAGCGCGATTATTTGCTCGACGGTCAGCTCGTCGTTTCGGATAACTTTTATATCGGGGTTAAGCTTGCCCACAAGCTGATAAAGATTATAGGAAAAGCTGTCGTAATTGTCCACAAGTAAAATCATATTATCACCACTTTCAAATCTCAGTTTTAAGCGCTTCGACAACCGCTTTCGCCTTGTTTATGCACTCCTGAAATTCCTTCTCGGGAACGGAGTCCGCGACAATCCCCGCACCGCTTCTCACGAACACGCGTCCGTTCTTCTTGAAACACAAGCGAATAGCAATTGCCGTGTCGAGATTTCCGCGAAAATCGATGTAACCGACCGCGCCGCCGTAAATTCCGCGCTTGTTGTTTTCGAGCTCGTTTATAATCTCACAGGCGCGGATTTTCGGTGCACCGGAGAGCGTTCCCGCAGGGAGAACCGCGTTCACTGCGTCAATCGCGGAGAAGTCCTTGCGGATTTCACTGCGAACCGTTGAACCGATGTGCATAACGTGCGAATACCGCTCGATTGACATATATTTTTCAACCTCAACCGTGCCGAATTCCGAGATTTTTCCCAAATCATTCCGCCCGAGGTCAACGAGCATATTGTGCTCCGAAAGCTCCTTTTCATCGGCGAGAAGCTCCTTTTCAAGCCGTTTGTCGTCCTCATCGGTTTTGCCGCGCGGACGAGTTCCCGCAAGCGGAAACGTGTGGAGAACGCCGTTTTCGAGCTTCACGAGCGTTTCGGGCGAAGCGCCGGCAACCTCCATATCCGAGCTTGAAAAATAGAACATATAAGGCGAGGGATTTGTGGTTCTGAGAACGCGGTACGCACCGAGCAGACTGCCGGTAAACTCCGCGTCAAGGCGGTTTGACAGTACAACCTGAAAGATGTCGCCATCGTAGATGTACCGCTTCGCCTTTTCGACCATCTCGCAGTAACGCGCCTTGTCGAAGAGCGGCTTGAACTCGCCGAGCAGCTTTGAGTCAACATCGGGAGCGGGTTCTCCGAAACGGATAAGCTCTTCCATTTGGTCAAGCTCTTTTTCTGCGCGTTTATACTCCGCGTCAATATTTGCGGTTTTGATGTTTACAATCAGTATAATTTTCTGCTTGATATTATCGAACGCGACAACCTTGTCGAACAGCATCAAATCAACATCGCGGAAGTTTTCCTCGTCCTCGGCATCGAGCTTGAGGCAAGGCTCGGCGTACTTTATATAATCGTAGCCGAAATAGCCGACCAGCCCGCCCGTAAAGCTCGGGAAGCCCTCCATACGCGGCGCGCGGTACTCGTCGAGCAGGGATTTTATGCGCACTGCGGGGTTTTTCTCCGTGAAGCTGTCGGTTTCGCCTGTTGCGATATTTTTTATGTTCATCACACCATCAAGGCAGGTGATTTCAAGCTTCGGGTCATAGCCGAGAAACGTGTAGCGTCCCCACTTTTCCTGATTTTCAACGCTCTCGAGAATGAAAACGTGCGAGCTTGCGTTTTTGAGAATTTTCAGCGCCTCGACAGGCGTTCTGATGTCCGCGAAAAGCTCGCGCTTTACGGGAACAACCGTGTAATCCACGAACTTTTTCGCTTCTTCGAGCGACGGGTAAATCTTTTCCATAATAAACCTCCCGAAAACAAAAAATCCGTCCCCGACAGAATCACACAATTCTGCCATAAGGACGGTTTAACTCCGTGTTGCCACCTTACTTCACCGAAAAATCGCTCTTTCGGCGCACTCTGCGGGTACTAACATACCCTTGCGGTTAACGCCCGCCTGCGTCTTGGGATACTTTCGGTTATTGCGCGGACAAAATGCGTAATCCCGCACTGCAAGCCCGTTCGTTTCCGAACCCGCGCACCCGTTCGCCGATTTCCCCCTCGCCCTCGGTGGTCCATTTGGAAGCCCTGCGTTCTGCGGTATTCACAGCATCGACCGCTCTCTGGGAGTGCACAAGCAACGTTATCTCCACCTCATAGGTTTATAAGGCATATTCGATTTACTTTTCCATTTTATCACGTTAAATCCGATTTGTCAAGTAAGTTTTAAAAATTTTTCTTTGCAATTTTTGCTGATTTGTGCAAAATCGAGAAAAATTTCTAGATATCGGCAAAATAATTTTGCAAAATAGCTAAAAACATTCTCCTTTTTGCCATAATTTGTCCATTTAAGACAATTTTTTCTTTAATTTTTGTTAAATATTTCCAAAGGTGCGCAAAAGACGTAAAAAAACAGTTGAAATCCTTTGTGAAATGTTGTATAATGATTATGGATATCTATGGGTATAGGGGAAATTGCGCCCAAAAACAACCTATATTATAAATATGTAGAAAAGAGGTTCTTATGGCTTTATTCGACACCACGGCTTTCCGCATAATCGAACAAGGAATGAGCGTTATGTGGACAAAGCAGCAAATTATTGCACAGAATATCACCAATCAGGATACCCCGGGCTATAACTGCA
Source organism: uncultured Clostridia bacterium (assembly GCA_945829235.1). Lineage (GTDB taxonomy): Bacteria > Bacillota > Clostridia > Oscillospirales > Ruminococcaceae > CAG-115. The sequence goes on along the minus strand of CALZUA010000008.1, from coordinate 68,271 downwards.
AGTATCTTGACTTCGGCGGGATTTTAAAGGACAAAATCCGCGCTGACGGCTCTATAAAGAAGGAACTCAACATTCAGGAGCGCCTCATCATCGACACCTACACCGATGACCAAGCTGACGGAAACAACGTCGATATGGACGTGCAGAGCGCCGAGGCGGCAAGGACCGCGTACTGGCTGGACGCGCTCATCAACCAGATGAACGGCAACTTCACGCGCATCAGAAGCGCTATCGTGACCAAGTAAGGAGTAGATTATGGCTTTTTTATCTTCGCTTAATATCCCGCTTTCGGGTATGACCGCGCAGAGGTTCAGGTTTGACATTATCTCGCAGAATATCGCAAATGCCGATGACTACGCGACTCGTCCCGAGGACGTTTACAAGCGCAAAATGACCGTTTTCGCGGAGGACAGGAGCTTCAAGAAGTGCCTGCGGCTCAACCTGCAGAGCGGCGAGCTGGATTTGCACAGGTTCAATTATGTTCAGCTCAAGGGCGTTGAGGCAACGCAGGTTGTCGATGACCCCACGCCCCCCACGCCCGTTTACAGCCCCGATAACCCACTTGCGGACGAGTTCGGCTATGTTTATGAATCGAACGTAAACGTTGTTGTGGAGCAGGCTGACGCTATTGCCGCGACAAATAGCTTCAACGCAAACAGGGAAATCTTCGACCTGATGAAATCGATGACTTCCGCAGCGCTTAACATCGGCAAGGGCTGATGAACGAATTTTGTTAAGAGGTACATAAAATGTCACTTTATTCAATCAGCCCGCTTTTCGGGCTTAACCCCCTCGAGGACCTTCAGCCGATGGACAGAATGGACAAAATGCTCCCCATCGGCGCTACGAACGTGCCTGTTGTGGACACCGAGAACGCGTCTTTCCTCGACATCTTCAGAGGGCTTGTCACCAACGTTATCGAGACCAACGAGCAGGTGGACAAGGACGCTATCGACCTGATGCTCGGAAATATCGACAATATCGCCGAAATGCAGGCGAATATCGAAAAGGCAAATACCGCAGTTGACGTGCTCGTGACCGTCAAGAACGAGGTTATCAGCGCTTACAACTCTATTATAAATATGCAGATTTAAGGCGGCGGGCGTAGCTGTCGGACAGCGTTTTCGGTGAACGGGAACGGTTGTCGGTGAACAACGGCTGCGCGGGCGCTTCCACGCTTTTCTCTTATTTTTAAAATTCCCAGAGGTTTATAGATGAACGAAAAAGTCAAAAAGATTACCGTCAAGGTAAAAGAAAAGTGGACGGGATTTTCAAAGGCGATTAAGATTATGATTATCGCAATTCCGATTGCGATTATCGCTATAATCATTGTTTTGGCGGTTCTCCTCAACCACAAGGACAGAGGCGTCCTGTTTTCGGGGCTTTCCACAACCGAGGCGGGCGAAATCGTAACCGCGATAAACTCGCTCGGCGTTACCGATGTAACCCTCCGCGACAACGGCGATATCGTTGTTCCCACGGAAAATATCGACAGCCTGCGTATGCAGCTCTCGGTTCAGGGTTACCCGAAAAACGCGAAAAACTACGATATCTGGAACGACGGCGTTGACTTGTGGTCAACCGATACCGACAAGCGCGAGGTTCAGCGCCAGCAGCGTGAAACCAACATTGCCGCTACGCTTCGTCTGCTCGAGCCGGTAGCTTCGGCAACCGTTACGCTCGATATCCCGAAAACGCGCGATTATGTTATCACCGAAACCAAAGAGGTGCCGCGTTGCTCGGTTTTGCTCAAGCTCCGTAGCGACAAGGATCTTACAAACGCCGAGGTAAGAGGTATTTTCAGGCTTGTTGAAACGAGTGTGGAGAACCTCACAATCGACAATATCTCCGTCACCGACACGCTCGGACGCTCGTATATGTGGATTTCCGAGGAAGAGGAGCAAAACGGTCAGAAGGACGCTTCGGGTGTTTCCGTTGCGCGTAAACGTCAGCAGTTCGTGCTCGAAATGCAGAACGCTATCACAAGCCAACTTCGCGACTCTTTAGCCACCGTTTACGGCGAGAAGAACTACACGGTGAACGTTTCGGCTATCCTCAATTATGACGCGAAAAAGGTTGAGTCAACCGAGTATGTGCCGATTGAGGGTTCAAACACGGGTGTTCTCGACCACGAACAGCATATCATCGCCTCCGACCAGCTCGATACCTCGGGCAATGTTATCGGAACAGGACCGAATGCGGATTTGTCGCCCGATTATCCGACTATCGAAGGATTGGTTGACGGTGAAAAGTATTATTATCGAAGAGACGAAACACAGTACGATGTCACGAACATAAAGACGACAATCGAGAAGGACGGCTACAGCATCGACAAGCTCACGGTTGGCGTTGCCATCAACCGCACCAACCTTACCGAAGGTGAACGCGAGCAAATCCGCGGGTGGGTTGCCGCGGCTGCCGGAACGGATATCGAAAACGTTGCCGTTCACAACGAGGCGTTCGCCCTCACCACTAATAATGGTACAACCGTAGGCGACGGAAGCGGTCTTGGAATTTACACGCGTCCCGTGGATTCGTTCAGAAATACGCTGCTGTTCGTTGTAATCGGACTTGGCGTGCTGCTCGTGCTGCTGCTGATTGCGTCGCTCTTCGTCAGCAAGAGCCGCAAGCGCAAAATCCGCCGCAGACAGGAACAGGCGCTTGCCGCAGCGCAGGCTGCCGCTGCCGAGAGCAGCTACTCGGGACCGGGCGCGAGTGTCGGAGATGCACCGCAGGAGGTTGACTTCAACATCGCAAGCCTTACCGAGGAAGCGGGCAAGGATTCCCGCGAGACAATCCTCAAGCGCGAAATCGCGGAATTTGCCAACACAAATCCCGAAATCGTCGCTTCGATTATCAAGAATTTGCTTCGCGACGAGAACCAGTAATTTTGATTTGGGAGTGATTTTATGGCTTCAAAACAGCAGGACGGCGAGTTGCCGGCAGCGAAAAAGGTTGCTCTTGTACTTGCGTCAATGGGTGCGGAAACCGCGTCCTCGATATACAAACACCTGTCCGACGACGATGTAGAGGCAATTTCCGTCGAGCTTGCCCGTATGGAGTACCACTCGATTGATGTTGTCGAAGAGGTGCTGAACGAGTTCTACGAGCTGTGTTTAACGCAAAAGGTTGTCACCGAGGGCGGTTTGGATTACGCGAGAAGTGTTCTCGAAAAGGCGTTTGGCGCGGAGGCTGCCGACACGCTCTTAAACCGCATCACAAAACAGCTTGAAACCAAGTCGTTCGACTTTGTGAGAAAGGCGGACTACAAAAACCTGCTCGCAATCGTTCAGAACGAGCACCCGCAGACTATCGCGCTTATCCTTTCCTACGCGAGAACCGATCAGGCATCGGCGATTTTGTCCGAGCTACCGAAGGAAAAGCGCGTTGAGGTTGTTGAGAGAATTGCAAATATGGATAGAGCTTCGCCTGAGGTTGTTAAGGCGATTGAAGGCTCGCTTGAGAAGAAATTCGCAACGCTTGCTTCGTCCGATTCGATGGAAGTCGGCGGTATAAGCTACGTCGCGGAGATTATGAACAATGTCGATAGAGCGACAGAAAAGTACATCTTCGACGAGCTGTCCGCGCGTGACCAGAAGCTTGCCGATCTCATCAAGCAGAAGATGTTCGTTTTCGAGGACATCGTGCGGCTCGATGCGAAGGATATTCAGGAGTTCGTCAAGCAGGTCGATTCCAAAGACCTCGCGGTTGCTATCAAGGGTTCAACTCAGGAGGTTGCGGAGTGCATTTTTGCGAACATTTCCAGCCGTGCGCGTGAGAACCTGCAAGCCGATATCGAGTACCTCCACAACGTGCGTATGCGCGATGTTGACGAGGCTCAGCAGAGAATTGTCGGCATAATCAGACGCCTCGAGCAAGAGGGCGCGATTACGATTACTCGTGGCGGCGGCGACGAGATTATCGCTTAACGGAGCGGGTTCGCGGTACATAAAGCGAGTTTCGGGCGGTTTTGGGCAACTTTCGGCGGTTCGCGGGGCAACTCGGCGGGCGGTTGAAAAAGGCGCGAATTTCGCTTGAAATTGCGGATTTGGGCGGCTTTTAGCGCGATTTTGGTGGGTTTGAGCAACTTTCGGCGGTTCGCTGAATAACTCGGCGGGCGGTTGAAAAAGGCGCGAATTTCGCTTGAAATTGCAGATTTTTGGCAATTTGGCTCGGGTTTTGTTGCAATTCGGGCGGGTTTTCGATAATTTTATCTGTTATCGAGAACGAGTGCTGTTACCGTGAACACGTTCGGAGATAGAGATAAATTTCGCAAAATAGTGCGATTTACGCGCGACTTGGCAACGCTCGGTGAACCAAAACCCGAAGCGCTTGTATATCGGATAAGTCGCAACGAACAACGGTTTCGGCGGTTCGCGAGAACGAGAGCTGTTACCGTGAACACGGTCGGCAATAGAGATAAATTCCGCATAATAGTGCGGGTTTACGCAATTTTAGTAACGGAGGAGATTGTTTTTGTCGGTTTATAAATATAATTCAATCCGTTACAACGGCGGCGTTGATATCTCAAACACCCTCAAAATGCGCAGGGAAATTCCCACCGAGAGCGCAAAGCCGGCGGAGAACGCCTCCGCGCAAGCGACAAATCAGTCCGAGGTTTATGAGGAGCCGCGTGTTTCTGTCGAGGAAGCGCTGATAAAGCGTGAGGCTGAGCTTAAACTTGCCGCGGAGGAGCTCGAAAAGCGCAAACGTGAGCTTGCCGCGCTCAAGGAGCAGTACATTGAACAGGGTAAACAGGTTATCATCGAGGCAAAACGCCGCGCCGATGGTATCGTCAACAACGCAAATGCCGAGGCTGACGCGATTGTCAAGGACGCGGAGCAAAAGCGTGACGATGTGTTCATAAAGGCGCGCGCAGAGGGCTTCGAGCAGGGCAAAAAGGACGGTGCCGCGCTTGTTGTTACCGAGAGCAGAAATATTCTCGATGAAGCGCGCGATTTCTCCGATAAGATAAACACGAGCAAGGCGGAGCTTTTCGCCAAGTACGAGAAAGATATCTACGACACCGTGATGGAAATCGCCAACAAGGTGACGATGAACAGTATGTCCGTCAAGGACGGCACCGCCGCGAAAAAGCTCATCAAGGCGGCGGCAAAGGATTTTCGCAACTCACAGCTTATCCGCATTACCCTCGACGAGAACGATGCGTCAATCGAGCTGTCGGGCGACTATGAGTACCTCAAGGAGCTGTGCGGCGGTATGGCGCACGTTGAGGTTGAGTTACTCGCGGACGCCGAGCCGGGCACTGTCGTTGTCGATAACGGTGAGGAAATCACCGACGCGGGTATCATGACTCAGCTTCGTATGATTAGAGAGCTTGGTGACGGCAAGTTCAAGGGTGTTTCCCCGAAAAAGCGCTCCTCACGGCGCAAGAAGGCTGAGGAGAGCGATGACGCTCCCGAGGAAAACGGGGACGGGGAAGAATAAGGCGCAAGTTTCCGCCGATATCAATGCAGGCGACCGATGAAAAGCGGGTTCGGACGGAGGCAAGATGGACGAGATTATCGACGTTGTGGTTGAGGTTGTCGGAGAGATAATCGACGCGATTATTTCGCGGGTTAAGTCGCGGAAAAAGCGAAAAGGCGGCGAAAAGAATAAAGTCGCACAGGTTGATGTTCCCGAGAAAGATAGGGACGGGGAATAGCGGCGATAGGCGCGAGATTTGGCTTAACAGCGCGGTTTGTTGGCGGGAACGAGTGAAAAGTCGGTGAGCGGCTGAATTTGAGCGGCTTTGCAAATCAAGTTGGGAGCGAACACGTTAGTTAACGAGAAACTTGGTTTGCGTTATCGAGTAAAGCAACAGAATCGGTTGTTGCGGTGTTTGGCAACGCGGGTTGCTACAGTAAAAAGAATGTATCAAATTTTCGCAATTGTGCGGCGGGAGCTAAAATTCCCGAGAAATTTGTCGATATATATAAATAGGTAGGCGAGCGGGGGAGCGAAAATGCTTGATTTTGCGGGTTTCCGCACAGATGTTCAGAATGCCGAGCTTTTTCGGTATATGGGTAAAATCGAAAAAATCGTCGGTATGACCATCGAGGCAAGCGGTCCCGCCGCAAATATCGGTGATGTTTGCCGAATATTTTCAAAGGATAGGTCATCTTTTATAAGAGCAGAGGTTGTCGGGTTCAACAAGAGCAACATTTTGCTGATGCCGTACACCGATATCGAGGGCATCGGTCCGGGCAGTATCGTGGACAACACCGGCGATAAGCTCACCGTTAAGGCGGGCGCGGGGCTTATCGGCAGGATTGTGGACGCGACCGGCGGCGCGCTGGACGGGCTTGGCGAAATCGAGTGTGACGACGAAGTGCCGATAACCGGTATCCCCGTCAATCCTTTCACAAGACCGCCTATTCACGAAACCATCGAGCTTGGCGTTAAGGCAATCGACGGCACTTTGCTTATGGGCAAGGGGCAGAGAATGGGTATTTTCGCGGGCTCGGGCGTTGGTAAGTCAACGCTTATGGGTATGATTGCGCGGAAGGTTAAGGTTGATGTAAACGTTATCGCGCTTGTCGGTGAACGTGGACGCGAGGTGCGCGAGTTTATCGAGCGCGACCTCGGCGAGGAGGGTATGGCACGCTCGGTGCTGGTTGTGGCAACGTCCGACCAGCCCGCGATGATGCGCTCGAAATGCCCGCTCACAGCAACCGCTATCGCCGAGTATTTTATGAAGCAGGGCAAGGACGTTCTGCTGATGATGGACAGCTTGACGCGCTATGCAATGGCACTGCGCGAGGTTGGCTTGGCGACAGGTGAACCGCCTATCGCGAGAGGCTACACGCCGTCCATTTACAGCGCGCTTCCGAAGCTCCTCGAACGCGCGGGAAATTTCCCCGAGGGCTCGATAACGGGTATTTACACGGTGCTTGTCGAGGGCGACGACACAAACGAGCCGATTGCCGACACGGTACGCGGTATCATCGACGGGCACATTATCCTCTCGAGAAAAATCGCCGCGCAGAACCACTATCCCGCAATCGATGTTCTCCCGAGCGTTTCGCGACTGATGGACGAAATCGGCACGCCCGCACACAAGGAAGCGGCGGGAAAGTTGCGGCACCTGTTGTCGCTCTACAACAACAACTATGACCTTATCTCAATCGGCGCCTACAAGCACGGCACAAACCCCCAGCTTGACGAGGCGATAAACAAAATCGACGCGATAAACCACTTCCTCACGCAAGGGCGAAAGGAGAGCTTTTCGCTCGATGAAACCGTGAAAATGCTGATTGACGCGGTTAGCGACAAGAAGTGACGGCGGGTGAACGGGTTGCTCGGCAAGTTGTTTCGCTGATTACCGCGCGGATTTGTTGATGAAGAACGGTTGCTCGGCAACGTTTTCTCGGTGAATGAGAGGGCTTTCGTCGATGAACAACAGCGGCTTGGCAATGCGTTTCGCTGATTACTGCGTGGCTTCGTTGATGAACAACGGTTGCTCGGCAAGTTGTTTCGCTGATTATAGCGCGGATTTGTTGATTAAGAACGGTTGCTCGGCAACGTTTTCTCGGTGAATGAGAGGGCTTTCGTCGATGAACAACAGCGGCTTGGCAATGCGTTTCGCTGATTACTGCGTGGCTTCGTTGATGAACAACGGTTGCTTGGCAATGCGTTTCGCTGATTATCGCGCGGATTTGTTGATGAAGAACGGCGGCTCGGCGGCGCGTTTTGCTTGATAAAACCGCGGGTTGTGACGTGAAACAATGTGTTTCAAGGGAGATTTTGATGAAGAAATTTCAGTTTACCTTGCAAAAGTTGATGGATTTCCGCGAGCAGGAGCTTGACCGACAAAAAAACGCGCTCGCGGCGCTTCAGGGTGACCTCAAGCGCATAAACGACAGGCGCGAGGAGCTTATCGAAAAGGTTGTCAAGTACTCGAACGACCTTGTGACATCAAGCGCGGCGGGGCTTCCCGCGGCTGAAATCAGTATGCGAAAGCGCTATATCGTGACTTTACAGCAGGAAATCCACGAGTGTGAACAACGCGCAATCCTCAAGCAACAGGAGATTGAAAAGCAACTTTCGGTTGTCGTGGACGCAACAAAGGACGTGCGCACCCTCGAAAAGCTCGAGGAAAAGCAACTCGAGGAGTATAAGGCTGCCGAGGGCAAGGAAAACGAGCTCTTCATCGAGGAGTTCGTCAGCGGCGGCGCAGTGCGGAGCGTTATCGCGGCGCAAAAGTAGCGGTTAGCGTTGCAAACTGTTGTGGATAACAGCAGTTTTGCTGTGGTACAGTTGCGATGGGTTAACGTGAAAGCGTGGCAAGCGTTGACGAGTTGAAAAACAGCGGTTGAGCGGCTTGTTAAGCGGCACGGTGAGAGCTGGTGATGGTACAGCCGCGATGGTTGCCGACAAAATCGTTATCAACGGCATTTTGCCTTGATATATAATTAAATAAGTAGGAGGTGAGAAAATGGCAGTTAGCTTGAATGCACCGAGCACGGCGAATTTGCGTAGCGACTACGCGATTTCCGATGCGGCGATGGCGCAGAGAAATTTTGACGCGGCGGCTTTTGAGGACCAACAGCAAAGCTCCAGATTCGAGGAAATGCTCGCGCAGTTTGACGGAAAATCGCAGAAATTCAGCGATGTGCAGGACGCGCTTGACAGCGGGAAATACGACGTTCCCACGCTCGAAGACCTCGAAAAAGCCGGTGTTATCTACATCGACAAGGATACCGGTCGGGTGATGCCCGAAAATCCGCGCGATTTGGCTTTAAAGGTGTTCAAAGGCGAGATTAACGTGGAAAATCTTCCGATTGAGTTGCTCACGCCCGAATTTTTGCAAGCGCTTTCCGCTTTTGGTGAGAACGCTTCCGAACAGCTTCCCGAGCAATCAGCCGAGGATTTCTTCCCGAAAAACGATGAAACCGTCAATAACGATTTCACAAAGCAACTTCAGAACAGCGGTGTTCTTGCTGAGCTTGCTCAGCTTGTTAAGGCAATGACGGGCGAGGAAACGGTTGAAAAAGCCGAGCTTGTTGAGGTAAACGAGCAAGTCGCGGTTTCCGAGGTCGCGGCGGTTCAAACGGAGCAAATTCCTGAGTTCCCGCAGAAAACTGAGCAAAAGACACAGACTACCGATGCCGGCAGGTTTGACGTGTTTGTGCAAAATGACGAAACTGCGGAAATACCCGTTGAGTTGGCGGCGAACACAGAAAATCCGCAGAACAACGCCAATCCCGAGCAACAAGCGTTTACGCAGAGCAAGGTTCCCGAGGAGCTTCAAAATCTCGGTGAGGAGAAGCTGAACGTGCTTCAAAAGGCGGTTTCCGAGGGCGAAATCTCAAAGGTTGAAACCAAAACGGTTGAGGTGCCCGAGGTAAAGGCGGCGGAAAAAGCTGTTGTGGATAACGCGGCGGAAAAGTTACCCGACAATCCCGAAAAGGCTGAAAATGCTGAACAGAGTGCGGAAATTCCCGAGTTCAAACAGCGCGCGGGGAGCGTCACAACCACGGTTAGCGAGGAGCTTGAGATGCTCAAAAACGCGAAGGCAAAGCCGGTTTCCGAGCAGACAAATGTTTCCGTGAGCACGCAAAACCCGCTTAACGCAGACAGTCCGATTGTGTTCAGACGCGAGGACGGCGAGGTTTCCGTAAGACCGAGTGAAATCATCAGCCAAGCAATGAAGGCGGTTCAGACTGCGGTTTCCGAGAACAAGGAGCAGACCGAGTATTCGCTCGTGCTCAATCCCGAGGAACTGGGCAGAATTACCGTCAAAATGACCAAAACGGCAGACGGCGCGGTTTCTGTGACAATTGCGGCGGAGAACGCTCGAACTCAGCGAGTTCTTGAGCAACACAGCGAGCTTATGCAGTCCAACCTCAAGGACAGCGGCGTCAACCTCGAAAGCTGGCAGACGGTTCGCGAGTCACAGCAGGAGGCTTACGCGCAGGACTACAACGGCAGTAGCAAAAATCCCTATTTCACGCAACAAAGCCAAAATGATGAAGCCGATGACGATGACGAAAAAACGTTCGCGGACATTATCGCGGCTATGTAAATTTTTGAAAGGAGGAAAATTATGCCAACAGATATTTCTGGAATTTTATCATCGGCGCAACAGGCGCAGTCCAACTACGAAAAGCACAAGGACAAATACGTTGACGCGACAAACGAGCTGGTTAATTCCGAAACGTTTATGCAGCTTCTGGTTGCCGAAATGACCAACCAAGACCCGCTTGAGCCAACCTCGAACACCGAGTTTATCTCTCAGCTGGCAACGTTCAGTCAGATGCAGTACGCGCGCGATTCGAGCACCTATGCTATGGCAAACTACGCGGCTAGTCTTGTCGGAAAAACCGCAACCGCTTCTAAGATGGACGGCAAAAATCTTGTCACAAAAACGGGCGTTGTCGAGAGCGTTACCAAGAACAGCTCGAACAACAGTTACACCGTGAAAATTGACGGCGAGAGCTTTGATTTGTCGAAAATCACCGCGGTTAAGGATACCGAAAAGAGCGGCTCCGACAACACGGACGGCCTTTTGAACACGCAGAACGCGCTCGGCGACAGCATCGCAAGAGCTTCGGCAATGGTCGGTATGTACGCGTCGGTCAAGAAAACCGAGGACGGCGTTTCCACCGAGGACGAAGGCTTTATCGCGTCCATTCGGATTAAGGACGGCGTTATTTCCGCGGTTATCAACGACAGAGTTTACGCGCTCGCAGATATCACCGAGGTTACTTACGCGACCGTTATCGAGGACAACACGCAGAACGGTGAACAGGACCTAATCGACAATAACGAGGAAGAAACCGTGCTTCAGATGGGAGCGGTTATTCCCGACAAAAATGTAGAGGACATCGCCGATATCGTGGACGAGGAGGAAGAAGAACAAATCCAAGCGGTTCAGGGTATCGAGGGCTGATTTGGCAAGGAGGCTTGTTTTATGCTGATAAGCGAATATCTGGCGCTTAGCAATAAAATAAGCGTTACCACGGGAAACGGCGTTACACCCGAAAATTCCCCGAGCGTTCAGGAAGCCGAGGGCGAGAGCTTTGCGGCGGCTCTGAAAAGCAAAATCGAGGAAAAACACGGAATCGAGTTCTCGAAGCACGCTATTCAGCGGTTGTCGGAGAGGAGTATCGACGTGACCGAGGGCGACACGCTCGAGCGGCTTAACAAAGCGGTTGAAATTGCCGCGGACAAGGGAAGCAGCGACGCGCTCGTTCTTGTGGACAGCAACGCTTTTGTGGTAAGCGTCAAGAACAACAAGGTTGTCACCGCCATAGCTCAAGAGGAGCTTAAAGGGAACATTTTCACAAAAATTGATTCTACCGTGATCATATGAACACATTCGTGTTCATACTACTGAATGGACCTTCGGGAATTCAAGCGGGGCTTGCGAATGAAGTCACGCACACGGTAAATAACAAATTTGGAGGTCAATATGGTTAAATCGTTATATTCGGGCGTTTCCGGATTGAAAACGCACCAGTCCAAAATGGACGTTATCGGTAACAATATCGCAAACGTAAACACCACAGGCTTTAAAGCAGGCGTAGTAACGTTCAAGGACGTTTACTATCAGAATAAAATCAACCCGTCTTCGGGTACTTCCACGCTCGGCGGTGTAAACCCTGCACAGGTAGGTTACGGTGTTCGTCTGAACTCGACCGTTGCCAATATGACGCAGTCGGGCTTCACCTACACCGACAGCAAGTGGGATATGGCTCTTGACGGCGAGGGCTTCTTCCAGGTTATGGACGGCTCGGGCAACATATACTACACAAGAGCGGGCGCTTTCTCCGTTGACGCGGACGGCTACCTTGTAAACGCTTCCGGTTATCACGTTCTCGGCGTAACGGGCGACTCAAACGGTGTTGAGCCCTCCTCCGAGGCAATCAGAATTATCATTCCCGACACCGACGCGCACGCTTCTTCCGCTACAAAGAAGGTAAACGGCGTGAATGTAACGCTCTCGATGAGCGCGCCTTCCGATAACACGGATATGTCGGTTACTTTCACTCCCGCTGAGTATCCTTACGCTACCTATGCAAACGGAATTCTCAACATTTTCTTCAATCAGGACGAACAGTACGCTTCCGAGCCCGATTTCGAGCTGGCTATTCAGAAAGCGCTTGACGCAGGCGGTGTTACGCTTCCCGATGACTGCACGCTTCAGTTTGAGTTCGAGAGCATTCCCGACAATCCCGAGGCGGTTATCGCAAAGAACAGCATCACAGGCTTGAATTTCAAGACCACCAACGACAGCTGTATGTTCCACCAGACCTACACCGAAAAGGACGCAGCCGGAGCAACTGTGAAAAAACATGCTTACATTGGATTTGCAACAAGCAAGGTTCTTGGAAACCCAAAAGTTATAGCTCAAATAAATTATGACCAGGACGTATCCACTTCCGGCGCAGCTTATGATTCGGCTACTAACACTTGGACTATTACTGTTAATAACGATTCAACAGCAGAGGAAATCAACAACGCGATTAAGAAGTTAACTTCTGAAAATCCTACAATTCCTGAACTTACTTGCACAAACTTTGTACTTCCGTCTGACAAAAAAACAAGAGAAACCATACTTACAAATATGGCGGCAAATCCGCAGAAATTAGACGGTACAAACAAAGATTCAGGCAGTTTTGACGTTGCAGCAACCGTTGCGGGCGAATATGCGAACAATTATAAGGTAACTTTCGCTTATGTTTCGGGCTACGGCAAGACAAACGCCGTTTGGAACGAAAACGAGCTTACCATCACGGTTTGCAACGACACGACTGTTGCCGATATCAACGACGAAATCAAGACTGCGGCGCGTGGTAACGAGAAGAAAATTCTCACCTTGGCAAACATCTCTGGGTTGAGAGATAATTCTGTTGAGATTACCGAAAAGGGCATGTATACCGTAACATTAACTGACTCGAATGGCAAAAAAAAGGTAATAGAGAAAGTAGTAGAATTCAATTCTAACGGCATACCAATAGGTGGTAATGTAGTAAGTACAGAAGCGGGTTTCGTTGAGAATGATTCTAAAATGAAAATTGATTCTACAAGAACCAAGGTTCTATATGATATAATCGAAACCGACCCGTCTGGAGCACAAAAGATTACAAAGAATGCGACAGCCAAATCAAAAGATGGAAGATTTACACATGGAGATGTTGATGGATATGCGGATTATTCGGTTGAGTATAAAAAAGCAGACGGAACAAATGGTTCATCAACGGACTTTACTGCAGAAGGTAAAAATGTTGTTGAAATTACGGCATCGGGTACATATCCAGACTATACATTTACCAAGACAGAAACCGACCCTAATGGTGCAAAAAGAACAGTAACAGGTGCTACAAACTTAGACTTTACGAACGGTACAGTTACAGATACACCTTCCCCAGCACCCGATAATAAGCCTTTTACACCAGAGACTTTTACAGACTGGAACCCGCAGATGAGAGAGGCGTTCTACGGCGGCAACCCCTCGATTTCACCGATGGACGGCGCGGACAGCTTCTTCACGGGCGTTGCAAAGAGCCTTTCCACGTTCGCTCTCGAGGACGGACGTCTTGGCGGACCTCAGCCGCTGGATTCCTGCGATGTTGTAATCCAGACGGACGGCACGATTGTTGGTATTCACCCCGTTCACGGCTACCTCACGCTCGGTCGTATCGATATCGCGCTGTTCGAGAACCCGAACGGTCTTTCACAGGTCGGCGGTACGAATTTCGCGGAAACGGTTGCTTCCGGTTCACCCAAGCTCGCGACAGCAGGCGGCGACAGCGGCGCGGGAAGTATCCTCTCCAACACCCTCGAGATGTCCAACGTTGACCTTTCGCAGGAGTTCACCGATATGATTACCACGCAGAGAGGTTTCCAAGCGAACTCCCGTGTTATCACGGTTTCCGACACGATGCTTGAAGAGCTTCTCTCGCTCAAGAGATAATTGATTACGCTCGGCGCGGGGCGTAAAAACCCCGCGCGTGAGTTGATTTGGCGGTAAATTATGATTATTCTGACAAGGCTTGACGGAAAAGAGTTCCTGTTGAACGAGGAGCTCATCGAAGTTGTTAATGAAACGCCCGATACCGTGATTGTTCTCGAAAACGGGCACAGCTACATCGTTCGTGAAAGCTTGAACGAACTTGTGGAAAAAATTCGCGAAAGCAATAGGTTGGCGCGCCGTGAACGCTTTAAAGCACGAAAAACGGACGCTCCTTTGACATAATGCAAGGATTGCAAAAAAACTGAAATGAGGGATTATTTTGAATTTATCGCTTATCATAGGCTGGGTTTTGGCATTCGGAATGGTTGTTTTCGGTATCGTTTTCGATATGGCGAAGGGCACGATTGATTTCGGTGCGTTCACGAACTTTATCGATATCCAGTCGCTGTGTATCACGGTCGGCGGTACGATAGGCTGTCTTGTCGCGTCTTACCCGATGTCGTATCTGAAGGGCGTTGGAAAGCGTCTCGGACTTGCTATCAAGCCGAAAAAGTACGACCCGAACAAGTACATCGCCGATATCGTTGAGTACGCGCAGGTTGCCCGTACACGCGGCCTGCTCGCCCTCGAGGAGAGCGCGAACCAGTGCGCAGACCCGTTTATGAAGTCCAGCCTTATGCTGATTGTTGACGCGAACGACCCCGAAAAGGTGCGCGGAATGCTCGACGACACGATTATGTTTATGTGCGAACGTCACGAAAACGGACGCGCGTTCTTTGAAAAGGGCGTTGCGGTTTTCCCCGCGTTCGGTATGCTCGGAACGCTCGTCGGACTTATCAATATGCTCGCGAGCCTTGACCTTTCAAACCCGCAGGCGCTGACCGGCGGTATGGCGACCGCGCTTATCACAACGTTCTACGGTTCACTTTTCGCAAACGTCCTGATGGCGCCTGTCGGTATGGCGCTCAAGAACACCCACGATGAGGAACTTTTGTGTATGCAAATCATCGAGGAGGGCGTTCTGGCAATCGCCGGCGGCTCCAACCCGCGTTACATACAGGAGAAGCTCGAGTTTATGCTCCCGAAGAGCGCCAAAAAGCCAGAAACTGCCGCAAAATAATTGTGCATTTTTCACAAAAATTTGCTCGAGCGGAATTTTTATGTACATTATTATAAAATTTCATAAAAATTTAACAAAATACAAAAAAAGTATTTGCAATTTTCGCAAATGTGTGTTATAATAGTGAGAGATGTTAAAGGGCAAAGTGTGCCTTTTGACAGTTATTTCCGTTTAATGGGAATAATTTCTAAATATAGGAAATCAATGGCAATTCCGTGCGGCTAAGGCGGAACAACCGACCGCGCGGCGTTGACCTTGGGAAGGAGTTGGGCGAAATGGCAAAATTGCCTCCGAAAAAGGGCGACAGCAATGTCGGCGACTGGCTGAATACATACGCGGACATGGTTACGCTCTTGCTTACGTTTTTCGTACTGCTGTTCGCGTGCTCCAACCTTGATGAAACGAAATTGCAGTTCATCTATCAGGCGTTTCAGTCACGCGGCAAGTATGTGAACGATGTTGTCGCAGACCTCGACCCCGCCGCCGAGAGTACGGGCGGAATTACCGACGACAACCCACAGCAGACGGGCGGTGAGGGCGAAATGCCGCAGAGCTTCGACCAGCTCTACATCTACCTCAAGGAGTATATCGACGACAACAACCTCTCCGACAAGGTTGCCGTGGAAAAGGGCGCGGCGCACATTAACATACAATTTGAGGACTCCGTTTTCTTTGACGGGGGAAGCTATATCCTCAAGCCCGAGGGCAGAAAAATGCTCGATGACATCATTCCCGGAATAAAATATATCCAGAGTTCCATCAGAACGCTCACCGTTTCCGGTCACACCGCCGATGACGGTACGGATAAAACGGGTGATTTTCTCTTGAGCGCAAACCGCGCGAACAGCGTTTATCTGCACCTCAAAAACAGGGAAACGGTTGAATTTTCAAAGTATCGTATGAAGGCAAGCGGCCCGAACGAGCCGGTTGTTCCGAACGATTCGGTTGAAAATATGGCGAAAAACCGACGCGTTGAGATTACGCTGTTGGAAAATGAGGTTGATTTAACCGACCCCGAGGTTATCAAGGATATTCTCAAATACGACTATAACCTGCCTACGAGCGAGTTCGACCCGCAGGGACAGAAGCCTGTTGACCCGTCAACGCTTCCCGAGGGCTCTGCCGACAAGATTATCGGCGCAATCAAGGACCGCTACGACAGCGAAAGCACGGGCGGCGGTACGTCAATGTGGCCGGGCTTTATCGATTCAAGCCAGTTTGTTGTGGCTGCGGAACAAGCCGAGAGCAAAAGCGAGTAATTAGGCAAAGTTGGCTTAATGATGGGACGTTGGCTGAAAGGCGCGTAGTTGGTTTAACGGTAAAGGTTGGTTGAACAGCAACAGCGTGCAGGCAAACGTTTCCCGAAAAATAAGGTTTTAAGAGGGGTGATATAGTGGCAGATAATTCACCATTGACGCAAGAACAGATTGATGAAATGCTGAAAAGCATTGCCAGCGGCGCAGAGCCTGTCTTCAAGCAGAGTGAAGAGGCTACCGTTAAGGAATACGACTTCCGCGCCCCCAAAAAGTTCACCAAAGAACAAATCAAGGTGCTCGAGAGCATTTTCGAGAACTACGCGCGACTTATGTCGTCTTACCTCACCGGTATGCTCCGTCTGTACTGCCGCGTCAGCCTCGTCAATATCGAGGAACAGCGTTACAGCGAGTTCAACAACGCCCTCCCCGACTACGTTATGATGGGTATGGTTGACCTCGGCATCAAAAACGATGAAATCAGCGAAACCGATGTTATTATACAGGTGTCAAACGCCGTGACTTACACGATGATTGACCGTCTGCTCGGCGGCAAGGGCGAGTACTCCGACACCAGCCGCGATTTCACGGAAATTGAAATCACGATTATGTCGGATATTATGAAGTCGTTCGCGGGACTACTGAAAGAGCCGTGGCTCACCCACATCGACCTCGAGCCACGTCTTATCGGCATCGAAACCAACTCGCGCGTTGTCCAGACTATCGGTCACGAGGACACGGTTATTATAGTCGCGCTGGAGGTTGAGATAAACAACACGCGCTCGGTTATCTCCGTCTGTATCCCCGCAATCAACCTCGACGAGATTATGAGCAAGTTCATCTCGCGCTACACCGGCTCGAAGCGTAAAACCGATGAGCGCCGCGAGAACGAGCGCCGCGACAGCATTATGTACGGCATCAGCTCAACCGAGCTTGAGGTTAAGGCAATTCTCGGCACGATAAATCTCGATATGTACGAGGTGCTCACGCTTCAGGTTAACGATGTTATCCCGCTTAACAAGAAAATCTCCGAGAATATTCAAGTCCGTGTCGGCAACCGCGACTGGTGCGACGGAAAACTCGGTACTTATAATAATAAAAAAGCAATAATGATAGAAAATTTTACAGGGAATTGAGGTAAATCTACTGATGGCTAATGACGAGAACATCGAGTTTAACTCGTATGAAATCGACGCGGTCGGCGAAATACTCAATATAAGTATGGGCTCGGCGGCGACGGCGGTAAGCGAGCTGCTCAATGCAAAAACTTGGATTACCACTCCGCAGGTCAACGTAGTTAAGGTCGGGGACTTGAATTATGACAACCTCGAACCCGCTATCTGCGTTAAAATCGTCTATGTTGAGGGCATTACCGGCCTCAATATGATGGTGCTCAAGCAAAACGACGTTCAGCTTATACTGAATCAGCTCCTCGGCAACCCGCTTGTTATCGACCCGAATTTCGAGTTCGATGAGCTGAACATCTCCGCAGTAAGCGAGATTATGAACCAGATGATGGGCGCGTCTGCAACGGCGCTCTCGGATTTGCTGGGAGTTAAGGTTGACATCTCGGTGCCGACACCCTACATAATCGAGCAGACAAAGTTTGGCGATTTGTGCGAGATGCCGCTTGATTCGACCGTTGTTGCGGTTACGTTCAAGCTCACGGTTGACGGCGTTATGGAGTCGGAGTTTATGTCCGTGCTCTCGCTGGAGCTTGCAAAAACGCTTTCCGGCAAGATGATGGACAAATTCTCCTCGGACGACGGCTCGGAGGACACGGCAAGTGCTCCCGCGGCAACAGCGGCTTCTACACCCGCTCCCGCGGCGGCTCAGCAACCGGTTGCTCAACCACAGGTTGCTCCGCAACAACCGATGGGTATGCCACAACAGCCGATGCCCGACCCGTCAATGATGTACGGGCAGATGCCGCAGTACCCGCAGGGCGGTTATCCACCGCAGGGAGGCTATGGTTATCCGAACCCGTATGCGGCTTATGGCGCTTATCCGCCGCCCGTGCCGCCGGTTAACGTTCAGGACGCACAGCTCCACCAATTCGATGCGATGGACTTCGGTATCCCCGCAGACCAGAAGGATAACCTGAAACTGCTGATGGGCGTACCGCTTGAAATAAGCGTTGAAATCGGCTCGGCAAAGCGCAAGGTCAAGGATATCCTCGAGTTCACTCAGGGAACTATCATCGAGCTTGAGCGGCAAGCCGGCGCACCCGTTGACGTTGTCGTAAACGGAAACCTTATCGCGAGAGGCGATGTTGTGGTTATCGACGATAATTTCGCTGTGAGAATTACCGAAATTGTCAAGTCGAAGTTTATGGACAGTCTTGGCAAAGAATAACCGATAACGGTTTAAATTATCCCTAATATTATTTTAAGGAGAGAATATCATGGACAAGAAGATTTTACTCGTAGACGACGCGGCATTTATGAGAATGCTCATCAAAGATACCCTCACCAAAAACGGTTACACCAACATAATCGAGGCGGCGGACGGCGCGATTGCCTGCGACGTTTACGCGTCCGAGAAACCCGATTTGGTTATTATGGACATCACGATGCCGAATAAAACCGGTATCGACGCGCTCAAGGACATTAAGGCGGGCGACCCGATGGCGAAGGTTGTTATGTGCTCTGCAATGGGACAGGAAGCGATGGTTGTCGAGGCAATCAAGCTCGGCGCGCTCGACTTCATCGTAAAGCCCTTCAAGGCGGACAGAATTCTCCAGACTGTGAAAAAGGTTCTCGGCTGATTCCTCTACATATTCATCAGGCGGGGCATTGCTCCCGCCTCTTTTCAGTTTTAATGTTGGCAAAAAAAGCGGGCTTTTTAGGAGATTTTTCAGGCAAATTATGCCAGATGTGCAAATATTTGGGATTTTTCGAGGTTTTCTATGAATTACTTTCAGATGATAATGGCGCTGATAGGCGTTTTGGCGCTGGTCTTCGTGATTTTTTGGGTTATGAAGAAGTTCAACGCAAGAGTAACCCTCACGGATTCGCGGCATCTGAAGGTGCTCGAGCGCGTTAACCTCGGACCGGACAAGATGCTCCTCATCGTGAGCGTCTGCGGGAAATGTATGTTGCTCGGCGTGACCTCGCAGAGCGCCGAGAAAATCTGCGACCTCGATGAAACCGAGGAACAGCTCGTTGCAAAGCAGGCGGACAGGCAAAATTTCCCGACATTTACCGAGAGCTTTAAGTCAATTCTCGGCAAAAAAAAGGCGGCTAATCTCGATAATGGTGAAAATCAACCAAAAGTTACGCTCGATACTGTGAAAGTTGACGAAAATGAAAATCGTCAAGATCAACAAGAAAATGTCGGCGATGTTGTCAAAAATGACGAAAAAACCAACCAAAACGACAGCGAAAATTACAAAAATCAGGAGTGAGGAAATTGTTAAAACGCTTATTTAATGCGGATAAGAAGCTTGTCCTCAGGTTTTTCGCGTCGTTTTTACTGTCGGCGGTGCTGATTGCGCTGGCGTGCGGATTGTCGGCGTATGCGGCTTCCGCGGAAAGCGGAAATTCCTCGCAAAGCGCGGTTACAAGCGACAATTCCTCCGCGACAAGCGATACCTCGAATACATCAAACACCTCGGACACCTCGGGTTCAACCGCGAAGCCCGGCGATTACGTCGATAACGGGGCAACAAGCGTCGGGACGCCGGGTTCATCGGTTTTGCAAGAGGTTATCGGTGTGGACGCGTCGCAACCGCTCGAAATTATTATCCTGCTCACGCTCATTGCCCTTGCGCCGTCGTTGCTGATAATGATGACCTGCTTTATGCGCATCGTCATCGTGCTCGGCTTCCTGCGAAGCGCGATGCAGACGCAAAACACCCCGCCGAATATGGTGCTCACGGGAATTGCGCTTTTCCTCACGATTTTCATTATGGCACCCGTGTTCGCCGAGATTAACGACACGGCTTATCAGCCCTACGTCAACGAGAAAATCACCACGGAAGAGGCGCTCGAAACCGCAAGCGTGCCGCTGAAACGGTTTATGCTCAAGCAAACGTCCAACGATGACCTTGAGTTCTTCATAAAGCTCTCGAAAACCGAAATTCCCGAGGGAACCGAGCTTACCGATGAGTACAAGCAGACGGAGTTGCCGCTCTCGACGATAATTCCATCGTTCATCATAAGCGAGCTGAAACGTGCGTTCCAGATGGGATTTATGATATTCCTCCCGTTCTTGATAATAGATATTGTGGTCGGCTCAACGCTGATGTCAATGGGTATGATGATGCTACCGCCGGCGATGATTTCGATGCCGTTCAAGATACTGGTTTTCGTGCTAGCGGACGGCTGGAATTTGATGATAGGAAGCCTCGTTTCGAGCTACAACTGGTAGCGTAAGGAAGTGGATTTATGACGCAAGATGATGTAATGGAGATACTTCAGGCGGCGATAATGCTGGCGCTCAAGCTGGCGTTGCCGGTGCTGATTGTGGCAATGATTGTCGGACTTGTCATCGCGATTTTGCAGGCGGCAACGCAGGTTCACGAGCAGACAATTTCGTTCGCGCCGAAAGCGGTTGCCGTGGGACTTACGCTGTTTTTCCTCGCACCGTGGATGATAAACGAAACCATCGATTTCGTCAATATGATTTTCGATAAAATGGCTGGGTTGCCCATTACATAGAATGTTTTCGGCGAATTTGGCTTAACAGCGCGGTTTGTCGGTCGAACACGGCGAATTTAGCTCAACAGCGCGGTTTGCTTGTTGAACGCGGCAAATTTGGCTCAACAGCGCGGGTTAAAAGTCTGCAAAAAAATTTAGGTGAGGGAAGATGTCTGAGGTCTGGACCGCGATACAAACGAATTTCATAGTTTTTATAATGGTTCTGGCGCGGGTGACGGGCATTTTCACGTTCAACCCCATTTTCGCGCGGCGCGGTGTCCCGAACATCGTCAAGGCGGGCGCGTCAATGGCTCTCGCGCTGGTGATGACAACCGCGGGAAACTTCGACTATAAGCTCCCGAACGGCTTTTTTCCGTTCGCGTTTGACTTGGGCAAGGAGTTGCTCGTGGGCGCGGTGCTCGGATTTTTCGTCAACCTGATGCTCCAAATCTTCTCGATGGCGGGCGAGGTCACCGATATGCAACTCGGTCTGTCAATGGCGAAAAGCTACGACCCGACTTTCGGAAACGCAGGTCTTACCACGAATTTTTACAGCTACTGGTATATTCTGTATTTTTTCGCAGTCGGCGCACACAAAAGCTATATCGAGCTGTTCAGTGTGAGCTACGAGTCCATTCCGATGGGCTTCGGCAGTTTCAATATAAACATCGCGTACATTATGGTGAAATATTTTGAAACGGTGCTGACGCTGGGCTTAAAGCTCGCGATGCCCATTATCGCGGCATCGCTGATTTCGGAGTTCTGCATCGGCGTACTGATGAAGGCAGTGCCGACAATCCACGTTTTTGTGCTGAATATTCAGATAAAAATGCTGGTCGGGTTCATTGTTCTCGCGGCGAGCGCGCCCGTTGTTTCCGAATTTATGGAGGACGTTACGGGGATTATGTTCGAGAACCTGAACGGCTTAGTTCAAGGCTTCGTGTAGCGGCAAGCGTTAGCGGGTGAACAACGCGAATTTCGCTTAACAGCGCGGTTTGCGAGGAATTTTGCGTGGCTTTGCGAAGCGGCACAAGTTGCCGAGAAAAATCGCAAGAAATATGTAACGAAAACCACACTTTGCGGTGAAAATCCGCGAGGTATTGAATAGATTTATGGTGAGTGCCCGATTGATTTTTTGGTGGTGAGATTTTTTGGCGGGTGAAGAAAAAACCGAAAAAGCCACGCCGAAAAAGCGGCGCGACCAACGTAAAGAGGGCAACGTCCTTCAGTCGAAAGAGGTTGTCACAGCGGTTTCCGTGCTGGGAATTTTCTCGGCGGTGCGGCTGTTGGCAGGCTTCTTTATGAAGAGTATCCTCGCGTACACCCAAAACGTCTACGAGGAGTCGGCAACCTACGCCGTTACTCCCGACAACATAATGCCGCTTATCGTCGATATGATGACGCTTTTCGTTATCGTTGTCGGACCGATTTGCGCCGTGGCAATGATTTTGGGCATTTTGCCGACAATTGCGCAGACAAAAGGTCTGTTC
This sequence comes from uncultured Clostridia bacterium, assembly GCA_945829235.1. Lineage (GTDB taxonomy): Bacteria > Bacillota > Clostridia > Oscillospirales > Ruminococcaceae > CAG-115. Next base: position 45,847 of record CALZUA010000008.1, on the reverse strand, counting down.
ACGATGAAGGCGCTCAAGCCGAAATTCTCGCGGCTGAATCCGTTGGCGGGTATCAAGAAAATGTTCTCGCTACAATCGATTGTCGGCATTTTAAAGGGGCTTATCGAGGTAATCGTTGTCGGCGTGATGATTTACAACGAGATTGCCGCGCGGTTACCGAAAATTCTCGCGCTGATGGACGCGGGCGTTATGCAGGGGCTTGCGTACGCGGCGCTGTCGATTTACGACCTTGTTATGCTGATTTGCATAATGCTGGTCTTTGTCGCGGCGGCGGATTTCCTCTTTCAGTGGTGGCAGTTTGAGAAAAAGCTCAAGATGTCCAAACAAGAGGTCAAGGAAGAGTTCAAGCAAATGGAAGGCGACCCGCAGGTCAAGTCCAAAATCAAGCAACGTCAGCAACAAATGGCACAGCGGCGCATGATGCAGGACGTGCCGAGCGCGGACGTTGTTATCCGTAACCCTACGCACTATGCGGTTGCGTTGCGCTACGACCAGGACAAGAACCGAGCGCCGCAGGTTGTCGCAAAGGGTAAGGATTTTCTCGCAATGCGGATTGTCGATATCGCGGAAAACCACGATGTTATGTGCATCGAAAACCCGCCGCTCGCCCGTGCGCTTTACGCTCAGGTTGATTTGGGGCGGGAGATACCTTATGAGCTGTACGACGCGGTTGCCGAGGTGCTGACCGTTGTATATAAGGCGAAAGGCAAGATTTTGCACGCGTGATTTGTGCGGTTGAACAAAGTTTTTGGCGCGGTTTTGTGCAATTTAACGAGATATTCGCTCGATATCGCTTGCAATGCTCGATTAAGAGCGGCTTCAAGGGCAAATTGCTTGGTATTTCTGATAACACGCTGTTTGTATAATTTCACAAAAAATACAGCGCTTTTTATACAATTTGACGGGAAATTTCCCGCAGTTTCGCAAATCTTTCAAGGAGGTGAACGGCAGATTTGAGTATGATACGCAAGATTTTGAGCAACTCTATGGTGCTGTTCATCATCTTTATTGTGCTGGCAATTATTATCCCGCTTCCCTCGTGGTTGCTGGATTTTATGATAATGCTCAACATCTCGCTCTCCCTGATAATCCTCGTTATGACGATGTTTATCAAGGAAGCGCTTGAGTTCTCGGTCTTCCCGACCGTTTTGCTGATAACAACGGTGCTCCGACTATCGCTGAACATCTCCACAACGCGCGGTATCCTCACAAGCGGCTACGCGGGCGAGGTTATCAAGGCGTTCGGTAACTTCGTTATGGGCGGAAACGCGATTGTCGGCTTCCTGATATTCATAATCATCGTACTTGTGAACTTTATCGTTATCACCAAAGGCTCCGAGCGTGTATCGGAGGTTGCGGCTCGTTTTACGCTGGACGCGATGCCCGGTAAGCAGATGGCGATTGACGCGGATTTGAACTCCGGTCTTATCAACGAGGAACAGGCGAAAAAGCGCCGCAACAACATTCAGCGCGAGGCAGATTTCTACGGCTCAATGGACGGTGCCACGAAGTTCGTTAAGGGCGACGCGATTATGTCCATCATCACCACGCTCGTCAACCTTATCGGTGGTGTTATCATCGGTATGGTGCAGGGCGGCGGCGATTTCAACACGATTTTGAACACCTACTCCCTCGCAACCGTCGGCGACGGCTTGTGCTCGCAGATACCGTCACTGCTGATTTCCGTGGCAACGGGTATGATTGTCACCCGCGCCGCCTCCGAGGACAGCCTGATAAACGACATCAAATCGCAGTTCACCGCGCAACCGTTCGTGCTGTTAATCGCGGGAATTGTGGTTATCGTGATGATGCTTATCCCCGGATTCCCGAGCTTTGTTCTGCTTATTCTGGGCGTTTTGCTCATTGTCGCGGCGATTTTTCTCGACAGAAACAAGAAAAAAATGGCCCAGCTCGAGCTTGCTCAGCGCGCGAAAGCCGAGCAGGAGGAGCTTGAAAAGCCGAAAACCGACAACGACTATTACCGCGATATCGACAACGTTTTCAAGCTGTTGAATGTCGAGCCGATTGAAATGGAGTTCGGTTACAGCCTTTTGCGGCTGGTTGACGAGAAGAGCGGCGGTAATTTCATCGACCGCGTGGTTATTTTCCGAAAACAGTTCGCGATGGATATGGGTATGGTTATCCCGTCCGTGCGAATGACCGACAACCCCGAAATCAACCCGAATATGTACATTATTAAGATAAAGGGCGAGGAGGTTGCGCGCGGCGAAATTCTCGTTGACCACTATCTCGCGCTCGACAGCGGCGATGTCACGACTCCGATTGAGGGTATCGACACGGTTGAACCCGCGTTCGGGTTGCCGGCAAAGTGGATTTCCGAGGACAAGAAAATTATGGCGGATGTCGCGGGCTACACGCTCATCGACCCCGTTTCTGTTATGATAACGCACTGGAGCGAGATTATGAAGCGCTACGCGCACGAGTTACTCTCGCGTCAGGACGTCAACACGATGATTGAAAATGTCAAGAAAACCAACCCGATTGTTGTTGATGATATTATACCGAAAGTTATATCTGTTGGATATTTACAGAAAGTATTGGCAAACCTGCTCAAAGAGGGTATCCCGATTCGCGATATGGAAACAATTCTGGAAACTCTCGGCGACCACACGAACGTTCTCAAGGACATAGATATCGCGACCGAGTACGTTCGGCAGTCGCTCAAGCGCACGATTACGCACCGCTTCGCCGAGGCGAACAGCCTGCGCGTAATCACGCTTGACACGCAGATTGAGGATATGATTGTAAGCTCGGTCAAGAAAAACGACCAAGGAAGCTACCTCGCTATGCCGCCGGACGTTATCCAGAGCATTGTCGCGGCAACCAACGAGGAAATCGACAAAATCAAGGACGTTATACCGACTGTAATAATTTTGACCTCGCCGGTTGTCAGAATTTACTTCAAAAAGCTCACGGAACAGTTTATTCAGAACATCACGGTGCTGTCATACAGCGAAATTGACGCGTCCGCGCAAATTCAGGCTATCGGAAATATTTCGCTCGGCGTGAGAACGATGTGAGTCGGCGCTCGGTGAACAATGCAAATTTGGCTCAACAGCGCGGTTTGTGGGGTGAACGGTGCTCGGTTAACGGCAGAAATTTGTTTCAGAGCACAACTGTTCGGTGCTCGACAAAAAGTTGGTTAACGAAAAATTACAGATAGGATAAAAAGAGAGCTTCGGGGGTGATACAAGTTGTCCGAAACGAATAATGCTGAACGGGTTGCTTTGTATCAGCAAAACCGCGATATCGCCCTGCGCAACGAAATTGTCCTGCAAAATATGGGCTTGGTGCGCACGGTTGCCCTCTCGATGCGAAATATGTACATAAAATCGGGCGACGTGGACGATGTGATAAACGAGGGCGTAATCGCGCTGATGGACGCAATCGAGAGCTTTTCCCCCGACCGCGGCGCGAAATTCGAGACCTACGCAAGCATAAAAATCCGCGGCGCTATCATCGATTTCCTCCGAAAGCAGGACTGGATTCCGCGCAATGTGAGGAAATTTGCCAAGGCTCTTGACAAAGCCAATTCTATGTTGTATAATTTAAATGGGAGAGCGCCCACAAATTCCGAGCTTGCCGCGCAAATGGGTATGGACGAGGAGAAAATGCTCAAGATGATGGCTGAGTGTTCGGGCACAATCACGCTCTCTTTCGAGGAACTTTTGTATGAGGACAACATCGACGAGCCGTCAATCAAGGACAGCGGCGTTGACCGCGAGCTTTTGCACAACGAAATGCGAAGGGTTGTCGCGGACGCCGTGAACGAGCTTGCTGAAAAGGAGCGGCAGGTTATCACGCTCTATTATTACAAAAATCTCAAATATTCCGATATCGCAAAGGCACTCGGCGTGTCCGAGGGGCGCGTTTGCCAAATCCACTCAAAGGCAACGCTCGCGCTGAAAGCAAAGCTTGGCGGATACGTCAAGGGAAACTGAAAGGAGAAGCTATGAATCGAGGTTTTTATTACGCCGCGAACGGTATGATTATGAATCAGCGCAAGCTCGACTGCATCGGCAACAACCTTGCCAATATGAGCACGGCGGGCTATAAGCGCGACACGGTTCTCCCGAATTCGTTCAAGGAGCAGATGATTCTCGTGAAGCACCGCGAGGAGCTTTCGGGTACTTTCAGACATGCTTATATCGATACATCTTATACCGATTTGAAACAGGGCTTTTTCGAGTTCACCGACAGCCCGTTTGATGTTGCCGTACAGGGCGATGTTTATTTCAACATCGCGGGTTACAACGGCGAAACAATGCTCACGCGAAACGGAAACTGGGAACTGGACAGCGAGGGTTATCTTTGCCTGTCAACATCAGGGCGCGTTCTCGGCGAAAACGGCGAGATTAAGCTTGATTCAAAGGATTTCACTATCGACGTTGACGGAAGCATTTATCAGAATGGACAGCTTGTCGATAAGCTGTTGCTCTCGTATATCGACCCCGAGAGCGATGTCACGAAGTTTGGCACGAATATGTTTACGGCGGCAAGCGCGACTGCTGTTCCCGCAGACGCGAAATATGAGATTTTGCAGGGCGCGCTTGAGCGGTCAAACATTGACTTGAACTACGAGCTTACGATGATGATGAACACGAACCGGCTCTACGAGGCTTCCAGCGCGATTTTGAAGCTTGCTGACGGTATGAACCAGAACTGCGTGAATTTGTGCAAAAAGGTTTAATACAATAATTATTGGTACTAACGAAAAACACCTCTGATAAGTGTTTGATAAGTCGCTTGCGGGCGAAAAAACTACCATTTGAACTTACTTGAGGCGAAATACGCCGCCGGTCGCACCGGCAACCTCTGATTTAGCAGAACAGGAGGAAAATCGATGAACATATCATTCCACACGGGTAAAACCGCGATGATTGAGCAGGCAAAGGCGCTTGCGGTTTATGCCAACAACATGGCGAACATCAACACGGTCGGCTACCAGACAATCCGCCCCGATTTCGCGGACTGCATCTACGAGAGCTACCGCCGCGATTTCAAGGACTCGGACGAGGACGGCGAAAAGGATATCCTCGAGCCTGACTGGCAGACGGGACACGGCGCGTATGTGCAGAAAACGGATTTGATGTTCTCGGAGTCGCATTTTTACGATACCGACAGAAATCTCGATTTTGCAATTGGCGGCGAGGGATTTTTCGCTGTTGAGGACAGGTACGGCACGGTCAACTACACCCGCGATGGCGCTTTTGCAATGACGCAGGTTGGCGATGAAGGACAGTGGTGGCTGGTTTCAGCATCGGGCGAGTATGTTCTCGACAACGACAAAAACCGCATCGAAATCCCGTTCATCGAGGGTGAAACCAACGTTGACTGGAACGCGCTCAAGGAGAAAATCGGCGTGTTTGAGTTCCCGAACCCATACGGGCTGGAGGCGCTCGGCACAAACCGTTACGTTGAAAACGGCAAGAGCGGTGCCGCTGTTGCAAACCCGAATGCTGAGAAACTTCAGAGTGTGCTGATTGCGTCAAACGTTGACCTTGCAACGCAGATGGTTAAGCTGATTGAAACTCAGCGCGCTTATCAGATAAGCTCGCGCGTTGTCACAACATCGGACGAACTCGCGCGGATTGCCAACAATTTGCGCTAACAGGGCGGTTTGCGGCGATTTTGTACAATTTTGTCGGCGTTAGGTAAACGTACGGATTTGGCTCAACAGCACGGTTTGCGTGGATAGCCAACATTTGCGGTGACGCAGAAACCACAAGCGCTGGTTTATAGGATAATCTGGCAAAAGTTGCCAAAAATATAACGAAAAAATTCTCTTCGCGGAAGAAGGTTGAGAAAATGATTAGAAACTACGAGGACTTGTCGCCGACGGCAATCGACTGCCTCAAGGAAATCGGCAACATCGGTTCGGGAAGCGCCGCAAACTCGCTTTCGCAGATGCTCGGAAAGTCGGTTGCGATGCGCGTTCCGACGGTCAGTGTTCTGGATTATCAGCACGTTATCGAGGAAATGGGCGGTCCCGAAAAGGTTATCACGGGTATTCTCGTGCACCTGAACGGCGATATTCAGGGTATGATTATGTTCCTGCTCGAGGACAGCTTCGCGCAGGTTGTGCTCTCGACATTTCTCGGTAAGGAAGATGTCTGCGTGGTGAAGCTGGACGAAACCGATTTCTCCGCGATTAAGGAAATGGGCAACATTATGGCGGGCAGTTATCTTCAGGCTATCGGCACGCTCACGGGGCTCACGATTGATATGAGCGTTCCCGCAATGACGGTCGATATGATGGGCGCGATTATGAGCGTTCCGATTGTGGAATATTCCGAAATCGGTGATAAGGTGCTGTTTATAAACGATGGGTTTGTGATTGACGGCGTGAACATCAAGTCAAACATTATCCTTATCCCCGATATGAAGTCGCTTTATATTTTGATGAAGAAGCTCGGTGTTGCAGAAGATGAGTAACTTTACGATTGGAATTGGAGATTTGAAGGTGTGCAGGGTGCCGGACGTGCTGGTGACCTACGCGCTTGGTTCGTGCGTGGGGATTTGCTTGCTCGACAGCACCGCGAAGGTTGGCGGTCTTTCACACATTATGCTCCCCGACAGCACTGCGGGAGTGAACGGCGCGTCTGCTCCGATGCGCTTCGCGGACACGGCGATACCGCTTCTTATCAGGGAGATGGAGAAGCTCGGTGCGTCGCGGGGGAGATTGCGCGCTAAAATTGCGGGCGGGGCGACAATGTTCGCGATTGCCAACGACAAGTTTAATATCGGTGACCGAAACGTTGCCAAGGTCAAGGAAATGCTCGCGAAGGAGAGAATCCCCATTCTCGCGGAGGACACCGGCGCGGACTACGGAAGAACCCTGTTTTTCTACCCCGAAACGGGCGTTATGGAGATACGCGCCGCCACAAGAGGCACGAAAATGCTGTAAATCAAGGGCTGAACAACGCAGCCCTTGTTGAGTTTAGGATAAAAGCGGCGGTGCGCGGTTGTTTGCCGTTGAAGCGGGAATAATAGGGACGGGTTGCAACGCGAGAAGCATGTTGAACGCTCGGTTTCTCGTTGAACAAGAGGTTGCCCGATAACGCGGTTTCTGGTTAAATGAGCGTGCTTCGCTTATGAACAACGGCTACCTGATAACACAGATTTCTCATTAAACGAGAGGAGTTGCCCGATAACGAGAGGTGTTCGCTCACCAGTTTTGTGCAACGCAAGAAGCTTGTTGTACGAGAATTTTTGCGTCGAGTTGCAACGTAATTAGTCTAATTAACGAGTGTTTTCACGGTAACGCAATCCGCTTGTTGAACGAAAGTTGCGCGGCGATTTGCAACACGAGCCGCCCGTTGAACGAGGGGTTTCTCGGCAAGTTGCAACGCAAGCCGGTTGTTGAACGAGATTATTCGCGACATCAACGAGAGCTACCCGTGGAACGATATTGTGCAAACAGGCAACGCAAGCTAAAATTATGTTTAAGTTTAGGATAAAATGAACGAGAGAATAGACTATCTTCGCGACAAGGCGAACCGCTTGCCCACCGAGCCGGGTGTGTACCTGATGAAAAACGAGGGCGGCGAGATTATCTATGTCGGCAAGGCGAAGGCGCTGAAAAACCGCGTCACAACCTACTTTCGGCACAATTCACAGCACAACGCGAAAACGCTGAAGCTGGTGTCGAAGATATACGATTTTGACTTCATTGTCACAAAAAGCGAGCTGGACGCGCTTGTGCTGGAGTGCTCGCTGATTAAGCTCCACCAGCCAAAGTACAACATCTTGCTCAAGGACGACAAGGGCTACAATTATATAAAAATCTCGCACGGCGAGTTCCCGAGAATTTCCTACACGCTTCAAACGAGCGACAAAAACGCAGATTATATCGGACCGTTTACGAGCGGTTTTACCGTGAAACAGGCTGTCGAGGAAGCGAACACGCTGTTTATGCTCCCGACCTGTCACAAGAAATTCCCGCGCGATTTCAACAAGGAGCGCCCGTGCTTAAATCACCACATAAAGCGGTGTATGGGCGTTTGCGAGGGGAAAATCACGTCCGCGGATTACAAAAAAATCGTGGACGAAGCTATCGAGTACCTCAAAAACGGCAGCAAGGCGAGTGTTGAGGAACTTACGGCTGAGATGGAGCAAGCCGCCGAAAATCTCGAGTTTGAGCGTGCGGCACGGCTTCGCGACAGGATTTCCGCGCTCACCCGCCTGAAAAATGGGCAGAGCATTTTTGATGACAAGCAGGAGTTCGACATCATCGGCGGCGCGCAGAACATCGGCACGGCTTCGTTTGCCGTGATAAAATATCGCGGCGGGCGGCTTGTCGATAAGGAGAACTTTTTCATCGGTGAGGAGTACGAGCCGGCGGAAATGCGGCGGGATTTTTTGCTCAACTATTACTCCGAGCGCGAGGACATTCCGCGGGAAATTCTCGTTGACGAGGAATTTGAGGACGCGGAGTTGCTCGGTGCGCTGTTAAAGGAACGCGCGGGGCACGCGGTCAAGCTGTATGTTCCGCAGCGCGGCGAGGGTATCTCGAAAATCGCGCTTGCGCGGAAAAACGCGGGTGAATATCTCGCGCTGAAAATGGGCAGAACTCAAAGAGAAATCTCCGCGCTTGAGGATTTGAAGGAACTGCTTGCGTTGCCGAAAATCCCAGAAATTATCGAGAGCTACGATATCTCGAATTTCGGTGAAACGGGCGTTGTCGGGGGAATGGTCGTGTACAAAAACGGGCGACCGCTCAAAAGCGCGTACAAGCGGTTCTCGATAAAAACGGTTGACGGGCAGAACGACTACGCGTGTATGCAAGAGGTTCTGCGGCGGCGGCTGACGCGGTTTGCCGAGGGTGACGAGGATTTTGCGCCGCTACCGGATTTGATACTGCTGGACGGCGGCAGAGGGCATATCAGCGCAGTTTCCGAGGTGTTCGGGGAACTTGGCGTGAAAATACCGCTGTTCGGACTTGTGAAGGACAGCAAGCACCGAACTCGCGCAATTGCCGAAGCAGGCGGTGAAATCGAGATAAAATCCAACCGTGCGCTGTTCGATTTTTTGACGAACATTCAGGACGAGGTGCACCGTTGGGCGATATCGTACCAGCGCACGAAGCACAAGCAGGCGCTGTTTGCATCGGAACTGCGGCAGGTCAAGGGTATCGGCGAGGCGAAGCAAACCGCGCTGTTACGCCATTTCAAGACCAAGCAGGCGATGAAAGCGGCGAGTGTTGACGAACTGCGCGAGGTTGCCAAAATCAACGCAGACACCGCGCAAACGTTGCACGAGTTTATTCAGGCGAATTTCTGATAATATCGGGGATTTGGCTCAACAGCGCGGTTTGCGCGGTTTACGGCGCGGTTTTGCCCGACAACAAGCTCGGTACTCGTTTAACACGCGGGTTTGGCTCAACAGCGCGTTTTTTGGCAAACTGAACGAGGGTGCAAAAGCTCGGAAAAACTCGTTGCTTTAGATAAAGTTTGGATAGGTGCACAAAATATTCATTGAAATTGCGTTAAAGTTGCACAAAGTTATACAAGTAAATTTTGATTTGGGGAGAAAAAATGCAGGTTATTACAGGTTCGGCGAGGGGAAGAAAGCTGATAACGGTTGAGGGGACGGATTTGGTTCGCCCGACCGCGCAAAAGGTTAAGGAAGCGATTTTCAGCGCAATTCAGTTTGAGATTGAGGGCGCGGAGGTGCTCGACTTGTTCGCGGGGAGCGGACAGCTCGGTATCGAAGCGCTGAGCCGCGGTGCAAAATTCTGCACATTTGCCGACAACTCGGCAGTGTCGCTCAAGGTTGTCCGCGAGAATATAAAGCACACGGGCTTCGAGGATTGCTCGGAAGTTGTCAACAAGCCGTTCGGCGCGTTCCTCAAACTTACGGGAAAGCGCTTTGACATCGCGTTTCTCGACCCGCCGTATAATAAAAAATTGTTGCAAAAAGCGTTGCCCGACTTGGTTGAGAAGATGAAGGAGCGCGGGATAATTGTGTGCGAGCACGAGAAGGAGTGTACGTTGCCGAAAACGGTTGGACGGTTCACCCTCGTGAGAACGCTTAACCACGGCATTGTCGGCGTGTCGATTTATCGGATTGTCAACGAGGAGCAGGAGTGAGAGCTGATAGCGTTTGCGCGTTCGCCGAAATCGGTTCGTGGTAACAAGCTTTGTTTAGCAACAACCAAAGTTTCCGAAAAGGCTAGGCAGAACAGTGACCGCAAAAGTTGTCGTAAAGCAGACAAATTTGCCGGAATGGTCTTGCAAAGTGCAGATAAAGGAGTATTTATGAAAACAGCAATTTATCCGGGCAGTTTTGACCCTGTTACAAACGGGCATCTTGATATTATCAAGCGTGCGTCGGGAATGTTTGACAAGCTGATTGTTGTGGTTTTGATAAACCCGTTGAAAACATACAGCTTCTCGATTATCGAGCGCAGAAATCTGTTGCTCAAGGCAACTGCCGGTATGAAAAACATCGAAATTGACAGCTATGACGGGTTGCTCGCGGATTATTTCAAACAGCGCAGTGATGTGGACGTGATTGTGAAAGGGCTTCGCGCGACATCGGACTTTGAGTACGAGTTCCAGATGGCTCACACCAACAAGGACCTCAATCCCCGTGCCGAAACCGTTTTCCTGCCCGCCTCTCTTGGAACAACCTTTGTTTCATCGAGTATGGTTAAGCAGGTGGCGATGTTCGGCGGTGATTTGTCGAAATACGTTCCCGCGGTTATCCACGAGGAAATCAGCCGAAAATTGAAGCTCGAATTTGACGATAAAAAGGCGGCGGCAAGATTCCGTGCCGATGATAAAGAATAAATTTGGAGGGAAAATATATGCAGAACTCTTATTCGATTGAAGACCTGATTGAAATGCTCGAGGACCTCATTCACGACGCAACACGCGTTCCGTTCGGCAAGAAGAGTATGGTTGACGTGGCAAAGCTCAACGATATTGTAAGCGATATGCGGCTTGCGTTGCCAACGGAAATCCGACAGGCGCAGAAGGTTGTCGAGGACAAGAACCGCATTATTCACGATGCCGAGAAAGAGGCGGAGGGGATTATCCGCAAGGCTGAACAGCGCCGCCGTGAGCTTATCGAGGAGTCGGACATTATGAAGGAGGCGCGCCGCCGTGCGACTGAGGTTATTAGCGCGGCGCAGGCGAGATGCACCGATTTGCGAGTTTCGACCGATGATTTTGCGGACAAGATGCTCGGGCGGGTTGAGGAGTTGCTCAAAAAGGACTTGAGCGACCTCCAGCTTCTACGCAAGAGCATTTCCGGTGCCAACAATATCCAACAGCAACAGCCTCTCAAGCCGCTTGCACCGATTAACGCGCCCGACAAGACCGAAAATCCGAACAACCAGTGATTGATGAACTAGAAACCCCGCCGATTTTGCTTTTCGGCGGGTTTTTCGATAATTTTGGGAAACGTAGGTTTTTGGAGAAACCTTGTTCTGAGCTAAATTAAAACGTGCAATCAATTATCCCTGTTTTTCAGCATTTCCTCAGCCGCGGCAAGGCTCTCCGCGCTCCCGCTGCCGTCAATAATCCTTGCAATCTCGCGAACTCTCCCGTTGAAATCGGGCTGAGAAATCTGCGTAAACGTACGCCCGTTCTCGGTGTTCTTCTCGAGAACCAAGTGGTTGTCGGCTTTTGCGGCAATTTGCGCCAAGTGCGTGATGCACATAACCTGTCGTTTCCCCGACAACTCGCGCAGTTTTATCCCGACCTTCTGCGCCGCTCTGCCGCTAATCCCGCTGTCAATCTCATCGAAAATCATCGTCGGCACGCCGTCATTTCCCGCCAAAACGCATTTTACAGCAAGCATAATTCTCGACAACTCGCCGCCCGATGCGATTTTATTCAGCGGCTTCGGTTCTTCGCCGAGATTTGCGGAAATCATCAGCTCAACGTTGTCCATACCGTTAATCGTGATTTTATCGGGCTTCAGCTCAAAGAAAATCCGCACGTTCGGCATATCGAGAAACGCAAGTTCCTCTTGAATACGCTCGGAGAGCCGTTTCGCGGCGTTTTTGCGAAGCTCGGAAATCTCGCCCGCCGATTTTTTTATCTCCTCGGCAAGCGTGTGTTTTTTCGCGTTCAACTCTTCGGTTAAATCATCAGCACCCGCCAGTTCCTGCAACTCATTTTCGCATTTTTCGAGATAATCAACCAGCTCATCCGCACCGAGATTATACTTTCTCGCCGCCGTTTTTATCGCGGAAACCCGCTCGGAAAGCCGTGCTTCGCGTTCCTCGGCGGCTTCGTCCGAGAGATTGAAAAGCTCGTCGGCAACGTCCGAGAGTTCGCTTTCAGCCGAGATAATTCTCGCGCGCAGTTCCTCAGCTTTTTCGTTATCCTCAACTTTTGCGAGCTTTTCCTCAGCAATTTTCAGCAACTCCAGCACTGCCGCGCCCTCTTCCACGGTTAGGCAGTTATAAGCATTTCCGAGAAGCTCAGCGTTTTTCGCGTTTGCCCGAGCCGATTTCAGCTCCTTTTCGAGCTGTTCCGCTTCGCCTTTTTCAAGCTCCAGCGGCTGTAAATCGGCAATTGTTGCCGTTAGACGCTCAATTTTCAAGTCGCGGATTTCCGCTTCCTCGGAGAGCTTTTTGAGTTCTCGTGAAACTCGGGAAAACTCGCGGAAACGCTCGCGGTACGCATCGATTTTTTCGGTAATACCCGCATAGTTGTCGAGAATATCGCGCTGATTGTCGTTGGACATCAAAATTCGGTTGTCGTGCTGACCGTGGATATCGACAAGCAACTCACCGATTTCCCGCAACATAGAAGCGGTTGCGGTTCTGCCGTTAATCCGCGCGGCGCTTTTCCCATCGGCAAAAATTTCGCGCGACAGCACAAGCTCGTCCTCAGCGGAGAACCCGAGCTCCTCGATTTTCTTGCGCACCTCGTCCGAAAGCTCATCGAAAAGCGCGGTGATGACCGCTTTTTCAGCACCCGCGCGAACAACGTCTCTTGCGGCGCGCTGACCGAGAATTGCGTTTACACCGCCGATAAGCACGCTTTTTCCCGCGCCCGTTTCGCCCGTAAACACGTTAAAGCCACCGCAAAAACTTGCGCGGGCGTTTTCGATTACCGCGAGATTTTCTATGGATAGCTCCCTTAACATTGATTTACCTCTTCATCATCTGTTTAAGCCTTACGCAGAGCGCTTTGGCGTGATTTTCCGTTTTTGTGAGAATAAAAACCGTGTCATCGCCGGCGATTGTGCCGATAACCGACTCCAGCCGCCGTTCATCGACAACCTTGCAAGCCGCGTCAGCAAGCCCCGCGTGGCATTTCAGCACAACCGTGTTCATCGCGTAGTCCACCGACAAAACCGATTGCGCGAAGATATCGCTGAACTCAACGGGAACGGTTGAAATTCCCGAGAAATAACGGTTTACGCCGTTCTCCGACTCGCATTTTGTGATGTGCAACTCGTTTATATCGCGCGAAAGCGTCGCCTGAGTTGCGCTTATTCCGCGCTCGCTCAACAGCCGCGACAGCTCGCTTTGAGTTTCAACCTCGTTTTCGGTTATTATTTCGATAATCGCGGTTTGTCTGCGCTTTTTGTCCAAATCCATCGCTCCTTTATAAAGGAAAGTGTCTATTTCAGCGGCGTGAGCAACTTGTTGTGAATTGCGCCGAAGAACCCCTCGCCCGCTTCAATCAACAGCAAGTCTTTCGGGCAACGCGTGAGTTTAAGAACATCGTTTTCCTCAATCGGGATAGCTTTCCCGCCGTCAACGCTGAAAGTTGCCTTGCTGTTGTCGTATTGAAAAACGCGCGCGGTAATCGTCTGCTTGTCCGAGAAAATCATCGGGCGGTTGAACAATGTGTGTGGGCAAAGCGCGGTGAACTCCACGCACTCCAAATCGGGCGACAAAATCGGTCCGCCCGCCGAGAGCGAGTATGCGGTTGAACCCGTGGGAGTGCTCAAAATAATGCCATCGGCGCGAACCCTCGAAACCTCGCATTCGCCGCAACTCACAACAAATTCGGGCAACTTCGAGCGACTGCTTCGTGATACGGTGACATCGTTCAGTGCGCGCTCTGAGAACACTTTTTTCCCATCGCGGATAAGCTCGACAATAAGCATCATTCTGCGGCTGATGTGGTGTTCACCCTCGAGAAGCTCGGGGATTTTGCCGATTTCCTCGCGTTCAACCGATGCCATGAAGCCTAGTCTGCCCAGATTAACGCCGAGCAGAGGAATGTCGTAATCCGCGGCAACCTTGCCCCACCGCAGGATTGTGCCATCGCCGCCGACCGTGATAATGTAGTTGCAGATGCTCGGTGACTCGACAATTTCTGCGCCGACTTTTTCCGCGTAGATTATGTTCTCGCCGAAAACGCAGGGGGTAATCCCCGCCGCTTTTAGGATTTTGGCAATTTCCGCGGACAGCGTTGCCGCGCCCGTTTTGCTCAAATTAAAGATGATTAACGCTCTCATTTTGTTTCTCCAAAATCATCAGATATTCAACGTTCCCGCTCCCGCCGGTTATCGGCGATTTTTCGGTCATAAGCACCGCGAAGCCGCATTGTACTGCAAAATCCTTGACCTCGCTGACAATTTTCAGCCGAGCCTTCTCGTCATTCACAACGCCCTTTTTCGAGAGCGCTTTTCTGCCAACCGATGAGCTTCCCGCCTCAAACTGCGGCTTCACGAGAGCCACGGCGGTGCCGTTGTTTTTGAGCAACCTGAAAATGTGCGGGAGAACCAGCTTCAGCGAGATAAACGAAACGTCCGTGCCGATGAAATCAACCTCGGAATTTAGGAAAAAATCGCGGATATCGGTGTTTTCGAGCGACACCACGCGCGCGTCGTTGCGGAGTTTTTCGGCGAGCTGATTTGTGCCAACGTCAACCGCATACACCATTTTCGCGCCGTTTTGCAACATACAGTCGGTGAAACCGCCCGTTGACGCGCCGATATCGAGGCAGATTTTGCCGTTCAGGTCAATTTTGCCGATTTCAAGTGCCTTTTCGAGCTTCAGCCCGCCGCGCCCGACGTATTTTAGCGTTTCGCCGACAATCCTCACATCATCGTTTTCGCCGACCTCAAACGCGTTTTTTTCGATAATTTTCCCGTTCACCGAAACCGCTCCAGCCTTAATCAGAGCGGCTGCGGCGGCACGGCTTTTGGTGAGATTTTTCTCGGAAAGATAAACGTCAAGCCGCATTTTTACACCAATTTTTTCTTCATATTCTCGATATCAAGCCCGAACATTTCGAGCTGTTCGGCTTGCGATGCCGCGGGAACAAATTCACCGGCAACTCCGACAGCCTCTGCTTTTCCGCGATAACCGCGCTTCAGAAGCTCCGCGAAAAATCCCTCGGCAACACCGCCGTTAAGCGAGCTTTCCTCGAAGAACACGATTTTTTCGTAGCCGAGAGCAATCTCGTAAATGCTCCACGGAAGCGGGTTTATGACCACCAGCCGCACAAAATCCGCGCCGGTATCGCTTGCCGCTTTTATGAGATTTGCGGAAATTTTCCCGTAGGTTATACCGAGCGTTGACGAGCGTTTTCCCGAGTAAAACAAATCTATCGCGGGCGCGATTTTCACTCCGGAAACGCTAAGCTCCGAGCCCTTCGGATAACGCACCGCGGCAATTCCCTCGGTATCGTAAATCGCTCTCATCAAGCAACGGCGCAACTCCTCAAACGTTGCGGGAGCGTAAATTGTGGTATTCGGGATTGCGCGTAGCATCGGCACGTCGAAAATGCCCTGATGCGTTTCGCCGTCCTCACCGACAAAACCCGCTCGGTCGATACAGAGCGTTATGTGCGTGTTTTCGATTGCACAATCGTGAATTATCTGGTCAAAACCGCGTTGCAAGAACGTTGAGTACACCGCGAAAACGGGCAACATTCCCCCAACGGAAAGTCCCGCCGCGAACGTCACGCAGTGCTGTTCGGCAATTCCCTCGTCAAAAAATCTCGCGGGACAGCTGTTCTTGAAATAGTTCAGCCCAACCGCGTATTTCATCGCCGCAGTAATCGCGCAAATGCGGTGGTCCTTTTCACCGAGCCGTGCCAGCTCCCGCCCGAACACCTCCGAGAACGTTTTCTCGGCAACCAGCGGCTTATCTTCAACCGTCAAATCCTCGACAACGCCGCCTTTTCCCACGGAGTGATATTTACCGGGATTTTCCTCGGCGGGACGATAGCCCTTGCCCTTTGTCGTGAAAACGTGAACAACGCACGGCCTTTTCATCAGCTTGGCAACCGACAACGCTTCGATTAAATCCTCTAGATTGTGCCCGTTGACGGGACCGATGTAGGTGAAACCGAGATTTTCAAAGAGGTTGCTCGTGTCGTAGAGCGCTTCTTTGACGAGAGTTTTCGCCGCGCCGATTGCCTTTTCGAGCGGTTTCCCGACAACAGGCACCGCCGAGAGCACGCTCTTTACACGCTCCTTGGCGACATAATATTTTCTCGTTGAACGAATTTGTGCGAGATAACGCGCGAGTGCGCCCGTACTTTTGCTGATGGACATTGCGTTGTCGTTGAGGACGAGCGTGAGGTTGGACGCAGTTTTTCCCGCGTTGTTCAGCGCCTCGTAAGCACAACCGCCCGTAAACGAGCCGTCACCGATAACCGCCGCCACCGAGCCGTCCTCACCCTTGAGCCGCATTGCCGCTGAAATTCCGTAGGCGGCGGAGAGGGAAGTGCTCGAGTGCCCCGAAATAAAGGCATCGGCATCGCTCTCCGAGTGCCTTGTGAAGCCGGAAAGCCCGTCCTTTTGCCGAAGCGTGGAGAAGCGCGAATATCTTCCCGTGAGGAGCTTGTGCGCGTAGGCTTGGTGACCGACGTCCCAGACAATTTTGTCACCACCGTTCACGTCATAAACGTAGTGAAGCGCCACGGCAAGCTCGACAGTACCGAGATTTGACGCGAGATGACCGCCGTTTTTCATAACGGTCTGTAAAATACAGCCCCGCAGTTCCTTGCAAAGCGCGCGCAGCTGCGGAGTTGACATATTTGAAATAATATCGTGATTTATGTTATCTGAAAGCATAGATTCCTCCGTTGAAGCAGACGTTTGTTACGCTGCCACGGGTTTAATACTCACGGTTTAGGGAATACCAGACCGATGATTATACCGAAAAGCGCTCCCGCAAGCACCTCAATCGGCGTGTGACCGAGAAATTCCTTCAAATCCTTCTGATTTGCAAGCTCGTTTATATCGGGGTCGTCGTCCTCGCCGCTTAATTTGGAGATTTCGTCGTCCATATTGTCTATGATTTTTCGCATTTTGTTCAGTTCTTTTGCGTGCAGACCTGCGTTATAGCGAACGCTCAGCGCGTCGAAAATAACAATTCCCGCGATAAGGACAGAAAGGGCAAATTCGGGACTTTCAACTCCGCAGTACCTCGCGAAATAAATCACAACCGCCGACACCAACGAGGAATGTGACGAGGGCATACCGCCCGCGCCTGTTATACGCTCGGGATTGAACGTCTTGTATTTTATCGCATAGCCTATTGTTTTTATAATCTGAGCTGAAATAAACGCGATAATTCCAACCGTAATCGGCGGGTTAATCATAAAGATATTCGGCATTTTTTATCAGAAACCTCCAAATGATTTAAAATTTTCTCGTGAATTAAAATTGTCTTTCCGTGAGCGAAAGCGCGAGTTCACGCAGGAAATCCGCGTCCTCGAAGCACGAAAGCTGTTCAATTGCCTGATTTGTGAGTGCGCGCGCCTGAGCCTTTGCCTTTTCAAGACCAACCGCCGCAACATAAGTGCATTTTTGTTCCTCGCTGTCGCTACCGACGGGTTTCCCGAGAAGCTTTTCATCGGCGGTGATATCGAGAATATCATCGGTTATCTGGAAAGCAAGCCCGAGCCGCTGACCGAAGCTGCCTGCGGCAAGTTGCTCCGCGGCACCCGCTCCCGCCGCTATACAACCCGCGCGGCAACAAAACTCCAGCAACGCGCCTGTTTTCATACGGTACATCTCGAGAATAACCGCCTCGGGAACCTTTTTCCCTTCGCTTTCAAGGTCGATAATCTGCCCGCCCGTCATACCGCGAAAACCCGCAAGCTCGGACAACAGCTTGATTATCCGCAGAGAAGCATCGGGGGAAATTCTGCCTTTAATTCCCGCCTCGGCGATGATTTCATACGGCATTATCGCAAGCGCGTCACCCGCAAGCACCGCCTCAGCCTCGCCGAACGCCTTGTGGCAGGAGGGCTTTCCACGGCGCATATCGTCATCGTCCATACAGGGCAAATCGTCGTGTATAAGCGAGAAGGTGTGCGTCATCTCAATCGCGCAGGCAACCGGAAGCACCATTTCGGGCGTCCCTCCGCACACTCTGCAAAACTCCATAACCAGCGCGGGACGCAACCTTTTTCCGCCCGCCGACAAGCTGTACCGCATTGCCGAAAGCAAGTTTTTTTGCAGACACTCGGTTTCGGGGAGGTACTTGGAGAGCGCTTTCTCGGTCATTTCCGCGTATTCCGCGAGCGTTTCTTTAACGTTAATATTCATCACTTCATTTCCGTTTGTTCAACGGCGAGCTTTGCGCTGTCAATGTATTCACGGCACTTTTTCACAAGCTCAGCCGCTTCGGAGTACAGCTTTATGGACGTTTCGAGCGGGATATCGCCGTTCATCTGCTCGGAAATTTCCGAAAGCCTTTTCATACCTTTTTCAAAATCAAATTCCATAATTATTCCCTTGTTTCAGTAATTTCAGCCGAAGCAAAGCCGCTCCCAAGCCTTATTTCAACCTTATCTCCGACATTCAGCTCGGAGCTTTTCATCACGGCTTTTCCGTCCTTTTCGGTTATCGAGTAACCTCTTTTGAGCACCTCGAGCGGACTGAGCGCGGAAATCACGCTGATTTGCCGTTCGAGAGTGCTCTCGCAGAGCATTATTTTACGGTGAACGCTTTGGGTTATCCTTTCAAAGAGAACCTCGGCGGCGCGTGATTTTTCGGCGATTTTGTTTTTGGGAGAAAGCGCGTTTATCAGCCGCGATTTCTCGTTTAACGCCGCTTCACAAAGCGAAATTTTGGATTTCACACGGTACTCAATACCGTTTAACAGAGCTTCAAATTTCCGCATAACCTCCTGCAAATCCGGAGTAGCAAGCTCCGCGGCGGCAGAAGGAGTAGGCGCGCGCAAATCTGCGGTGAGGTCGGCGATTGTTGTATCGGTTTCGTGTCCTACCGCGCTGATTGTGGGGATTTTGCTTCGGAAAATTGCCCGAGCAACCGCCTCATCGTTGAACGCGGAAAGGTCGTCCGATGAACCGCCGCCGCGCCCGAAGATAATCGTATCTGCGCCGCTTTTTTCGGCAACACCGAACGCCGCAACAATCGAACTAGCCGCGTTCACGCCCTGAACCGTTGCGGGAATAACCAAGAGCTTAACAGTCGGACAACGCCGCCTTGTTATATTTATAATGTCTTGGAGCGCCGCACCGCCTTGTGAGGTTATCACGGCGATTTTTTTCGGGAACTTGGGAATTTCGCGCTTTTGCTTGAAAAGTCCCTCTTTATCCAGCTTTTGAACAAGCTCGAAAAGCTCCTTTGCTTGTTCACCGCTACCCTCGGGTTCCATTGAAACAACGTTTATCTGATAAACTCCGCTTGGCTCGTACACCGTCAAGAAGCCGCGGCATACCACGCTCTTGCCGTTCTCGGGCGAGAAATTCAGCTTGTTTGCGTTGCTTGCCCACATAACCGCTTTCAACTTGGAATTTTCATCACAAAGTGTGAAATAAAGGTGACCGGTTTTGTAGTGCCGAGTGAAGTCGGAGATTTCGCCCTTCACGGACAAATCCTTAAACCGCTTTTCGTTCCCGATAATATTGGAAACGAGGCGGTTGACCTGCGATACGGTTACCGTGGGAATTTTGTTATTTTCCATCGAGTTCCCTCATATACGAGCTCAAAATCCCGTTTATGAACGAGCTGTCCGATTTCTGCGAGTATTTTTTTGCAAGCTCGACCGCCTCGTTTATAGCAACCGCATTCGGCACTCTGTCGCAGTATTTCATCTCATAAACCGCGATTTTAAGTATCACGAGATTTACCTTGGCAATTCTCGAAGCGGCGCGGGTTTTCGAGTATTTTGCGATAACCTCGAGGAGCTCCGCGTCGTGCTCGAGCACACCGTTTACAATCTCGTTGGTTTCCTCATTTTTCGCCATATCAAACGCCTCGGCGTTCAGCTCGTCGATTTCCTCGAGAGTTGTACCGAAAAGGAGCTGATACAGTATCAGAAACGCGCCCTCACGGATTTCGTGCCGTTTCAGCTTTTCTTCCATAATTCCCCCTGTTATTCATCGGCGGGAGCTTCGCTTTCATCAGCAAAGCAAATTCCCGCGATATTTACGTCAACCTTTGTCACGGTAAAGCCTGTCATATTCTGGATTGCCGACTTCACGCTCTTCTGAACATTTTCGGCAATTGACGCGGCATTGTACCCCTCGTCAACAAAGATGTTCAGCTTCAGCGCGGCGGTGTCCCCGCTCAAACGCGTGTGTACGGGAGCGTTTTTCAGCACGCCGAGCTTTGACTTTGGTTTAACATTTTGCGCGAGCTTAACGCCGTCAATTTCACAAGCGGCGGTTGTCGCTATCTTAACAATAACGTCCTCGGACACTCTTATACTGCCCGCAGGTTGTTTTTTGGTATTTTCCATATTTTTCCTCCGATATTGTTCTGTAAAAAGCTGTTGCCGGAAAATTGTACTATATTAAAAGCCTTATTTCTATTATAACACAAATTTTCCTAATAAACAAGTATTTTTTCAAAGAAATATGTAACAGTTTTTAAGAAAAATGAATAATATGCAACAAAGGCGTTGCCGAAGCGTGCGGCAAAGCCTGAAGCAGTGACAAAGCGAGGTGAACGGTATGTTTCGGCGAAGAAGACCACGGCGGCATAATCGCTCAAAAGTGGGGTTGTGTTTGGCATTGGCGGCGTTTCTTGGGGCAATTATGTGCATTTCGTTTTTTTCGCTGAAGGTTATGCTGTTTGTAATCGCGGTGTTGCTTATCGTGTTGGGGATATTCCTTTTGAGGTGTTGAAAGGAGCGCGTTATGAAGGTTGTTGTGGTGAAGAGTCCGAAGATGTTCGCGGGTTTGCTCCGGCTGTTCTTTGGGATTAAGGACAAACAGTAGCGGCACGCTGTCGGGAATTGCTTTGTTTCTTGACAGCACAAGCGGGGCGCGTTTAGTGCGCCGCCAATAAAGCAATTTCCGCTTCGCCGAGCAAATCATCTGTTGCAAAGATGAAATTTCGGCGAGGCGGAATTGCCTTTGCGTCCCGCTTGTTTTTGGCAACATTACCGAAAGCTTTTTTGACAAGATAATCTTGGGCAACTCCGACGTTTTTTCGCACGGGACAAGCTTTTTCGGGAACGCAAGTTTCTCGCGAACAGTACAGAGTTTGTGGGAATTACGACCACTACATTGCAAACAGCGCTTGGGTTTCTGCGAAACCTTAGCATTTTCGGCGGCATCGAACCGCCGAAAATGCGCGGGTGAAGCAACGCCCGTTCCAAGCAAAAAACGCGGGTTTGGCTGCGTTGCTTCACCCGCTCTGCGAGCTGAGCTTGCGAAAGGTGCGGGAGATTTTTCGTATATGCAATTCCGCTGATTTAGGACGAATTTCCCCGTGTAGTTTCTTCCGAGATATCTTCTTGACAAGAGAACGAGTATGTGATATAACGAAGAAAACGCTCGTTAGCTCTGCGATGCGACAAGTATCGGAGCAAAAACTAAATCAATTTGAGGAGAAAATGTATGAATAATAGGATAACAATTCGCCCCGAACAGCATAAGGATTATAAAGATATCGTTTCATTGATTTTGCGTTCGTTTCGGGAGGGAACCGACTATTCCGATGGAACGGATATAATTGCTTTGGTGGAAGAAATTTGAGATTCGGAATATTACATACCCGAGTTGTCTTTTGTCGCAGAATTGGACGGTAAAATAGTAGGTCACTTCTTGTTTTCAAGATTTCCCTTATCTCCCGCAAAAGACGGAGGACACGGCGGCGCGGCGAGTACCGAGATAGTGATGTTAGCTCCTGTATCCGTTCACGCGGATTATTTTCGTCAAGGGATAGGAACGGCTATGCTGAATATGGGAATTGAGAAAGTGAAAGAAATGGGTTTTAAAGGTATAACCGTTGAGGGGAATTTTCGCTTTTATAACCACGTTGGTTTCAGAACGTCATCGGAATATAACATTTTCCCGACAAGCGGCTTTCCGCTGAAAGAGCCGAGGTGTATGATGTGCCGGGAAACCTATAAAGGCTCCTTGGATGGGATAAGCGGCTATATTGTTTATGATATGTATTATAATGCATAATTTGCGGACAAAAAACGGGGCGTTTTGGTGCGTTGCCCATAAAGCAATTTCCGCCCCGCCGAGCAAATCATCTATATAAAGATGAAATCTCGGCGAGGCGGAATTGCCAAAGGCGGCTCGCCTTGCGTCCCGCTTTGTTATATCGCATAAGTTCTCAGAATATCCTCGGCAATCTCCCTCTGCGTTCGCCGCGTATCCATCGCAAGCTTTTGGATATGACGGTGAGCTTGTTCCTCGGACATATTGAGGTACTGAATAAGGCAGAATTTCGCGCGGTCGATAACCCGCACGTCATCAAGCTGTTTCGACAACTCGCTTTTCTCGCTAATCAGGCGGTTTATGCTCTCCTTGGCAACAACCGCCGTTCTTATCGTCTGTTGGAGAACGCTTTTCTGAAACGGCTTCGCAAGCACAAACGCGCCCGTGAATTTCAGTCTTGACTGCACATCGCCCGAGATATCGGCTCTTGCCAAAACAATTATCGGAGCGTTGCACTTTTTCGATAAATTCGCGACAAAATCCAGCCCGAACTCGCTTCTGAGCGGCGTTGACACGATAATCGCGTCATAGTCGGAGAAATCCGTATTTGCCGCCTGTTCATCGGTGAAGCAAAGCGTTGCGCTGTCCGCGGTATCTTCGAGCGCCGCGAGAATGTTACTGCAAAGCTCGATTGTTTTTGCGTTGATGAAAATTTTCATAAATCCGCTCCAAAATGTCTTTCTGTCTAAATCGCCAAAGAATAAATAAAATCCGCGCCGAAAAGCCGACCGATAAGGTATTTGTTTGCCGCCGACTCGAACAGAATGTGCATTTTCCCGTCAACATATACAATCCCCTCGGACTGCGGGAACATCGGCTGACTTCCGACAAGGTTTGAGCTGTCGAGATAAATCAGCGGGATTTTGCCGAATTGTCCGATTTTCGCGCTTGAAATATCGTAGGATATCAGCCGCGAGCCGGAGATTCTGTCAGAAAGCGACAGATAAGCCGTATTCCCGACAATTTCCATTCCCTGAGCGCTTCCCGTTATCGAAAAAGCGAACTCGGGTTCGGTTTTCACGCCGAGCGGCTGATTTTCGTCAATCGGAAATGCGAAAACCAGCGCGTTGTTCTCATCGCCCGCGGGAGTTTTGATGTGGTGACTTTCGGCGGTCGGGTAAAACGAGCCGAAATAATACTCACCGACATAGAGATATTTTTCATCGGCAAAGCAAAATGATGCGCGGTTGTTTGTGGGGAATTTCCCGACAAGCGCCGCCGAGCCGCTCAGAACATCGCTCAGCTTAAACGCGTAAATGTTCTGTTCGCCCGAAATGTAGACGAAATTGCCAATTCTGCAAACGCCGCCTGCGTGACTTGAAAAATCGCTTCTGTCCGCGTTGTAAAGCGAAACGGAAAAACTTGTGTTCTCGCCGATAACCTTAATCTGCGCCGTTTCACCGAGATAACCGCTCACGAGATAAACCTCGCTTTCGGGCAGAAACTCAAGTCCCTGCGGCACAAAACCGTTGTTCAAATCGGGCACTTGCACAACCTTTTCCGCGCGCGAAGCAAAATCGCCCGTCTGAATTGCCGGAATTATGACAATCACGGCGGCTATTATCAAAATCACCGCCGCGATTATCGGTAAAATTATCTTTAATTTTTTGCGCATTAGTTGCTTACATAGAGCTGTTTATAGGGGTTTGCTGAGTTCGGAACAAGCTTCCAGAATTTCGATTGCAGAAGCTCTTCTGTATTATTGCCGAAATGCTTTACAAATCTGTCAACATAGCGGCGGATTTGCTCCTTTTCCTCGGCGGTTGCTTCGGAACAAGAAACCTGCTTGGGCAGACCTGTCGGCGCGTTTTCGCTTCTGATGAACATCTCGCCGCCGTGCATTCCCGTGCCGCAGAAGCTCCCGACAGGGCACTTTTCCTCTCCGATACCGAGCACAACGATAATTCCGCCCGCCTGATATTCTCCGAGGAAGTCGCCGACCTTGCCGCCGATAACGATAATCGGGTAAAGCTCCTTGTAGCTCTTCATATGGATACCCACGCGATAGCCCGCGTTACCCTGAACGTAGATTTCACCCGAGCGCATCGCATAGCCCGTGGTATCGCCGCAGTTTCCGTGAACGATAATCGCGCCGTCGTTCATCGTGTCGCCGATAGCGTCCTGCGCGTTTCCGTGAACGATAATCTTCGCGCCGTTCAGATAAGCGCCGAGCGCGTTTCCGGGAGTGCCGGTGATTTTGATTTCCTTGCCCGACATTCCCGCGCCGATATAGCGCTGTCCGAGAACGTTTGAAAGCTCAAACTTTTCGTCCGCGCTGTCTTTTATCATCTTGTTAAGCTCGTCGTAGCCGAGATTTTTCGCGTCAATCGTCATTTTATAATTCCTCCCAGCTTCTCCTCGCGGCGCTCCTTGCTGAACATCATCATCTGCGGCTTGTCTTTGAGCATTTCAATATCGACATCACCCAAATCGATGCGCTCTTTAATCATCGAGGTATAAATTCCTGCTCTCGCGACATCGCCCATAAGAATGTAACCCTTGAGCGTATTCTCGCGGAACACCAGCTTTTTATATGTATTCTCTGTTTCTGTGACATATTCCTCGCCGTCATAGCTTCCCGCGCTTATGATGTGCAAGCCGAAGAAGCCGATTGCGTTCATCGGGATTGCGTTTACATAGTAGAACTCGCGTCCCGCCATATTTCTTCCCGCAACCTCGCCCTGCATATAAGCGTTCGGCAAAAGCGCGAGGATTTTCTCCGTATCGGAAGAAGCGTCGTAGCTCACCGTGCAGTCGCCCGCCGCATAAATGTCGTCAAGCGAGGTTTTGAGCGTCATATCCGTGATAATTCCACGCTCAACCTTGCCGCCTGCGTCCGAGATAAGCTCGGTGTTCGGGCGAACTCCAACCGCTACAATCAGCATATCAAAGTCAACCTCTTCGCCGTTTTTGAGCTTTGCCTTGTGCTCGGTAAACTCGTCTGCGGAGGTTTTGAGGATAAACTTCACGCCCTTGCTCTCGATGTGCTTCTGCATTTTCAGACCGGCTCTCTCATCAAGAATTGACGGGAGAATCCTGTCCGCCATATCGACAACGGTGATGTCGGTTTTGTATGCGGAGAGCGCTTCGGCGGCTTTCAGACCGATAAGTCCCGCGCCGATAATCAGCACCTTCATACCCTCGCGGATTTCCGAGCGGATAGCTTTCACGCTGTCATAGCTCATAAAGGTGTGGTAGTTTGTCTTTTCAAGACCATTCATCGGCGGTACAAAAGGCTTCGAGCCTGTCGCGACCATCAGCTTGTCGTAAGGTACGGACAGCCCGTCGTCCAGAACAACGCACTTTTTCGCGGTATCGATTTTCGTGACCTTCTTGCCGAGAATGGTTTCCACACCGTTTTTCTCGTAGAAATCAGCGGGACGGTAGTAGATATTCTTGTCCGAAACCTTTCCCTCAAGCCAGTAAGAGATGAGCGGGCGGGAATAGGTGTGATATTTTTCGTCCGAGATGACGGTGATTTTGCCCGTGCTGTCAATTTCGCGGATACCCGAAATTGTGCCGACAGCCGCCGCGGAATTTCCGATAATAACGTAATTCATCTATTCTCACCTCTCCTCAAATACGATAGCCTTGTTCGGGCAACCCTGAACGCAGGCGGGTTCGCCGTTGTGATTTTTGGTGCAGAGGTCGCATTTTTGAATTCTGTGACCTTCCTCGTCGATGACGATGCACCCGAACGGACAGCTCAGCACGCAGGTGTAGCACCCCACGCACTTGTTTTCATCACAAACAACCACGCCGTCAACAATGGACAGCGCGCCCGCGATACAGCCCTTAACGCAGGCTTTTCCCTCGCAGTGACGGCACTGAACGGCGAAATTCACTTCCGAGCCTTCCTCGACCTTGATGCGGGGAACAGGCTTTTTGTCCGAATATTTGAACGCTTTGATAAGGTCTTTGCCGGAATTTGCCGCCGCGCAGTAAAATTCGCACAAGTGGCAGGCAAGACACCAATCCTCGTTTACATAAACTTTTTTCATTTCAAGCCCTCCTTATTCGCCCGCGTGCATTATGCCGAGAATGTCAAGCTCTTTCTGATTAAGCCCGACGCCGCGCAGCATAAGTCTGTTTCCGCGGAGAGCCTCGATGGAGTTTATGCCCATACCGCCCATAATTTCCTTGATTTCGTGGTTCCAAGCCGTCACGAGGTTTATCAGACGCTCTGCGGCGATATCGGGGTTGAGGCGCTTTACAAGGTCAGCGCGCTGAGTTGCGATACCCCAGTTGCACTTGCCCGTGTTACAGCTTCTGCACAAATGACAGCCCATTGCCATAAGCGCCGAGGTTGCGATATAAACCGCGTCCGCACCAAGCGCAATTGCTTTGACAACATCAGCCGCCGAGCGCATCGAACCCGCCGCAACTATCGAAACATCGTTTCTGATACCCTCATCGCGCAGACGCGAGTCAACGCTTGCGAGAGCCAGCTCAATCGGGATACCTACGTTGTCGCGAATTCTTGTCGGAGCGGCACCCGTGCCGCCGCGGAAACCGTCGATTGCGATGATATCCGCACCCGAGCGCGCGATACCCGAAGCGATTGCCGCAACGTTGTGAACAGCCGCGATTTTAACTATAATCGGCTTCTCGCCGCCGGTTGCTTCTTTAAGCGAATTTACAAGCTGTCGCAAGTCCTCGATTGAGTAGATATCGTGGTGAGGAGCGGGGGAAATCGCGTCCGCGCCCATCGGAATCATACGGGTGCGCGAGATTTCCTCGTTGACCTTCATTCCGGGGAGGTGACCGCCGATACCGGGCTTTGCGCCCTGTCCCATCTTGATTTCAACAGCGGCTCCCGCGTCAAGATAACCCTTGAACACGCCGAAACGTCCCGAAGCAACCTGAACAATCGTGTTCTTGCCGTACTGGTAGAAATCGCGGTGCAGACCGCCCTCGCCGGTATTATAATATGTACCGAGCGCGGTTGCGGCTCTTGCAAGGGATTCGTGAGCGTTTTTGCTTATCGAGCCGAAGGACATTGCCGAGAACATAATTGGCACGTCCAGCTCGAGGTACGGAGTTTTTTCGTAGTGAGCTTTTCCGTCCTTGTCGTAGGAGATTTTCTGCGACTTTTTTCCGAGGAACGTTTTGGTTTCCATCGGCTCACGGAGCGGGTCAATCGGAGGATTTGTAACCTGCGAAGCGTTCAGCAAAATTTTATCCCAGTAAACGGGGTAATTCTGCGGGTTGCCCATAGCCGAGAGCAGAACTCCGCCGCTTCCTGCCTGCTTGTAAACCTCGTCCATTAACTGCATACTCCAGTTTCCGTTCGGGCGGAACTGATTCTCGTTCGGACGGATTTTGAGCGCGTTTGTCGGGCAAAGGCACACGCAGCGCTGGCAGTCCACGCAGTTTTGCTCGTTGGCAATCATCTTGTCCAAATCCGCGTCATATTTATGAACCTCGTTCGCGCACTGTCTTTCGCACACGCGGCACTTGATGCAACGGTCGGGGTTTCTGACAACCTCAAAGAGAGGATTTTTGTAATTTACAGCCACTTATTTTCCCACCCTTTCCGCGCAATTTTCGTAAAGCTCCGCGATAATCGGCTCACCGCCGCGCGGGCTCCAGATTCTGTCCACATCGGGACACATTGTTCTTATCGAGCACTCCTCGGAGGAGATGTAAATCGTGCTGCCCTTTTCCGCGGCAACCATCGAGCGCAGTTTAAGTCTGTCGTTGAGCGCCATAATGCCGTTTGTGTAGCCGAGAATTATCGAGAACGGACCTGTAATCAAAAGGCTCGAGTAAACATTTCTGAAATGCTTGATTTTCTCGGTTTCCTCGGGCGAGAACTTTCCGCTTTCAATTTCGCTCCAGAACGGTGATGCGATAACCTTCGCCACGTCCTCAAGCGGCATTTCAAGCCGTCTGTGGAGATAATCCACGATATATGTAATAACCTCGGTATCGGTGAGCAGGTTACACTTATACCCGAACATTTCGATAAAGCGCCTGTTCGCGTCGTAGGAGGAAATTTCGCCGTTGTGAACGATTGTGTAATCGAGCAACGAGAACGGGTGCGCGCCGCCCCACCAGCCGGGAGTGTTTGTGGGATAACGTCCGTGAACCGTCCAAGCCCAGCCGCTGTACTCCTCGAGGCGGTAGAAATCGCCGACGTCCTCGGGGTAGCCGACAGCCTTGAAAACGCCCATATTTTTGCCGCTGGAGAACACATACGCGCCGTCAATCTGGTCGTTTATCTTAATGACGCAACGCGCGACAAAGGTTCTCTCGTCAAGCTGGCTGTCCTGCAATTTCGTGGGCAGGGGGTTTACGAAATAGCGCCAGATAAGCGGCTCGTCAGTAATTCTCGGATTTTTTCTGATGGGAATTCTCGACAAATTTACCACATCAAAATGCCGGTCCAGAAACGCCTCGGTTCTTACTCTCGCATCGCTTGAGTCGTAGAAAACGTGGAACGCGTACTGGTCGCGGTATTCGGGATAGATGCCATAGCCCGCGAAGCCGCCGCCCAAGCCGTTTGAGCGCTCGTGCATACAGGCAATTGAATTAACGATAACGCTGCCGTCGGTGCGTTTTCCGTCGCGGTTTATAAAGCCCGAAATGGCGCAGCCGGCGGGAATTCTCGTTTCTCCCTCTCGTTGTAACATATCCTCACTCCTTGAATACGGCGGATTTTCCCGCCAAATAAATGCTTTGCCGCGCCTTCTTGCAATTTTTTGCGCGGTGTGCCGAAGTACAACATAATTATAACACCTTTTTTGTCGATTGTCAAGAGTTTTTTGCAAGAAACAAAAATAAAACTTTCATTTTCTCTTGAATTTGCTTGTTTATTTCCAAAATCTTACATCATATACATTATTAAAAGCTGATTTAAACGGCCGCAGAAACTTGCAAAATTTGTTTGTTGTTTTTATGCAAGAAACGAGACACGAAAATTCAAATATTTTTGTTATTTTCTCCAAATTCCCAAAATTATCAAATATACCTTGAAAAATGTGCGAAAATAGGATATAATATAAAATGTATGGTAAAATCGAAAAATTCGGGTGATGTTCATCTGTTTACATTAAAAGAAAGGACTGATTTTATGGCAGTTGATATGAAAACCATCGAGCACTTGTGCAGTCTGTCGAAGCTCTCTTATGATGAAGAGGGAATGGAGAAGGTTATGGGCGAAATGAGCAGCATAATCGACCTTATGGACGAAATCAAGAGCTTTGACCTCGCATACGACGACACCAAGGACGGCAACGAAATTCGTTTTGCCGATACCCGCGAGGACGTTCCCGAGGAGTCGTTCCCGACGGAAAAACTGCTTGCGAACGCCGAGAACACGGACGGCTGTTACGTTGTACCAAAGGTTGTTGAATAAGGAGAAAAATATGGACTTGACAAGAGCAAAAATCCGCGATTTGCGCAGCGCTCTCGATGAAAAGAAAATCAGCGCCGCAGAGCTTTGCGGGGAATACCTCAAACGAATCGAGGAGCAGGACAAAAATCTGCTCGCTTACATTACCGTAACCAAGGAAAAAGCGCTTTCTGACGCGGAAAACGCGCAGAAGCTGATTGACGCGGGAAAGGCAACCGCGCTCACGGGAATTCCGCTTGCGATTAAGGACAATATCTGCACGGACGGCGTGAAAACCACCTGTTCCAGCCGTATGCTCGAGAATTTTATCCCGCCATACAACGCGACCGTTATCGAAAAGCTGAACGCTGAGGGCTACGTTCTGCTCGGAAAGGCTTCGATGGACGAGTTCGCGATGGGCGGCTCAACGCAGACCTCTGCGTTCGCCAAAACCAAAAATCCCTACGATTTAGAGCGCGTTCCGGGCGGAAGCTCGGGCGGTTCTGCGGCGGCGGTTGCGGCTTCTCTTGCACCCGCGGCGCTCGGCTCGGACACCGGCGGCTCAATCCGCCAGCCCTCGTCCTTCTGCGGAGTTACGGGCATCAAGCCGACCTACGGCAGAGTTTCGCGCTATGGTTTGGTTGCGTTTGCAAGCTCGCTCGACCAAATAGGTCCTATCGCGAATGACGCGCACGACTGCGCAATTCTCCTCAACTCAATCTGCGGTCACGACCGTCACGACGCGACATCTGCGCGTGTTCAAACGCCCGATTTCACCGAGAAACTCGGACAGCCGATTAAGGGTATGAAAATCGCGCTCCCGAAGGAATTTTACTCGGAAGCGATTGACGATTGTGTTAAGAA
Source organism: uncultured Clostridia bacterium (assembly GCA_945829235.1). GTDB lineage: Bacteria > Bacillota > Clostridia > Oscillospirales > Ruminococcaceae > CAG-115. Next base: position 15,262 of record CALZUA010000008.1, on the reverse strand, counting down.
AGCGGTTATGGACGCGGCGCACGAGCTGGAAAAGCAGGGCGCGGTGCTCGTTGACTGCTCGATGCCGGGACTGAAATATGCAATCCCTGCGTATTATCTGATAGCCTGCGCCGAGGCGGCTTCCAACCTCTCGCGCTTTGACGGTATAAAGTACGGCTACCGCGGCGAGGGAAGAACGTTCGGCGAGCTGATTATCGACAGCCGAAACAAGGGCTTCGGCGAGGAAGTCAAGCGCAGAATTCTTCTCGGCAACTACGCGCTCTCGAGCGGATATTACGATGCTTATTACAAGAAAGCGCTTGCGCTTAAACAGGAGATTATCAAGGAGTACAGCGAGATTTTCGAGCAGTGCGATGTAATTCTCACGCCGACTGCGCCGACTCCCGCATATAAAATAGGTGCACAGGACAACGACCCCGTTAAGATGTACACGGCGGATATCTGCACGGTTACGGTGAATATCGCGGGACTCCCCGGTATCTCGACAACGTGCGGTTACACGGAAAACGGCTTGCCTATCGGAATGTCGGTTATCGGAAAACGCTTTGACGAGCAGACGATTTTGCAGTGCGCGAACGCTTTTGAGCAGGGCTTTTCGCCTGTCGCGCCGAAATTTTAAGGAGGTGGAGAAATGAGTGCGTTTTATCCAACAATGGGACTTGAAATTCACGCAGAATTGCTGACGAAATCGAAGGTTTTCTGCACTTGCTCCGCCGAATTCGGAGGAACACCAAACTCGCGCTGTTGCCCAGTGTGCAGCGGTTTGCCGGGAACTCTGCCCGTTCTCAACCAAAAGGCTGTTGAGTATATCATCAAGGCGGGCTATGTGATGAACTGCGACATCTCGCGTTTCACAAAATGGGACAGAAAGAACTATTTCTACCCCGACCTGCCGAAAGCGTATCAGATTTCGCAGATGCCGCGCCCCGTGTGCCTTGCGGGAACGGTTAAAATCAACGTCAAGGGTGAGGAAAAGGTTATCAGAATTAACCGAATTCACCTTGAGGAGGACGCGGGAAAGCTGGTTCACGACGAGGTGAACAGGATTTCGCTCGCGGACTACAACCGTTGCGGAATACCGCTTATCGAGATTGTCACGGAGCCTGATTTCCACAGCTCCGATGAGGTTATCGCGTTTTTGGAGAAAATCAAGCTGTTGCTCCAGTACGCGGGAATTTGCGACTGCAAGATGGAACAGGGCTCAATCCGTTGCGACGTCAACATCTCGATTGCACCGAAGGGTAGCACCGAGCTTGGTACAAGAACCGAGCTTAAAAACCTGAACTCGCTGAAAGCGATTGCGAGAGCGATTGAGGTTGAAATCGAGCGTCAGGAGGAGGTTATCGAGAGCGGCGAGCGGGTTATACAGGAAACGCGCCGTTTCAACGATGCGCTTGGCGAAACCACGGCGATGCGCTCGAAAGAGGACGCGCACGATTACCGCTACTTCCCCGACCCCGACATTCCGCCGATTATCTTCACCGAGGAGGAGCTTGAGGCTATCAAAAACTCAATTCCCGAGTTGCCCGAGCAACGCGTGGAGCGCTATGTGAACACGCTTGGGCTTAAGAAAGCTGACGCGGACATTATCGTTGGCGACAAGCGCGTTTGCGACTTTTTCGATGAAGCGACAAAGGCTTACGACAACCCGAAAGCAATCGCTAACTATATTGTCGGCGAGCTCACGCGCCGCATAAATCTCGGCGAGGTTGATATGGACGCGCTGAAATTCACGGGAGCGGACTTCGCGCGGCTTGTAGAGCTGTTGCAGACGGACAAGGTTTCGCAGTCAAACGCGAAGATTATTCTCGGTGAACTTGTTGAAAACGGCGGTTCACCCGACAAAATTGCCGATGAACAGGATTTGTGGATTAAGGAGGACAACGACCTTCTTGCAAAGGTTGTCGATGAGATAATCGCGAACAACCCGAAGCCTGTCGAGCAGTATAAGAGCGGCGACCAGAAGGTTTTCGGCTTCTTTATGGGACAGGCGAACAAGGCGCTCAAGGGCGCGGCGTCCCCGAAGGCAATTCAGGATTACCTTCGCAAAAAGCTCAGCGAGTGATGTTTCGGAAAAACCACCCGTATCTTTTCTGGCAGCTGATAAGCTGGGGCGTCGTAATTCTCGGCGCGGGGATAAGCTTTATCGGAATGTTGAACAACGCGGGCGAGTGGATTTATCCCGTATTGATTTTTCCGCTTATTTTGGGGGTTGCGATGTCGGCTTGCTCGCCGATTATGGTGTCGATGAAGCGGAAAAATCTGCTCCCAGAAAAAATCAACGACGAGGAAAAAAGACGCCTTCAAAGCATAATTATGCAAATCGACTCCGTGCGGAAAAGGAGCGAACAAAACTACGCTTTGACGGTAATTATCACGGTTTTCGCGTTTTTATCGCCGTTTCTCATCGCGTATATTCTGGGAAAATACGTCCACATCGCGCTTGGATTGATTTGCTTGGGAGCATTCGCGGCGGTTCCGCTGATTTTTGCTGCGACCGAAACAAAGCACGCTGTAAAGCGGTTTTACAAGGTTGAGCACGGCGAAAAGCGCTTCGATTTCACCGAGCCGAGCGACCTTGACAGCCTTTGCGCGAGCGAAGCAATAACGCTGATTTTGTCGAAAAAGCCAACCTCGGCGACGCTGAATTTCCTGTATAATTGGCTGGGCGACTACCTTTACGGCAGGCGGATTTCGGCGCACTTGCTCACGGTGAGCGATTTGCCGCTGAATTTGCACACGATTTACGAGATTTTCGGCGAGGATTTTTGCGGACAATTTTTCCTCTGCATACCCCTCGAAAATCTGCGAAAACCCGCCGATTTGGGCGATTTGGCGGGGCGGCTTATAATGGAATGTGGCGCGGTTGGCGCTTTTCCGCTGAATTATCTGGTTGAACAAAATAAATTTCCCGCCGAAATTCCGTGAAATCGGCGGGATTTTTGTTATTTCTGGCGGCGAAATTCCTCGAGAAACCGGTGAATTTTTCCCGTGCAAACCTCGTTCTCCGAGGCACTTTCACCGATTAAATTCCGCACGTTTTCGAGCAATTTTCGCGCGACATTTTCATCGGTGAATTCAATCTCAATTTCGTAGTCGGTTTTGCCGAAATATCGGCTCTCGTCAAGGTCAATTTCGGCACCGTCAAACCGCTTCACAAGCCGCTTCGTGGACAACGCACCGAGCTTTTTTACATCGGGAAATTCAACATTTTCGGCAACCTTATGGAGCTCTTCTCCGTCAATTTTTTCGGGCAAAAAATCCAATTTTTTCTCCAGCTCCACGCGCGAAAAATTCACCCCTGTCGGCAACTTAAGCTGAAGAAAAAAATCCCCCGAAATCTCCCGCACACGGCAGGTTATGTGCCGCGCGGAAAGCTCAAGATTTTCGGTATCGAAATAGTGGTTTGTCTGCGAAATTTCCTCGTCCCATTTGTGGCTTTTTGCCAAAATATCATACTGATTTTTGTTCAATATTACCTTAAATTCGTTCTCGATCATCAGATGTAACCCTCTTTTCCGCGCACGGAAACCTCGCCTGAGTTGACCTCAAAAACGCTGTTTTCATCGCGGCAAATCAAAAATCCCTGCTCGGAAACGTCCTCGGCAAACGCGATTTTTTCCGCGCCGTTTTTAATAAGTCTAACCTCGCGCCCGATGTTCAGGACGCGCTTTTTGTATTCATCAAAACACTCGTGAAACGGCATTGCACAGCGAAAAATCACGCGCTCGGCAACCCTCTCGAACAGCTCGTTTCGGTCAATCGATAATCCGGTTATCGATAAGATTGAACCTCCGTTTGGCAATCCCGCTTGCTTGAAATAATTCTCACTTTGTGCAATATTTATCCCGATTCCGCAAATCACATTCAGACACGCACCAACCCGCACGCTCTCGCATAAAATACCGCAGACCTTGTGATTTTCGAGAATTATGTCGTTCGGCCACTTTATACCCGCGGAAAATTGCTTGGAAACGGCTTTCTCAAGCGGCTTCTCAAGCGCTTCTTCAAGCGCTTCGCAGACCGCAAGACCGGCACGAGCAGAGAGATTTTCAGGCTCTGGAGGGTTCTTGAACAAAATAGACAGCGGGAGCATTTCCTCGCAACCCTCCCACAAATGTCCAAGCCGTCCCTTGCCGGCAACCTGCCGAAGCGCGGTGACTGCTGTTTGGTCGGAAAGCTCATTGCAATGCGCTTTGAGGTAGTTGTTGGTGGAGTCCACCTCGTCCAAAAAAATCGTTTTCATACCGTTTTTTCGTTCACCGCGATGATGTTCATCTTGATTTCGCCCGTTGGTTCTACCGTGATAATGCCGAAAGATGGCTTGTTTTTGCCGCGCGGCGAGTCAAGGCTTCCGGGGTTCATCACCATCACGCCGTCAATGACCTCGGTTCGGTGGAGGTGCGTGTGACCGAACAGCGCGATGTTGCAGTGATTTTTCTTCGCCTCGGCAACCAGATTCCCCAGCCCATCGTGTACCGAAAAGGTGTGTCCGTGGCAACAGAAAATCCTCACACCGCCGATTTTGGCAACGTGCACGGTTTCGTGCTGACCGAAATCGCAGTTACCCCCGACATAAATCATCGCTTTTTCGGGGTAGAGCTTTTGGATATCGTGAAATTCGTGTTCGCCGTCACCGAGGTGAATGAGGATATCGAAGTCGTGGATTTTGTCCACAACCGCTTTAAGCGCGCGATAATTTTTGTGCGTATCCGAAACGACAAGAATTTTCATAAAACCAACCTTTCGTGAGTATACATTATAAAAGCCCATACGATTATTATATCATTTTGACAGAAAAAATAAAAGTAGTTTTCAGATTTTTTGGCTATTTTTGCTAAATAAAGGGGGAGTTTTTTGTGAACAATAATTACGACAAACTAATCGAAGCGGCGAGCAAAAAGCTGGGAACATCGCCCGAAAGCCTGAAGCAAACGTTGGAAAAAGGGGATATGAAGGCGCTTGCGGCGGGGTTGTCGAAGTCGGATAAGGAGAAGCTTCGCGCGGTTTTGCAGAACGAGGAACTGATGCGAAAGCTGAAAAGCGCGTCATCGCCCGATGATGTAATGCGGATTTTGGGGAAAAAATAGCGATTTTTGAGGGCTAAGGAGGCGCGCTTATGGACGGAATTGAGGATTTGCTCCGCGCGCTTTCGGACGACGGAGATGACGAAAAAGCTGATAACAATGCGGATTCGGGGCAATCAGAGGGACTGTTCTCGGGACTTGACCCGGAAATGCTGTTGAAAATGCTGAGCCTGTTTGAAACGCTGAACCAGCCCGACGACAACGAGCGTTTTTTGCTTGCGCTGAAGCCGTTGCTACGCGAGGAAAACCGCCCGAAAATTGACTCGGCTCTGCGGCTGATGAAGCTGTTTTCACTGCTTCCGATATTGAAGGAAAGCGGTCTTTTTGAGAAGCTGATTTGACCGAATAATTCGGTTGATTTTAGGCGCAATTTAGGCGCGTTTTTCAAGCATTTTTTGAGCGTATAATTGGTGCGATTTAAGGGGTAATTTTGGGGCAATTTATCAGCCTGAATTTATCGCAATTTTTACTGTAAAAAACAGGTGAAAATTTGTGTAATTTTTAAGGTGAATTTTAGGGTGTTTTGGGCAATTTTCGGGGGTGAATAATTATGGTGTGGAATTCCACTCAATCGGCTCTGTATAAGGCGGTAGACGATTATAATTCAAGAGTAAATTCGTGTGAATTTTACCACAATAATTACACCGAAAAAATGCCCGAAATTAACCTTGAAAAATGTACCGAAAAAGTGCCCGATAATTGCATAAAAAATCGCAGTAATTTTGATGAAAAATTCGGCGAAAATTTTGCGGAAAAATCCTTTGAAAAATGCGCCGAAAAATGTTCAAAAAACAGCGTAAATTTTGAGGAAAAAATCGGTGAAAACAACACAAAAAATTGCCGCGAAAACTGCACCGAAAAATGCCCGAAATTCACCGAAAATTTCTGCAAAAATTGCCCGAAAAACGACACTTTTTCAAGGCTTTTATCCGACAAGGATTTTCTGCTTGTCGCGGGGTTGATTTTGGTTTTGCTCAACGAAAAGGCGGATATGAAGCTGATTTTGGCGCTTGTAATTGTGCTTTTAGGTTAATTTGTACAAAAAATCGGTGTTTTGCCGCGCAAATTTTACGGAAAAACGCTTGAAAATTTCGCGGAAATGGTGTATAATAATATAAATGTGTAAAGGCGTTTACACGGCAAGAGTAACCGTTTTCCAAGGCTCAGAGAGCCGCGCGGCAGGTGAGAGCGCGGAGCTTGGCGGCGGTGAAGTGCGGTCGTGAAGCCGGTCTGAGGAAATGCAGACTCGTTTCCCGCGTTAAGGGCAAGAGGGTTGAAGTCCTTTCGGACTTCTTCTGAAGCGAAGTGGAACCGCGTTAATTGACGCCTTCGTGCCGTTGGTACGAGGGCTTTTGTTTTTTGGAGAGAGTTATGTTTGACAAAATTCGTGATGAAATCGCGTCCATAAAGGCGCGCGACCCCGCTGTGCGGTCGGGCTGGGAGGTCATCTTCCTCTACCCGTCCTATAAGGCGGTTCGCAGTTATCGGCGGGCGCATTGGTTTTACGAGCGCGGGCATTTTTTCATCGCCCGTTGGATTTCCCAGCGCTCGCGGCACAAGACGGGCATCGAAATTCACCCCGGCGCAAAAATCGGCAAGGGGCTGTTCATCGACCACGGCGCGGGCGTTGTTATCGGCGAAACCACCGAAATCGGCGACTACTGCACGCTTTATCAGAACGTCACGCTCGGCGGCACCGGCAAGGATGTCGGAAAGCGCCACCCGACGCTCGGGAACAACGTTATGGTTGGCTCGGGAGCGCGAGTTTTGGGACCGTTCAAGATAGGCGACAACTCGAAAATCGCCGCAAATGCTGTGGTTCTCGAGGAAGTTCCGCCGAACTGTACCGCAGTCGGAGTACCCGCGCGCGTTGTCAAGATGAACGGCGTTCGCGTTTCCAACAGCGACCTCGACCAGATTCACATTCCCGACCCCGTTTCCGAGATTATGTGTAAGCATTTGATGTACATCGAAAAGCTTGAGAAAAAGGTTGACGAGCTTCAGAAGCAGGTTGATGAGCTGAAAACGGGAAATTCTTCGTCACCGCGCGATTAACTTGCGTTTTATGCAAATTGACGAAAAACACCTCACGCATTGCTTAACAAGTGGTTCGCGTTTCACCGATGGGCGAGATAACGTGCCGAAAGCGTGAAATTCTTCGCCTTCGCAAGATTAACTTGCTTACGTTGCGTTTTGTGTAAATTGACGAAAAACACCGCACGTTGTTAAACAAGCGGTTCACGTTTCGCCGATGGGCGAGATAGCGTGCCGAAAGCGTGAAATTTTCATCATCGCATGATTGTCTTGCGTTCTGTGCAAATTGACGAAAAAACCACACGAGTTGTTTTAAGAGCCGAAACCGGAAACTTAAATTCTTGATAAAGGAGAAGAAAAATGAAAATCTACAACACAATGACTCGCAAAAAAGAGGACTTGAAGCCGATTACCGAGGGCACGGTCAAGATTTACTGCTGTGGTCCGACCGTCTACAACCTCATTCATATCGGCAATGCGCGCGCTTTGTGCGTTTTTGACGCGCTTCGCCGTTACCTTGAATTCCGCGGATATAACGTGTTCTATGTGCAGAATTTCACCGATGTTGACGACAAAATTATTAAAAAAGCAAACGAGTTAGGCAAAACAGCAACCGAGGTTTCCGAAAACGCAATCAAGGAATATTTCATCGATGCCGAGGGCTTGAACGTTCGCAGAGCCGATGTTCACCCGAAGGTTACCGAGAATATGGACATCATCATCGATATCGTCAAGACGCTTGTTGACAAGGGTTACGCGTATCAGGTTGACGGGGACGTGTACTTTGAAACCGCGAAATTCAACGAGTACGGCAAGCTCTCACACCAGCCTCTCGACGACCTTCAGGCGGGTGCGCGTATCGAGGTCGGCGAGAAAAAGCGCGACCCGATGGATTTCGCCGTGTGGAAAGCCGCAAAGCCCGGCGAGCCTTATTGGGATTCGCCTTTCGGAAAGGGCAGACCGGGCTGGCATATCGAGTGCTCGGCGATGTCGCGTCACTATATCGGCGACACAATCGATATTCACGGCGGCGGCGCAGACCTCATTTTCCCGCACCACGAGAACGAAATTGCTCAGAGTGAGTGCGCGACAGGCTGCGCTCTTGCCAATATATGGATGCACAACGGAATGCTGAATGTTGACAACAAAAAGATGTCGAAATCCGCAGGAAATTTCTTCCTTGTCCGCGATATGGCGAAGGAATTTGGCTATGAGCCTATCCGCTTTATGCTGTTGTCCGTGCATTACAGAAGCCAGCTCAACTACACGGTTGAGGTTATCGAGAGTTGCAAGGCGGCGCTCACGCGGCTGTACAACTGCAAGGAGCTGATGGAGCGCACTCTCCCGACAGCCAAGGACGGCGCGGCGAGCGAGAGCACGAAAGCCGATGTCAAGGCGGCTCGCGAGGAATTCTGCCGCGCGATGGACGATGATTTCAACACCGCAGACGCGATTGCCGCAGTTTTTGAGCTTGTCAGAAAAATCAACACCGCCGTTTCCTCGCCCGAAATCACCAAAGAAGATGTGAAAATTTATTTTGACGAATTTTCGGCATTGACAAACGTGCTCGGATTGTTATATAATAAAGGTAACGATGAAATTCCCGAGGAGGTCAAGGCGCTTGTTGAACAACGCGCGGCGGCTCGTAAGGAGAAGAATTTCGCGCTTGCTGACGAGCTTCGCAACAATATAACCGAGCTTGGTTATATTGTCGAGGAAACAAAGCAGGGTACCGTTGTCAAGAAAAAATGAGGTTTATGATGAAGTTCAAAAGGCTGAAAAGTTTGGTTTTGTGCGCGGCGGTTGCCGTGGGAGCGCTCTTCACGGGTTGCTCAAGCAGTACGGTTAAGGGTGGAAATATCGATGAGGTGACGGTCAATTCGGGCGACCTTGTTGCTACAATCGAAATCGAGAATTTCGGGACAATCAAGGCAAAGCTGTTCCCCGAAGCCGCGCCCGTTGGTGTCGAGAATTTCCAAAAGCTCTGCGAAAGCGGCTATTATCAGGGCAAAAATATCCACCGCGTTATGCAGGAATTTATGTTCCAAGGCGGCGCGCTTAACAGTAACGGAACGGGCGGCGAAGCGATGGTAAACGGCGGCTCGTTCGGTGTGGAAAAGGCGGACAATATGCGGCACTTTTACGGCGCACTCTGCTACGCGAACTACAAGGGGAGCAACTCCACGCAGTTCTATATCGTGACCAACAAGAAGCAGGGCGTTTTTGACAGCGAGCTTGACGGCTTTAAATCGCAGATTGACAAGTGCGATCAGCTTAGCAAGCAGGCAAAGGAGCAGGGGCTTACCGACATGGCTTCTTATTATACGAACTACAAGAATTATTTCCAGAAATTTGTTGATAAGTACAACTCGTTCCCGAGCAACATCAAGGAGTTGTACAACCAAAAAGGCGGCACTCCTCAGCTTGACGGCGATTACACCGTTTTCGGGCAGGTTTACGAGGGATTTGACGTGATTGACGCGGTAGCGGCGGTTGAGGTTGAGGACAACGGCGCGGGTGAACTCTCAAAGCCGATTACGGAAATCATTATCAAGAATATCACGGTTTCAACCGTTGGATAAACCGATTGATTTTATCGCGGTTTGTTTAAAATGACAATTTATCAGGTTGTCGATAAACCAGAATTTGCGGCATTGCAACACGGATTTATCGGCAACCTAAAATAACAGAAAGGACAAGGCTATGAACCTTTTCAGGAAGATAACAAGCGTTATTCTCGCGCTGGGGGCGGCGCTCAGCATAAGCGGCTGTTCAAACGGCGGCAAGCCCGGAAATATCGGCGATGTGGTTCTCTCGGCGGGCGATACGATTGCCGAAATCACAATCGAGGATTACGGCGTTATTAAGGCGAAGCTGTTTCCCGATATCGCTCCGATAGGTGTCGAGAACTTTGTTAAACTCGCAAAGGCGGGCTATTATGACGGGCTGAAAATTCACCGAGTTGTTGCGGATTGCTGTATTCAGGGCGGCTCGCTGAACGGTGACGGCACGGGCGGAAAGCCTGCGGTTAACGAGGGCAAGCCGCTTGAAGCGGAAACCAGCGTGAACGCGCGCAATTTCTACGGTGCGCTCGGCTACTCCGACACAAGCGGGAATATCGCCACGCAGTTCTACATCGTCAACTGCAAGAAGGTGCAGGATATGAGCGGCTATGATGCGGCGAAAATGCGTGAAAAGGCGGCTGAATACACCGCGAAGCTCGAAACAATGTCCGAGGAGGACCCCGGCAGAGAGAATGTCACCGCGATGGAAAAATATTACAACAATATGGCGGAGATGTTTGAAAAGGCAACCGAGGATGTTACCGCAAAGTACGCGACAACGGGCGGCTATCCTTTCTGGGACGGCAATTACACGATTTTCGGGCAGGTTTACGAGGGCTTGGACGTTGTGGATAAAATCAGCGCCGTGAAGCTCACCACAAGCAATACCGGCGAGGTTTCCAGCCCCGTTGAGGACATTATAATTTCTTCCGTGAGAATTTCCGAGTACGTTCCGCCCGAGCCCGAGTCCTCGTCAAGCAGTAAAAAGAAGTGAGATATTACACATTTTGACCGTCAACGAAATTAAGTAAAAATACCGCTCGGTTTTTCGCCGAGCGGCTTTTTGTGTAATGTTTCAGAGGAGCTTTCTCCCGAAATTGTTAACCGAGATTGAGCATTTTTTCGCAAATTTCGGGAAAATCTTCTTAATCAAAAGGTAAACGAGATACCCGAAAATCATTCCGAGGGTATTTGCGATAACATCGGTTATATCGCTTTCGCGCGCGATAAACATTTGGATAATCTCGATGAAAAGGCTCATCGAAAAGCCCGCGAGAGCGGTTTTCCAAAGCCGCGGTTTTTTCATAATAAACGGCACGGCAAGTCCGATGGGAACGAACAGCGCCGTATTCAGCAGAATATGCGGGAAATCATCTATCTGCGGGATAAGATTCATCAAATTTAGTCCGAAGTAAATCGGCGAAATGTTTTTTCCGTATGCAAGAAGTCTGAGCAGATATTCTCCGAGCGTGATAGTTGTGAGCGTGAGATTGCCGAGAACCGCAAGCCAGAACACCAGCAAAAGCCGGATTATCTCATTCGTGCGGGCTTTTCTCCGGACTTCCCGAAATTTTGCGCCGAGCTTTTTCCTGTGAACAATTCTTCTGATAATCCAATAAATCAACGTCACAAAAAGCGCAATGGGAAGCGCAAAAATGAACTCGCTGAAATGACCTGTGCGAAAACGTATAAAATCTAAAATATTCCTGAAAATATTCAATTGAAATTACCTCATAAGTTGCTTGTGGTGTTTTGATAATAAAGATTTTCCATAAACTCAATTAACTTTTGAATTTTTTTGTCGTCTAACGGCAAATCAATGTTTGCATTTTCCATTGTGTAAAAGGCGTCATCGGGATTATATTTCTTCTTTATATCATACTTTATTAAATCTTCATATTCCGGATTTTCTTTCTTGTTTATAATATCTGTGGCTTGCTCATAATTCTTTTTCATATCTTCTAAACTTGACCACACATACTTATACACCCCGATTCTGTCAAAAAGAGCGTGGCAGTTTAATGATTTGACATCTTTGTCAAAGGTCTGAAATGAAATAGTGTAATGGAAGCCTTCTTTGGAACACGCAACCCATTTCCAGTTGCTCAAATCATACTGATTTATTGTGCCGTGATTTGTATAGTCGGGACGACCTTTTCCGGCTGAGCCCCCTTTTACAACTATATATCCCTTGCCGGAAAGAGCGCCCGCCAATTTTTGACGTTCCAGTTCTCTTAATTCTGCGTAAGCATTTTTTACATTATTAAAAAGTTTTTCGTATGATGTTTCTGTTGCCATAATTTACCTCCAAATCTCAAAAATCATTGTCCCTAAAGCCAAATAAAGCCGCCTTTGTTTTAATATCAAAAGCGGCTTTTGCTTAAATTTTACTTATTCAGGCACTCCTTGAGGTACTTGAGCAAATCCGAGTACTCCTCAAACGCGGGGATATCGGGGTAATCCTTCTTAATCTGTTCGGTTGAGCGGAAGAGGAAGCCGAACTTTGACGCGGTAATCATACCGAGGTCGTTGAACGAGTCGCCGCCCGCGATTGTTTCAAAACCGATGGACTGAAGCGCCTTGACCGTGGTGAGCTTGGACTTATCAACGCGCATTTTGTAGCCCGTGATTTCGCCGTCCGGAGCAACCTCGAGCGAGTTGCAGAAAATGGTCGGCTGTCCGAGCTTTTTCATCAGCGGAGCGGCAAACTGCGTGAACGTGTCGCTTAAAATCAGCACCTGCGAGTTCTCTCTCAGCTCATCGAGGAACTCCTTTGCGCCGGGCATCGGGTCGATTTTCGCGATAGTCGCCTGAATTTCCTTCAACCCAAGACCGTGCTCCTTCAAGATACCGATGCGGTATTTCATCAGCTTGTCGTAATCCGGCTCGTCACGGGTTGTTCTGCGAAGCTCGGGAATTCCGGTTTCCTCGGCGAACGCAATCCAAATCTCCGGCACCAAAACGCCTTCCAAATCCAAACAAGTAATGTACATAAAATTATCTCCTTTTATAAAGGCAACCGCTTTGCAATTGCCAAATTTTTCAGTCCTTTTAGATAGCCTTACCGCTGTCTTTGTTCTTTAAATCGGCGCGCTTTTTTCCGATTTTCAACCCGATTATCGTCTGTCTGCCCTCTTGATAATGCCGCGAGAGCAGGTGAATGAGCAACTCCTCGATTGACGACAAAAGCCCTATTCCGCAAAGCACCACGCAGTAAATCCAGAACCAGCTCATAAAGATGAAATATGGCACGAGAAACAGCAAAAATCCCGACAGCTTGTTGAGGTAGCTGTGAAGCGAGGCGAAGCGCTTGTATTTTATCAGAGCAGTGACATAAGCGGCGCTTCTTGTCAGCGCAATCGCGCAGACAATTATCCAAATCCAGTGTGGCAAAACCGCGATAAGCGTCGGCAAAACCCTGTACAGCATCAGCAGGTAAAACATAATATCCGCTATGCTGTCGAGCCGCGCGCCGAATTTGCTCTCTTGTTTGGTCATTCGGGCAACCGTGCCGTCAAGCACATCGCTCACGCCGCAGATTGTCCACACGATATAAAACGGCACGCAGAACGGCTCTATAAACACAAGAGCAACCGTTCCCAGAATACGCACGCACGTTATTATATTTGGCGCAGTAAAAAAATTCTTCATATCTCCAAACCTGATTTCAACTAACCCGACTATTCTTACACATTGCTTTTCCGATAAACGAAAGATTGTTGTAAATTAGTCCATAGCAGTATTAAGCAAACGTACGCGTACGGACGATTATATAAACGTTTTGCATTTATTATACCACATTTTTCGCGTTTTGTCAATAACACTTGACAAATTCCTCAAAGCGTTGTATAATGTAATGTGGTAAAATTTTTATTTTTTAGCAAAGAAGGTATGAAAAAATGCTCACGCTTGACAGTATTTACAAGGCGTCGCACGTTTTGAAAGAGGTTATCAGGCGCACTGACCTGATAAAAGCTCCCAAAATAAACCCCGCGGCAGAGGTTTATCTGAAGCCCGAAAATTTACAGGTTACCGGCTCGTTTAAGGTGCGCGGCGCTTATTACAGAATTTCCCAGCTCACCGAAGCTGAACGCGAAAAGGGCGTTATCGCTTGCTCGGCGGGAAATCACGCGCAGGGTGTCGCGCTTGCGGCAACGAAGGCGGGGATTAAGTCGCTGATTTGTCTGCCGGACGGCGCGCCCATTTCAAAGGTTGAGGCAACAAAGGCTTACGGCGCGGACGTTTGCCTTGTGCCGGGCGTTTACGATGACGCTTACAACAAGGCGCTTCAGTTCCGCGATGAAAAGGGCTACACCTTTATTCACCCGTTTGACGATGAAAATGTTATCGCGGGACAGGGCACAATCGGACTTGAAATTCTCGACGATTTGCCTGACGCGGACGCGGTTGTCGTACCTATCGGCGGCGGCGGACTGATTTCGGGAGTTGCCTTTGCGATAAAACAGCTCAACCCGAAAATCAAGGTTTACGGCGTACAGGCGGCGGGCGCTCCGTCGATGTTCAACTCAATCCACGACAACAAAATCGAGCGTCTCGAAAGCGTTGCGACGCTCGCGGACGGAATTGCCGTAAAGGAGCCGGGAAAGAACACATTTGAGCTTTGCAAGCAGTATGTTGACGAAATCGTCACGGTTTCCGAGGACGAAATTTCGGGCGCAATTCTCGCGCTGATTGAACAGCAGAAGCTGATTGCCGAGGGCGCGGGCGCGGTTTCGGTTGCGGCGGTTATGTTCAACAAAATCCCTGTTGAGGGGAAGAAGGTTGTGTGCGTGGTTTCGGGCGGTAATATTGATGTTACTATCCTGAACCGCGTTATCAGGAGAGGTCTTGTCAAGAGCGGGCGTTCGGGTATGCTCAACATCGAGCTTGTGGATAAGCCCGGACAGCTCCTCGGCGTTTCCGAAATTATCGCGAAGCACGGCGGAAACGTCACCGCGGTTCGTCACGAGCGCGCGGACGAGAACCCCGACATCAACGGCTGTTTCCTGCGTATTCACCTCGAAACGCGCAACTCCGAGCATCTCGAGGAAATCCGCGGAGCGCTTGTCGAAGCGGGTTACAAGCTTGTTGACTACATAAAATAACGAAAAGAGGTACTTTTATGAAAACAATTCACACGGACAACGCGCCTGCGGCAATCGGACCTTACGTTCAGGCGAAAATCACGGGAAATCTTGTGTACAGCTCGGGGCAAATCCCGATTGACCCCGCAACGGGAAACCTTGTTGAGGGCGGAATCGAGGAGCAGACAAAGCGCGTTTGCGAAAACCTCAAGGCTGTTCTGGAAGCGGCGGGAAGCTCGCTTGAAAAGGTTGTCAAGACCAACTGCTATTTGAAAGATATCGGCGATTTTGCTAAGTTTAATGCGGTTTACGCCGAGTATTTCACCGAGAAGCCCGCGCGCTCTTGCGTAGGCGGCTTGCAGATACCGAAGGGCGCGCTGGTTGAGGTTGAGGTTATCGCGGAGCTGTAAAGTGACGCATTTTCTGCCGTGGGGCGCGCAGCGAAAAAAGTCTTTTTGGAAGTCTTGAAACCTTTTTCTTCAGAAAAAGGTTT
>CALZUA010000007.1 GCA_945829235.1 uncultured Clostridia bacterium | reverse complement strand
TCTCCACGCAATCCGAAACGCTTGTTACATCGCCGCTTCCGATAACGGGGATTTTTACCGCGTTTTTCACCGCTTTTATCACGTTCCAATCGGATTTTCCCGTGTAAAGCTGGTTTCTCGTTCTCGGGTGAACGCAGACCGCCGCCGCGCCGTTTTTCTCGGCAATTTGCGCGATTTCAACCGCATTAACCGTGCCCTCGTCCCAACCGGCGCGGAATTTCACGGTAACGGGGATTTTTGTCGCTGAAACAGCCGCTCCCACAACCTCGCCGAAAAGCGCGGGATTTTTCATCAGCGCGCTTCCCGAGCCGTTGTTCACGATTTTCGGCATCGGACAGCCCGCGTTCAAATCAATGATATCGGGGTGAAACTCCTCGGCAATCTTCACCGCTTTTGCAATAAACTCCGGTTCCGAGCCGAAAAGCTGCACCGCGGCAGGTCTCTCGCCTTCGGTCAGCATAAGCAGCTCGGCGGTTTTCTTGTCGTTATAGCAAAGTCCCTTCGCCGACGCCATTTCACCAACGCAATAAGCCGCTCCGAACTGTTTCGCGATAAGCCTGTACGCCCTGTCGGCAACACTCGCCATAGGCGCAAGTGCGGCGGTTTTCTCGATTTTCACGCCGCCGATTTCTATAAATTCCAAATTTCTCACCATTTTATCGTAAATTTCGATTATTCTCCAAATATTTATTTTAACACAATTTAAACTTTTTTTCAAGAGGTTATTGTTTTTTTTTGAAAAATGTGTTACAATATAATGTATATATAATTTTACATAAAGCGAGGATTTTATGGGAACTCTGAAAAATAACTCAAAGCGTGTCGGCTTGCTTGACGAGCTACGCGGTTTCGCGATAATCTGTATGGTTGTGTATCACGCGATGTACGACCTCAAGTATATCTTCGGCGTGGACGTGCCGATTTTCTTCGACAGCTGGTTCAACATAATCCGCGATATCTTCGCGGGACTGTTCATCTTCATCTCCGGCACCGTCTGCCGATTCTCCCAAAACAACATAAAACGCGGCGCGCAATGCTTCTTCCTCGGTATGCTTATCACCTTCGTTACGCCGTTCTTCAGCAGTGTGCCCGTCACATTTGGTATTTTACATTTTCTGGGAATTTCTATGATGATTTTCGGGTTTTGCGAAAATCTTCTTGACCATATTCCCGCACTCGTTGGAATTATTGTTTGCGTGTTGCTTTTCGTGCTGACTTGGAATGTGCAAAACGGATTCATCGGTATCGGCGGGCTTTTCGAGTGGTATCTCCCCAAAAAAGCCTACGAGGTCGGCGTGCTGTTCCCGTTCGGCTTGTACAACAGCTCCTTTATGTCCTCGGACTATTTTCCGCTTTTCCCGTGGCTGTTCTTGTTCCTCGCGGGCAGTTTCTTCGGCATCTGGGCAAAGGGCGGCTCACTCCCCAAATTCTTCTACCCCGTTCACATCAGATGGCTCGCCGCTGTCGGAAGAAACACAATCTGGATTTATCTCCTGCATCAACCTGTCGTTTATCTCATTTTTTCACTTATTTTCCACTAAATTCTCAGAAAATCGACAAAATGTTTGGGCTTGCAAATTCGCTTGAAATGTTGTATAATAGTATTACAATTTGTATCTGTCGTTCATTTGATACGGTGTTTTGAAAATGAATTTTGGAGGTTATACATATATGATAAACAACACTTTGATTATTCCCGCGATTTCTCTTCGCGGTTTGGTTATCTTTCCGTCAATGGTTCTGCATTTTGATGTCGGAAGAGAACGCTCGGTTGCCGCTCTCAAGGCGGCCGCCGCAGGTGACGGGAAAATCTTTCTCGTTGCCCAAAAGGACGCCGGCGACACCGACCCCACCAGTGATAATATTTACAGCGTTGGCGTTGTCGCTGAGATTAGACAGCTCCTCTCAACTCCCGACGGTTCAACGAGAGTGCTTGTCGAAGGTCTTTACCGCGCGAAAACCGTGCGCTCCGTTCCCTGCTCCGAGTACCTCAAATACGAGGTTAAGGCAATGCCCACTCGCGGCGCGGCTATGTCCGCAAGTACAGAAACCGCCGCTAAACGCGCTCTTAAAGAGGTTTTCGATATGTACGCGTCAATGTCACCGAAAATGCCGCGCGACCTCTACGAGAGCATTATGTCCGAAGAAAATTGCAGTCGCCTTTTCGACAAGGTTGTCTTTAACATCGTTTTGAGCGTTGAGGACAAACAAAGATTGCTCGAAACCAACGGCGCGCTTCAGAGAATACGTCTGCTTATCGCAATGCTTCACGATGAAATTGAGGTCATTCAGGCGGAAATTGAAATCGGTGAACAGGTTCGCGAACAGGTTGACAAAAATCAGCGCGAATACTATCTCCGCGAACAGATGAAGGCAATCTCAAGACAGCTCGGTGACGGCGAGAGTCCCGCCGAGGAGTTTGACGAGTACGTTGACAAAATCAAGGCGCTTGGGCTTCCCGAGGAGTCGGAGGAAAAGCTCATCGGTGAGGCGGAAAAGCTCGCGAAAATGTCCGGTTCCTCGCAGGAAGCGGCGGTTCTTCGCACTTATCTCGATACCGTGCTGTCCGTTCCGTTTAACGTGAGAACCAAAGACAAAAACGATATTAACGCCGCGGCAAAACAGCTTGACAAAGACCACTACGGTCTTGAAAAGGTCAAGGAGCGTATCCTCGAAACGCTTGCCGTGAGAGCGCTCGCGCCCGATGTCAAGGGGCAGATTATCTGCCTTTACGGTCCTCCCGGAGTCGGAAAAACTTCAATCGGCAAGTCTATTGCCAAGGCTCTCGGTCGCAAATACGCGAGAATTTCACTCGGCGGCGTGCGCGATGAAGCGGAAATCCGCGGTCACCGCAAAACCTACGTCGGCGCAATGCCCGGACGTATTATCGAGGCTCTCAAGCAGGCTAAATCGATTAACCCCGTGATTTTGCTGGACGAAATCGACAAGATGGGCAACGACTATAAGGGCGACCCCTCTTCGGCAATGCTCGAGGTTCTCGACGCGGAGCAGAATGTCGCGTTCGTTGACCACTATATCGAAATTCCCGTGGATTTGAGCGATGTGCTGTTCATTACAACCGCAAACAGCCTCGATACTATCCCAGCGCCGCTTCTCGACAGAATGGAAGTTATCGAGCTGTCGAGTTATACAAGAGAAGAAAAGTTCAACATCGCCAAAAAACACCTTGTTCCCAAACAGCTCAAAAAGCATGGCGAAAGCTCCAAAACCCTCAAAATCAGCGACAGTGCGCTCTACGATATTATCGACTGCTACACTCGCGAGGCGGGTGTGCGTAAGCTTGAAAGAAAGATTGCCGATGTATGCAGAAAAGCCGCAAAAATGCTGGTTTCGGGTGAGAAAAAGGTTGCCGTTACCGAGAGCAATCTCAAGGATTTCCTCGGTGTCAAGAAATATCAGCCCGAGCACCTCGCCGCACACGATGAGGTTGGCTTGGTGAACGGTCTGGCGTGGACTTCCGTTGGTGGAACAATGCTCCCGCTTGAGGTGCTCGTGCTTGACGGTACGGGAAAAACCGAGTTTACCGGCTCTCTTGGCGATGTGATGAAGGAGTCCGCGAAAATCGCCGTGAGCCTCACGCGCTCCCTTGCCGACAAGTACGGCATCGACAAGGAGTTCTACAAAAACAAGGACATTCACGTCAACGCTCCCGAGGGCGCGGTGCCCAAGGACGGTCCTTCGGCGGGCGTTACCCTCACAACAGCTCTTGTTTCCGCGCTTTCGGGTACTCCCGTGCGCCGCGATGTCGCGATGACCGGTGAAATTACACTTCGCGGAAAAGTCCTCCCCATCGGCGGTCTGAAAGAGAAAACTATGGCGGCTTACCGCGCGGGTATCACAACCGTTTGCATTCCCAAGGACAACATTCCCGATATCGAGGAAATCGACGAAAAGGTTAAGGAGAACATCAAGTTTGTTCCCGCAGAGGATATTTCAACGGTGCTCGAAACCGCGCTTGTTCTGCCGAATTGCTCAGTTAAGCCGAAAGCCGATAAGGAGCTGTCCAAGAAGGCTGTCGAAAAAGCTCCTGTTAAAAAGAAACCCGTTTTAAACGCGTAAAAATGCGCCGCGCCGAACCCAAATACTATGGGCTATACCGCACAATTAACGGCTTACGCCTTTGCCGCTTGCTTGCCCACGCAAATCGAACGACAATAATTGTGCAGTATAGCCCTCGTTCGTTTGCGCGGCGTTTTTTTGAGGAGAATTTATGATAAGAGAGATTACACCCGCGGATTTTGACGGGCTCATGCGGCTCTACACGCAACTTCACGGCAACCCGCTCCCCGAGAAAACTCCCAAGGTTACCGAACTTTGGAACAACATTCTTGCCGACAAAAATCACCACATTATTGTTGCCGAGGTAAACGGGCAAATCGCGTCAAGTTGCGTGTGCGTGATTGTCCCAAATCTCACCCACGCTCAGCGGCCTTACGCGCTTGTCGAAAATGTTGTAACCGATGAAAAGCACCGCAAAAAAGGTCTCGCCACCGCTTGTCTTGATTACGCGAGAGCGCTTGCCGAAAAGGAAAATTGCTATAAAATTATGCTACTCACTGGTTCAAAGGAAGACTCAACGCTCAATTTTTACCGCAAAGCAGGCTACAACAGCAACGACAAAACCGCCTTTATTCAATGGCTCAACCCCTGACAAGGAGAATTTTTATGAACTTCAACAAAGCTGAATTTGCCGCCGCTTACGGCAGTTTTTCCCAGCTCCCGCCGCCCGAGCGCGTTGAAATTGCGTTCTCGGGGCGCTCGAACGTGGGAAAATCCTCGCTTATCAACAAGCTGTTCAACCGGAAAAATCTCGCGCGCGTGTCCGCTGTTCCCGGGAAAACAGCGACCATAAATTTCTACAAAGCTGATAATATTTTTATCGTGGATTTGCCGGGGTACGGCTACGCGAAGGTTGCCAAGTCCGAGAAAAAGCGCTGGAATGAGCTTATCGGCGGCTATCTTTCGGCTGAACGTGAGCTTGCGCTTGTGGTTCAGCTTGTCGATTTCCGTCACCCGCCGACCGCCGATGATTTGCAGATGATAAACGCGCTTATTGACGGGGAAATTCCGTTTATCATCGCGCTCACAAAAGCGGACAAGCTCTCCAAAAATCAGCGTGCCGAGCGCCGAGAATTGCTCAAAAACGAGCTTCCCTGCGCCGAGGATTTGACGATTATCGAAACCTCGGCTGATACGGGCGAGGGTATCGAGGAATTGCAAAATATTATCGGTGAAATTGCCGAAGAATGACATTTGAGAGGTAATTTATGAATATTGCTGTTGACATAATTTTGCTTATCGTGGGATTTGTCTTGCTGGTAAAAGGCGCGGATTTTTTTGTCGAGGGCGCGGCTGATTTGGCGAGAAAGCTGAAAATCCCGTCGCTGGTTGTCGGACTTACAATTGTTGCGCTCGGCACAAGCGCGCCCGAGCTTGCCGTGAGCATTTCCGCGTCCTGCAACGGCGCAAACTCAATGGCTGTGAGCAACGTTGTCGGCTCGAATATCTTCAATCTGCTCGTTGTACTCGGCGTTTGCGCGCTGATAAAGCCGGTCGGCGTGACGAAAGATATTCTGCACAGAGATTACCCTGTGTCAATTCTCGCGACGGTTTTGTTCTTCGTTTTTCTGATTTTCGGCAACGATATCGGCAGAATTGAAGCGGGAATTTTTATTCTGCTGATGGTCGGGTATATGTTCTGGACGGTCAAATCCGCGCTCAAAAACCGCACTCCCGAGCAAGAAACCGAGAAGAAGTTCAACCCCGTGAAATGCGCGCTGTTCATCATTCTTGGCGCGGCGGCTATCGTTTTCGGAGGAAATTTTGTCGTTGACCACGCAAGCAATCTCGGCGCGGCGATGGGTATGAGCGAAACGCTGATTGGGCTTACAATCTGCGCAATCGGCACTTCCCTGCCCGAGCTTGTCACAACAATTGCCGCCGCTCGAAAAGGCGAAACCGATATGGCTATGGGCAACGTCATCGGCTCGAATATCTTTAATATCCTGTTCATTCTCGGCGTGTCGGGCGTGATTTCACCGATTGAAATTGCCGCGACCGAGGTGACGAAAACCCTGATTGACAGCGGTTTTTACATTGCCGTCTGCATTCTCGCGTACATTTTCTGCCTCACCGCAAAGAAAATTACCCGCGTTGAGGGCGGTATTCTCGCGTTTCTGTACGTCGGATACACAGCATTTGCAATTATGCGCGATACGGGAGTTTTTGCGGGGTTGATTCCTGCTTAAAACAAAAAGATTGCACAAAAATTCCCCCGAGTGTTCGGGGGATTTCGTTTATCTGATGTTCAAGTGCCGCGGGAGTCCGTCAACCATAAACGGCGTGAGCTCGCCAATTATCAGCGGGCGCGCGTACTCGAAAAACTCCTCGGAAACGTAATAGCCGCCGTCCGTTATCCACTCAAGCGGCACCTTTTTTTCCGCATTTGCCACGGCTGACGCAGGGCACGAGCCTGTTTTGAGCTGGTACGGGTTGTTTGAAATGCGCTCGAAGTTTATCATCTTGCCGGTTTCGCCGCTCAACGCAAGCTGAACGCCCTCAGCGCCCGCGATATAAGCCTCGGTGATGTCGCGGCGCGAAACCAAGTGTGAAGCGCACCTCTGCAATGTCGAGAACACAATTCCCCGCGACTTCACGCCAAGCTCTCTCGCAATCAAATCGGACAGATAAAGCGCCGTGCCGCCAAGCATTTTGTGACCAAAAACGTCCTCGGTAAGCGAGCGGTTGTTCTCCTCGCAGACGTATTTCCCGTCCGCAGTCTTTATTCCCTCGGATACCGCTATCGTGATAACCTTTTTTTCCTTGCGTATCTCGGAGATTTTGTTCATAAAGCTGTTGTAATCGAAAACCGTTTCAGGCAAGCAGATAAGGTCGGGACCGTCGCAGTCCTCAGAACGCGAAAGCGCCGCCGCGCAGGTTAACCAACCCGCGTCACGCCCCATTATCTCCACAACGTTTATCGACTCCAGCTCGTAAATGCTCGCGTCGCAGATTATCTCCTTAACCGCCGCCGCAAGGTACTTCGCCGCGCTTCCGTAACCGGGCGTGTGGTCGGTCATCACAAGGTCGTTGTCGATGGTTTTCGGGACGCCGATGAACGTGATTTCGCTGTTTATCGCCTGCGAATATTTCGACAGCTTGTCTATCGTGTCCATCGAGTCGTTTCCGCCGATGTACAGGAAATGCTTGATATCCAGCTTTTTCAAAATCTCGAAAATCTTCCGATAAGGCTCATCGTCCTTGTTATAATCGGGCATTTTATAGCGGCAGGTTCCCAAAAACGATGACGGTGTGCGCTTCAAAAGCTCGATGTCAATTCCGTTTCTGATGTGCTCGGACAAATCCACATAACGATCCTGCAAAAGCCCCTCGATGCCGTTTCTCATACCGTAAATCACGGGACAGTGCATATCCTTCGCCGTTTTGAACACGCCCGCAAGGCTTGCGTTAATAACCGACGTTGGTCCGCCCGATTGACCTACAATTACATTTCCAAGCTTCATTTTTTTCTCCTTAAAGAACGCGTATTATTTTAATACGCTTAAAATCAACACTTGTATTTATTATACAATATTTTCCTCAAAATTTCAAGTGCTTTTGTGGAATATTTTCACGCTTGTCCGAAAAAATAGCTTTGAGGTGATTTTTTTGGCTAAAAAGGATATGAAGCATCATTACACCCACGATACCAAGGACGGCACGCCCGTACCCGAGCTTCAGGGCAAGGCTAAATCCACAAAACAGCGCGCAAACCCCATTGTTGCGGGAACTAAACCGCCCGCGCAGAAGGTCTGGCACAACGCTGTTCTTCCCGAGGAAGCCGCAAAGCCGCTTACCGATGGTACGGAAAAGCCGATTTCAAGCATCTATCCCGTTATCGACACCGACCTTGCCCGCGATAATCTCGAAAACGATATTCCCGATGCAGATTTGAACGACTTATAAGCCGAGCTGTTCTCACAAACTCAATTTTTTGAAAAGAAAAAGCGGGTGCTATCCACCCGCTTTTGTTTATCTCAGTTTTCTGATGTTTTCAACGCAACCTTCCGCCATAATTCCCGCAAGACGCGCCGCTTGTTCCACGGGAACACTTCCGCCGCTTGTTCTCCACTCAACAAAAACATTGAAAAAGCCGCCGACTATGTACTCCGAAACCATCTCGGCTATTTCCCGCTCCAGCTTTGAGTTTTGAGCAATCAGCTTGTCCGCAAGCTCGCCTGCAATGCCCTTCAACCGCGTCATAAACACCCCGCGCATATCCATTCTCACACGGCTGAAATAATAGTCAAACTCCACTGCTACCATATCATTCAGCTCGATAAAAACGTTATTCGCGCTTTTCCGGATATCGGTGACATCAATTTTATGCACGACCTCGCTCAAAAGCTCCACCATATCGCTTTCAATCTCATCGATTATGTCGCTTATGCTACGGTAGTGCGTGTAAAATGTACGGCGGTTTATTCCCGCCTTTCGCGTAAGCTCGCTTATCGTAATGTCGGAGATATCCTTCTCCTCCATTATGCTCAGATGCGCGGCTTTTATCGCTTTTTTCGTTTTGAGAACTCTTTTGTCGGTTTCACGCCGAGTCTTTTCATCACCCATACAAAACACCTCCCTAAACCTCATATGTGCATAATTCTATTATAAACATATTTGGGGAGATTGTCAACACATTTTTTATATTTTCTTCAACAAACCGCGCTTAATCGTCATAAAGCACAATTCTTCCCACTTTAAGCGTTTCGGGAACTTCTATCACGCGCTGATTTGCGCTTCCTTTCCAATGGAGCTTCTCGTCAAGCAACTCCATTTTGAACTCACCGTCCACAAGAACATCGATATACCCCATAATCTCAAGCTCTTTTACCTCGTCGAACATATAGCCCGTGTACAGCCAAATGTTCTTCTTCGGAAACAGCTCGCGCGATTTTTTCGCAAGGCGTGTTATTTCAGCACGGTTCTGCGGGTGAAGAGGGTCGCCGCCGCTGAATGTCAAGCCGCTTATATAATCGGGCGCGAGTTTCTCGAAAAGCTCGTTCTCGGCGTCCTCGTCAAAGGGAATGCCGCCGTTTATGTCCCAAGTTATCGGGTTTTGGCAACCCTCGCAATGATGATTGCACCCCGCAACCCAAAGCACCGTCCGCAAACCGTCGCCGTTGAGCATATCATCGGTTGTTATATTGTGATAACGCATATCTTCTCCATTATCCGCCGTTACATACTCTTTCTGTCCGCAATTTCAGCCATTTTCGCGGCATTCAGGCGCGTGTCACCCTTTACCCGCGAATAGCTCAGATAACCGTTCATACGGTCAATTTTCGTGAGGTTCTTAGAACCGCATTTCGGGCAAACGTCCATCTCAAGCTGTTGATAACCGCAGTCATCGCAATACGCAAGCGACAGATTTACGCCCTCGTAAAATCCTTTCTGCATCGCCCTGCGGACAAGCGATTTAACCGCGCCCTTGTTGTAGTCAATCGGATAGCGGACGTACTGAATTTTGCCGCCGTTAAACAGGTTCCAGAAACGCTCCTCCCTGTCCTGCTTCTGAATGGGCGTGATGTCCTCGGCAACGTGACAATGGAAAGAATTGGAAACGTACTCCCTGTCGGAAACGTTCTCGATAATGCCGTATTTCTTGCGGAACTGCTGAATCTGCAAACCACAAAGATTTTCAGCGGGCGTGCCGTAAATCGCGTACAAATGCCCGTCCTCTTCCTTGAACTGCTGAATACGCTTATTGATGAACTCCATCGTTTTCAGCGCAAAGCTTCCGTCCTCGGCAATGGATTTCTTGTCGGCAAGCTGTTCCAGCTCGTTCAGCGCGGTTATTCCAAAGGAAGCAGTCGCGGCTTTCAACAGCGGCTTGATTTTGTCGTGAATTCCCAGATGTCCGCCCAAGAAGCCGCCCTCGCAGTAAGCAAGCGGGTTTGTGGACGCTTTCATTTCGCCGAGATATTCGTAGGTGCGGCAATGGATACGGCGGATTAGGTTGAGGTAATAGTCGAGAACCTCGAAGAAATCGCAGCTTTCCTGCTGAGCCTTTGCGTAAATCATCGGCAAGTGCAGTGATACCGCGCCGATGTTAAATCTGCCGACAAAAATCGGCTTGTCGTCATCGTCAGCGGGCTTCATTCCGCCGCGCTCGTACCACGGCGACAAAAACGCGCGGCAACCCATCGGGCTGATAATTCTCCCGTACTTTTTGTACATCTCCGCGACATAACCTTCGCCCGTGAGCGACAGCCAATCGGGGTACATCGCCTTTTGCGAGCAGGCAATTCCCGCCTCGAAAACGTCCTCCAGCTCGCCGCCCTCGCCGTGCAGTTTTTCATCGTACAAGAACACGATTTTCGGGAACAACACCGGCTTTTTGCAGGTTTTCTTGCCTTGACCGTTCTTTCTCACTTCGAGCATCAAAATGCTCGCCATTTTCGCGAATTTACCTCTACCAACGCCGCAGGTCATTGTGATAAACGGGTAATCGCCGCGGCTTGACGAAACGGAATTGAACTTGTACTCCCAGCCCTGAAAGCCCTGACGGAAGTCAACCTCAACGTCCTTCATCGCTTCCCTGTCGGCAACCTCCTCCGACAAACCGAGGCTCAAATAGCGCTCGTACTGCTTTTTATAAGTCTTCTCGGCGTACGGCTCGAGGAGCTCGTCCACGCTCGGAACGGTGAACCCGCCGTACTGCTGAGAAGCGGCAGCAAGCGTTACATCACCGATAACGTCAAACGCGACAGCAAGCGTTTTCGGCTCGTTGTACCAGAGGTTGCCCATCTCAAAGCCGCCCTCCATAACGCTTTTCATATCAAAAAGACAGCAGTTCATCGTGTCGCGGCGTGCGCTCATATCGTGAACGTAAATATACCCATCACGGCAAGCCTGAAGCTCCTCGGCGGTCATAAAGAATTTCTTGTACAGCTCTTTGTTCAGCTCATTGAATATAAGAGAACGCTTTGTTGAAACAAGCGCGGAGTCCGAGTTTGAGTTTTCCTTGTCGCCGATGTACATAATCGACTGCGATTTCACATAAACCTCGTCCAGCATATGAACAAAATCCTGCTTGTAGTTGCGATAATCCTTGTAGCTCTTCGCAACCGCGGGATTTGTCGCCTCAAGAGCGCCCTCGACAATGTTGTGCATCTTCGCAATCGGAATTTCGTCCGAACCAAATTCCTGCGCCTTGTCGGTGACGTATTTGCAGATGAAATTCAGCTCCTCGGGCGTGAATTTGTACATAACGCGCGTCGCGGACTTGTTGACGGCGTTCACAACCTTCTGAACGTTGAAATCCTCTCTCGTGTTGTCCTTTTTGATTATACTTATCATCTCAAGCACTCTCTTTTCAAATCTTTTTTGCCAACCACAAGAAATTGTGATTTATTACAATTATAACACATTTTATTGTGTCGGTCAAGGTGTTTTTTTGTTTTTTCGTGATGTAGAAAATTTTCGTCAAAATAGATAAATTTATATCGAAAATCACTCTGAGGACGGGTGTTGTGCGTTTATGTAATCGTTTATTGCACTAAGGAATTTTTTCCCATATTTCTCGGCTTTCAACTCGCCGACTCCCGATACCTCGAGAAACTCATTGTGCGTTCTCGGCAGTTTGGCGGTCATATCACGCAACGTTGCGTCCGAAAATACAACGTACGGCGGCACGCCAAGCACTGACGCAATATTTCTGCGAACCTTGCGGAGATTTTGGAACAGCTCGTTTTCCGCGTCCTGCGAAATCTTCACGGGAACGTACTCGCTCGTAACCCGCATTACAATCGACTTTTTGCTCTTGATGAACTCGTCTGCCTTCGGCGTGAGCTCGCACACAGAATACTCCGCGTCAATGCTGATATAGCCCTCGCCTTCGAGGAAATTGATGATATCGGTGATTTTCTTGCGCGGAACATCGCTCATTATGCCGTAGGTTGAGAGCGTGTCAAAGCCAAATTCGAGCACACGCTTGTCGCGGCTTCCCGATAAAATTTGGCTGATAATTGTCTTCCCAACGCTCTTTCCGCGCTGTTTCACACGGAAAATGCACGACAGAATTTTCTGCGCTTCCACGGTCACGTCCGCGATTTTGAAATCCTTTTCGCAATTTGAGCAATTTTCACAATGCTTTGGCGATTTTTCCCCGAAATAATCGAGAATAAACTCCCGCAGACAGCGCGTTGTGTCGCAGTAATTCGTCATTTTCCGAAGCCGCTTCAGGTCGCGTTCCTTGAGCGCTTTTTGCTCGGAAAAAGCGAGATTTGCGTCCTCGTGGCTCACGTCAATCATATATTTCGCAAGCTCCACGTCGCCGTAATTAAACAGCAGAACACACCTTGCCGCTGAGCCGTCACGACCTGCCCTGCCCGCTTCCTGATAATAGCTTTCCACGTCCTTCGGCATATTATAATGTACCACGAGAGATACATTTGACTTGTCAATGCCCATTCCAAACGCGTTTGTCGCAACCATCACGTCAACCCTGTCGTACAGAAAATCGTCCTGTGCGGTCTTGCGCGTTTCGGCGTTGAACCCTGCGTGATACATCGCCGCGTTTATGCCGTTTTTCTTCAGCATTTCGCAGACGCTCTCGACATTTTTCCGCGTTGCACAATACACAATCGCGCTTCCCGGGCTGTCCCGCAGTATTTTCAACAATTCCGCGTCCTTCGAGTCGGGCTTTCGCACCTCAAAGTACAAATTCGGTCGGTCAAAGCCGGTTGTCAGCGAAAGCGGCTCACGCAGTCCGAGTATGCTGATAATGTCGTTTTTCACGATATCGGTTGCCGTTGCCGTAAACGCAGCGATAACCGGACGCTTTTTCAGCGAGTTTACAAAGCCCGAGATTTTCAGATAAGACGGGCGGAAATCCTGTCCCCAATGCGAAACGCAGTGTGCCTCGTCCACCGCGACAAGCGGTATTTCAAGCCTTTCGCAGAGCCGTTTGAAGCCCTCGGTTTCCAACCGCTCGGGTGCAACGTAGAGTATCTTCAATTCCCCCGAGCTCGCTCTCAGAAAGGTTTCGCGGGACTCTAGCTCCGAAGCCGAGCTGTTGATACACGCGGCTCTTATTCCGTTTTCACAAAGCGCGTTCACCTGATCGCGCATAAGCGAAATCAGCGGTGAAATCACGATTGTCGTGCCGTTCAGCATCAGTGCCGGCACCTGAAAGCAAATCGATTTTCCCGCTCCCGTCGGCATTACCCCGAGGCAATCGCGCCCGCTTAAAATGCAGTCAACAAGTTGCTCCTGACCGCCGCGGTAAACCGTGTGACCGAAAAATTTCCTCAAAACCTCGTTCTTGTCCATCAATAACCTCGAATTAACGAAAAATGTTGCAATGAAACGCCCCCGATTTTTTCAGCGGGGGCAAATCAAATTACTTTGTACCGAAAAGTCTGTCCGAGCCATCGCCGATGCCGGGAATAATGTACAAATCCTCGTTCAAGCCGCTGTCGATTGCGCCCGTCACGATTTCAACATCGGGGTGCGCTTCGTGAAGCGCCTTGATACCCTCGGGGCAGGTCAACAGGCACATAAACTTGATATGAACCGCGCCCGCTTTTTTCACGATATCAACCGTCTTTATCGCGGAAACGCCCGTCGCCAGCATCAAATCCATCACGATAACCTCGCGGTTTGCGATATCAAACGGCAACTTGCAGTAATACTCGGTTGCGGTGTTGCCGTTCTGCTTGTCACGGTAAATTCCGACGTGACCGACCTTTGCCGCGGGAACAAGCGCCAGCGCACCGTCAACCATTCCCAGTCCCGCGCGCATTATCGGCACAAACGCAACCTTTCGTCCGCTGATGATTTTCGCGTCAGCAAGCGCAAGCGGTGTCTGAATTTTCACGTCCTTGAGCGGCAAATCGCGCGTCGCTTCGTAGCAGATGAACATTGAAACTTCCTTCACCAGCTCGCGAAACTCCTTTGAACCCGTCTGTTTATCGCGCAGAAGCGATAATTTGTGCTGAACGAGAGGGTGCTCGCAGAGTACGACATTTTCGTAATTCTCCATTTTACTTTTCCTCCAATTTTGTTATTTTATCAATGCGGTCACTGTGTCTGCCGCCTTCAAATTCCGTTTCCAAAAACACGTCAACCAGCTCCAGAGCAAGTCCCGCGCCCAAAACTCTGCCGCCCAAGCACAAAACGTTTGCGTTGTTGTGCAGGCGGGTGTACTTCGCGGAATACCAGTCCGAGCAAACCGCCGCGCGTATCCCCTTAATCTTGTTCGCGGCAATCGACATTCCGATTCCCGTGCCGCAGACCAAAATCGCAAGCTCGCACTCGCCGCTCGTCACCTTTTTGCACACCGCCTCGGCAATGTCCGGATAATCGCACCGCTCGCCCTCGCAGCCGCAGTCAACATACTCGATTTTCTTGTTCAGCAAGTGGTTCATCACGGCGCATTTCAGCTCAAATCCACCGTGGTCGCAACCTATCGCTATCATAGCTTTCTCCTCCGATTTAAATGTATTTCATTCCCGCTCGATTTATTTAACCCTGCGCCGCCTTGAGTTTCTCCGCTCGTTCACGCTCAGCCTGCGGTAATCTCAGGTATTTCGGCATAAGCGCGTCCGCTTCGATAACAGGCATGTTTTCTGCCGCAAGGCACACTCCGCTTCCTCGCTGAAAACGCAGTGCAAGCGGTGCCAGCGTGTACTTTTTACCCGTAAATTCGTGCGCGATAACAGCTCCGTCACCCGCGAGAATTATGTTCTCGTTGAACTTTTCAAGCTCCTCGGACAAATCAGCAAGAGCAATCGCCCTGTCCTCGCAAAGCCGCGTTATAACGCCGTTTTCCGACTTGAAGAGCGCGTTGTACACCTGTTTCAGACGCGCGTCCATACAAGCGCAGATTATCCCGTCAATACCGACAAAATTGTATGCAATCGCTTCCAATGTCGATACGTCAACGCACGGTTTTTTAATTCCGAGGCACATTCCCTTAACGCAGGAAACGCCTATCCGCAGTCCCGTGAAGGAACCCGGTCCTGTCGTTACCGCGATTTTCTCCACATCGGCAAGCGTTTTGCCCGAAGTTTTCAGCATTGTTTCAATCATCGGCAAAAGCGTCTGCGAGTGAGTGTGAGCAACGTTCAAAAACTCCTCGGCGAGTATTTTCTCACCGTCGTACAAAGCACAGCCCGCCGTTATCGCGGAACTGTCAATTCCAAGAATCATAAGCAAACCTCGCTTGAAATCAGGATTTTTCTCTCGTCATCGCCCGTTTTTTCAATTCGCACGGTGTAAACGGCGCGCTTTCCGTCGTTCAGCTCCTCGGCAAGAGCGGGGATATTTTCGCTCCACTCGGCGGCGATTACTCCCCCTCTGTCAAGGTAATCGAAAAATCCAATAGCGTACAGGTCGTCAAAGGTTTCTATCCTGTACAAATCGAAATGGAACAGCGGAATTTTCCCGCTATACTCGTTCACCAGCGCAAAGGTCGGGCTGGTCACCACATCGTCCACGCCAAGCGCCCTCGCAAGCCCCTTCGTGAACGTTGTTTTACCCGCGCCCAAATCGCCCTCGTATAGGACAATATCTCCCGCTCGGAGCGTTTTCCCGAGCTCCAGAGCGATTTTTTCCGTATCCTCGGCGCTTTGCGAAATCTTTATCTCGTTCATCAGAAGAGACCTGTAATCACGCCGTTTTCGTCAACGTCAATGTTGTTTGCGGCGGGTACCTTCGGCAGTCCCGGCATTGTCATAATATCGCCCGTGTAAGCAACCACAAATCCCGCGCCGTTGCTCAAACGAACATCGCTTACCGTGATTTTGAAGTTCTCCGGTTTGCCGAGCTTCGCAGGGTCATCGGACAACGAATACTGCGTTTTTGCCACGCAAACGGGTACTCTGTCAAGTCCGAGGCTCTCGATGTCCTTGATTGCCTTTTCAGCCGCCGCGCTGTAAACAACGCCGTCTGCGCGGTAAATTTTGGTTGCGATTGTATTCAGCTTTTCTTTAATGGTCAACTTTTCGTCATAAAGCGGCTTGAAGTCGCTCTTTTCGTTCTCAATCGTTTCTACAACAGCGTTTGCGAGTTCAACAGCGCCCTCGCCGCCCTTCAAAAATCCGTCCGAGAACGCAACCTTTGCGCCCTTTTCCTCGCAGTATTCGCGGACAATTCTGATTTCCTCATCGGTATCGGTGTAGAAATGGTTGATTGCCACAACAACGGGCACGCCGTACAAACGCATATTCTCGATATGAACGCCGAGGTTTACGATACCCTTTTTCAGCGCTTCCGTGTTCTCCTTTGTAAGCTCCGCTTTCGGCACGCCGCCGTTGTATTTCAGCGCTCTGATTGTCGCTACAAGAACAACGCAGTTCGGCTTGAGTCCCGCAAAACGGCACTTTATATCAAAGAATTTCTCCGCGCCCAAATCCGAGCCGAAGCCTGCCTCGGTTATCGTGTAATCCGCGAGCTTAAGCGCGAGCTTGGTTGCACGAACGGAGTTGCAACCGTGCGCGATGTTCGCAAAAGGTCCGCCGTGGATTATCGCGGGATTGTTTTCGAGCGTCTGGACAAGGTTCGGGTTAATCGCGTCCTTGAGAAGCGCGGTCATTGCGCCGACTGCCTTGATGTCGCGCGCGAAAACAGGCTTGTTGTCATAAGTGTAAGCAACGAGAATATCCCCGAGGCGCTTTTTCAGGTCGCTCAAATCTGCCGCAAGGCAGAGAATTGCCATAATCTCGCTTGCAACGGTTATCTGGAAGTGGTCCTCGCGCGGAACACCGTTAATCTTGCCGCCCATTCCGACAACGCAGTTTCTGAGCGCGCGGTCATTCATATCAAGACAACGCTTGAACAAAATTCTGCGAACGTCAATGTTCAGCTCGTTTCCCTGCTGAATGTGGTTGTCAATCATCGCGCAAAGCAGGTTGTTTGCGGCAGTAATCGCGTGCATATCGCCCGTGAAGTGCAGGTTTATGTCCTCCATCGGCACAACCTGCGAATAGCCGCCGCCAGCCGCGCCGCCTTTTACACCGAAAACAGGTCCGAGCGACGGTTCGCGAAGGGCAAGACAAGCCTTCTTGCCGATTTTGTTCATACCCTCGCATAGTCCGACAGATGTTGTCGTTTTGCCCTCTCCCGCGGGAGTTGGGTTGATTGCTGTCACAAGAATGAGCTTTCCGTCAGGATTGCTCGCCGCGCGGTCAATCAGCTTCTGTGTGAGCTTCGCCTTGTAGTGACCGTAAGGCTCGATTTCGTCCTCGGAAACGCCGAGCTTTGCCGCAATTTCCTTGATTTCCAGCATTTTAGTTGCCTGAGCGATTTCAATGTCCGTAAGCATAATTTTTCTCCTTTTTCTAATCCCGTTTACGCGGGTTTGTTACATTAAAGCAAGTTAATCTAACCTCAGTTGGTCGATATCCGAGAGCATTCCCGCCTGTGGAATTGTCTTTATGCGGAAATCCTCAACGTTTTCAACATTCGCGCTCTCCTTCGGGAACGCCGACGCAAGCTCAGCTTTTGTGAGGCGCATTACCTGAACGCCCTGAGTATTTCGGGTTGTTTTTGCGAGAACAAGCGCGGTGTTAAACAAAATCACCTTGCCCGCCGTGGATTTCAGGATAAAGTCGCTGTCCTCCTTTATCACGAACATCGCCACAACCTCGCTTAAATCCGAATACGCCGCCTGTAACTTTTTACGCTTGGTTTTGGTTTCGTAGCTCGAAAGCGGTATCTTCGCGCATTTTCCGTTCTTGAAGAAAATCACAAGCGTTTCCTCGAATTTCTCGGTTGCCGCCATAAATATCGGGCTTTCGCCGTCCTCCATCTGCAGTTTCGCGGGAACGTAATCGCCCATCACGCTCGCTTTTGTTTCGGGGAAATCCGCGCAGCGCGACTTGTAGCACTGGAATTTGTTCGTGAAGAACAACAGCTCTGCGTTGCTCGAAACCTCGGCAGTGAAGATAATCTCATCGTTTTCCTTGAGCTTCTGCTCGTTGCTCATACGAAGCGACTTCGGCGTAATCTGCTTGAAATAGCCCTCGCGCGTGAAGAAAATGTTCACGGGATAACCCTCGGGCTGTTCCTCCTCGGTTTCCTCCTCAGCGTCAACATCGTACAGGAACATCGTTTTTCTCGGCTGAGAATACTTTGCGATAACCTCGCGAAGCTCGTCGATAATCACCTTGTCGATGCGCTTCGGGCTGTTCAGGATTTCCTCCATCTCCGCGATATCCGCTTGCAGAGCCTCGGTTTCCTCGGTACGTTTGAGGATATACTCGCGGTTGATGTGACGGAGCTTGATTTCCGCGACATACTCAGCCTGCTGTTCGTCAATACCAAAGCCTATCATCAAATTCGGCACAACCTCGGCTTCTTCCTCGGTTTCGCGGATTAGTTTTATCGCGTAATCAATGTCCAGCAAAATCTTCTTCAGTCCGAGAAGCAAGTGGAGCTTTTCCTTTTTCTTTTTTAAATCGAAGAAAATTCTCCGTTTCACGCACTCGCGGCGGAAATCCGTCCACTCGTTCAGGATTTCGTAAACGCCCATAACCCGCGGCGTTCCCGCAATCAGAATGTTGAAATTGCAGTTGAAATTCTCCTGAAGCGGTGTCATTCTGAACAGCTTTTTCATCAGCGCGTCCGCGTCATAGCCCTTTTTCAAATCAAACGCCAGCCGCAGTCCGGACAGGTCGGTTTCATCGCGGACGTCCGATATCTCGCGGATTTTTCCGTCTTTTACAAGCTCCACAACCTTGTCGATTATCGCCTCAACGGTTGTCGTGGGGGGAATTTGCGTTACCTCGATGCAACGCGCGTCTTTATCGAAATTGTACACCGCGCGAACCTTTACCGCTCCCACACCCGTGCGGTAAATCTTCTCCATTTCCGCTTCATCGTAAACGATAAGCCCGCCGCCCGCGAAATCGGGACCTTTGAGCGTGGAAAGCGCGTTGTGGTCGGGATTTTTGATAAGCGCAATCGCGGTTTCACACACCTCCGCGAGGTTAAACGAGCAGATGTTGCTTGCCATTGAAACGGCAAGACCGAAATTCGAGTTCACCAGAACCGACGGAAAACGCACGGGAAACAGCGTCGGTTCAAGCATTGTGTTGTCGTAATTCGGCACCATATCAACGGCGTCCTTGTCGATTTCCGCGAAAAGCTCGCCGCTTATGCTCTCGAGCTTTGCCTCGGTGTATCGCGAAGCCGCGTAAGCCATATCGCGCGAATACGCCTTGCCGAAGTTGCCCTTGCTGTCAACATACGGGTGCAAAAGCGCCTCGTTTCCGCGCGCAAGACGAACCATAGTTTCGTAAATAGCCGCGTCGCCGTGCGGGTTTAAGCGCATTGTTTGTCCGACAATATTCGCGGATTTCGTTCTCGCTCCCGTCAGAAGCCCCATTTTGTACATCGTGTACAGCAGTTTCCGGTGAGATGGTTTAAATCCGTCAATTTCGGGTAGCGCACGCGACACGATAACGCTCATCGCGTACGGCATATAGTTTTCCTCAAGCGTGCTTATTATATCCGTTTCAACGGTTTTTCCCGAGCCTTCGATGTACGCTGAAACGCTCCCCGTTGACTTTTTTGGTGTTTTTTTCTTCAATTTTGATAAACACTCCTACATATCAGTAAATTGTTTTAAAGCCGCTATTTTTATATTCTTCCCAAAGACAATCAACAAAAGCTTGCGCTTCGTCTTTGCCATTTGGTCCTTTTTTAAATCTTGACACTAATTTTGGACACTGAATACCATACTTTTCATCAAGCATTCGCATCAAGAAAATGTATCGTGCCGATTTGTTTTTACAGTATTTGAATTCGTCTTCTTCAATCAAAGCGTGTTTTAAAAAGGCTTTTTCTGATTCAATTTGAGATAATCGATGACTTTTTATTTCTTCAATCCAACCATCATGACTTTCAATAATATTTTTTATTGCATCAATAGGGCTAGAAAATAGCTCATTTTCAACAAAAGAATCGTTAGCAAAATCAGTATAATAAAATCCAAGTTTTTCATCTGGAATAGTAAAAACAAGTTCGCCAACAATTGGTATTGAATAGTCAACTTTCTGACAAAGAGAATTATATGCATTTATTTCATCAGAAAGTAAATCTACCTCATCTTTGCTTAAACCTAAAGAATCAATTTGTTCATCTGTTATCAGCATACTATCCAAATCAATATAACGCTTAACAAGATAAACGTGGTCAATTTTAAAATCTGACAAAATTCTGCATAGTTCATCAAAATCCTCGATTTCAATACTTGTTTTAGGTATTGAAGCAACATTATAGACCTTTATACCCTTGTCTATTAACGCATCTATAAATGACATAGTTTCCTCCGTCAATCAGCTCACATCAGCCGCGTCAAGATAACGGCTTCCGTTCTCGCGGATAAAGTCCTT
This sequence comes from uncultured Clostridia bacterium, assembly GCA_945829235.1. Classification (GTDB taxonomy): domain Bacteria; phylum Bacillota; class Clostridia; order Oscillospirales; family Ruminococcaceae; genus CAG-115. Next base: position 116,471 of record CALZUA010000007.1, on the reverse strand, counting down.
TCTTCCCGCCAAATCGTCGCCGAGAAGAATGTCAAACATCTGCCGAGTTTTCTCCGCGTCCGCGGGCATTACCTTTATCAAGCGCCGTGTTTCGGGGTTCATCGTGGTGAGCGACATCATATCCGGGTCGTTCTCGCCGAGACCTTTCGAGCGCTGAATGGTGTACTTCTTGTCGCCTATCATTCCGAGAATTTTCGTCTTTTCCGGCTCGGTGTACGCAAAATAGGTCTTGTCCTTCGTGCTAATTTCGTACAGCGGCGACTCCGCGATGTACACCTTCCCCTCTTGAATTAACGTCGGGCAAAGCTCCTCAATCATCGTTAAAATCAGCGTTCTTATCTGAAATCCGTCCACATCGGCATCTGTGCAGATAACAACCTTGCTCCAGCGCAGATTGTCGATATTAAACGAGTTTAGCTTCTTGTTAGCCTTCGACTTTATCTCAACGCCGCAACCCAGCACCTTTATCAAATTTGTGATAATTTCACTCTTGAAAATCTTGTCTTCGCTTGCTTTCAGACAGTTCAGGATTTTACCGCGAACGGGAATTACCGCCTGAAACTCCGCGTCACGCGCAAGCTTAACCGAACCGAGCGCCGAATCGCCCTCGACAATATAAACCTCGCGCTTGGACACATCGCGGCTTCGGCAGTCAACAAACTTGTCGATGCGGTTGGTGAGGTCGATTTTCTGCGTGAGATTTGCAATCGATGACGTACGCACCTTTTCCGCGTTTTCACGCGAACGCTTGTTAATCAGAACATTTTCGGCAATTCTAACAGCCTCATCGGGGTTCTCCAAAAAGTACACCTCAAGGCTGTGCTTGAGCCACTCGGTCATCGCGTCCTTGATAAAGACGTTGGTAACCGCCTTTTTCGTCTGGTTCGCGTAGCTCGCCTGCGTGGAGAAATTCGAGCTGATGAACACAAGACAGTCCGAAACGTCCTCCCATTTTATCGCTTTTTCGCCCTTGTTGTACTTGTTGTTGTTCTTGAGATACGCGTCAATCTGCGACAAAAACGCCTTTTTCATCGCTTCCTCAGGTGAGCCGCCGTGCTCCAGCCAGCTTGAATTGTGGTAATGCTCAATGAAGTGAATTTCCTTCGAGAACGCAAAGGCAACGTTCATTTTGAGCTTGTATTCTTCCTTGTCCTCACGGTCCTTGCCCTGCCGCTGAGCCTGCCAGGACTGCGGTGTTGTGAAGGACTTGTTGCCGAGAATTTCCGTCAGATAATCGAAAATTCCGTCCTTGTAGAAGAACGTTTTCTCATCGCGTGTTCCGTCCTCGTTTTCGGCAATTCTCAAAAACTCAATCCCGCCGTTTACCACAGCCTGCCTTCTCAGCATATCATCGAGATAATCCAGACCGATATCAATATCCGTGAAAACGTCCAAGTCGGGACGCCAGTGAATTTTCGTTCCCGTAGCAGTGGTTTTGCTTTTCGTGAAGCCGCGCTCGTCGTTTGTTACGTTGAAGCCCTTCTCAAAGCGCAGATTGTACTGCCAAGTTCCGTTTTTGCTCTCAACGTCCATATACTCGGAGGCAAACTGCGTTGCACAAAGTCCCAAGCCGTTTAAACCGAGCGCGTAGGTGTAGTTTTCGCCGGAGTTGTTGTCGTATTTACCGCCTGCGTAAAGCGTGCAGAACGCCAGCTCCCAGTTGTATTTCTCCTCGCTTTTGTTAAAGTCAATCGGAATGCCGCGTCCAAAATCCTCAACCGTGATGGATTTATCCGCATGAAGTGTGACGATAATGCGCTTTCCGAAGCCCTCGCGTGCCTCGTCAATCGAGTTTGAGATAATCTCGAACACCGAGTGCTGACAACCCGACACGTCATCCGAGCCAAATATTACCGCAGGACGCAAACGAACTTGGTCCGGTCCTTTCAGCGACTTTAAATCAGCATAATTTGACTGTTTTGCCATTTTTGGTTCACTCCCATATACAAATACATTATGATTATACCACATATAGACAAAAAAATCAAGTACTTACCCAAAATTTAGTGAAAAAAGCCGCATTGTAAAAACGCGGCTTTTTGAAAATATTCATCAAATCAACTGAAAAGCGCCTCGGTGAGCCAGATATGCGCGGCATCAAGTGCCTCGTAAAATCCGACGAAATTGCCCTTCTTTGCCTTGGTCACATCAGCGGTGTTCTTGGTCGGAACAAGCTGTACCATTATCTTATCGGGAACGTCAAGGTCAGCGATTTTCTTCGTGTCCTTGATGGTCAGCTTTGCCGCAAAATCATCGCCGCCGCTTCCGTAAAAAATCGTGTTCCCGCTACGGATTAAAGGAAATCCCCTGTAAAACATCAACTTATTCTCTGCCATTTTGTTTTCCTCCTGTATTAAAAATTTTACTTACCAAATTATATTCACGTCCTCGCCGATTAACAGCTTTTGGACGTTCTCGAGAAGCCGTTCCGTATAAATCGAACGAACCTTGAAAATCGGCTTCCCGTCAAGCGTGACCGTGTTTTTCCGCTCGCCGCTGTAAAAACCGAGCGTGTTTTCTTTCGCACCGTAGAGCTTTGCGTAATCATCGGTGTAGGTGAATTTCACGGCAACTGCGGGTTCTCCGACAACTTCTCCCGTGTAAACCTCCTCGCCGATTGAACCGACAAGTTGCTCGAAAAATTTGCGGAAATTATCACCGTCAATCGCCTTTTCACCAAGCGAAATCGTTTTGCTCTCGCCGTTGATTTCAAACGTGTAAGCCTTGCCCGAAGCGCTTATCTCAACGCTCTCGCAACCGTAGATATACGGTGAAAGCGGTCTTGCCGAGATGTAATCGGCGGGGTTGAAATCGTACCACGGTGCCGCCTGCGTTGATATCACGAAAATTCCCGGCACACCGACAAGCGTTGCATAATAGCCTGTTACCTCGTACAACTGCGGGGCGTCCGAACTGCTTTCCGATACGACTTGCTTTGCCTTGTCGCCGAGCAAAAGCGTGCGTTCTTCGCCGCCGTAGCTGAATTTCACCGTACAAAACGGTTCGTCAAGACCACAACTCGCGAGATTTTCCGCGTTTGCCTCAAGATACGCGCACTCCTTCATCGTCAAGCCGCAGACACCGCCGACGAGCGTTCCGCCCTTCGATACGTTTATTTCAGCGTTATAAGGTGCGGTGAAGCGGTGCGTGTTCAGCGTTGACACAACGTAATTTTCATCATCACGCGCCGCCGCAAGCTCCGACATATAGCGGATTTCGACAGGCTCTTCCAAGTCCTTGCGCGTTATTGTGATATAATCAACCTGCTCGTCATCGCCGAGCGCCTTTGTTATCAGCAGGTTCGCGTAATCCTTGATATCCTTGAACGCGCCCGAAACGCCGTTCGTGTACGTCAGCATTACCCTGTCGCCCTCGCGGAAGTACACGGTTGACGTGTTCGCGGGGTTTTCGATGCCGAAGAACAGCTCGGTTTTCGTGCCGTCATCGAAGCTCACCGAAACCGTTGCCCGCGGCGATTTCAAGCCGTATTTCTCCAAATCCTCGGCGTTCTCCTCGACAACGCTTTTCGCTGTCAGCGAGGCAAACCCGCTTATAAAGCTCCGAACCGTGCTGTCGCTTTGTCCAACGCCGAGAAGCTCGTCGCTCGTCCAGTAATATGACGCGGAAACCGTTCCGTCATCGCTCGTTGAGCCGCGCGTTTTTCGGTTGAACGTGAAACTGCCGTGCTCGTTTTGTACCGTAATCGCGAGAACATTGTCCGCGGATTTGCTTGTAATCTGCACCTCCTGCGACTGCGAAACCGGCGTTTCCGAGGAGCTTTCGCACTCCTTTTTCGGCGCGGTGAGAAGCAGAATTACCGCCGCAATTGCCAGCACCACGCAAGCCGCTCCCGCTATCAGCGCATTTCTCGCGGTTTTGCTCATTATCTGCGCCTCCTGCGAACCCAAACCACAATTCCCAGCACAACAACCGCTGTCGGTATAACCGCGCAAAGTATTATCACAAGCACGTTCGCGGTTGATTCCGTCATCTCAAATCGGATATCCGAAACAGCTTTCGGACTGATTGTGATGCCCTTTTCCTTGCCGGAAACGCTGTCGAAAAGGTCGAGGAAGAAATCGGAGTTGTTCGCGTTTCCGTAGGCGAAGAAATAGCTACCCGAAAGCTGGTCCGAGCCTATTGCGCAAACCCTGCTAGCGGTGCCGTCGGAAGCGGTTTTCGTGGACATTATTATATCATTGAAAACGCCCGTTTCGGCGGTGCTGAAATCAAAATCTTTGTCTGCGTCAAGCGGGAACAGGAACGCGTTCGAGTAGGTTTTCATCAGCACCTCAAGCGTGTTCTGCGACCGCTCCAGCGCGTACACGGGACGCAAATCCGCACCCATTGTATAGCCCTCGTAATCGCCCGTGTAATTCGACTCGACAAGCTGTTGCAAATGAGCATAAGCCGTTTGCTGACCGTTGATGATAATGCGGTGCTCGGCGTTGCTTTGACCGATAACCGAGAACCCAACCTTCAGTCCCCAATCGCTCAAAAACGCATCAATATTCGGGGTTTTCGGCTGTGAGGTTGACGCGAAATAGTACACGTTTTTGCCGTACTTGCCGCCGTTGTCGAGGAATTTGTCCAACTTTTTCAGAGAGCTTTCGTCATAATCGGTGAGCGGCGCGTAAATTACTGCGAAATCAAAGCTCACGTCAATTTCAAGAGTTTTCGCGAGATTTACCGCTTCAACCTCATAGCCGTTTTTCGAGAGAAACGTTTTCAGAGTTGTGCTGTCGCTCTCGTTGAAGCCCTCGAGAAAGGCAATTTTCACGGGGTTTTCATCGGAAACATAAAGCATTGCCGAAAGCGCCGCTTGCTCAATCGATGAGCCCATGATATAGCCGTAATAGTAGTAATAATACGCCGCCATTTCGTTGTCCAAGCCGAAATAATCGGTCTGCGTGAGAACCTTGTATCTGCCGTTTTGCGCGTTCTCGACAACAATATTATTTGTGCTCAGGCTCACGCCCGAGTACTTTGAGGCGAACGTAGGATTTTTTGTCAAATCAATGAAGTCAAGACTTATGTGAGCGCTCTTTTTCGCCATTTTTTGGAGAATTTCGCTCACCTGTTTATAATAAGTCCCCTGCTCGGAAAAGGTTTGCTCGGGGCTCAAAACAGTTATCGAAATATCGCACGAAAGCGTGTTTTCGAGGTAATCCTCGGTTTTCGCGTCAAGCGTGAAAAGTCCAGTTGCCGTGAGGTCTGCCTCTGCACCAAGCCTATCCGAAACCATTCCCACAACCACATTCAGCAGGATTATTCCCACCAAAACCGCCGCCGTGAAAACAGCGGACAAAGCTCGGTGCTTTTTGATTTCTTTTGTATCGGGAGTGTCGATTTCCGATTTCACCTTTTCTGGTGCTTCTTTTACTGCTTCCGATTTCTCGGGAATTTCGGTAACCGCTTCCGATTTCTCGGATATTTCGTTGACCTCCTCCGGTTTATCGGGAGTATCATTAACCGCTCTTTCGGGGACTTTTTCGCTTTCATCAACAGCCTGTTCAGCTGTTTCCGAAACCGCTTCCGCCACCTCGTCAAGCGTTTCCGAAGCGTTTTTCTTTTCTTCTTCAACCGCATCGCGATTGATTTTACGAGAATTTTTCTTGCTCACAAAATTCCCCCCCTTACGCTCTGCGGCGGCGCTCAAGAACGCGCGTTGCCAAAAAAATAAACATACCCGTAAGGCTCAGGAAGAAAACCACCGAAGCAAGACTGAAAATCCCTTGAGTGAACTCGGAGTATTTCCCGAAAACCGACAGAAAATCAATCACCTTTTTGAAATTTTCGTCGGAAACGTAACCCGATACAATATCAAACGAACACACAACAATATTCGCGCCGATTGAACCAAGCGCCGCTATCATCTGGTTGTCCGTAAGGCTTGAGATGAAAATGTCAATCGCCGTGAAAACCGCTCCAAGCAGGAGCATCGCCGCGAAATTTCCCCAAAACGCCGGCCAGTTAAACTCCGAGCCGCTGTTTCCGGTCGCGACTGCAAGAAATATCGCGTAAATCAGCATCACAAGCGCCGCGCAGAAATACACGAAAAATGCCGCGATAAATTTGCCGAAAACTATCCCGAAAAGGCTCACCGGACTGCTTAACGCAAGTCTGTCCGTGTTCTGTCGGCGCTCCTCGGCGAACGTTCGCATTGTCAGCACCGGTATTATCACCAAAATCACGAAGAACATCATCAGGAAAACTCCCGCCATATCCGCGCGTCCCGACGACAGGCAGTTCATCCACAAAAAAAGTCCCGAAAAGCTGTAAAATACTGCCAAAAACACATATCCCAGCGGTGAGGTGAAATAAGAAGAAATTTCTCTTTTGATAATCGCCGTCATTCTTCTTTTCCTCCGTAAAAATCGCCTGTGGTGAGCTTCAGGAAGATTTCCTCCAAGGTAAGCTCGCTGCCCTTCATCAGCAAAATCGGGCAATCGTTTTTCGCCATTTTGTTGAACAACTCCCTGCGTATATCGCAGTTTTCCTTCACCTCAAGCTGGTACTCCGTGACCTTTCCCTCAACCGTTCTCCCAACGTGAAACGCGTCAAGTCCCGAAACGGTTATCAGGATTTTCTCAACCACTTTGCGTTCACCCTCGATGTGAACCGTGAGTTTTCGGTCACCCGTGAGCTTTCGCGAGAGGTTTTCCGCGGTGTCGAACGCAACCAGTTTTCCCTTGTCGATAACCGCGATTTTGTCGCAGACCGCCTGTACCTCGGACAAAATGTGCGATGACAAAATCACCGTGTGGTTTTTGCCGAGCTTTTTCACAAGCGAGCGTATCTCGATAATCTGCTTCGGGTCAAGTCCAACAGTCGGTTCATCAAGCACAAGCGTCTGCGGGTTTCCCACAAGCGCCTGAGCTATTCCCACACGTTGCTTGTAGCCTTTTGAGAGGTTGCGGATAACGCGCTTTCGCACGTCCTCGATGCCCGTAAGCGTGCGGATTTCCTTGAGATGAGAGTTTTTCGGGAACTTGCACTTTTTCAGCCCGTATACGAAATTAAGATACTCGTCCACGGTCATATCGGGGTAAAGCGGAGGAATTTCGGGAAGATAACCGATGTTCTTTTTCGCCGCCATCGGGTTTTCGAGAATGTTCACGCCGTTTATCAGCGCTTTGCCGCCTGTCTGCGTTATACAGCCCGTGAGAATGTTCATTGTTGTAGATTTTCCCGCGCCGTTTGGACCGAGAAAACCAAGAATTTCCCCATCGGCAACCGAAAAGCTGATTCCCTTTAAAGCCGCCCGAGAGCCGTAATTCTTCGACAGATTTTGTACCTCAATCATTTGTTCACCCTCCGAACCGCCGATTTTCCTGTTAAATTGCACAAAGCTTGATACCCTATTATTTTACAACGGAAAAGTGACAGCCCCGTGAAATGCGTCTGAAATTATTGTGCCGAAAGCCGCTCGATTGCTTTCTTTATTCTTGCAAGCGACTCGTCCTTGCCCAAAATCGCGCAAAGCTCCACGCCGCCGCACGGCGTAACCTGCTTTCCGCTCAGGGCAATTCTCAGCGGGAACAGCAAAAATCCGTTCTTCACGCCAAGCTGTTCTACAAGCGCCATCAGCTTATCGTGAACGTTTTCCTTTGTGAAATCCTCGATTTCTTCGAGAACCGGCAGGATTTTGTTCAAACAATCAAGCGAGGTTTCAAGCGTGGTTTTGCTCTTCTTTGAAACGTACATTTCAAGCGGGTAATCAAGCGTTTCATCGATGAAATCAATCTGCGGCGCAATGTCCGTGAACACCTCGCAGCGCGGCTGAAGTCCCGCACAAAGCAGATTTATATCGATATCACGCTTGCAGGCTTGTCTGATGTAAGGCTCTGCGTAGCTTACAAACTTTTCAAGCGGCATTTCCCTGATATAATGCGCGTTTATCGCCTTCAGTTTCAGCGGGTCGAAAATTGCGGGAGATTTGGAAATTCCGCTGATATCGAACTCCTTAATCATCTCGTCAAGCGAGAAAATCTCGTTTTCGCCCTTCGGTGCCCAACCGAGAAGCAAAATATAATTCAACACCGCCTCGCTCAAATAGCCCTTTTCCATCAAGTCTTGGAAAGACGCGTCGCCGTCACGCTTCGCGAGCTTGTGCTGAGCGTCCTTCATAATGTGCTCGACATGAATATACATCGGCGGCTCCCAGCCAAAAGCCTCGTACAAGAGATTATATTTAGGTGCCGAGGAAAGATATTCGTTTCCGCGGACAACGTGCGTAATTTTCATCGTATGGTCATCGACAACATTCGCAAAATTATACGTCGGCATTCCGTCGGTTTTCAGCAGAACCTGGTCGTCGAGAATTGAGTTTTCAACGGTAATGTCGCCGTAAATTTCATCGTGGAACGATGTCGCGCCCTCAAGCGGAATAGCCTGTCTGATAACGTAAGGCTTGCCCTCGGCAAGATTTTTGTCGATTTCTTCCTGAGAGAGATTGCGGCAGTGTCTGTCGTACATCAAAGCCGAGCTTCCCGCCGCTTTTTGCGCCTCGGAAACCTGCTCAAGACGCTCCTTCGTGCAGAAGCAGTAGTAAGCCTTGCCCTTTTTAACCAGCTCCTCGGCGTAGTCCTTGTACATTCCCATACGCTCGCTCTGAATGTAAGGACCAAAATTGCCGCCGACATCGGGACCTTCGTCCCAGTTAAGTCCGCAGTCGCGCAGAGTTTTATAGATAACATCAACCGCGCCTTCTACATAGCGCTCACGGTCCGTGTCCTCAATTCTCAAAATAAACTTGCCGCCGTTCTTCTTCGCAAGAAGATAGGTATAAAGCGCCGTTCTAAGGTTTCCTATGTGCATATAGCCCGTAGGACTCGGCGCAAAACGCGTTCTAACCTCGTTCATTTCAATCACACTCATTTCTTCAAATCTTCTTTAAGCTGTTTTTTCAGCTCGTTCAAATCAGCGAATTTTCGTTCCTCGCGGAGAAATTTCACAAGCGAAACCGCAATTTTTTCTCCGTACAAATCGCCGTGAAAACCAACAATATGCGTTTCCATAACCACTTTTTTGTTGTCGGCAACAGTTGGACGAACGCCGATGTTTGTTATCCCGCGGTAATTTTTCCCGTGAACCTGAACGTAGCTCTTGTAAGCGCCGAAACGCGGGATTATGTTGGTTTCGGGGATAACCTGATTTATTGTCGGGAAATCAATCGTCCTGCCAAGCTCGTTTCCGTGAACCACGGGCAGATTGAACATCAGCTCGTAGCCCAGAAGCCTGTTCGCCGCCTCGATTTCACCTTTTCGTATCAGCTCGCGGATATGCGTTGAGCTGATAAGCTCCCCGTCAAGACAAACGTCATCGGCAATCTTCACGGTTATCCCGTATTTCTCGCCGATTTCAGCAAGCCGCTCGGGTGTACCGCAGGCGTTCTTCCCGAAACGGAAGTTTCTCCCGCAACACGCAAACGCCGCGTTCAGCCGCTTTACGAGAACCTCTTTCACAAAATCCTCGTCGGACAGCCCGCAAACCTCGGCAAAATCAGGCGCGTAGAGATACTTCACGCCCATTTTATCGAGCAACTCGCATTTGTTCTCGAAGGAGATTATGTCCTCGGGACTTTGGAATTTCGGGAGCGTTGTATCGCAGTTGAACGTGAAAACCGCGGGCGCAAAACGCTCGTTCAGCGCACAGCTTATCACGAAAACGTGCCCCGAATGAAGCCCGTCGAAATATCCCAGCGCAACCGCCGTTTTTTCGCTCGGCGGCGCGCCGTATGTTATATCAATCAAAATCGTTCACCTATAATTATTCGTTTACAAAACGCTTCACGGAAACCAGCTCGCGCTCCTCGTTCACTTTCGCCACACCGAGAAACTCGCCGTTTCCGTAAACTCTGACAAGCTCGTCAATCGGCGGTTTTTCGGCAAGCCTGTCCGCGTCAAGCCGCACTCCGTTCAGGTACATTCTCGTCTGCACCTCGTCAAGCGTTGCCGCGGGTAAATCGCGAAAAACGCTCTCCACCGAAAGCAGTTTCAGCTCGTCAAGCGGCTTCTCGCGCAATTCCTCAATCGAAACGCACTCCGAAAGCTCAAACCCGCAGGCTCTCGTTCGGCAAAGAGAAGTCATAACCGCGCCCGTGCCGAGCAATTTTCCGATGTCGTCAACAAGCGTGCGAATGTAAGTGCCGGTCGAGCAGTCAACCTCGATTACGCCGTTTTTGCCGTCAAAAGAGAGCAAGTCAAGCCGGCTTATCGTGATTTTCCGCGCTTTCCGCTCAACCTCAATTCCCTGCCGCGCTAAATCGCAGAGCTTTCTCCCGCCAACCTTTAATGCAGAATACATCGGCGGAATCTGCTCAATTTCTCCGCGAAACCGCTCCAGAACAGCTTCCAGAGCCGGTTTCTCGATATCAAAAGGAATTTCCTCGGACAACTCGCCCCAGATATCAAGCGTATCCGATGTTAAACCGAGCCGAAAACCCGCGCGATAGCTTTTTCCGCTGTCGGGGAGCAAATCCACGGCTTTTGTCGCGCAACCGATGAACACGGGAAGCACGCCCGTTGCCATCGGGTCAAGCGTGCCGCCGTGACCGACCTTTTTCGTGCCTAATTTTTTCCGCACAACCGCTACAACGTCAAATGACGTGAAATTCTGCGGCTTGTTGATTAAAATTATTCCGTTCATACGAGCTTCTCAACCGCTTCAACACTCGCTTTTACGATGCTTTCAACGGCTTTTTCCATCGTTGTCCCGTTAAACGAGCAACCCGCCGCTCTCGCGTGACCGCCGCCGCCGAAGTGGTGTGCAATTTCCGCTGCGTCAATATTATCGCTTGTGCGAAGCGACGCTTTGAACACGCCAGCCTTCTTCTCCTTAACGCAAATCCCGATTTCAACTCCCGCGATTTCTCTCGGAATGTTGGCAAGTGCGCCGATGTCATCGGTGTCAATATCGGGAATGCTGTTGATAAGCGACAAAGGTGCCGTGATAACCGCGACTTTTCCGTCCGCGAAAAACTGCATATTTTTCAGCGTTTCCTGCTCCAGCTTAATCCGACCTTGCGTTTTCACAACAAACATCGCGTAGTTTATCGCGCTGAAATCCGCGCCGTTTGCTATCATTTCGGCGGCGATTTCGTGGGTTCTCGGCGTGACATTCGAGAACTTGAAGCAACCCGTGTCCGTGGCAACTCCCGTGTAAAGACAACTCGCGATATCACTGTCAATCGGCACGCCCAGCTCCTTTATCACCGCATAAATCAACTCGCAGCAAGCCGCGCTTTCGGGCTCAACAAAATCCCGTTTCGCGTAATTTTTGTGAGAAGAGTGGTGGTCGATAGCAAGCTCAGCTGTATCGCCGTCTTTTTTCATCTCAGCAAGCAACTTTGTGTCCGCAATGTCAACGCAGACAACGTTTTTGTGCTCAAAATCCATTTGCTCAACCGCTTTGAACAGGTAATCAAACCTGTGCGGAATTTCCTCGGGACAAACCGCCTTAGCCCGCTTTCCGAGCCGTTGCAAGGCAATGCACAACGCCGAGCCGCTACCCAGCGTATCTCCATCGGGAGAAGCGTGCATTAAAATCAGATAATCGTTGTTTTCCCTGAGAAATTCAGCGGCGGCTTTTGCGTCAATCCTCATCGCCGCCCTCGCTTTCCTTGTCCTCAACCGGTTTCGGGAGCTTTGAGATAATGTCCTCGATGTGTGCGCTGTATTCAAGCGAGTTGTCGGGAACGAAAATCAGCTCGGGCATTTTGCGCATACGAACACGCGCCGCTATGCACTTCTTGAAATAGCCGCTCGCCGCTTTCATTCCCTCACAAGCCTTGTCGGTGCGCTCCTCACCGCCCATACACGCAACCCAAACCTTGCAGTAGGACAAATCGTTGGTAAGCTCGGTTCGGGTTATCGTCACAAACGCGTCCGCAACTCTCGGGTCTTTTACACCCGAAACCGCTGCCGAAAGCTCACGCAAAATGTCCTCGTTGAGCCGTTTTATATTAAAGTTTGGCATAAATACTCCTTTTCTGAAGGAATATCAGTCTCTGTATTCCTCCATAACATACGCCTCGAAAATATCGCCTTCCTTGATGTCGGTGAATTTTTCAAGACTGATGCCGCACTCAAAGCCCGCGGCAACCTCTTTCACCGCGTCCTTGAAACGCTGAAGTCCCGCAATCTTGTCGTCGCCGACAATAATTCCATCGCGGACAATGCGTACCTGACCATTTCTCGTAACCTTTCCGTCAAGCACATACGAGCCTGCGACAACGCCAACGCCCGTGATTTTGTACACCTGACGAACCTCAACGCGACCGAGATTAACCTCGCGGAATTTCGGAGCAAGCATACCCTTCATCGCCGCGGTTATATCCTCGATTGCATCGTAAATTACGCGGTAAAGGCGGATTTCAACGCCGTTTTCCTTGGCGGTTTCCTCAGCCGACGGGTGCGGTCTTACGTTAAATCCAACGATAATCGCGCCGCTCGCCATTGCCAGCATAACGTCGCTCTCACTTACCGCGCCAACGCCGCCGTGAATTACGCGAACCTTTACTTCCTCGTTGGTAATCTTTTCAAGCGACTGCTTTACAGCTTCGACAGAGCCCTGAACATCGCCCTTTACGATAATCGGAAGCTCCTTGACCTCGCCCTGCTCGATTGAGCTGAACAGGTTGTCGAGAGTAACCTTCTGATAGCTCTTGAACTGTTCTTCCTTTGCCTCGTGCTTGCGCTTTTCAACAAGCTCTCTCGCGAGCTTTTCGTCCTCAACCGCGGCAAACGTGTCGCCCGCAGACGGAACCTCGGAAAGTCCCATAATTTCAACGGGAACGGAAGGACCTGCTTCAGTTATGGTTTTTCCTCTGTCGTCACGCATTACACGAACACGTCCGACAGCTGTTCCCGCGATAAGGACATCACCCGTGCGCAGAGTACCGTTCTGAACGAGAAGCGTTGCGATAGGTCCTCTCGCCTTGTCAAGACGCGCTTCGATAACCGCGCCCATTCCAAGTCTGTCGGGGTTAGCCTTAAGCTCCATAACATCGGCGGTAAGTCCAACCATTTCAAGCAGTGTGTCCATACCCTCGCCTGTTTTCGCGGAAACGGGAACGCAGATTACATCGCCTCCCCAATCCTCGCAAACAAGGTCGTATTTTGTAAGCTCTTCCTTGACTCTCTCGGGATTTGCTCCCTCTTTATCAATCTTGTTGATAGCAACAATTATCGATACACCCGCCGCTTTTGCGTGGTTGATAGCTTCAACGGTCTGCGGCATAATTCCATCATCAGCGGCAACTACGAGAATTGCGATATCGGTTATCATCGCACCGCGCGCTCTCATAGAAGTGAACGCTTCGTGTCCCGGGGTATCCAAGAACGTCATCTCGCGGTCGTTCAGCTTAACGCGGTAAGCACCGATGTGCTGGGTAATACCGCCGGCTTCGCCCGATGCAACGTGCGCGTGACGGATATAGTCGAGAATTGACGTTTTACCGTGGTCAACGTGTCCCATAACCACAACAACGGGTGAACGCGGCTTCAAATCCTCGGGATTATCCTCAACGTCCTCGAAAAGCCGCTCCTCAATTGTTACCACGATTTCCTTCTCAACCTTTGCGCCAAGCTCCTCGGCAACCAAAGACGCTGTATCAAAATCGATGGTTTCGTTGATATTCGCCATAACGCCAAGCCCGAACAGCTTTTTGATAACCTCGGACGCGGTTACTTTCAGGCGGGTTGCAAGCTCACCGACAACAATTTCATCGGGAATTTGAACCTTGAGCTGTTGCTTTCTCGCTCTCTCGAGTTCAAGACGCTTGAGCTTCTGCGCCTCGGTTTCACGCTTGTTTCCGTACTGCTTGCCGTTTTTCTGCGATTTCTGCGTAAACTTCTGCTTACTGCGGAAATTATCGTTGTTCATCTTGCCGACGGGCGCGATTGTTTCGTAGCGCTCGTTGTACTTGTCAAGCTCCACATAGCTTCCGCGCGTGTCAACCTTTTTGGTGACGTGCTCGCCGTGCTTGACATTCTCGGTTTTCTGCTTCTGCTGAATAACAGGCGGCGCGTTAACCTTGATTTTACTGCTGTCGATAGCAGGCTTTGCCGTCGGCATCTTAACCGCGGGCTTGGGCTTGTTGGCATTATTCGCGTTATTCGCGGGCTTTTCGGCGCGGTTGTCTTTATTGTTGTTTGCGTTATTGTTATTCTGCGGCTTGAACTCGGGCTTACCCGCAGGACGAGCGTTGTTCTGAGGACGATTGTCCCTGTTCTCGCGAACCTCGGGCTTTTTCTGTGGCTCGGGCTTTGCGGGTTCAACAGGCTTTTTCGGTGCTTCGGGCTTAGCCTTAGGCTCTTCCTTAACCGCTTCCTTGACGGTTTCCTTCACTGTTTCTTTTGCCGTTTCCTTAACCGCTTCCTTCACGGGAGCAACCTCCGGCTTAACCGCCTCAACGGGTTTTTCCTCAGCTTTTTCCTTTTTAACAGGCTTCTTCTCAGACTCAGCCTTTTCAACAGGCTTCTCCGCAGGTTTCTCAGCAACCTTTTCAACAGCCTTTTCGGTAACCTTTTCAACCGGCTTTTCGACAACCTCGGTTTCTTCCTTTTTGGGAGCCTTTTTCTTCGGAGCCGCCTTTTTCGCGCTCTCGTAGGGCTTCTCGGTTTTGATATCCTTTGTCGAAGCGAAAGCCTTGACGATATCGCTTACCTCGTTCTCACGGGAATATTTTTCGAGAATATACCCGACCTCGTCCGCAGTGATAGCGGCAGTGGATTTTCTCGGATTTTCAAGCGGAAAAACCTTATCGAGCAACTCGATAAGCTCTGCTTTATCCAGCCCCAAATCCTTCGCAACATCTTGAACCTTGTATTTTATCTGTTTACTTGGCAATGTAAAATTCCTCCAGACTATTCATTTTTTGAAACACTATGTTTAATCGGACACCAGCGTCCGTTTAACCGCGCCGAAAAGCCCCTCATCTGTGATGAAGAAAACTCCCGCGCGTTTGCCGACGGCGTTTTTCGCATCGTCCATTGTAAAATCGGTTTTCAGAACCTCACGTTTGTGTTTTTCGCAGAGAAATCGGATTTCCTTTTCCGTTTTGGCGGAAACATCTGCGGCAAGCAACGCGCCGCCAAAGCTCTTCCCCGTAATCTCGGCGCAAACCGCGTCAAAACCGATTTCGAGCTTTCCCGCTCTTCTGCAAAGACAAACGGTACTCAGCGTGTTATTTATCCGACGTCAGCTCCTTTTCAATATTGTCGTAGATTTCATCGGGAACGCGGCATTTAAGTGCGCGTTCGAGCTTTTTGCCTTTTTTCGCCGCCTCAAAACATTTTATGTCGCGGCATATATATGCGCCTCTGCCGGCTTTTTTTCCTGTTTCGTCAAGCGAAACCGCACCGTCCTTGTCCCTTACCACCCGCAAAGCACCTTTTTTTCCTATCATCTCACCGCAGGAAATGCACTTGCGAAGCGGAATTTTCTTTTCGGGCATACCGTCACTCCTTTGAAGCCTCGGCGGTTTCGGTATTGGCAACCTCCTCGGCTTCAGCCGTTTCCTCGGGCTTGACCTCAAGCGGCACTACCTCAAAATCCTCGGGACGAACCGCGCTTTCCGCCTTGATGTCAACCTTATAGCCGGTAAGCTTTGCCGCAAGCCAAGCGTTTTGACCTTTGTTGCCGATTGCCAAAGAGAGCTGATTGTCGGGAACAACAACCTTGCAAGCGCGCTTATCGGGATTCGGGTTTGTGATAACAACCTTGAGCACCTCTGCGGGCTTGAGCGCCTGCTTTATAAACTCCTCGGGGTCATCGCTGTACAAAACCACGTCAACCTTCTCGCCCTTGACTTCCTTTGTAACCGCGTTGATACGGCTCTTCTGCGGACCGATACAGGCGCCGACAGCGTCAACATTCGGGTCGTTGCTGATAACGGCGATTTTGCTTCTGCTTCCGGGAGCGCGGCTTACAGCCTTGATTTCAACCGTTCCGTCGTAAATCTCAGGGCACTCCAGCTCAAACAAGCGCTTTATCAGCCACTTGTCGGTTCTCGAAACCTTGAGGTACTGATTTTTGTCGCCTTCCTTATATTCCTTTGAAACGCCCGAAATATACACGCGGACAACCTGTCCCACTTCAAGAGTTTCACCGGGAATTTGCTCGTTGCGCGGAAGCATAACCTCGTTTCCGCCGATTTTAAGCGTTGCGTGAAGCGTTTTCGGCTCGATTGTTTCAACAGTTGCCGAAACAGCCTCGTTCTCGTACTCGCCCCAAATCTCGCTCAAATGCTGTCTTTCCGCGTTCGAGAATCCCTGCTTAATCAAGTCTTTCGCGTTCTTCGCGGCAATTCTCTTGAACAGCTTCGTGTCAATCGGACATCTAACTCTGTCGCCAACCTCGAGCGTCGGGTCAATCTTTCTCGCTTCCTCGAGCACGATTTCCTTCTCCGGCTCGTAGAGCGTATCGACAACCTCGATTACCTCTTTCATAATGCTTACATCGAAAATTTTCTTCTCGATATCGATATCAACTTTAACGAAATCCTCCTCGTCATCGTCGAAGTGAAGATTGGATTTCAAGCTCTTTTCGATAGCGTACTTGATTTTTTCCGCCAAAATTTCGCTTGAGATACCCTTTTCCTCCGCAAGCAGAGCGAGATTTTCGTAAATATCTCCGTAGTCTTCCCCTTTAACTGTCTTTCTTCTAGCCATTTTCCCTTATACCTCCATTAGTTCATTAAAATCATCAAAATCATCATAATTCATCGCCGAAACCGCTGTCAGAGCGACTTTAGCGTTTCCAAACTCACCCGAAACCAGAACGTTTTCACCATCGAAATCGTCCAGCACACACTTAACCGTTTTCTCCGGAAGCCCCTCGCAGAGCTTGTAGGTTTTGAGCGTAATTTTCCTGCCGAGCGAGGATTTTATCTGTTCCTCACGGCGAATTGTGCGTTCAAGCCCAGCCGAGCCTATTTCCAGATAATCGATTTTGTCAATAAACGGCTGTTTGTCAATCACGGCGTTTATTTCACCGTCAATCGAGGTACAGTCGTCGATTGAAACGCCCTGCGGCTTGTCGATTAAAATTCTCAGATACCACGCAGCGCCCTCTTTCACGAAAACCACGTCCCAGAGCGAAAAACCGTGCTCCTCGACAATACCTCGAACCGCTCTTTCAGCCGCCGCTTCTACCTGATTAAAACCCTTTGCAAATCCCAAACGTTCTGCCTCCTTTTATAAAAACCGCCGCCCGAATTTCTCCGGGCGGTCGAATTTATTGCATAGTAGTGCGCTTACACGCCGAAACGCAAGGTGTTAACCTTGACGCCGGGACCCATAGTCGAAGAAACCGTGCAGCTCTTGATATAGGTACCCTTGGCAGCGGCAGGCTTAGCCTTAGCAACCGCTTCCATCAGCGCGTTGAAGTTCTCCTCCAGCTTTTCAACGCCGAAGGAAGCCTTTCCGATGGGGCAGTGAATGATGTTCGACTTATCAAGACGATACTCAATCTTACCTGCCTTAGCCTCGGTAACAGCCTTGGCAACATCGGGGGTAACAGTACCCGCCTTGGGGTTAGGCATAAGACCTCTCGGACCGAGGACCTTACCCAGACGACCAACAACGCCCATCATATCGGGAGTTGCGATAACAACCTCGAAGTCCATCCAGCCGTTCTGAATCTTGGTGATTGTCTCGTTATCAGCGATGTAATCAGCGCCCGCAGCCTTTGCGTCATTTTCCTTCTCAGGCTTGCAGAAAACGAGAGTTCTGATAGTCTTACCTGTTCCGTTAGGAAGAACAACCGCGCCGCGAACCTGCTGGTCAGCGTGGCGGGAGTCAACGCCGAGGCGAACGTGAAGCTCAACGGTTTCGTCGAACTTTGCCTTAGCGGTCTTGCAAACGATGTCAAGAGCCTCGCCGCTCTCGTACAGCTTTGCACTTTCAATCAGCTTTGCGCTTTCGTTATATTTCTTACCGTGTTTCATCAATATATCCTCCTTGTGGTACGGCGGACATTAAGTCCGCGCTGACGGAAAAAATCCTCCCACGTTAAATTCAGTCTGCAACTTCTACGCCCATCGAACGGCAGGTACCTGCAATCATAGACATTGCAGTATCGATGTTAGCCGCGTTAAGGTCGGGCATCTTGGTTTCTGCGATTTCCTTGAGCTGAGCCTTGGTAATCTTTGCAACCTTTGTCTTATTCGGAACGCCCGAGCCGCTTTCAATCTTGCAAGCCTTCTTGATAAGAACCGAAGCGGGGGGAGTCTTGGTGATAAACGTGAAGCTTCTGTCAGCGTAAACCGTGATAACAACGGGGATTATAAGTCCAGCCTTATCCTTGGTGCGCTCGTTGAACTCCTTCGTAAACGCCATAATATTTACGCCGTGCTGACCGAGAGCCGGTCCAACAGGCGGAGCCGGTGTAGCTTTGCCGGCGGGAATCTGCAATTTAATAAATCCAACAACCTTCTGTGCCATAGCTTTTTTCCTCCAAACTTTTTGAAAAACAATTAAATTTTCTTGATAGCGGTAATTTCAAGCGTAGTAGGCGTAACCTCTCCGAACATATTGTAAACGTCCACCACAACGGTGTTCTTTTCCTCGTCAACCTCGGAAACGGTACCCTCAAAGCCCTCGAGCACGCCCTGCTTGATAACAACCTTATCGCCCTTTTCAAAGGACACGGCAGTTTCTTTTCTGCCCTGCTCAAGATTCCTGACCTCAGCCTCGCTGAGCGGAGTAGGCTTACTTTCGGGGCCTACGAAGCCCGTGACTCCTCTGGTATTTCTGCAGATGTACCACGAATCGTTGGTTTCCACCATTTTCACGAAAACGTATCCCGGATAAACCTTTTCCTCAACCTCAACAACCTTTCCGTTGTCCTTTTCAATGGTTTTGGTCACGGTCGGCACCATAACGTCCTCGATTAGATGACGGATATTTCTGTTCTCAACGACCTTCATAATATCCGCAGCTACCTTATTCTCATAACCCGAATAGGTGTGAAGAATATACCATTTTGCTTCTGAGTCAGCCATATTTACCCCCGTAAATCACTTGAACAGCAAATTGTTCAAAAGACCAAACAGCGAATCCAGTCCGAAAACAAACAAACCTGCAAGCAAGCATACCACAATAACAACAATTGTATTGCGGGTTGTTTCCTTGGGTGTCGGCCAGACAACCTTCTTGAACTCGGATTTTGCGTCCTTCAAGTACTTAATCGGACCCTTCTTGGGCTTCTTTCCCTTAGCCGCTTTCTTATCCTTATCCTTGTCTTTTTTGTCAGCCTTATCGGATTTTGCTCCCTTATCGGTCTTCTTGGACTTTTCGTCGTCTTTCTTCAACTTGTCCTTTGCCTCTTCACTCTCGGGAGAGCTCTTTTCAAGCTCCAAATCTTTAGCCATAATTTGAATTCCTCCCGTGTTTACTTTGTTTCCTTGTGAAGAGTGTGTTTCTTGCAGAATCTGCAGTACTTGTTCATTTCAAGTCTGTCGGGGTCGTTCTTCTTGTTCTTCATAGAGTTGTAGTTGCGTTGCTTGCACTCCGAACACGCCAATGTAATTTTTACTCTCACTTTCGGCACCTCCTGTTTTCATATTGCCTCCCTCATAAACCGCTACCCTTTGCGGCGGTACTTGGGGTTTACCGCGTTTTTAAAAACGCACAAAAAAATATACCCCATTCGAGGTATACTCATTATAACACATTGTAATATTTTTGTCAAGCACTTTTTTGTATTTTTTCAATTTTTTTTATCTTTCTCCGAAAAAAACTCGATTTTCTCGGTATTTTCGGCATTTTGTTCATCGATTTCGGCATTTTCCTCGGCAACTTCCGCTTCTCCCTCGCCGTTATCCTCGAACAAAATATCGCACAAATGCTCCTCGCTCTCGACAAAACAGCACGCGTCCTGCGCGTAAATCACCACGATTTTCTCGCCCGCGGGAATAAATCTTCCGTTAGCGGAAACCGCGCGGAAAATGTAATTTCTCGAGCCGTGCCGCACCTCGATTACCCCGAAGCCGTCCGTTTCAATGTCCTCGAGAACCTTTCCCGTCAACTCACAAAGCTCCTCGTCATTTGGCTCGGCGCTTTTGTGGAATTTAAGATAAATCGGCGAAAAAACCATACTTATTAAAAAGTTAAAGAAAATTCCCGCAACGGGTGCAAATAAAAGCGAAATCCAGCCCGTCATTCCCGCCAAGTCCATAAACAAGCCGCTCAGCGAGCCGGTAAAAACCAAAATTACCAGCCGAAGCATATTCTTCGGGAAAACCGTCTGCCAGAGATTTTTCTCCTTTTTGTCCGTGAAAAGCTCGCTCGTGTCGGGGAAAAGTGTTTTTCCGAAAAACACCTTCGCCATAATGTGCGCGAGAAGGTACACGCCCGACAGGATTATCAGAACGATATAAAATGGTCTCAATCCTTCACCTCGTCGGAAATCAGCTCAATTCTCACCTTGTTTATCCTCAGCTCCGCCGTTTCCAGCACCGTCACCTTAAACCCATCGGAGCTTGTTGTATCGCCGTTTTTCGGGATACTGCCGAACAGCTCCAGCACCCAGCCGGCAACCGTGTGCGCTTCGCTGTCGATTTCAACCTCGATTTCCCTGTCCGCGAAATACCTGCGCAGACTGCCCAGCGACACCTCGCCGTAAGCCTCGTAAACGCCGTCCGAAACCGCAGTTATCGGGCTTTTAACCTCGTCGCTCTCGTCCCAGATTTCACCGACAAGCTCCTCAAGCAAGTCCTCCATCGTGACAATTCCGAGCGTGCCGCCGTGTTGGTCGAGCACCACGCACATGTGACACTTTTTCTTCTGCATTGTCCGCAGAACCTCGGAAATTTTCAGCATGTGCGGGAAATAAACCGTTTCCTGAACAACATCGCGCACCATCAGCTTGTCGCGCTTTTCAACGTACTCCTTGAGAAAATCCTTCTGATTGATTACACCTATTATATTGTCCAGCGTTTTTTCGTAAACCGGCATTCTTGAATACTGCTCACTCAAAAACTTTTTGCAGACATCGGTTGCATTCTCGTTCACCTCAGCGGCAACTATCCGCACGCGCGGCGTGATAATCTCGTCAACCGTTGTTTCATCGAACAGCAAAGCCGACCGTACAAGATTGCTCTCCTGTTGCTCGAGAACGCCCTCGTCCTCGATTTCATCGATGATTGCGATAAGCTCCTCCTCGGTTACGCTAACGGACTTTTTGCTCCGAAACAGCTTTGCCACGCCTTTTTTCAACAAAATAAACAGCGCAGAAAACGGCGTGAAAATTATCATCAAAAACGAAATTATCGCGGAAACCCCGATGCAAACGCCCTCGGCGTGGTCTTTGGCAATGCTTTTCGGCATAACCTCGCCGAAAATCAGCACGACAACCGTTGTCGCAATCGTCGAAACCAACGAGCCGTACTTCTCGCCAACAAGCGCTATACACACGATTGTCGCGATAGACGAGCAGGCGATGTTCACGATATTGTTGCCGATGAGAATTGTCGTAAGCGCCTTGTCGTATTTTCCGAGTATTCGGAGTGCCCTCGCCGCGCCGCGGTGACCGTTGTCCGCCATATTTTTCAGGCGAATTCGGTTAACGCTCGAAATTGCCGTTTCCGACGCAGAAAAAAACGCCGAGAACATTATCATTGCCACTATTACTATTATGTTTGCAACACTCATAGGTCAAAAAGCGCTCTCCTTAAAGCGCGTATTTCTTTATACAGCGCGTCACGCCGCCGCTGTTGTTGTCGGGAGCAATAAAGCGGCAGAGCTTTTTCACGTCCTCGTGACCGTTTTCCATACAAAAGCTGAAATCAGCCGCCGCCAGCATATCCACATCATTGAAATAATCCCCGAACGCCATTGTTTCCTCACGCGTCACGCCAAGCGTTTTCTGAAGCGCTCGAAGGGCTGTTCCCTTGCTCACGCCGCCCGCCATAACGTCCATCCAGATTTCCCCCGACGCCTGAACGTTCAGCTCATCGCCGAAAATTCCCTCGAGAAACGGCTTTCCGTGGTGAAGCGTGCCCTTTTTATCACACACGGCAATCTTGTAAATCGTGTCCTTAACGTCAAGAAAATCCGTGACGGGCGTGTGGAATTTGTAAAATCTCCCGACCTCGTTCGAGAACTCCTCGCCCAAATCGAGGTGATAAACACCGCTTTGCGCACACACCACGAGAATAAAATCCCCCGTTTTCGCGCAGACCGAAACCAGCCTTTCGTACACATCGCGCTCCAGCGGGAAAACGTTTGTGAACTTGCCGTTTAAGACGGTACACGCGCCGTTGTCGCAGATAAACGAGAGCTTGTCGCGGTATTCCTCGGGAAACAGGTGCTCGAGCGCACTGTAGGTCCGACCGCTTGCCACGGTGAACGTGATATTTTTCTCAATCAGCTCGTCAAGAACGGGAAAAAAGTCCTCGGGAAGCCGCTTTTCGTTGTCGAGAAGCGTCCCATCCATATCCGAAGCTATCAGCCTTATCATAAAAATCTCCTAAATTTTACCATTTAATTCAGCAATCCCTTATGCTTGTCGGCGAGAATATCATCGGCGAAAACTCTAGCACCCGTGCTCTTGACCGCTCTCAACAGCTCGTCAAAAATATCCTCGGTAAGCTCCTCGTTTTTCATCATCTTCTCAACCGCCGAAACATAAGTCTGCCGCATAAACTGCGCGTCCTTCAGGCGAACCCTCGTCTGCACCCTTTTGCCCGTGTCGCCGTTTGTCAACATTCTTATGTCGTTGTCAAGAATTTCCATAAGCTGAAGAACGCTGTCCTTGCGGGAATTCTTGAAGATATACTTATTATAAATAGACGCTCGGCACATCGCGCCCGCGTTCAACTCGGACGGAATTGTGTCGTATATCGACATCAGCGTGAACACAAAGTCCTCGAAAGACGCAAATTTCCCGTTTGAACCCATCGAGAGCGTCACGCTGTCCGCGCTTGCAAAAGCGAACCTCACCGCGCAATCCACGGCGGTTTTTTTCGCGTTCATCGGGCAAAAATCAACCGGCACGGTTACATCATTCTTCACCCGCATCACATAAGCCGACGCTTCTGCGGGCGTGAACAAATCATAGCTCCCGCAAAGCCGCACCAGCGCGATTTCCCCGTCAACCTGCGCCTGCGCGAACCGAACCGCGCGTCCCGGCAGGCTATCCATCACGGGTAGCTCCAGCATAAGCGGGATTTTTGTCGAAATTTTCTTCTTTAAATCGGGAAATGAAATCAGCACATAATCAAAGTCAAAAACCTCCGTCAGCCGCATAAACATCGGGTCAACCAGCCGAAAAATATACCCCACGCCCTTCGGCAGTTCGCGCAGCTTCATAACGGTGCGGAAATCCAGCTCCACATATTTCACGCCCGCCGCCGCAAGCATTTCGATATAATTGCAGATATCGCCGGCGCTTGCGTTGTCGAAAATAGCGTTTGTGCAAAGGCTGTTGTCGATGATAACCGTTTTCATTTTCAAAATCCTTTCAAAAAACCTGAGAACTCATTTCTCAGCTTATGGCAATTCCCCGAACAAAATTTCTTCGGTAATAATCTGTAGTAATATCAACGCTCCAGACCTTGGTTTCACCATCGTGCGTTATACAAGCAATCATCTCGCCGTTTCCAACGTAAATTCCGCCGAAGCTTACATCGCTTTGCCCGTCATCGGAGAAGAACACCAAATCCCCCGCCGCAAGATTTTCATAGGTCTGCCTAGCTCCCCACTCGGACTGCGCGATTGTACCTCTCGGACAAGTAAGGAAGCCGTTTTTCCGCATAACGTAATAGATAAAGCCCGAGTTGTCGAAGCCGTCGGGTGACGCGCCGTTTTCAACATACGGCGTGTTTATCAGCGAGTACGCCATCGAAACTATATTTTTCGCAACCTCACTGCTGTGACCGTCGCCGGGGCGGTGATTTGAACTGTTGTCGGAGGGATTGTGTGAATTGTCGCTGTCATAAGGCACGCTTATGCTGTCCGTTGAGTTATGAAAACCGGAAGGCGTGCCGCTGTCGGACGGCTGGCTGATTATTATCACCAAAGTGATAACGCCAAGCGCCGCCAAAACTACGGCAATAATTATCAAAATATTACTCTTCATTTGTTCTCCCAGCTGAAATGTTTTTCTATCCGCATTTTCAAATTTTGTATTATCGTATGAAAAACAACTGCCGAAATATTTCGTTTTTCTTAATGCAAAGCAAATTTACATCGGCAAAATAGTCAAAACATCGTTTACAATCGTCACTCGGGAATGCTTCGCCGCTTCGGTGACATCAAGCGTGAGGAAGTTTATGCAAAACTTAACGCCCGGATAAATAATTCCGTTGCACACGGCGCTCAGGTTGTCCCTGTCCTTGATGTCCTCGTCAAGCTTTGCTATCAGTTCCTGAAGCTCCGTTTTTCTCAACGCGTAAAACAGCTTGTTCTGCATTTCAATACGTTGCTGACGTTGCTGTTCGTCATTCAGCACGCCGCCCTGCGCGCTCTTTCGGTTCTTGAGGAACGCGAGGTTTTTTATCGAGAGGTCGTAAATGCGCGAAGCCTCGTTCAAATCCGACTCCGCTTCGCGTTTTCTCGCAAAAAGCACCGAGCCGTCACCGATATTCACCTCGGTCGGCGTGTACTTTTCCGAGCCGATTGTGCCGGCGGTTATGTCGTGCATTGACGTGATTTTCCCGCCTGAGATAACACCGCGAGGACCTTTTGCCGTGAGCTTTCCGTAGCAGAAAACATTGCAGAACGCGAACTGCTTGGACGAAATATCGCCCTTGACAAAAATCTCCGAGTTCTCGCAAAATCCTATATCCGCGTCACCGTTGCAGTTGACCTTTGAGTTAATGCACCCGCCGACAACCGAAAGATTACCGCCCGCACTGATTTCGCCTCCGAAAACACTGCCGTCGATTTTCACGTTTTTGCCTGCGTTTATGGAAAATCCTTCCATAACGTTACCCTTGATATGAACATCGCCGAAAAAGCTGATATTACCAACGGATATGTCGAGGTCGGTCTTTATCGTAACCGCCTGTTCAACGTGAAAACAGCCGCCCGCGAACACAATATGCCCGTCACACGCCGAAACGATATTCTTGCCGTCAGTTGTAACGAGCGTGTTTCTGCCGAGAGAAATTTTCGCGGGAACACCGGGTTCGCCGGGAATATCCTGTCCGAAAACATTCTTGCCGGGCGTTCCCTCCTCGGGCTGAACGATATCGGCAACAACCTCGTTTTTGCGAATGGGAACGATTGAATTCAGCTCGCGGTAATCGGCAATGCCAAACTCGTCCTGAACAGGCTTCAGCTTGTGTTCCTTATCAAAGCGGAAGCTGATGTAGCCGTTCGCGCCTTTTTTCGGGGATTTGTAGTCGGCAATATTTGTCGGTACTCCGTAAAGCCGCTCCTCAACAACTTTCTTTATAGTCTTCTCGTCAACACCAAAAACAATGTTTTTCTTTTTCAGCTCTTCCTTAACCATCTGAACAGTTGGCTCTTTTCCGCCGTTAATGGGCGGGTGAACGGTGAGGTTTACGCTTTTTCCGCCGGAGTCCACGGTCAAGTCAATTCGGCAGTCCACAACAGCGGTTACCTCTTTTTTCTCGGCAGTTCCGTCGTTATTTGCGTTTTCGCTGTTATTATTCACGTTTTCAGCCATAAAAACACCTGCCTTTCAAAATGCTGTCTAATGTCATATTTTTCCAATTATCTCAATTACCTCGTCCAACGAGCCTGCCTTTGCCGCAATAATGCGTAAAAGCTCCTCTTCAGGCTCGGTGAGGTCGGGAACCATTATCGTCTTGCAACCCGCCGATGCCGCGGATTTTACACCGTTTGGCGAGTCCTCAAGCGCCGCGCACTCCGCCGGTTCAAGCCCAAGCTCACTCGCGGCGTAAATGTAGATGTCGGGCTGTGGTTTGCCCACTTTTACCATTGTCGCACAAATAATTTTGTCAAAATAACCAAAAATTTCTGTTTCTTTCAGGTATTTTTCGGCGCGCTCGTAATCGGTTGCCGTGGCAACCGCCGCGGGAATTTTGTTCTCATTCAGATATGTAAGAAGCTCTTTTGCTCCTTTTTTCAACTCAAGTCCGTGTTTCGCAAGGTGTTCATTCATCAATTCCATTCGCCTTGAACGGATTTTCAGATAATCAAAATCTTCCCCGAGAACACTCTTTAAATAAGGTATAGCAAAGCTTCGGTGCATCGAACGGATATTCAGCGCGATTTCCCGCGTCATCGGAAAGCCCGCTTCCCGAGCCGCCTCCTGCCAGAACCGCACCAGCAGCTTTTCGGTATCAAGAAGAAGTCCGTCCATATCAAAGATTACCGCCTTAACCATACCGTACCCCGCTTTTTCCAAAAATTCACATAAACATTCATAATATATTTTACCACACTTTTTGCAAAATGTCAATACATTAAGTTTTTACACAAAACTGTTTTCGATAAACAATTTTTTTGAAATTTCCTAAAAAAATACTTGAAATTTCTGCAATTGTATGGTATAATTACAAAGTATTGCATTATTATACATTTTGGAGGAAGTTCATAAAAATGAGCATTTTTGAAGTAATTAGCGCGATTGTATTGATTATCGCCTGCATTTTTATAGTTGTTGTAGTTCTCGTAAAGGACACAAAGACGCAGATGTCCCAGACAATTTCGGGTTCTTCGTCCGACAGCTTCTATCAGAAAAATGCCGGCAGAACCAAGGAGGCTATGCTTAACAAGGCAACCGTTGTTGCGGCAATCATTTTCTTTGTGCTGGCAATTGCCGTTAACGTCATCAACGTTTACTGGGGCGGTTCGAAAAAAGATGACACAACCAGCGAGTCTTCCGTTGTAAGCGAGGTTTCTTCCGATAGCTCTTCCGCTTCATCGGGAAGCAGTTCATCGGAGAGTAGCTCATCGGAAAGCTCGACAGAAAGTTCAGCGGAGAGTTCCGCCGAAAGCTCGTCGGCTCAATAAAAATAAGCAGACAGGCTTTGCGTCTGTCTGTTTTTTTCAAGCAAAAGAGGAATTTCTATGAACAGTCTTAAAATAAGCGTTTTGAAGGCGCTCTACGAACACGAAAACGGTCTTTCCGAAAAAGAGCTTGTGAAAAAGCTCGGAATTACCAAGAAAAATGCCAAAAAGCTCGAACAGGCGCTTTCGGAGATGAAAAAATACGGCGATTTGTCCAACAAAAAAGGCGTTTGGAAAATCAAGGATTTCGAGCGCTATTTCACGGCGAGAGTTAACAGAATTAACCCGAAATCCGGCTTTATCACCCGCGACAGCGATGAGCTTTTCGAGGAATTTTTCGTTCGCGGCAAGGATTTGCGCGGCGCTATTCCCGGCGATGTTGTGCTGGCCATGAAAACTGCCGAGGCTTTCGAGGACAGGTCTGCCGAAGCGGTTGTGCTCGCGGTGCTCGAGGAAAGCCGCGCGCTTCAGACGGGAATTATCGTTGCCGAGGGTAATCGGCTGATGGTTCTCCCCGACAAAATGTGCGCTGAGCCGCTCTTTATCGCAAAAGCCGGTTCAAAGCCGCTCAAGGTCGGCGACAAGGTTGCGTTCTCGATTAAAAAGCGCGGCGCTCATCACTACGAGCACACCGTTTGCATCGAGGACAGCTTCGGTTCTTCCGATAACGCCAAGGCTTGTGCCGAGGCTTATATGCTCGTGAACGGGCTTCACACCGAGTTCCCCGACGAGGTTCTCGCGGAGGCGCAGAAGCTCGATATCGACGAACCCGACGAGGACGAAATCACCCGCAGACTTGATTTACGCGGCGAGCCGATTTTCACCATTGACGGCGCAGATACCAAGGATATCGACGACGCGATTTCTATTTCCCGCACCGAAAACGGCTACAAGCTAGGCGTTCACATCGCGGACGTTTCGCACTATGTGAAAAAAGGCACGGCTATCGACAAAGAGGCGTTTTACCGCGGCACTTCGATTTACTACGCAGACCAAGTTGTTCCGATGCTCCCGAGAGAGCTTTCCAACGGCATTTGCTCCCTCAACCCCAACGTTGACCGTCTTGCTTTTTCCTGCCTGATGGACGTTTCCGAAAACGGCAAAATCAACTCGTTCCGCTTCGAGAAAACCGTTATCAGAAGCCGCGTTAAGGGCGTGTATTCCGAGGTTAACAAGATTATTGACGGTACGGCAGACGAGCAGATTAAGGAGAAATACGCGCGGGTTATCGACAGAATTCCAATTATGGTTGAGCTTGCGGCAACTCTCGAGAAAAATCGCGTAAACCGTGGTGCTCCCGAAATCGATACCGTTGAAGCGAAAATAATTACCGATGAAAACGGCGTTTGCGTTGACGTAAAGCCGCGTGAGCGCGGAACTGCGGAAAAGGTTATCGAGGAATTTATGCTTATGGCGAACAACGCGGCGGCTTCTCTCGCGATGAAGGAAGAATTTCCGTTCGTTTACCGCGTCCACGAGCCGCCCGCCGAGGAAAAGCTCCTCACGCTCGGCGATACCCTGACTGCGCTCGGCGTAAATCCCGAGGGCATAAACGAAAAGTCAACGGCGGCGGATTTGGCAAAGGTTCTCCGTGACGCAAAGGGTACCGAGAAGTACTCCGTCATCAACAAAATCGTTTTGCGGACAATGATGAAGGCGAAATATTCCGACCAGCCGCTCGGTCACTATGGCTTGGTTATGCCGGAATACGCGCACTTCACCTCCCCTATCCGCAGACTTGCCGACCTGTCAATTCACCGCATTCTCACCGATTACGTCTATGCGCTCTCCAACGAAAAAATGGTCAAAAAGTACCAGAAATTCGCTTTCGAGAACGCTCAGCAGGCAAGCGTAACCGAGCTTTCCGCCGTAAAATGCGAGCGCGAGTGCGAGAATTTCTATATGGCTGAATATATGAAAAAGCATATCGGTGAGGAATTTGACGGAATTATCTCGGGCGTTTCTCCGAGCGGTATTTTCGTTTGCCTTGAAAACACGGTTGAGGGTATGATTTCCGTGACAAAGCTTCCTATGGGCGATTATGACGTTGCGCACGGCGTTATTTTGACGGGCGCACCGAACGGAAAATTGTACACGGTTGGCGATAAAATCAGAATAAAATGCGAGTCGGTCAACGTAAACGGCGGTTTTATTGACTTCGACTTTGCAGATACAGATATAGAACAGAAAGGAACGATTGAAGATGTCTGACAACAAAAAGGAATTTCACGAAATTCCGCGGCCCGAGTTCCCCAAAAGAGCGATTATCACGGGCGGTATGCCCTACGGCAACAAAAAGCTCCACTTCGGGCACATCGGCGGCGTGTTCGTTTTCGCGGACTGCTATGCGAGATTTCTCCGCGACAGAATAGGCGCGGAAAACGTTATTTTCGTGTCGGGAACCGACTGCTACGGCTCGCCTATCGCGGAAAGTTATCGTAAACTCTGCGAGGAAAAAGGCTTTACCGGCACAATCAAGGATTTCGTCAAGGAAAACCACGACGCGCAGAAGAAAACGCTCGATGATTATCTTATCAGCCTTGATATGTTCGGTGCTTCGGGGCTTGGCAGAACTGCCGAAATTCACGACGATGTTACGGACAAGTTTATCCGCAGACTTTACGAAAACGGTCACCTCAAAAAGATTGTCACAAAGCAGTTTTTCGATGAAAAAGCAGGCTGTTTCCTCAACGGCAGGCAGGTTGTCGGGAAATGCCCCGTTGACGGTTGCCAGAGCGAAAAGGGCTACGCGGACGAGTGCGACCTCGGTCACCAGTATATGCCCGAAAATCTGATTGACCCCAAAAGTACCCTCACCGGCGAAACTCCCATAATGAAAGACGTTGAGAACTGGTACTTCGATTTGCCGTCCTACAACAAATTGCTTAAGGAATACTCCGCAAACATCTCCAAGCAGAAAAATGTCAGAAAGCTCGTTTCAAGCACCATTTCCGAGTTCCTCGCGGACCCTGTTATTCATATCAAAAACGAGCTGCTTGAACAGTACGAAAAGGTAAAAGCGCAAATGCCCGAGCACGAGTTTCTCGAGGAGAAGAAGAAACCGTCGTTCACGATTGCGTTTAAAGAGCTGGACGAGATGAACAAGGCGTGTGAAATTCTCTCGGCGAACGGCATACGCTATCGCACGGGAAAAACCCTCGTTCCGTTCAGACTTACCGGAAATATCGAGTGGGGCGTGAAAGCGCCTATCCTCGAAAACGAGGAGCAGCTCACCGTTTGGGTTTGGCCGGAGAGCCTTTGGGCGCCGATTTCGTTCACCAAAGCCGCGCTTGAAGTCAAGGGGCGCAGTATGGACGAGTGGAAGGATTTTTGGTGCAGTAAGGACGCGCAGGTTTATCAGTTTATCGGCGCGGACAATATCTATTTCTATGGCGTTGCCGAAATGGGTATGTTTATGGCTCTGCAAAAGGGCGAGAATACCGTTGACCCCGCAGACGGCGAAATGCAGCTCCCCATTCTCTGCGCGAACAACCACATTCTCTTCCTCGACAAAAAAGCGTCAAGCTCGGGTGCAATCAAGCCGCCTATGGCTGCGGATTTGCTGGATTTCTACACTCCCGAACAGCTTCGTATGCACTTCCTCGGCTTAGGTCTGGGACAGCACAGCGTCAGCTTTATGCCCAAGCCCTACAACCCGAACGCAAACCCCGATGACCCCGACCCCGTGGTTAAGGACGGATTTTTGCTCTCGAACGTGTTCAACCGCGTTATCAGAACCTGCTTCTACACCGTTCAGAAATACTTTGACGGAAATATGCCCGTGGGTGAGGTTTCCGAGGAAATTCTTGCCGAAGCGAAGAAGGCTGTTCTCGATTACGAGCGCTTTATGTACCGCTTTGAGTTCCATCAGGCAACCTACGTTCTCGACAGTTATATAAGAAAAATGTCGAAATATTCATCAAAGGTGCTCAGTGACGCGGACAAGGCTGATGACAACGAAGCTCGCCGTGCCGCTCTGATAAACGTGTTCCATATGATAAGAACGGCGGCAGTTCTCCTTCACCCGATGGCTCCCGCGGGTACCGAGATGATTCTCGAATATCTTCAGCTTGGGGATGATTTTTGGAGCTGGGACAAAATTTTCGACACGCTCGCCGATTTCACGGGCGGCAAAGACCATAAGCTCAAATTCCTCGAGCCGAGAGTTGACTTCTTCACAAAACACCAAAGCCAGCTTTCTGCCGACGGTGAATAAAATTCGCGCTCCTCTTCTCGGGGAGCGCTTGTCTTTTGGAAAAAGTTTCACACGTTTTCATCAAATCGACCTTTTTCCCCTTGAAATTCCATTCGTTTTGTGTTATAATGTAATTTGAGTTATTGTGCGGGGAAAATCCCGCGGGCTAACGGTAGATACAAGAAAGGCAGGTCATTATGGCTAAACAGAAAATAGCGGTTCTTTTTGGAGGAGTATCAAGCGAACACGAGATTTCACTCATTTCGGCGTACTCGGTGCTTACAAATATTCCTGCCGATAAATATGATGTAATTTGTGTTGGAATTACAAAAAAAGGTCACTGGATGTATTATCCCGGTGAATACGAGGATATTAAAACGGGTGAATGGGAGAACAACCCCGACTGCTGTACGGCGGTTTTAAGCCCGGACGCACTCCACAAGGGCTTAATCGTTATGGGCAACGATGAGGCGTATCTGCGCAAGGTTGACGCGGTTTTCCCCGTTTTGCACGGTATGAACGGCGAGGACGGCTCTATTCAGGGACTTTGCCAGCTCAGCGGTATCCCCTGCGTTGGCTGCGATATGACATCTTCGGCTGACTGTATGGACAAATCGGTTACTCACCGTCTGCTTGACGCTGCGGGAATTAAAACCGCGCCTTATGTCACACTTTGCCGACTTTCCCTCGAGGATATGGCGAGGTCAACCGAGCTTGTCGAAGAAAAACTCGGCTATCCCGTGTACATAAAGCCTGCCTGCGCGGGTTCATCGGTTGGCGTTTCGCGCGCGGAAAATGCCGAGGAGCTGAAAGCGGGACTTAAAGTGGCTTTTGCTCACGGCACGAAAGCTGTTGTCGAGAAAGAAATCATCGGCAAAGAAGTCGAGTGCGCGGTGCTCGGAAATATCGGCGACCTTCTCGCGTCAATCCCAGGTCAGATTACTCCCGCTGAGGGATTTTACGATTATGACGCTAAGTACAAAAAAGGTACTTCCGTGCTCGATATCCCCGCGAAGATTTCCGAAGAACAGACAGAAAAGTTGCGTGAAATTGCCAAAAAAGCGTACAAAGCGTGCGGGTGCGGAGGAATGGCGAGAGTTGACTTTTTCGTGAATGACGAGGAGATTATCCTCAACGAAATCAACACAATCCCCGGCTTCACGCCTATCAGTATGTACCCCAAGCTGATGGAGAATATGGGAATTTCTTATCCCGAACTGCTCGACAGGCTCATTCAGCTGGCTATGGAATAACAGGAAAACGGAGAAAAACATTGGATAATTGTTCGATAACTTTAAACATCAAGCAGACCGCCGACGGGTTTACCGACGAGTCGGAGCTGTTTACAAAGGGCGAGTTTCGCCTGCACAAGGGCTCGTTCTTCATCGACTATGACGAGAGCGAGGCAACCGGCTACGAGGGCAGTCACGTTCAGATGCGCATCGACGACAAGATGATGACGCTCACCCGTACCGGAACAACCTTTTCCAGCCTTATTTTTGAGAACAAAACCCGGCATTTCTGCCACTACGGAACGGAATTCGGCGACTGTATGGTCGGGATTACCACGGAAGAGCTGAAACCCGAGCTCAGCGAAAACGGCGGGAAAATTCATCTGAAATACACGATTGACGTAAACGGCGGTCTGATGACAGAAAACGAAATAACGATAAACGTAAAAATGTAAAGTGAGGATAAAAAATGTATTACAATGCAGTTGAAGAAGCAAAATCCGAGATTACCGAAATAATTATGAAGGCGCTGGGAGCGCTTGTTGCCGAGGGAAAAATCCCCGCTGAGCCGCTCCCTGCGTTTTCCGTGACCACGCCCGCCGACAACGCGCACGGCGATTTTTCAGCGAACGCGGCGCTTGTATCTGCGAAAGCTCTCAAAACAAACCCCCGCGCGCTCGGCGAGATGATTAAGGAAAAAATCGACCTTTCGGGCACGCTTTTCGGGAAAATCGAGCTTGCAGGTCCCGGTTTTCTCAACTTTTTCCTCGGCGACAGCTGGTACGATGAAGTTGTAAGCGAAACGATTTCGCTCGGCGCGGATTACGGAAAAACAAATCTCGGCAATGGAAAGCGCGTCCTCGTTGAATTTGTTTCCGCAAATCCCACCGGTCCTATGCACATCGGAAACGCGCGCGGCGGCGCAATCGGCGACTGCTTGGCTTCGCTTCTCGAAGAAGCAGGCTACAAAGCCGACCGTGAGTTCTATGTAAACGACGCGGGAAATCAGGTTGCCAAATTCGGAAAATCGCTTGATTTGCGCTATCTACAGCTTTGCTCGGACGCAGGACAAGCTCTGATGAACGAAATTCCCGATAATGAAGCACTTTGCCGTGAAATTTTCGCGAGAACTGTTTCCGATACCGAGGAAAAGAAAGCAGACCAAAACGACCCGTTCTATATGCCCGAGGACGTTTATCTCGGTGTTGATATCATCGACCACGCGAAGAATTATTACGACAAATTCGGCGGGAAAGCTCTCTCCGAGAAGTCCGAGGACGAACGCAAGAAAGCTCTTGTCGAATACGCGCTCCCTATAAATGAAAAAATTCTCGAAACAGATTTGCTCAAATATCGCATTAAGTACGACAACTGGTTCAAGGAAAGCACTCTCCACAACAGCGGCGCAGTTTCCGAGGTTATCGACCACCTCAAAAAGGGCGGTCACACCTACGAAAAGGACGGTGCGCTTTGGCTCAAGGCAACCGATTTCGGCGGTGAGCAGGATTTTGTTTTGGTGCGCTCAAACGGCTTCCCTACTTACATTGTCCCCGATATCGCTTACCACTACAACAAGCTCGTCACCAGAAACTACGATAAGGCTATCGACGTTCTCGGCGCAGACCACCACGGCTACGTCAAGAGAATGAGAATTTGTCTGCAGGCTATGGGCATTGACGAGAAGCGCCTTGACGTGGTAATCTGCCAGATGGTTATGCTCGTGAGCGACGGCAAGCCGATTAAGCTCTCGAAGCGCTCGGGCAAAGCGATTACGCTGGCAACTCTCCTCGATGAAGTGCCGATTGACAACGCGCGTTTCTTCTTCAACCTCCGCGACGCGAACACTCACCTTGATTTTGATTTGGATTTGGCAGTCGAGGAAAGCTCCAAAAACCCCGTTTTCTACGTTCAGTACGCTCACGCGAGAATTTGCCGCGTTCTCGAAAAACAAGCTGAGGACGGAGCGAAATACAACGGCGAAGCGCTTGTTTTCACGGCTGACGAGGAAAAGGCGCTTATCCGCAAAATCGCCGAATATCCCGAGCTGATAAACGAAGCGGCAAAGGAATACTCTCCGTTTAAACTGACAAAATATGTCTATGAGCTTGCGCAGATTTTCCACAAGTTCTACGACTCCTGCGGCATCAAGGACGCTGAAAATGACGTCAAGC
Organism: uncultured Clostridia bacterium; assembly: GCA_945829235.1. Taxonomy (GTDB): domain Bacteria; phylum Bacillota; class Clostridia; order Oscillospirales; family Ruminococcaceae; genus CAG-115. Next base: position 81,922 of record CALZUA010000007.1, on the reverse strand, counting down.
TGTCAAGACTTGCGCTTTGCGAGGCGACAAAGACCGTTATCAAGAACGTCCTCACGTTGCTCAAAATCGATGCGCCGGAGAAAATGTAAAATATTCATCAAAATTTGGGAGAGAATTTAATGTATAAATCAGAAAAAAAGTATTATCAAAAGTCCTTTCTTTACGCTCTGATAATGGCGGCGGTTTTGTTTTTGCCGTTTGTTATCATTGACGGCGGCTACTTCATTTTCTACGGCGACTACAACGCTCAGCAAATTCCCTTTTTCAAGCACTGCGTTGAGGCTGTCCACAACGGCACTCTCGGCTGGGACTGGGGCACAGACCTCGGCGCGAATTTTGTCGGAAGCTACACCTACTACACCCTCGGTAGCCCGTTCTTTTGGTTTATGACGCTGTTTCCCGCGGACTTCTCGCCGTATCTTATGGCACCCCTGCTCTGCGTGAAATTCGCGCTGATTTCGCTTTTTGCGTTCACCTACATCAGAAGATTTGTCACAAAACCGCAGTCGGCGCTTATCGGCGGCTTGCTTTTCGCGTTCTCCAGCTTTAATTTGTACAACGTTTTCTTCCAATTCCAAGACGCGTTTATGTATTTCCCACTTCTCTTGGTTGGACTGGAAGAATTTGTTGTAAACAAACGAAAAGGGCTTTTCGCACTCACTGTCGCGATAAACTGCCTTGCAAACTATTTCTTCTTCATCGGAGAATGTGTATTTTTAGTTATTTATTTCATCATCAGATGGCTGATGGACAAGCGTTTTAGCGTGAATATCAAGGAGTTTCTCCTGCTTGCCGCGGAGAGCGTTATCGGCGTGCTTATAGCGGGGATTTTGTTTATCCCGTCGATTTTTCAGGTGCTCGATGTGCCGCGCTCAACGCGTGTTCTCTCAAACTGGAACTACCTCTTCTTTTCCAACGAACAGCGCTACGGGTTGCTTTTGGAGAGCTTTTTCTTCCCGCCGGAGGTTGCCGCGCGAAACAATATGTTCACGGAAGCAAACGCGAAATGGTCAAGCGTTGCGCTTTATCTGCCGCTGTTCTCAATGGCGGGTGTTATCGCGTTCATCAAGGGTGCAAAAAAGCACTGGGCGAGAGTTTTGCTCGGAGTATGCCTGCTGATGTCGTTTGTGCCGGGGCTCAACGCCGCGTTTACCCTGTTTAACGACAACTACTACACGCGCTGGTTCTATATGCCCGAGCTTATCTGTTGTCTTGCAACCGCCTACGCTCTCGAGCGCGAGGACTTTGACCTCAATTTCGGCAATAAGGTCTGCGCGGGTGTTGTCGGAGTTATGTCGGTGCTTGCACTGCTTGCGCCGTTCACTAAAAAGGTTAAGGATACAAATGGCAACGAAACCGAGGTTATCGTGCCGAGATTGCTCGCGAAACTGGACGCTACGGTGTATGTTCAGATTTTCATTGCTGTCGCTTCAATGATTTGCCTCTGGTTCCTCATCAGGACGCGAAAAACCGGCTCCAAGAAATTCTATACGAAAACACTCACCGCGTCGGTTGTCGCGGCTTCAATGGTTCTCGGGTACTATTTTATCGGCGTGGGACGGCTTATCGGTCCGGAAATCGGGCGGTTTAATCAGGTTGTTTCGGCGGAATTTGAAATCGATGACCCCGATTTTTACCGCATTGAGGGCGTGAACGAAACCAACAATTTCAATATGTTCTGCGGCAGCAGCTCACTCAAGAGCTTCACCAGCATTATCCCCGGCTCAACCTTTGAACTGTACGACATGCTCGGACTAAAACGCTCGGTTAATTCCGCACCGGATTATACAAACTACGCGTTCCGCGCGTTTGCGAGAGTAAAATACCTGATGGTTCCGCGCGATATGGACAGCACAAAACGCGCCGACGCTATTGAGGATTTGGAGATTTATCAGTATTTCGACACGCAGGGCGAGTACGATATCTACAAGACCGATTACGCGCTCCCGATGGGCTTTGCTTACGACACCTATTTCCCGATAAAATCGGCTAAGGGTACAAATTTTGCGGACAAGCTGATGGTGCGCTCGGTGTTCCTTACCGATGAACAAATCGAGAAATACGGCGATATCTTAACCAAGGACACAACCGATTTCGTTTACTCGAAAAATCAGTTTTTGATTGACGCTAAAGAGAAAATCAAGAACGGCGTTATCCAATTCAGCGTCACTAAGGAAGGCTTTACCGCAAAAACGCGCTATGACAGCGAAAAGCTCGTCTGCTTCAGCGTGCCTTACTGCAAGGGCTGGAGCGCTCAAATCAACGGACAGCCCGCCGAGGTTGACAAGATTAACGGCGGTCTTTGCGGAATCCGCGTTCCAGAGGGACTTTGCGAAATCACGTTCACTTACAGAACGCCCGGTCTTACAATCGGCATTATCTGCACCGTTGCTGGAATTTTGCTCTTTGCGATTTATATGGTTATCGTAAAGCTTACCAAGCGTCAAAAAGTCCTCACCTACGCTCACCTTTACGACCAAAATCAGCTTGACGGCGTGAAGGCGCACAAGTCCTATATTGACGCGGTTACAAAACAGTTTTCCGAGAATGAACAGCCGAAAAAGGCATTCCGACTGCCCGATAATGAAACAGATGCGAGAGAAATTCAGGCTGAAACCGCAGTTCCCGATAACGAAAACGAGGCTCGGGAAATTTCGGCTGAAACAGAAGCTCCCGATAAGCAAAACGGTGAAAATAACGAATAACGAGGTGTTTTTATGCGTCTTGAGGAAAAAACAATCAGCAGTGAACAGATTTATGACGGAAAGGTTGTCAAGCTGTTTGTCGATAAAGCCGAGGTTGAAAACGGCGATATCGTCAACCGTGAGGTTATCAAGCACCCCGGCGGGGTTTGCGTTGTGCCGCTTGACGAGGACGAAAACGTGATTTTTGTTCGGCAGTTCAGATATCCGCACGGGCGTGTTTTTCTCGAAATTCCCGCGGGAAAACTCGAGGTTGGCGAAAATCACCGCGAGTGCGGTCTGCGTGAGCTGAAAGAGGAAACCGGTTGCGTCTGCGACAGCTTTGAGTACCTCGGAAATCTTGTCCCCACGCCCGCTTACGACAGCGAGATTATTCATATGTACCTCGCGCGCGGGCTTCACCCCGGCGAACAAAAGCTCGATGAAGACGAGTTCCTCGAAACAGAAAAAATACCGCTTAAAAAAGCGGCAGAAATGATAATGAAAAACGAAATCGCGGACGCGAAAACTCAAATCGCGATTTTAAAAACGGTTTGTCTGCTCCATCACTGCATATAATCGTGATAGGCGCAGAGAATTTTCTGTTCAAGCTCATCGCGGATATCCGATGAAATCGGGTGAATTATGTCGCGGAAAGTTCCGCTTTCCTCGCGGCGCGACGGCATTGCCACAAACATTCTGTCATCGCCTTGAACGAGCTTGATGTCGTGAATTGCAATCGCGTTGTCAATGGTGATTGAAACCACGGCGCGCAGTCTGCCCTCGTGCATCGTTTTTCTGATTTTAATGTCGCTTATCTCCATAGTTACCTCCAACAATGTTTTGTCGGTAAGTATTGTGGGATAAAAGCGGCAAAATATTCATAAATTAGTATCAAAACCAAATTTATGGGAGGAGCTGTTAGCTTGGAAAACTTCTTAAAAGGTAAAAAACATATCCATTTTATCGGCATCGGCGGCAGCGGTATGTACCCGCTCGCGCAGATTTTACACACAAAAGGGTACTATTTAACAGGCTCCGACAACAACGAAACCGCTACCCTGCAAGCCGTCAGAAATATGGGTATTCCCGTGACGCTCGGGCAGGCGGCGGAGAATATTGAAGGTGCGGACTGCATCGTGTACTCTGCGGCGATTATGGACGATAATCCCGAGCTTATCGCCGCAAGAGAGGCGCAGAAAAACGGCGTTTATGTTGCCGAGAGAAGCGAGCTTCTGGGACTTGTCACCGAGCAGTTCAGCAAGGCTTTCTGCGTTTCGGGTACCCACGGCAAAACCACAACGACCTCGATGCTGACGATGATTATGCTTGCGGCAAATGTTGACCCGTCAGCGGTTATCGGCGGCAAGCTCAAGGCTATCGGCGGAAGCGGCAGAGCGGGAAAAAGCGAGTATATGGTCTGCGAGGCGTGCGAGTTTAAGGACACGTTTTTGCACCTTTTCCCGAACATCTCGATTATCCTCAACATCGACCGCGACCATATGGATTATTTCAAGACAATGGAGCGGCTCAAAGACAGCTTCACGAAATTCTGCAACCTCACAACCGATATTATCGTGGCAAACGGCAGTGATGAAAACACGATGGAGGTTGTGAAAAAGTGCAGCACGGGCGCGAAAATTGTTACCTTCGGCAAGACAAATTCCTGCGACTTTTACCCCGAAAAAATCACGCAAATTTCCGATTTCTCGTGGAAGTTTTCGCTTATGAATAAGGGAAATCTGCTCTCGGAAATCGAGGTTAATGTACCCGGTATCCACAATGTCTACAACGCTGTTGCGTCGTGTGCGGCGGCTTATTCGGCGGGAATTCCGATTGAGGCGATAAAGGACGGAATGGCGCAGTTTAAGGGCGCGATGCGGCGATTTGAGCAGCTTGCCGAGATTGACGGAGTGACTTTTGTGGACGATTACGGTCACCACCCCGCCGAGATTGCCGCAACCCTCAAAACCGCAAAAACTATGAGTTTCAAGCGCGTGTGGGTTGTTCACCAGCCGTTCACTTATTCGCGAACCGCTATGCTTCTCGATGAATTTGCAAGTGCGCTTTCAATCGCCGACAAGGTTGTCCTCACGGAAATTATGGGCAGCCGCGAGAAAAACACCTACAATATCTACGCAAAGGATTTGGCGGCGAAAATCGACGGGTGCGTGTGGTTTCCTACGTTTGAGGAGGTCGCGCGGTACGTTGTGGATAACGTGCAGAGCGGCGATTTGGTTATAACAACAGGTTGCGGCGATGTGTACAAGGTTGCCGATATTATGATTGAGATGATGAAAAATGAGTGAAATTCGTGAGTATATTCAGTCCCAAAAGGACGAAATTCTGCGCGTTCTCGGCGAACTCGTGGAAATTCCGAGCGTTATGGGCTTACCCTCGGAGAACGCGCCGTTTGGTGTTGAACCGAAGCGCGTTCTTCTGAAAATGTGCGAAATCTGCGAAAAATTCGGGTTTTCCGTTACAAATTACGAGAACGCAATCGGCTTCGCGCAATACGGTGAAACCGCGGATTTGGGGATTTTGTGCCACTTGGACGTTGTTCCCGCAGACGGAAAAGGCTGGAAAACCAACCCGTTTTCCCTCGTCAACAAGGACGGTGTGCTGTACGGGCGCGGCGTTATTGATGACAAAGGTCCTGCGGTTGCGGCACTTTTTGCGCTGAAGTGCGTAAAGGAGCTTGGTTTTCCGCTGAAAAAAGGCGTGCGGCTGATTTTCGGCACAAACGAAGAAAACGGCTCTGCTGACCTCGAAATCTACAAAATGCACGACAAATTTCCGCCGATGGTTTTCACGCCGGACGCGGGTTTTCCTGTCATCAACATCGAAAAAGGTATGGCGCGCTCGCGGTTTAAGGGGAAATTCCTCGGCGGTGCGCTGAAGAGCTTTCACGGCGGCAAAATCCCAAACGCTGTTCCCGACAGCGCTTTCTGCGAGATTTGCGGAATTTCCCGCGAAACCGCTGAACAAGCGATTGCAAGCGATAAAACCGGCGCGGCGTTCAAGATAACGCAAAACGGCGATGTTCTCGCGATTTCCTGCGAGGGCAAGCCCGCTCATGCGTCAACTCCCGAAAGCGGCGTAAACGCGGTTACGGCGCTGATTTCGCTGTTGAACAAAATTGTCGATAACCCAATTCTCGCGGGACTTGAACAGCTTTTTCCGTTCGGTGAAACGGACGGAGCTTCGTGCTCTCTCAAAAGCTCGGACGAGCACGGCGCGCTTACTTCGGTTTTCAGCATTTTCGATTACAACGAAAACGGTTGCTCGGGAACGGTTGACGTGCGTTTCCCCTGTTGCAAAAATCTCGCGTTTGTTGTTGACACGGAGCGCGCGGTGTTCGGGAAAATCGGGCTGGAGCTTGACGGGTATATGGGTGACGAGCCGCATATTGTGCCCGAAAACAGCGATTTTATCAAGACGCTTTTGTCGGTGTACGAGAAAATCGAGGGCGAGCGCGGATTTTGTCGGGCAATCGGCGGCGGAACTTATGTCCACAACATCAACGGCGGCGTGGCTTTTGGCGCAGAACGCGGCGATACCGACTACAATATGCACGGCGACAACGAGTTTATCACGCTGGACGAGCTTTTGCGTGACGCGGAGCTGTTCGCCGAGGCAATTTGTGAAATTTGCTGTTAAGTATTGCAAAATTTGTCTAAATGTGGTATAATTGAATTGACCAAGAAAAATAAGGTTAACAAAAGAACGGAGGATTTTTATGAAAAAATACATAGCTTTAGCGGCATTTGCGGCAATTCTGCTCTGCGGCTGCGCGGACGATGAGGGTACAACCTCGACTTCCCGTCAAAGCAGTTCGACTTCAACAAGCTCGTCCAGCGTTGACCCGCTTGTGTCCTCGATTATGAGCGATTTGGATATCTCACTTCCCGAGGGCGGCACGACATATTTTTCCGGCGGTAATGCAACAGGTCGTATGACAGTTACAGAGAAAAAAGTATACCCAGCCGAAAAAACTTTCAAAATTCCCAGTCACACTCATCTTTATATCAAAAACGGCGGCGAGTTTACGGTTGAAGGAAAGTTTGAAGCACGCGAAGGTTGCGAAATCACTATCGAAAACGGTTGCGCGCTTATCCTCAACGGCGAAGCCTCGCTTAACTGCGATATGCACATTGAAGAAGGCGGAAAGCTGGTTGTCGGCGAAAACGGCAAGGTTTCCGGAAGCGGCACGATTTACATATTCAACAGCGACTGCATTGAGGACACCAAGAATATCGAAAACAGCATAAAAATTACAGGTTAATCTTACACGGGGGAAAAATGAAATACACAAAATTTTTGGGGATTGTTGCGGCGGCAATTTTGCTTTGCGGCTGCACAAGCAAGCAGTTCAAAAATATTGACAGCTCAACGGATATCAGCACTTCCCTGACAAGTTCTTCGGATAATTCAAACGGCGAGGTAATTTATTCTTCGTCATCAGTACAGGCTGAATATACGGTATCGGAGAAACATTCGATTTCCGCGTCGGATACTTTTGATGTTTACAAGGATGACACGGTTTATATTGTAAACGGCGGCGAACTTACGGTTGACGGTAAAATGACCTCCGAGAATGGCGGAAAAATCATTATCGAAAACGGCGGCGTTCTTATCCTGAACAGCGAAGCTCAGCTTGACTGCGATTTTACTATCGAGAAAGGCGGCAAGCTGATTATCGGCGAGAACGGCAAGGTTTCGGGAAGCGGCACGATTTACACGTTCAGCAACGACTGCATTGAGAACAGCAAGAATATCGAAAGCAACATAAAAATTACAGGTTAAACTTACACGGGGGAAATATGAAATACGCAAAATTTTTGGGGATTGTTGCGGCGGCAATTTTGCTTTGCGGCTGCACGGACACACAACTAAAAAATATTGACAGCTCAACCGGTATCAGCACTTCTTCGGGAAACACAAGTGGCGAGAATATTTCTTCTATTACAACCGAAAAGTCCGAAGGTACGATTTCAAAGAAACATTCGATTTCCTCAACGGATACATTCGATGTTTACAAGAATGACACAGTTAATATTGTTAACGGCGGAGAGCTTACGGTTGACGGAAAAATGTCCTCCGAAAAAGGCGGTAAAATCATTATCAAAAAGGGCGGCGTTCTTATCCTTAACAGCGACGCTCAGCTTGACTGCGATTTGACTATTGAAAAGGGCGGAAAGCTGATTGTCGGCGAAAACGGCAAAGTTTCGGGAAGCGGTTCTATTACCGTTGTGGATTCGTTTGACGATATCGAGTGCAACGGCTCCGTTACCGCGAAAATTGTCCCGCCCGCTCCCGTCACCGAAAACGGTGTTACTACGGTCGGCGGAGTGCTTATCGTCAACAAAAAGTACTCTATCCCATCGGATTTCGCCTCGGAACTGATTACCGATGACGAAGCCGGTACGGGGCTTATCCGCGATGAGGCTTACGACGCGCTTTGTGCAATGCGCGAGGCTTCGGGCTATGCGATGTCCATCGTTTCAGGTTTCAGAAGCTACCGCACGCAAACCGCAATTTACAACCGAAATGTTGCAAATTACGGTGAGGAAGAAGCAAACAGCTGGTCAGCTAAGCCCGGCGAGAGCGAGCACCAAACCGGTCTTGCAATCGATATCACCTCCCTCGAACAGAGCTACGGCGACACCGAGGAGGGACAGTGGCTTGCGGAAAACTGCCACAAATTCGGCTTTATAATCCGCTTCCAGAAGGAAAAGGAAGCCGTTACCGGTTACATCTACGAGCCGTGGCACGTCCGCTATCTCGGCAAAAGTACCGCAACTCTTGTTCACGACAGCGGTCTTGCACTCGAGGAATTTCTCGGCGTAAATTGATTTGTTCCCCGTCATTATTGGCGGGGATTTTTGTCCCATTTTTTTGTACAAAAACAATAAAATATATTGACAATGTTGGATTTTTATTGTATAATAATTATGTAATATTTTTTACACACAAGGAGAAAAAATATGGCTGATTTGGTTAATGAAATGCTGGGAAAATTCGCTGAGCTTGCTCAGGAAGAGAAAAATATCTCTGCCGAAATGGACGCGGCGTTCAAGGAGTACAACGATTATTGCAGTTCCTCGGACTCGGATTTGAGCGAGAAGCTTCAACACTATCGCAAAAAAATCGCTAAGGTCGAGGAGCTTATGGACTACGCCCGCGACCACGCTCAGCCCCAAGACCTCGAAGAAGCGCAGATGCCCTTTGAAACCTCGGAGGGCGCGCTCGAGAGTATTCGCCAGACAATAAAGCTCGATTCCCACAACGACCCAAATGCCGAATCGCTTTATACAAAGGCTTCGGGAATGAAGCTGTTCTACGAGTCGGAAATCGAGCGCACAAGAAAGCTCATTGAAGGCAGTAAGGTTCAGGCAAAACGCCAGTATGACAGCGATGTTGCCGCCCTTGAAAAACGCAAAATTCAACACGATGCCGATGAAAAGGCTTACATACAATCGGAAGATTTCAAGCAGTATCTCAAGCTGTTGTCGTTTGACAAGTCCGCGTTTAACAGCCAAGGTACCGTAAATCTCCTCGACAAAAGTTCAATCAGCATCGGTCAGCGCAGAGTTAAACTCACCGTTCCGATGGAGGTTGAACAAGAGCTGTCCGCGCTCTCAAAGGGTGAGTACAACTCCGCCGCTCGCACAATCGGCGCGCCTTTCGGTGTTTCTACGCAGAACGGCAGTGTGCTTATGCTCGATTTCGACGAGAGAAACAACGCGTACCTTCTCGGCGGAGTTCAGCGCCTGTTGCTCAACTTTATCAAGTATTTCGGGCAAGACCTCACCGATGTCTTTTTCTGCGACCCGATTAAGTGCAACCCCGATGTTCTCGGCGTTTTGTCAACAATGGCTAAGGGTATCAACCCGTTTATCATCGTTCCGCAGTCCATCGGAGAAGCTCAAAGCAAGCTGTTGGAATTGCAGGAGCAAATCGAACAACAACCGGTTTCGGGCAAAATTTCACGAATTATTGTTCTGCACGGTTTCCCCGAGAACTACGGCACCGAGATGACCGAAGCCGCTCTCAAGATAACCGAAATTGCTGAGAAAAGCGGAGTATTGCTGGTGCTCACGCACAATAATTCCACGCCGCAGACCGAAGTTGAAAAAACTGTCCGCGAAAAAGCGGTTTCCATTCGTAGCAGAAACGGCGCGTTCTGGCTTGAGGCAACGCGCGAGAGCCTTTTCTGGTACTCAGCACCGTCCGAAATTCCCGATGATGTTCGCAGAATTTATGTTGAACAGCGTCGTCAGCAGGCTTCTCAAGCTGCTCACACGGAAGCACATTCGCAAGCCCCTGCCGAAGCTCACGCCCAAACGCCTGCTCCCATGAAAACAGAGGTGGCTCAGCCGGCAAATGTTTCGGAAAATCCGAACGGCTTGCCTTTTGGCGCGGACGAAAATATCCCGCCGCATATTCTTCTCAATCTCCCCCGCCCTCAAGAAGAAAAGGAAATTACCTTTGAATCCATTTCGGAAATCAGCGAAACCGTTCAGCTTCAACCCGAAATCACCGAGCCTGTTCACGAGGAGGCTGTTCAACAAAACGCTTCTGCAGAGCCTGTTCGTGAGAATATTTCTCTTGACGAGCCTGTTGAACAGATGCCTATTGAAACGCCTGTTCAAAATATCGATATGACGGACGTTGCACAAAATGTTGAGAAAACCGAGGTTGCCGAGAATATCGAGGTCAAGGAAAACTCCAAGCCCAAGGGTAGCCGCGCTTTGTCGGGAATTGCTGTCGGGAGAGATATGGACAACAGGGAAATTTCGCTCGATATTAGCGGCAATACAACCTATATCTGCGGTAAACACAATTTCGGCAGGCTTGCGGTTATCCGCGAGGTTATCAATCAGACCATCTCCCGCTTGCACCCCGATGAAGCGGAATTGTGGGTGTTCGACAGGACTGCCGAGCTTTTGAACCAAGTCGGTGAGAATTGTCCGCATCTCAAATATGCGGTTGCCGACGGTAATCCGCACGTTTGCGCGGATATCGTTGAAACACTTGGCGAGGAGCTTAATTCACGCACGCTGATGTTTACGGAAAACGGCTGGAAGGATTATTCCGAAGTTCCCGCGAACGTTTATTTGCCGAGAATTATCGCGCTCATCAACGATTTCCCCGAGTTCCTCAAATCCCTCGACAGCGCTCCGAAAATGTTCGGAAGATGCACGCGCGACTTGCTTGCGAAAATTCTCGGCTGTTGCGGAAAATACGGAATTAACCTCGTGCTCATCGGCGAAACCTTCTCTGAAAACGGCGCAAAGCCCGATGTTTTCAGAAATGCGCCCGTTCACTGCGCGGGTGTTATGGCTGGAAACGAGTTGCATGCGGAGTTGTTGCTTGACGGCGTAAGGTTGTACGAAAACCAGATTGACTCGCTCAAAAAAGTTCCCGCAAACTGCGCGTTTGTGTGCGTTCCCGAAAAGGACACCGAGCTTTATCTTGCGAGAATTACCCCGAACGAAAATCCGCAGAAAGCTGAATTTAACGCCGTTGAGGAGTATTCCGAAAGCTACGGCGACTATGTAAACAAGCACGCCTTTTTCGCCGACAGAACCGGTCGGGTTGACTACGCAGACCGCGAAAAATCGCGCGGCGAGTTGCTCGAAAAACGCGCCGAGAATGAAATTATGCTGTTTATGGGTGAGCCTTGCAGACTTTGCGAAAATTCTCCCGTTGTTCTTCACAATGATTTCGGTGAAAATATCTTGGCAATCGCTCCCGCTTTGCAGAAAAAATACGCGGCAAGTGCCGTTGCAACAACAATTTTGTCGCTTAAGGAACAGAACGTTGACGTTGAGGTTATGGCGGCACGGAGCAACCCCGTTTACAAGGAGCTTTGCGAAAACGGTGCGCTTGACGGTATCAGCGTGTTCGAGGGTGAGGACGGCGAGAAGCGAATTTGTGAGCTTGCGGCAAATCTCAACGAGAAGAAATTCGTGATTGTGCTCGGCGGTGATATACTGCTTGCGGCAATGGCCGCCGATGACGCGTCCGCCGACCTCAAAAAGTTGCTGACCAAAGGCTCGAGAGCGGGACTCCACGTTATGTTCGTCTGCGGCAATGTAAACGGCTTGTCAAGCGGCTTAATCTCGCTGTTCAGGCACAAGGCTGTGTTCCCCTGCCCCGCTGTTGACGCGGAAAAGTTGCTCCGCTTCACCGAGTGCGAGTTGCCCGAGGGCGCGTTCAGGCTGTCCGATGATTACGATGAATTTACCGTTTTAACGTATGAAAACTGCAAAAATCTCGTTTCGGAAACCTGATTTTTTCTCAATAATTAACAAAGTCACCTTTGATGTTCGCGTCAAAAGTGACTTTGCTGTATTAAATTGGAGGAACTTATGATTGAGTTGATTGAAGTAGCCGAGAGTGAAAAATCTGTGCTGTTCAATATTTTTGAGAAGTATTTTTACGAATTTTCGCAGTGGGTGAAAATCGATGTCGAAGATGACGGGCTGTATCACTACGAGTGGCTGGACTGCTATTTCACAGAGGAAAACCGTTTTCCGTACCTGATTAAGGTTGATGGGAAGCTCGCCGGACTGGTTATGGTGAGCGATTATCCCGAGGTGCCCGAAGAACCGACGGATTTTTGCCTTTCGGAATTTTTCGTAATGCACAAGTACAGGCTATGCGGAGTTGGTCGGGAGGCGGTTTTTCAGGTTCTCGACAAGCACCACGGCAAGTGGCAGCTTAAATGTCAACCGCACAATATTGCGTCTGTAAAATTTTGGAATACCGTGATAAATGAATATACGGGCGGGAAATTTAGAGTTGTCGAGAATTACCCCAACCGTGAGGTCGATTATGGCGACGGCACGCCCGCAAATGTTTTCTTTTTTGAGAATTAAAACAAAAATCCCGAGAAACCGCTGTTCCTCGGGATTGCTTTATTCGCGATAATCTTATTTTCCAAGCAACGCTCTCGTTGTTTTAACGATATTATCGGCAGTAAGTCCGAACTCAACAAGCAAGTCCTTCGCCGCACCGCTGTGCCCGAACACGTCCTGAATGCCGATTTTAACAACCGGCACAGGGTACTCCTCAAGCACAACATCGCCGACCGCCGAACCCAAACCGCCGATTACGCTGTGCTCCTCGACCGTGACGATTTTTCCCGTTTCGCGCGCCGCCTTTATGATAATCTCGCGGTCAATCGGCTTAATCGTGTGGATGTTGATAACGCGCGCGTCAATTCCCTGCTCCGCGAGCGCTTTCCCCGCCTCAATCGCCTCGGCAACCATAAGTCCCGTTGCGATAATCGTGATGTCCTTGCCGTCTTTGAGCGTAATTCCCTTGCCAACCTCGAATTTGTAATCGGGGCTGTTGTAAACCGGAATTGCAAGACGTCCGAAACGCAGATAAGCCGGTCCAACGTGCTCCGCCATCGCCAGAACAGCCGCCTTTGCCTCAATGTAATCCGCAGGATTGATGACGGTCATTCCCGGAATTGCCCGCATAAGCGCGATATCCTCGTTGCACTGGTGCGTTGCGCCGTCCTCGCCGACAGAAATTCCGCCGTGAGTGCCGCCGATTTTTACATTCAGATTGGGATAGCAAATCGCGTTTCTCACGATTTCAAACGCTCTGCCCGTGGCAAACATCGCAAAAGAGCTTGCAAAAACGAGTTTTCCCGTGGACGCAATTCCCGCGGCAATGCCCATCATATTCTGCTCGGCAATTCCGCACTCGAAATGCTTTTCGGGGTACGCTTTCTTGAAAATCGAGGTCTTGGTTGCCGCCGCCAAATCCGCGTCCAAAACCACCAAATCGGGACGAACCTCCGCAAGCGCTACAAGACCGTCGCCGTATCCCTCTCGGGTTGCCTTTTTATCCATCACTTTACACTCCCTTCAAGCTCCGCAAGCTGTTCTCTGAGCTGTTTCATCGCTCTTTCGTAATCCTCGTCACCGGGCGCTTTTCCGTGCCAATCAACCGAATCCTCCATATAATCTACGCCCTTGCCCTTGGTTGTTTTCATAATAATCACGGTCGGCTTCTGAACAACCTTTTCCGCCTCGTTGAACGCTTTTTCCATCTGATTGAAATCGTGTCCGTCGATGTTTATAACGTGCCAGCCGAACGCCTTGAACTTCTCGTCAATCGGGTACGGCGACATAACCTCGGTTATTTTGCCGTCAATCTGAAGATTGTTGTTGTCAACAACCGCAACAAGGTTATCCAACATATAATGTGACGCGAACATTGCCGCTTCCCACACAATTCCCTCCTCGATTTCACCGTCACCGAGAATTGCGTAAACCTTGTAGCTATCGCAGGAAATCTTGCCCGAGAGCGCCATTCCGCAGGCTGCCGAAATTCCCTGTCCGAGAGAACCCGTGCTGCAGTCAACGCCGGGGATTTTCTTGGAATCGGGGTGTCCTTGCAGACGAGAGCCGTTCTTTCTCAACGTCTTCATCTCGTCCATCGGGAAAAATCCTCTCAGCGCAAGCGTTGCATAAAGCGCGGGCGCGGCGTGTCCCTTCGACATCACCAAGCGGTCACGCGTGGGATTTTTCGGGTCAGCAGGGTCAACATTCAAGCGGTGCATATAAAGATACGCGAGCAAATCCGCGCAGGAAAGCGAACCGCCCGGGTGTCCCGCTTTTGCGGAGTGAACGCCTTCGATAATGCCCATTCTTATTTTCACAGCCGCGATTTCCAGCTGTTTTACAAGTATTTCGTCCATTTTTTTCCTCCTGTTATGTTAAAGCCGATTGCTCGGCGTTTTTCCTGTACATTTCAGAGCAACGGTTTTCCGACAAACTCATCAGTTCATATCGCAGACAAATCCGACTCCGCACTCATATTCTCCTTCCGAAAACAACGGGTCAACACCCCATGCGGCCGCTATATCAGTCACCGACTCCTCATCGGGGAACTCGACCGAATCCCAATCGTCCTCGTCTGTCTGAATGAAGCTGTCAAAGCCAAGCTCCTGCTCCTCGGGGGTTATCGCGCCGCTGTTCATATAAAGCTCGCCGCTTTCTCCAAGCCAGCCGTAACACCTTAAAAGATCGCCGCCGACAAACTTTGCCCAAGCGTTAAATTCAACCGTTCGCTGAGTTGCAAAGCACTGCATTTCGGGAAAATTTTTGGCGGCTACTCTGAGCCGTTCTATCTCCATTTCAGCGTTTCCACCGAGCATTGTAAAATACCCAACAACAAGCACATACCCATTTACAACCGGCGAAACAAATACCTTACCCCTCTGCGACAGACCGCTCTCCCAGTTGGCAGGAACGGCGTTTTTTAGCCCCAGCGCTGAAATAACCGCTTCGGGTTCGGTACTTTTTACGCAAAGCCAACAGCTCTTGTTCCCGAACGGCTGCGGCTTGTCGGGAAATGTATCGTACAAAACCGAAACCTTTTGTTCATCACTGTTCACTTTGTTTTTTCCGAAAAATGAATCCAAAAATCCCATCGGCATTTCCTCCAACTACGAAACCCTGTCCGAAAACGGAACAATTACGCCTTATGTATGCGGCTTAACCTTATCCCAATTTTCAGCGTCAAATGCGCCGATAAGCCAGTTTATGCCCTTGTGTTGCTCGACAACAACATCTGGGTTGAGATTTCCCGAAGGTATCTCTCCCCTCAAACGCGCATCCACGCACGCCCAATCCATTCTGAACAGCAAATCCGCTTTGTCGAGAATTTTCGATGGATTTCGCATATTCACCTTCTGCATAAGCTCGTCAAAATTGTCGCAAGCGGCAATCATACGCGCCTGTTCAATATACTCGGACTCCTTGTCGGGATAGGACAAATCCTCCGAAATTATCCCGCACGCCCAAAGCAACGGAATTACCATCTCAATCCGCCAAGACATATCGCTTGCAAATTTCGCGGTTGGCTTCGGTGCGTTTTCGTTCACCAGCGCGAAAAACATTTTTTCTTCGGGGGTTGGTTCATCGGAAAGCCCAAGCCGAGCGAGCATTTCCCCGAAAAACGTCGCCGACTCCTTCACGTCCGCCTCGGGATTAAGGCAATCCATTGCAATCTGCGTGGCAAAAAGTGCCGTAACAGCGCGCTTTACCGTTTCCTCGGGCGACTTGATTTTCGCCTCGGTTTCGTCCTCGATAACGGGCAAATGCGGGTTAATTTTGATATTTTGCTTGTTCAGGAATTTTTCCGAGCGTTCCTTTCGCAAAATCGCGTTTTGTGCAAAAGCCTGCTTCAATGCCATAAAATCACCTCAGCTTCTCAAGATATTCGATAACCTCGGAAATCGGCGCGCTGTTGTTGTCGCAAACAACCAAATCCGCAACCGCCTTAACCTCGTCAAGTGCGTTTGCCACGGCAACCCCGAGATTTGCATTTTTAATCATCGCGGCATCGTTTTTGTAATCGCCGGAAGCCACGGAAAAACGTTTCTCCGCGCCGAGAATTTTAATAAGCTCCGCAAAGCCGCGCGATTTGTCCACGCCGACGGGCAGACACTCGTAAAAAATTGCCGCAGAACGCATTCTTGTGACGTTCTCGAAACCGCTTGCCGTCATCATTTCGATTTCATCGAGTACCTCGGGCGATGCAGTGAACAAAAATTTCAGCCAGCCCTCGTCCGGTATCTCGTCAAGCGGTCGCAAATCGGGAACAACTCCCTCCATATCGAGGTGACGCTGTTCGTAATCGTTCATAAACGGAACGTAAACCGTCTGTTCGCAAAGCACCTCAACGCCAACTCCCGGGAATTTATCCGTGATTTTGCGGATATACTCGCGCGCCATTGAATCAATCTCGCACCGCCACAAAAATTTGTCGGAGTTGAAATCGTACACTGCCGCGCCGTTGAAAATCACGCACGGCACGTTCGGGCAAATCTCCTCGGCAACCCGCTTCGCCATTGAATAACCGCGTCCCGTGGCAATCGTGAAAATCCCGCCGCCCGCGCGAAAACGCTCAATCGCCGACATATCCTTCGGGTGAACTTTTTTCTCGCTTGTGAGGAGCGTGCCGTCGAGGTCGGTCATAAAAATTATATTCTTGAAATCCATTCAATCACTCAATCTCTCAGAAACTTTTTGAAATAATAGGGCAAATCGCTGTCAAACTCCGGATACTTGCCCGTCCTTGCGTAACCACTCAACAAATTCTTCATACGACATAGTTTTATTTTTATGGTTTTCTAAATCTTCTTCCGTCTTTCGTAAAATGTTGTCGATTTCAATTCTTCTCTCTCGCGGAATGTTCAATTCAATGTTCTCATCCATAAAAACACCTCATTATCTGAATAATTTGGAGAATTTTCGGTCACTCAATTTCTTTCAGAAACTTCTTGAAATACTCGGGCAAATCGCTGTCAAACTCCAGATACTCGCCCGTTCTCGGGTGAACGAAACCGATTTTTTTCGCGTGAAGGCACTGCCCCGCCAGCCACTTCGGTTTGCCGTTTCCGTAAACCTCGTCACCGGCTACCGGGTGCCCGATATAAGACAGATGAACGCGGATTTGGTGCGTTCTGCCCGTTTCAAGCATCACAGCAAGGTGCGTGTAACCCGCAAAATTCCGCAGTACAGAATAGTGCGTAATCGCCTCGCGCGAATTTTCCGCCGTCACGCACATTTTCTTTCGGTCAAGCTTGTGCCTGCCGATAGGCGCGTTCACCGTGCCGTCCTGCTTTATGTTTCCGCAGACAACCGTCTGATATTCGCGCGTGAACGAGTGCGCCTTAATTTGCTCCGACAAGCCGATATGTGCGAAATCATTCTTCGCGACAATCAGAAGCCCGCTTGTGTCCTTGTCAATTCGGTGAACGATACCCGGGCGAATTTCCCCGTTAATCCCCGAAAGGTTGTCCTTGCAATGAAACATCAACGCGTTCACCAGCGTTCCCGAAAAATGCCCCGCCGCCGGATGAACAACCATTCCCTTCGGCTTGTTCACCACAAGCAAATCCGCGTCCTCATAAACGATATCGAGCGGTATATTTTCGGGCAAAATGTCGCGCACCTCAGGCTCGGGTATCTCCACAACCGCAATTTCTCCGCTTTTCAGCACGGTTTTCTTATCAGCATTTTTCCCGTTAACCGTAACAAGTCCGCGTTCAATCAGCTTTGCCGCGGCGCTTCGCGAAAGCTCGCTATTCTCCGAAATCAGCTTGTCGAGCCGATTTTCGCCGTCGCCGTATATCTCAAGATTTTCTTTCATCGCTGTCAACCGTTTCGGGAGCCTGTTTCTTTTTCTTTCTCTCGCGGAGTTCGTCAACAATCACCATAATCATCAGCAATCCCGCTCCGCAAACCGCACAAATGTCGGCGAAATTGAAAATCGGGAAGTTGATGATGCGAAAATCGATGAAATCAACCACCAGACCGTCGTTAAAAATTCTGTCGATAAGGTTGCCGATGCCGCCGCCGATTATCAGCGAAACCGCCGCCATATAAACAGGGCGCTTCACCCGCTTTGTCACCATCAGAAACAACAGCCCCAAAATCACAATCGACGTTATCACAATCAGAAAAATTGTCTGCCCGCTTAGCTTGCTGAACGCCGCGCCGTTGTTCAGGCAATAGTACAGGTTCAGCACCTCGGCATCGCCAACTTTTATGATGTGAATAGTATTGTTAAGCTCCATATTTGACACGACAAGCCACTTTGTCAGCCTGTCAATTCCGACCATTGCCGCCGCGAATAAAAGCCAGATGTATTGAAGATAATTTTTAATTTTCACCGGAATTTGCCCTTTCAAAGTAAAATAAGGAAAGGAATTTATTCAAAATCGCGTTCCTTTCCTTATTAAGATTACTCAAAATTATTCAAAATTAAGCCTGATAACCTCGGCACAACGCTTGCAGAGATTTGGATATTTTTCATCGCAACCAACGCTGTCGTCAAACTTCCAGCAACGTGCGCAAGGCTCGCCCGCCTTCTTCTTGACGGTAACCGAGCAAGCGCTTCCCTTGTACTCGCCCTCGCCGCCGATATTTACGACAGCCTTCGACACAATGCAAGCGTCCGCAAGGTCGCTTTCAAGCGCCTTCAGCGACTCGTCATCGGTGAAAATCGCAACCTCTGCTTCAAGCGGCTTGCCGATAATCTTATCGGCGCGCTTTTGCTCGAGAGCCGCCAAAACGTCATCGCGAACCGCGTGAATTTTCGCCCATTTTTCCTCGTCCGCGGTAACTCCCGTCTTTTCGGGCATCGGGTTGAAGATAACGCTTCGCATATCATCGGTCTTTTTATGCGGCATAAAGCCCCAAATCTCGTCCGCCGTGTAGCACAAAATCGGCGCAATCAGTCTAACCAGCGAGTCCAAAATAATGTACATCGCGGTCTGAACCGACTTGCGGAGCGGCGAATTCGGTGCCTCGCAGTAAAGCGTGTCCTTGACAATATCGAGGTAGAAATTCGACATATCGACAACGCAGAAACTGATTATCGCGTGATAAGCGAGGTAGTAATCCATCGTTTCATACGCGTTTCTAACCTTTTCGATAACCTCGTCAAGCCGCGCCAGCGCCCACTTGTCAAGCTCGCGGAGTTGCGAAAGCTCAACCATCTCGGTGTCGGGGTTAAAGCCCTCACGGTCGCCGAGGTTGCCGAGAATATAACGCGCCGTGTTGCGGATTTTGCGGTAGCTCTCGGAAAGCTGTTTAAGCATATCGTTCGACACGCGGATATCAGCGTGATAATCAAGCGAAGCAACCCACAAACGCAGAACGTCCGCGCCGAAATCCTTGATAACCTCCTCGGGAAGAATTACATTTCCCTTGGATTTGTGCATCTGCTGACCGTTTCCGTCAACAACCCAGCCGTGAGTGCAAACCGCTTTATAAGGCGCTTTGCCCGTTGTTGCCACGGACGTGAGCAGGCTCGACTGGAACCAGCCGCGATACTGGTCGCAACCCTCGAGGTACAAGTCCGCGGGCCACGAAAGCTCGGGACGTTCCTGAAGAACAGCCGCGTGCGTACAGCCGCTGTCGAACCAGACGTCAAAAATATCCATTTCCTTGGTGAATTTACCGCAACCGCACTCGCACTTTACATCGGCGGGAATAAACTCAGCAGGCTCCTTCGCGTACCACGCATCCGAGCTTTCCTTGCGGAACATATCGGAAATCGCGCCGATAGTCGTGTCGTTGATGACGGGCTTGCCGCAGTCTGCGCAGTACAAAATCGGAATCGGCACGCCCCATCTTCTCTGACGGGAAATGCACCAGTCAGAGCGCATATTAACCATATTCTTGATGCGCTCCTCGCCCCAATCGGGAATCCACTGAACCTGCTCGATAGCCTTGATGGTTTCGGGCTTGAACATATCAACATTGCAGAACCACTGGTCGGTTGCACGATAGATAATCGGCTCGTGGCAACGCCAGCAGTGCGGGTACGGGTGAACAATCTTCTGCATTTTGAGAAGCGTGTTGTCGTCCTCAAGGCGCTGTGCGATAACCTTGTTCGCATCCGCTGTTTTCAGCCCCGCGAAATCGCCCGCCTCTTCCGTGAGCACGCCCTTTTCATTCACAGGAACGATAATCTTGAACATTCCCTTATACTTCTGACAAACCTCAAAGTCCTCTACACCAAAACCGGGTGCCGTGTGAACGCAACCGGTACCACTGTCGAGAGTAACATGGTTTCCGACGATAAGCG
The DNA here is from genome assembly GCA_945829235.1 of uncultured Clostridia bacterium. GTDB lineage: Bacteria > Bacillota > Clostridia > Oscillospirales > Ruminococcaceae > CAG-115. The sequence continues at coordinate 61,610 of CALZUA010000007.1, read as the reverse complement.
GAGATTTTCTCGGCATAAACGGGTGATTTGTTTCAATAAGCTCCAAATCAGCGCCCTTGAAACTGCCGACAGTCGAATATTTCGCGATTTCAGCCGCCTTCATTACCTCGGGAACAAGCTCGGTTGCCATCAACAAATACTCGCCGAAAGACTTGCTGTTCTCGTCCTCAACCTTAACAAAAGTGTAGTCGTAGTTCGGACCGAGGCAGATTGCGAGGTTTCCGGGCAAAGTCCAGGTTGTGGTTGTCCAGATAACAACGTATGCCTTGCTCAAATCAATTCCGAGGTCAGCGAACTTGCCCTTGTCATCGGCAAGCGGGAACTTGACGTAAATCGAATAGCACGGGTCGTCCTGATACTCGATTTCCGCTTCAGCAAGCGCCGTGTTGCAGTCCGCACACCAATAAACGGGCTTCAAACCCTTGTAAATGTACCCCTTTTTGTACATTTCGCCGAAAACCTCAACCTGCTTCGCCTCGAACTCGGGACGGATTGTCAGATACGGGTTCTCGAAATCGCCCCAAACGCCAAGACGCTTGAACTGCGCCTTTTGGTCATCGAGGCAAGAAAGCGCAAACTCGCGGCAACTCTTTCTCAGCGTCACCGGGTCAACCGAGCCGCTGTCAACGCCGAGCTGCTTGATTGCCTTCAGCTCAATCGGCAAGCCGTGGCAATCCCAGCCGGGTACATAGTAAGCGTTGTAACCGGTCATTGCCTTGTATTTTACAATAATATCCTTCAGCACCTTGTTTAAAGCGGTGCCAAGGTGAATGTTGCCGTTAGCGTAGGGAGGGCCATCGTGAAGCGCGTACGGCTTCTTGTCCTTGTTTTTCTCGGCAAGCGCGTAGAAAATGCGCTCCTTCTCCCACTTTTCGAGCATCTCCGGCTCTCTTTTGGGAAGATTTGCCCTCATCGGAAACTCCGTTTTGGGAAGATTGACCGTATTGTTAAGGTCTACTGACATAGTTATCTCCTCGGTTGTATTTTTTAATTTTTGATTACTTATTGCCGTTATTCTTGCCGAATTTCAGGTCGTTGTGACGCTGGGGCTTGGCATCGGAAGCCGAGTTGAAGAACGGAAGACTGTCCGAAGGCTTCTCGGAGGAGTTCTTTTCATCGGTTTCCTCAACTGCCTTAAACGGCTCCTGCTCAGCCTCTGCCTGCTTTTCAGCAGCCTTTTTCTTCTCCGCCTCAGCCTTCTTCTGCGCGGCAGCCTTCGCCTCGGCAGCCGCCTTTGCCGCCTTTGCGTCCTCGGCAGCCTTCTGCTTGCGACGCTCTGCCTCGCGCTTTTCAACCTCTTCGGAAACTCTCTTCACATAATCGTCCTCGCACTTGTCGGGAAGCGCTTCGAGCAACGCGATATGCTTGTTGTACTCGTCGAGAATTCTCGCTCTGTACTCGTTGACGTTCTTTCTGGTTTCCTGAAGAATATTTTCCTGAATTTCCTGCTGCTTGTCCATCAGAGCCTTGATTTCGGCAGCCTTGTCGTTTGCGTCCTTGATAATCTTAGCAGCGGTTTCATCGGCATTCTGACGCGTTTTACGGGAATACTCGTCCGCATCGCCAACCGTTCTGTCAACTCTTGCCTTGGTTTCGGCGAGCTTCTTCTCAATCGCCTCATCGGTTTCCTTTGTCAGCTTTTCAGCAGACGCTTTCGACTCGGCAACAATCGCGTTACCCTGTTTCTGCGCGATAAGAAGCGCGTCCTTGAGCGCGTCCTCGTCCTCGCGGTACTCGCGAATTTTGTCTGCGAGTACCTCAAGCTTGCGCTCCAGCTCGGATTTTTCCTTCTGAAGCATTGCAAACTCATCGGAAACTTCCTTGAGGAACTCGTCAACGTCCTCGGTTTTGTAACCGTTGAATGCCGCTTTCTCAAACTTTCTGTTAAGTATTTCCTTTGCGTTCATACGTTTTTCCCTTCCGTAAAAAATTGGTAAAAATGCCCAAACTGCTCTCGGTAAACGGTCTACCAAATTCTGTCTTTAAGCAGTTTTGTCCATTCATCAAGCTATGTTCATAGGAATTATAGACAAAAGTAGAGTTTGAAGTTGTGCATAATTCCTATAAAAACAGCCCTAAACAAACTTTTCGATAAGGACTTTAAGCCGTCCTTTTTGGGTTTTCCCGACAATTTTCGACACACGAAACCTGCCGTACCCTCTTATTGAAAGCACGGTTTCTTCCTTTACCACAAAACTTACTTCCAAGCACACCGAAAAATCCGCACTTACCTGCCCCGATTTAACGAGCGACGCGGATTTATCTCTTGAAGAGTTTGTGCAAGCACCGACAATGCAGTCCAACCTCATTGACGATACAGTAGTTTCAATCTTGAGCGGTTCGGATTTAATAATCGGCTTTGTGACGCCGCTTTCAGCTTCAACGCCTGTCCTCCCGACTTTTTCAATCCCAAGCACCAGTTCGACTGCCGTTTCCAGACAAAACACAACGGCACCGCCCTCAAAAACAACAATATCCCCGATAACCTCGCGTTTTAACCCGATACCCAAAATTGCACCGAGAAAGTCACGATGAGAGAGCTTGTCGCGGCTTCGGAACGAAAACGTAACGGCGCGCACGGGAAAGAGGTTGTTTTTGGCAACCTCGTCAAATTCCTCAGCGTAGGTGTTCTCGAAAAAACCGCAGACCACCCGCGTTGCACCGTCATATCCCCCGTAAAACACGGGACAAGAGCGTTCTGTCCGTGCCGCCTCGCCTGCAATCATCGCTTCCCTTTCGTTCAGAAACGATGAGAAACGCGGCACTCCCGAACCTGCACTTTTCCTGCACAAGTCCGAAATATGCGCGGACAGATACCGCTCGTTTTGTTCCAATGCCATAAATAATCTCCGTTAAGGGATTAGTCTTCGATATTGTTAATCCAATCGGTATTCTTCGGTGCAGCCGCATAGCAGAAGGCTTCATCAATACGCTTAATTCTGCCCTCAAAAGCCGCTGTTACGCCTGTCATAAAGTCAACAATTCTCATACTGATATCACTGCTGATATCGTTAAGGTTAAGAATAATGATTGTGCCATCGCGAAGCAAATCAACAGCTTCACTCATAACCTCCTCATAGCTCTTAGGCTTGAGAATTGCAATCTTAGGTGAACCGGCACTATGAAGATTGATGTACTTGGAGCTTGTTCCGTAGCTGTCGCTCTTGGTTGAGCTATAGTCGGAGGTGTAGCTTGCTTCCTCGTTTGTTACCGCATTAGATGTGGTATCGTAGGAGCCGCTATTCTCCTCGTAATCTACGAAGCCCTCGTTTTCGTCACCCGTACCGAAGATGTTCTTGAAAAAGTTGCCCATTTTTAATTTCCTCCCAATTATTTTATATTTTCCTGTTTACACAGGTTTTTTCCTTTGACCGAAAAGTGCTGAACCTATTCGGACAATGGTTGCCCCGAATCTTATCGCGGTTTCGTAATCTCCCGACATCCCCATCGAAAGAGTATCGAACGCGCCCCATTTTTCGCCCGAAAGCGTACCCCGAATGCCCTCGAAAAGCTCCTGCATCTCGGCGTAGAGCCTTTCTTCGCAGTTTGGAGGGGGGATTGTCATCAGCCCGCGGAGCCTTATGTTTGAAAGCCCGTCAAGCTCGCGGCAGAAAGCTTTTGCGCTTTCCGATGAAATGCCGCTTTTTGTTTCCTCCTCGCCTATATTTATCTCGGCGAGTATATCCATAGTCAGTCCGTGCTGGCTTGCTCTGCGGTTTATCTCTTCCGCCAGATGAATGCTGTCCACGGAGTGAATCATCGATACCTTATCAATAATGTACTTGACCTTGTTGGTCTGGAGAGCGCCGATAAAATGCACCTCAGCGGGTGCGTAAGCATCGCGTTTTTCGAGAAACTCCTGAACGCGGTTCTCACCCAGCAAGTCAACTCCCAGATTTATCGCGCAGTTTACGCGCTCGGGCGGCACGGTTTTGGTTACCGCCATAAATCTCACTTTATCGGTTCTGCCCGATTTCAAAACGGCGTTTTGGATATTCTCGGAAATTCTCTTGTAATTCTCGCGAACGTCATCAAATTCGCCGCCGTCAAATAACCTTTCCATCGTACAAATCCTTGCCTTCGACAACAATTTTATCGTACAGCTTTAAGTACTCATCGTCCTTTTCCTGTGAGCAAATCACATAGCCCTCGCCCCAGTAAACGACGTTTACCTTCTTGAACTGAAGCGTCTGTCCTCGCAGAACAAACACGCCGCGTTGCTCGTTATCATCGTAGCGGAGCGCCTTTCTCGGCACCCGAAGTCCGCCGTAGCTGTTCACCACGAGCTTGAAGCTCGCCGTTCGGCTTTCCACCGCGTTTGAAACGAAATTGTCGCCCTCAAATATATACACCGATTTCCCATCGCCGCACTTGTTGACCGCGACAACAGTGGTTTCATACTGCCTTTGCTCGGAACCCACGCGGAGCGTTGCTTTGCCGCCCTCGTAAATCCCAATCATCTTCTCGTTCTCGATAACCGCCGCCGCTCTCCAATGATAATCGGAAACCAGCTTTCCAATCGCGTTTTTTGCACCCGCTTTTGTCGGATTTTCGATAACCTTTGCAATCGTTTCCTCGGTCATTTTGTCAACGTCCGAGTAGCCAAACTCACCCTCGTACCCGTCAACCGAGCTTACGAAATAACCCGTACCGCCCGCCTGAATTTCCTTAACATCGCCCGAAATCTTAACCTCAAGCTCGGAAATCCGGTTTTGCAGTTCCTTTTTCTTCTCGGCGTAACCGCCGCTCTCTTTCAGCGTTATCTCGCGCTTGCACATTGCACAAAGCAACTTGCTTCGTTGCTCCGAAGCCGCCGCGAAATCACCATCGAGAATACTGCTTATCATCTGCGAGTGGCTCTCGTTAATCTGCGCCGAGATTGCCTCGAGTTGAGAATTGTCGGTGCCGATAAGCATTTCCGCGCTCTCGAGCATCTCAATCTGCTCTTTGAGCTGTTCTATTTCACGAAGATAAGCGATATCGCTGTCGCTCTTGTAGCGCCGCGCGATAACCGTGCTTTTTCCCGCCTTAACTCCGTCCTCGTGCTCGTAGCTCAAAACGCCAGAGCCCGAGTTGTAAATCACCGTTTCATCACGGAGGATAACCCCCTCAAACGGTATTTCCGCGTCATAGCCGTAATTATACGCTGTTTCGGTTGTGATTTTCGCTCCGCCCGCGAAGAAAACCTGTCCTATCGCGACCAAAATAACGAAAACAGACAAAATAGCGACAATCGCTCTTGTCCACGCCGAATTCAATACGTTCACCCCTCGTGTATCAAAGGCAACATTTTCCCTCTCGGGAAACGAAGCGGATTAAACCTCTTCTTCCTTATCGTATGCGTCAAGAATTGATACAGGCTTGAACGGAGTAATCGTAGAAATCGCGTGCTTGTATATCAAATTCTGCTTTCCGTCGGTATCGAGGATAACAGTGTAGTTGTCGAAGCCCTTGACAACGCCCTTGAACTGAAATCCGTTTGTGATGTAAATCGTAACAGGAATTCTGTCCTTTCTCGCCTGATTCAGAAAAACGTCCTGAAGATTGATATCTTTTGCCATAAAAATCACCTTTTCTCTGTCTTATGAGCGAACCGCCAAAACCCTTATGCAATCGTTTGAAGCAACCGCCGGTATCCTAACGAACCGCCCGTGTGGTGAAAAGCCGCTTTGTAAAAAAGCAGACACTCCCCAACTATATATAATAGTATAACATACTTTTCAAAAAAATGCTACTATTTTTTTAAAATTTTCAGGAATATTTTCAAAAAAATTTGCAAAAAATCGCTCCAATTATCCTGTTTATTCCATAATTTCCTGAAATTGTAAGCTATTTGTAAAACTTCTCGTCGATAATTGACCTTGCTTTTTCAACAATTTGTTGAAAGTTGTCGTTTGGCTCGACAACAACAGGGATTATTCTCTTATCCCGTCGAAACCACGTCATCTGCCTTTTCGCGTATTGACGGGTGCGGAGCTTCAGCTCCTCAATGCACTCCGCAAGCGTTTTTTCACCGCGAAAATACGGGTAAAGCTCTTTGCAACCGATTGCCTGCGCGGCGGTCGGGCGGTTTTTCTGCTCGAAGCAGGCTCTCGCCTCGTCAACCAGCCCCATCTCAACCATTCGGTCAACCCGCTTGTTTATGCGGTTTTTGAGTTGCTCGCGGTCGGCGTATTCCAGCGTTATCATCGCAAATTCAAACGGCGACGGATTTTTCCGAGAATTTCGTTTAGCCTCGGCAATCGTGTGACCTGTTGTTTTGTAAACCTCGAGCGCTCGGATAACCCGCCCGATGTTGTTCTCGTGAAGCGTTGAAGCAGTTTCCGGGTCAACCTCGCGAAGTTTCTCCAACAGAGCCGCCGCACCGTTTTCCTCGGCAAATTTACGCATTTTCTCGCGGAACTCAAAATCCTGTTCGCTTTCATCAAACTCGATATTATCCACAAACGACGAGATGTAAAGCCCCGTTCCGCCGCAGATTATCGGGATTTTCCCGCGAGCGATGATTTCCCGCGCCTTTTCGTTGCACAAGCCAACGTAATCCGCAACCGAAAAGCTCTCGGTCGGTTCAAGAAAATTCATCAAGTGATGCGGGATACCCTGCTGTTCCTCGGGAGTTGCCTTTGCGGACGCGATATCCATATCGGTGTAAATCTGCATAGAATCGGCGGAAATTACCTCCCCGCCGTAAATTTTCGCAAGTTCAACCGCAAGCGCCGTTTTCCCCGAAGCCGTCGGCCCGCAAACCACAATTATCCTGTTCATTTCAGACAATTCTCCCAAAATATTTCTCAATCTGCTTTTTGGAAATCTGCGTTATCACAGGTCGTCCGTGCGGACAATATCGGATATTTCTGTTGCCGAGAACCATTTTCGCGAGGTACGCAAGCTCCGAAATGCTCTGATTTTCGTTCGCGCGGATACTCGCCTTGCAAGCCATCGTGTGCAGAACATCATCGAACAGCATTCCCTCGGCGTTGTCGCTCCCGAGAGCAAGCGTTTCCGAGATGCTTTGGAGCAAGTCCTCGGGGTCGCACTCCTCAAGCGACTGCGGAACGCCCTCAACAAGCACTTTCCCGCCCTCCTCGAATTTCAGCAGAATACCAACGTTCTCGAGCTTATCCGCGAACAGCTTCACCGCGTCATACTCCTCGGGTGCAAGAAACACGGGACACGGCTCGATAAGTAACTGCCCGTGAATGTTTGAACTCTTTTTGAAAAGCTCGAAATTTATCCGCTCGTGAGCCGCGTGCTTGTCAATCAAAATCAGCGTTTCTTCGCTCTCGCAAAGGATATACGTCTTGAAAAGCTCGCCGATAACGCGTATATTTTCGGCGGAAATCTCGGATTCTTCGGGAATTTCTGCGGGAGGAGTTTCCGGCTTCTCGCGCTTCTCGAAGGATTTTTCCGTGATAAACGTAAATCCCGCAAGGCTCGGCTGGCTGTCCTCAACAACCGCCGGCTTGCTCGGTTCAACGCTCTCGGGCTTGCTTGCTCCAACGCTTTCCGGCTTGATTTCATCAACGGGTTCAACCTTGCTTGCGGCAAGCGGCGTGATAACCTCGGCAATTACCGCCTGCTCGGCTTCCTGTTTAACCTCGGGGAACTCAAACGGCACGTTTTTCTTGTAGAAGCTCTCGATATCGGGCTTCGCTGTCGGAACGGAGAAAATCTCCCGCCCCACCGGTATCGAAACAGTCGGCTTTTCGTCCTCCTCGGGCGAGTCGTCCAGCTTAATCTCGCGGCTTTCGTCATAGCCCAAAATGCCGTTTTTCACCGCAAAATAAATCGCGTCAAACACCGCTTTTTCATTCGCAAAACGAACCTCGGTTTTTGCGGGAGAAATGTTTGCGTCAAGGTCAACCGGGTCAAGATTTATGCACAAAACACACGCGGGAAATTTCCCGACCATTATGTTGTTGCGGAAAGCCTCCTCAAGCGCCGCGCAACACACGGGACTTTTCACGCTTCTTCCGTTGACGAAAAAATTCTGCATTGTGCGGTTTGATTTTGTGAAAAGCGGCGAGCTGACAAAACCCGCAACCTCGATTTCACGATAAACATTCTCGACAGGTATCATAGAAGCCGCAAACTGTTTCCCGAAAACCGCGTGAATTGCGCTGTAAAAGCTACCGTCGCCCGATGTGAGGAGCGTTTGCTTGCCGTCGCGGATAAACCGAAACGAGATGTTCGGGTGCGAAAGCGCGAGTTTTTCCACAACCTGCGCGCAGTAGTTGCCCTCGGTCACGTCTTTTTTGAGGAATTTCAGGCGCGCAGGCGTGTTGTAAAACAAGTCGCGGATAATGATTGTCGTACCCTCCGCACAGCCCGTTTTTTCGTACTCCAAAGGTATCGAGCCTTCTATCCGATAATGCACGCCGAGCTTGTCCACACCGCGTCTGCTCACGGTTTCAACCCGCGCCGCCGCGCACACCGAAGCCAGCGCTTCCCCGCGAAATCCCAGCGTTACGATATTCTCAAGGTCGGCGACTTCCAGCACCTTGCTTGTCGCGTGACGGCGAAAAGCAAGCGGCATATCGTCATAGGATATCCCGCAGCCGTCGTCGGTTATACGCATATAAGTGATGCCGCCGCGCTTTATTTCCACGGAAATATTCAGCGCGCCCGCGTCAATCGAGTTTTCGCAAAGCTCCTTGATAACCGAAGCCGGTCGCTCGATAACCTCGCCCGCGGCAATCAGCTCGTATACACTTTTGTCAAGTTGGTTTATTTTCGGCATTTTTTCTCCGTTCTAACGCTCATCGTTCAGCAGTTTTATCATCACGACATTCTGCACCTGCGCGGGATAGCTCTCCAAAATCATTCCGCGCCAGTAAAAGGCAATCCTGTCCCCCGCTTGAAAGTCCGACAAAGGAACTTCCGTTCCCCGCCACACAAGTCGGGTGTTTTCCTTTGCTGAAAAAGTAAACTCGCCGCGCCCGTTGATATCGTTGACATCAAGCCCTTTGACGTGAAAATTTGCGCCGTTTACGGTAATTATCTCGGCGTAAACAACCTCGCAGTTCGGCTCATCTTGCGGCTTTGCGGTGGTTCTTCCTATAACAAATCCTCCGCCGAAAGCGCACACAAATATAACAACCGCTACAAATGCGGTAATTATCCGAAAGGATTTGCTTTTCCCATTCATACGCGCTCCTTACAAAGTTTCCTTGATATCCTTTATCAGCATCATCGCGTCAAGCGGCGTCATTGAGTTCAAATCCGCGGCTCTCAGCCTTGCTATCGCGTTCTGCTCCTCGACAGCTGTAAGGCTGAACTGATTATCGCGGCTCTTTTCGATAGCTTCCGCCATTCTCACCTTGCCGCTGATTTCAAGCTCCTTCAGCTCTTCCTTTGCCCGCTGAACAACCTTGTTCGGCAAACCCGCGAGCTTTGCTACCTCGATACCGTAGCTGTCGTCCGTGCCGCCCTCAACAATTTTGTGCAAAAACTTGATATCATCGCCGCGCTTTGTGACGGCAACGCTGAAATTCCTTACACCGCGCTGCTCCTTTTCCATTGAGATAAGCTCGTGATAATGCGTGGCAAACAGCGTTTTCGCGCCGATTTTGTTACAGATGTACTCGGCAACCGATTTCGCTATGGAAATTCCGTCAAAGGTTGACGTGCCGCGCCCGATTTCATCGAGGATAACAAGGCTGTTTTTCGTGGCATTTTTGAGGATTTCCGCAACCTCATTCATCTCCACCATAAACGTTGACTGCCCTGCGGTCAAATCATCGGACGCTCCCACGCGCGTGAAAATCTTGTCAACAACGCCGATTTTCGCGTACCTCGCGGGCACAAAACAGCCTATCTGCGCCATCAGCACGATAATCGCGGTCTGCCGCATAAACGTGGATTTTCCCGACATATTCGGACCTGTTATAATCAACAGCTTGTTGTCGGTTGAATCAAGATAAACGTCATTCGGCGTGAACTGACAGTCCAAAAGCAAATTCTCGACAACAGGGTGCCGACCGTCTTTTATGTCGATAACGCTGTCCATCGTGATTTCGGGCTTTGTGTAGTTGTTTTCAAGGCTCACCTGCGCGAAACTGCACAGCGCGTCCACCTCCGACAGCGCAACCGAGGTTTTCTGAATTTCGTTCAGCTTTGTGCCGATAAAATCGCGGATTTCCGAGAAAATGCTCTGCTCGAGAGCAAGCAGACGCTCGTTTGCCGTGAAAATCTCGCCCTCAATTTTTTTCAGCTCCTCGGTGATGTAACGCTCGCCGTTTGTGAGGGTTTGCTTGCGGATATAATTCTCGGGAACCTTGTCCTTGAAGCTGTTGGAAACCTCGATGTAATAGCCGAAAACACGGTTGTTTCCGACTTTCAGCGTGCGGATACCCGTAGCCTCGCGCTCGCGTTCCTCAATCTCGTGCAGTATCTTTTCACCGCCCGATGAGATATCGCGAAGGCGGTCGATATCCTCGTTGAAGCCGTCCCGAATAACGCCGCCGTCGCGAATATTCGCAGGAAGCTCGTCATTCAGCGCGTTTTCGATAAGCGAAGCAGTCTGCGTGAGGTCGCTTATGCTGTCGTTCAGCTCGCGCAACAGCCGTGAGTTCAAGCCGCTCAACTCCTGTTTAATCGCAGGGAGTACGCCGAGTGTTTTTCCCATCGCCTGAACGTCCTTTGGTGAAGCGGTTTTGTAGGCAATTCTCGACAAGAGCCGCTCAAGGTCGTAAACATTCCGCAAAAGCTCCCGCAAATCGCTTAACACCGCCGAATTTTTCATCAGCTCCTCGACAGCGTTCAGCCTGTCGATAATTTTCGCGTGAGAGATAAGCGGGCGCTCAATCCACGAGCGGAGCTTTCTTCTGCCCATTGCCGTGGACGTTTTGTCGAGAACGCTGAAAAGCGAACCGCGTTTTTCGCCCGAACGGAGCGTTTCACAAAGCTCAAGGTTGCGGCGCGTGGTTAAGCCAAGCTCCATAAACTCCTCTGTTGTGTGCGCGGAAATTCCCGTGAAGCGCTTTACGGTTGCCTTATAAGAATTTCCGACATATCTGAAAAGCGCGCAGAGCGCCTTTTGAGCAAGAGGAAGCGCGGCGATACCGAGAGAATTTACGTCTGCGCTGTTCTCGAACTGCTCGGTTATCACGGACAAATCGGAGTTGTCAAACTCACCGTCGTCGCGCATTTCGCAGACGCATTTCTTCAAACCCTCCGAAACAAACCGCGAAACCTCTTTCAAATCCACAAAATCGCGGTTTATCAGCAACTCAACCGGGTGAAAACGCGAAAGCTCCGAGATAACCTCGTTTTCGCGGTGCTTGCCATTTTTCTCGAAAACGTGAATTTCACCCGTGGAAATGTCCGCAAAAACAAGACCTATTCCGTCCTCACAAGCGTAAATGCTGGTGATGTAGTTGTTTCTGTCCTCGGAGAGCATTGACGCTTCGATAACCGTTCCCGCTGTGACAAGGCGGATTACCCCGCGCTGAACCAAGCCCTTTGAGGCGTGCGGGTCGGAAAGCTGCTCGCAGATTGCCACCTTAAAGGACGCGTCGATAAGCCGTTTTATGTAGATTTCCGCGCTGTGAAACGGCACTCCGCACATCGGCGAACCCGCTCTTGATGTCAGCACCAGCTCCAGTTCCCGCGAAACCGTCAAAGCGTCCTCAAAGAACATTTCGTAAAAATCACCTAGACGGAAAAACAGTATGTAATCGGGATATTTTTCCTTGATTTCCTTGTACTGCTTGAGCATCGGCGACTCTTTTTCCACGGTCTTTTCCTCTGCCATTCCTCTCATCACCTCAATTTACTGCCTTGATAATTTTACCGAACGTCCGCAAAAACAGACGTTCGGCAGTCAAATTCACAAAATTACTTAACCGCAACCTCCGCAGGTTGAGCAACTTCCCGTACACTCAGCGGCGGGCGGCTCGCTCGGGCAGGTCGCGGGGTCCATTCCCTCAACGGAATAGGTCAAAATCGTGTTGATTTCGCTCATTAGCTTATCCATTCCCTGCTTTGCCACGGTGAACATAGCCATATTCTCGTTCGCCATAATCTTCTCGTAAGCCTCCTGCATTTTCAGGTTCAGCTCCTTGATTTTCTCGCCGTTAGCTTCTTCCGGCTCCTTGTTGGTTTCCATCGTGAGATTTTGGCGAATAAGGTTGAAATCGCCGATAAGCTTCTGAAGCTCCTCGTCAGCGTCATTCATCGTCTTTGCCTTAACGTACTCGATATAACGCGGGTCGGTCTGAACAACCGCTCCGAGCTGTCTTGCCGCATCAATAACCGTCATAATTTTTCTCCTTTAATCAGTAATTTTTCCCAAAAGCGCCCAGTTAAGCGCCTTTTCTATCTTAACGTTGACGAAACTGCCGATAAGCGCCTCGTCACCGTCAAAATCAACAATAACATCTTGCGGAGTTTTGCCCGTAAGCGTTCCGCTGCCGGTTCTTCCCGTTCCCGTGCAAAGGACGCGAAAGGTTTGCCCGACGTACTTTTCGTACAAATTCATACCGATTTCACCCTGCACGTCAAGCAGTTCCCTAAACCACTTTCCCTTCTCCTCCTCGGAAATCGGGTCGTCCATCTCGGCGGCTTTTGTGCCTTTTCGCGGGCTGTAAATAAAGGTGTACAGGCTGTCGAACCTGACTTGCTCGATAAGCGAAAGCGTTTCCTCAAAGTCCTCGCGAGTTTCACCCGGAAAGCCGACGATAATGTCCGAAGTGAGCGCCGCATCGGGTATTTTCTCGCGGATATAATCCACGATTTTTATATAATCCTCGCGCGTGTATTTTCGATTCATCAGCTCCAAAACTCTCGACGAGCCGCTTTGCACGGGCAGATGAAAATGCCGTGTAACCTTTTCACACTCGGCGATTGCGTCAATAAGCTCGCACGTTGCGTCCTTCGGGTGGCTCGACATATAACAAATCCGAAACTCGCCGTCAAGCGCGTTGATTTTCCTCAAAAGCTCGGCAAAACTCGTGCCGTGCTCCTTGCCGTAAGAGTTTACGTTCTGCCCGAGCAACAAAAGCTCTTTCGCGCCGCTTTCGATAGCCGTTTTCGCCTCGTTCACGATATCGTTCATCTCGCGCGAACGCTCTCTTCCTCTCACATACGGGACAATGCAGTAACTGCAAAAGTTGTTGCAGCCGTACATAATCGGAATTGAAGCCAGAATTTTGCTCTCGCGCCGAAGCGGGATACCCTCGGCGATAACCCCATCGTTTTTCGGTACGGAGAACACACGCGCGTGCTCGGTAAGTTGACCGTAAATCAGCTCGGGGAGCGTGTAAAGCGCGTTCGTGCCGAAAACAAGACTGACGTGCGGGAAACTCTTTTTGATGCGCTCGGTGATGTGCTCCTGCTCAACCATACACCCGCAAACCGCGATAATTGCGTTTGGGTTGCGGCGTTTTTCGTGTTTGAGAGCGCCGAGATTGCCGAAAACTCTGTCCTCGGCGTTTTCGCGAACCGCGCAGGTGTTGAAGATAATCACGTCCGCGCCGTCCGGCTCACCAACAATCCCGTAACCCATCTCGGCAAGCATTCCCTTGAGCTTTTCGCCGTCGCTCATATTTTGCTGACAGCCGAAAGTGCGAACGTGCGCTGTCGGCGGGGTTTCGAGATTTTGGTTAAGCTCGCGGACTTTTTGTGCAAATTCACGCTGCCGCTGCGTTTCTTCCTGAGAAATTTTTATCGTCATACAAATCCTCGTTATTTATTCATCATTTTATTATAACACAATTGTTGAAAAAAATCAACCGCGCAGCCTGTACTTTTTTCGCGTGAGTTCGATATTTCCGCAGTTCATTGTTTTCGCGAAAACCGCCGCGATAACCTCCTCAGCACCCGCGTCAATCAGCAGCTTTGCGGCAACCGACAAGGTTGCGCCCGTTGTGCAAACGTCGTCGAGAAGAACAACCGTTTTCCCGTGAAGGTCAACGTCTTTTTTGATGAAGAACGCGCTTTGTGCATTTATCAGGCGGTTTTTCGCGGAAAGCCCTTTTTGTTCCTTTTTATCGCGGTTTGCGCCGAGAGCTTTCACCATCGGCACGCCCGTCCTCAGCGAAACCGTTTTCCCGATAAGCTCTGCCGTGGCAAAACCGCGCTTTTTGATGCTCGCGCGACTACTCGGAATCGGCACAATAAAATCCGCAGAAACTCCCGACAGCTTCTCCGATATCATCAGCGCAAAAGCGTCCGCTGGGTAAACAAGGCAACCGTATTTGAGCTGTAAAACGGCTTTTCGCGCGCGGTGACGGTAATAACAGCAAGCAATCAGCCGCGAAATATTTTCCGGCGGCACAAGCTCCTTTTCCACAAACGGCAGGTGCTCGAAACAGCGCAGGCAGTAGTATTTTTCCGCCGCGATAACGTCCCCGCAAAACGGGCAACGGTTCGGCGCAACAACCGAAACCGCTCGGCGAAAATACTCGTAAAGCTTGACAGATTTAATCAAAATAGTCCTCTAACATTTCTTTTAAACACGAACACCGCACGGTTTTCCGATTGTTGTCAACCATCTCGCGGATTTTGTTTTCCGTGCCGATTATGATAAGCGTTTTCTTCGCGCGAGTTACCGCCGTGTACAGCAAATTCCTGTAAGAGAGCCTGTCCATTCGGTTCGGGAGCGGGATTATCACCGCGGGATACTCGCTTCCCTGACTTTTGTGAACGGTCACGGCGTAAGCGTGCTCGATTTTTTTCAGCATCTCGCTGTCGTAAAACGCTTTTCTCCCGTCAAAGTCGATTGTACAGCGCGAATTTACCCTGTCCGCGTCGGAAATTTTCCCGATATCGCCGTTGAACACGCCGTGCGATTTTTCCGCGCCGCGCCGCCATTCCACGTCATAATCATTTTTCGTCTGCATAACCTTGTCGCCGTCACGGAAAAGCGTGTTCATATAATTCAACTCGCGCTTGTCCTTTGACGGCGGGTTCAGCGCAAGCTGAAGCTCCTTGTTGAGGTTTCCCGTGCCGAGCGTGCCTATTCTCGACAAACACAGCACCTGTATATCGTCAAGCGCGTCATAGCCGTAGCTTTTCGGGAGCCGCCTTGCACAAAGGTCAACGACCAGCCGAAGCGTCGCTTCCTCGCTGTCCGAGTACATAAAGAAAAAGTCGTTTTTCCTGTCGTTGAGCTCGGGGTACACGCCCTTGATAATCTTGTGCGCGTTTGTGACAATAAGGCTCTGAGCGGCTTGACGGAAAATCTCGACAAGCTCGACTGTCGGCACTCTTTTGCTGTCAATCAAATCGCGCAGAATATTTCCCGCACCGACAGAAGGGAGCTGGTTGCTGTCGCCGACCATAATCAGCCGCGTGCTTGTTTTCACCGCTTTCAGAAGCGAAGCGAAAAGCTGTGCGTCCACCATCGACATCTCGTCAATTATCAGCACATCGCACGAAAGCGGGTTTTCCTCGTTGCGCTTGAAGCTGTTTCCGCCCGCGGCAAAGTCCACCTCAAGCAATCTATGTATAGTCTGCGCGGGCGCGCCCGTAAGCTCGGCAACCCGCTTTGCCGCACGCCCCGTGGGAGCGGCAAGCTTGATTTTCTGCTTACGCTGGCGACAAAGCTCAATGACCGCGTTCAGCGTTGTGGTTTTTCCGGTGCCGGGGCCGCCCGTGAGGATAAAGACGCGGTTGTTCAAACAGCCGTTTATCGCCTTTTTCTGAAGCTCCTCGTACTCGATGCCGGTTGTCCACGCAACGCCCTCGATTTCCTCGGAAAAATCGGTTTCCTCGCCGCCGGAAAGTTTAATCATCTCGGCAATTTTGTCCGCGATATAACACTCAGCCTGATAATATTCCACAAGATAAATAAACCGCTCGCCGAATTTATCAAAGTCAATGACATCGCCGCGCTCTTTGAGGTAATCAAGCGCCGCGGTGTACTGTTTAACATCAATGAAAAGCATTTGCGTAACCTCGTTGCAAAGCACATTTTCGCGAACGCAAGTGTTTCCATCGTTTGCCGCAAGCCGAAGCTGCCAGAGAACTCCCGCCGCCAGACGGTACACGCTGTCGGCAGGAAAATTCAAATCTCGTGCAATTCTATCGGCTTCGGGAAAAGGCAACTCAATGCCGCTCTCACAAAGCAAATACGGGTTTTTGCCAACCGCGCGGATAAGCTCGCCGCCGTAAAATTTCCAAGCCGCCGCGATGTACGAATGAGCAATCCCGTATTTCGAGAAAAACGTCATTGCCTTGCGAAGCCCCGTGATATTGTGAAACTCCTGTCCGATTTCAAACGCGCGCTCCGCGGTAATTCCCTTGATAACCGAGAGCTGTTGCGGGTCGTTTTCGAGAATTTCCTGCGTTTTTTCACCAAAAGCCTCAACAATTTTTTTCGCCATCGATGGTCCAACGCCGCGTATAACCCCCGAGCCGAGGTATTTCCGAAACGCGTTCACATCGGACGGCAAAGAACGCTCGAATATTTCAACCTTAAACTGCCTGCCGTATTTCGCGTTTGTGACATAATCGCCGTACAGCGTGAGTTGTTCACCCTCGCGCACGTCACCCATATTCCCGACAGCGGTTATCAGCACGCCGTCAACGTCCATATCCAGCACGATATAGCCGCTGTCCTCGTTGTAGTACACAACGTCCTCAACGCCGCCCGTGACGCATTTCAAATTTGTTTCAGTCAATCTTTTTCACCATATCCGCACAAATGCACATTGTCATATTTCTCCGCAAGCAAAACCGCCTGCTCGTCCCTGTCACCGTCAATTATGTTAATCTCGCCGATAATCTCGCTTTTACGGGCGTGTTCAATAAACTCAGCCAAGTCCTCCGAGGGTTTGACGTAGATGTCAACGCTCCTCAAGGAGCTTCTGAAAATTGCCTTGCAAAAAATCTCGGCAAGCATAGCAGCCCCGAAAATTGCCAGAAACATCAGCCCGAAAACGTATAGAAACTGCATAATTTCGCCCCCTTTTCTGCACTATATGCAGAAGGCGAGCAAAATGTCAGCGCGAAAGCAAAACGCAGTTCCAGCCTTCTTCATTAAGCTCGGAAACCTTTTTCCAGCCGTTTTCGGAAAGCGCTTCGAGAACCTCGTCAAGCCGCTCGTCGATAATTCCCGATACTATCAATACTCCACCCTCGGCAAGAAAATCCGCGAAAAGCCCGCTCATTCCGATAATAACATCGGCGACAATATTCGCGCAAATCACGTTAAAGCCGCCGCCGATTTGCCCGCGAAGCGCAGAATTGCTGATAATATCGCCGCAAAACGCGCGGTATTTCTCGGCTGTGAAATTGTTCTTCTCGATATTCTCGGACGCGGTTTTCACGGCGTTCTCGAAGATATCGCAAACGGTTACGTTCTCCGCTCCGAGCAGAAGTGCCGCAATCGACAAAATTCCGCTTCCGCAACCGAGGTCAAGCACGCGCTCCCCGCCTTTTATCACGGTTTCAAGCGTTTCCATAACCATTTTCGTGGTGTGGTGCTGTCCCGTGCCGAAGGTTGACGCGGGGTCGATTTCAAGGATTTTGTCGCCCGATTTCGGCTCAACATTCTCCCAAGACGGCTTTATAACAAGGCTTTTTCCCACACGAAACGGCTTGTAGTACTGCTTCCAGTTATTCGCCCAATCTTCTTCCCTGACGTTTGCAAGCTCCATTCGGATATTCCCGTAAAATCCGTCGGAATTCTTCGCCTTAAAGCTCTCGACAAGCGCACGAATTGCCTCGAGAGTTTCGCGCCCTTGAGCGTTTTCGTGAACGTAAACCGTGATACACGGCTCTGCGTTTTTGAGCGCCATCAAGCTGTCGTCAACATAATCCCAATTCGCGTTTTTGTCGGCAAGAAAGTCCTCAAAATCCGCGCCGTCCTTGATAATAAAGCCGGTCACGCCGTAATCCTGAAGCGCGCCCGTTATCCCGTCAATCGCCTCGCTTGACGTGTAAATATCAACCTGATAAAAATTATCCATAACTCCCTCCGATGTGCAATACTTATTTTTATTATACTATATATTGTGGGAAAATTCAAGTAGTTTTACGCAAAAAACTGCCCGAACGCAAAACGCTCGGGCGTAATAATTTTTATCCTCCGGGGCAAACGCCGTCATAAACCTTACGGACAATTCCCTTTTCATCGTATTCTATATAGTAATAATGGGGCAAATGGTCGGGCATAATCGGACCGTTATCGGTGTAAATGTAATAACCGACTCTGCCCTTGTGATTATCGTGAAATTCTCCCAAATCAAACTCGCCGTATCTCTGTTCAACCGCGTGAATATCGTTATTCAGAATGAACCAGTCGTTGTACTTGTAGTATGTCGCATGAGAAGCGTTGAACAGCAGCACCGCCGACAGCAAAGCCGTATTTACAGCAGCCACAATAACTATCGGCTTTTTTCTTGTCTTTTTAACAATGCTTCTGACAAGAAAAATAATGCAGACAACCATTCCGATTGCTAGCAAAGCCGTTATTCCTATCGACAAAAACAAATAATGCCACGGGCTCATAGCGTTCTCCTTTACAGTATTCTTCGCAGATAAATCATATCAACAAGCTGAATTCCGCACTCAAAAATCGGGTGGTCGTAGTTTTCGGTGAAGAAATTTTTCACGCGGTGCGAACGGACAAAACCGCATTTCTCGTAAAACGGCACGGTAAGCGGGCTGTCACCCGTTCCGACTTGCAGCACGGAAAACTGCCCCTTATATCTCGCGGCAATGAAATCAATCATCGCCCTGCCGTAGCCCTTTCCCTGACATTCCGGCTCTACGGCAAGATTTTTGATTTCAAGCACGCCGTCCCCCTCGTCCGTTACCACACATTCGCATTTTATCCCGTCATCGTCCAGCACATACATTGTCCCTCTGTCAAGATATCGGTCAATCATATCCTCCTGTTCGTCCGCCAACAGCAAAAGCGAAAGCAGCCGTTTTTTGTTCCCGCAGTACTCTTTTATCTCCATAACCGCACCCCGTTTTCATCAAATTCCCGAATAACCGAAAAGCCGTTTCTCCGAAGAAAAACGGCTTGAATATCGGATTTCAGAAAGCTTATCAGTTGTTGATGAGCTTGTCCGCTTCGTTGTTCCAGCTATAGAGCTTGCGAACCTCTTCGCCAACCTGCTCAAGCTGATGTTCAGCGTGGAGTTTTCTCATAGCCTTGAAGTGAGTCTGCATACCAGCATCGCTCATATCAAGCAGGAAGTCCTTTGCGAAAGTACCGTCCTGAATATCCGCAAGAATCTTCTTCATAGTCTTCTTGGTTTCCTCGGTAACAATCTTCGGACCGGTGATGTAGTCGCCGTATTCAGCGGTGTTGGAGATGGAGTAACGCATTCCGGAGAAGCCGCTCTGGTAAATGAGGTCAACGATGAGCTTCATCTCGTGAACGCACTCGAAGTAAGCGTTTCTGGGGTCATAACCAGCCTCAACGAGCGTTTCAAAGCCAGCCTGCATAAGAGCGCAAACACCGCCGCAGAGAACTGCCTGCTCACCGAAGAGGTCGGTTTCGGTCTCAACTCTGAATGTTGTTTCGAGAACGCCTGCTCTTGCGCCGCCGATACCTGCGGAATAAGCAAGTGCAAGGTCCTTTGCTCTGCCGGTGTAGTCCTGATGTACAGCAATAAGGCAGGGAGTGCCCTTGCCAGCCTGGAACTCACTTCTTACGGTGTGGCCGGGAGCCTTCGGAGCAATCATCGTAACGTCAACGTTTTTCGGAGGAACGATGCAGCCGAAATGAATGTTGAAGCCGTGCGCGAACATCAGCATATTGCCTTCCTCAAGGTTCGGCTCAATGCTCTCCTTGTAAAGCTTTGCCTGAAGCTCATCATTGATAAGAATCATAATGATGTCAGCCTTCTTCGCCGCCTCAGCAGCGGTGTAAACCTCAAAGCCTGCCGCTTCAGCCTTCTTCCAGCTCTTGGAACCCTCGTAAAGACCGATAATAACCTTTACGCCGCTGTCCTTAAGGTTGAGCGCGTGTGCGTGTCCCTGCGAACCGTAACCGATAATTGCAACGGTCTTGCCGTCCAACATAGACAGATTGCAGTCCTCCAAATGATACAAATTAGCCATTGGTAAAATCTCCTTTATAAAAATATTTTAGCGCTTTTAAGCGTTGTGGACAAATTAGTTTCTCACGGAAACAGCCTGTTCTCCCTTTTGAATTGCGATTGTGCCCGTTCTCACGATTTCCTTGATGCCGTAAGGACGGAGCAACTCCTCGAAATTGTTGAGGTTTTGCGCGCTGTCGGAAATTTCGATTGTAATCGAATTTGCGGAAATATCCGAAATCTTTCCGTGAGCAAGGTCGCAGATGCTGATAATCTCCGAGCGCTGTTTCGCGGTGCAACTTACCTTAATCAGAATAAGCTCGCGCGAAACCATATTCTCGGGCGCAAGAGTCTTGACCTTGATTACGTCAATCAGCTTGTTGAGCTGTTTTTCGATTTGTTCAAGAGTATAGTCGCTTCCGTCGGCAACTATTGTAATTCTCGAAACGTTAACATCATCGGTTACACCAACGGCAAGGCTGTCGATATTGAAACCGCGCCGCGCGAAAAGTCCCGCAACTCTCGCGAGAACACCCGCGTGGTTTTCAACCAAAACGGAAATTGTATGTTTCATATACGCACCTCCGCCTTACAAAATCGTTTCGAGCAACTCGGGAACAGCAACTTCGAGCAAAAACGGCTTATCCGAAGCGGTTAGCCTTTTAATTCCCTCGATAGCGCTCTCCTCGCTGTCAACGAGCATATTTTCGATGCCGTAAGCGTCGGCAATTTTCGTGTAACTCGGGCTGCCGTCAAGCGAAACCGCGTACAGCCTGTTCCCGTAGTGATTTGTCTGATACTCGCGAACCATTCCGAGATACTTGTTTCTCATCACGATAACCTTCACGGCAATGTTGTGCTGAACGCAGGTCGCAAGCTCGGGCATCTCCATCTGGAACGAGCCGTCGCCGCAAACCGCGATAACCTCGGCGTTCGGCTCGGCTTGCTTCGCGCCCATAGCCGCGGGAAGCGAGTAACCCATTGTTCCCATACCGCCCGATGTGAGCAAGCGCCCGTTTTTCAGCTCGATGTTAGATGCTGTCCAAAATTGGTTTTCGCCAACGTCCGCGACAACAATCGAACGAGTCGGGAGATACTTATTCAGCTCGCGGATAAACCACTTCGGGTTGACAAAGCCCTTTTCCACGGGCTTAATCGGCGCGTCGTAACGGCTTTCGTCAAGCTGTTTTTTCCAAGCATCGTGATGCGGGAGCTTTTCACTCTCGATAGTTTCAACCTGCTCGAGAAGCTGTCCCAGAACCACGCTTATATCCCCGACAATCGGCACGCTCGTTTCAACAGTTTTCCCGATTTCCGCGGGGTCTATATCAATATGTACAACGGTGAGATTTTCTTTTCTTGCAATCGGCGCGCTTGTTCTGTCGCTCAGACGTGCGCCGAGCAGAATAAGCGTGTCGCAGTTGTTTACCGCGCATTTTGCCGAAACGCACCCGTGCATTCCGAGCATACCATAATAAAGCGGGCTGTCGGTTGGCATCGCGCCAAGTCCCATCAGCGTAGAGATAACGGGAATATCCAGCTTTTCCGCAAGCGTTCTCATAAGCTCCGCGCCGTTTCCCGTGAAAAGTCCGCCGCCCGCAATAATAAGCGGTTTTTCGGCGTTCATCATAGCGGTAACTGCTCTCTTTATCTGATAGCCGTTGCCCTTTGAACTCGGACGATAGCTTCTGATATCCACGGTTTCCGGGTACTCGAAGTCAATCTCAGCCTTCTGGATATCGCACGGCACGTCAATCAGCACCGGTCCTCTTCTGCCCGTGCCCGCGATGTAAAACGCTCTCTTGAACACCTCGGCGGTGTCCTCGGGGCGCTTTAACAGATAACTATGTTTAACAAACGGCTCCGCAGAACCCGTGATATCGGCTTCCTGAAAGACATCTCGACCGATTTGGTCGGAATTAACCTGCCCCGTGATGATAACCATCGGCACGGAGTCCATATAAGCCGTAGCAATCGCGGTAATCAGGTTCAGTGCGCCGGGACCGCTTGTGGCAACACACACAGCGGGTTTTCCCGTAACTCTCGCGTAGCCCGAAGCCGCGTGACCGCCGTTAACCTCGTGGCGCACGAGAATATGGTTTATATCACTTTTGTACAGTTCATCGTAAAACGGACAGATTGCCGCGCCGGGATAGCCGAAGATGTCTTTTATCCCCTCGGCTTCAAGGCACTTTGTCATCGCCTTTGCGACTGTCATTCTTTCCATCGTCCACACTCCAACAATTCTATGTATAATTTCAACAGGTAACGAAAATCACACTAAATTTTCTCGCTCCCCTTATTATAACAAATACTTGTATTTTTGTCAAGTGCTATTTCAACATATTGTTAAAAAAGCGCGGGAAAACCAAAGCTTTCCCGCACATTTTTATCAATAATCGCTATACTCATATTTAAACGGGTCAACACGATAACCGTTTTCGCGCACCTCAAAGTGCAGATGGTCGCCCGTAGACCAGCCTGTACAGCCAACAAGTGCAATTACATCGCCCCTTGTGACTTGCTGTCCCTCGTAGACGAAAATCTTGCGGCAGTGTGCGTAAAG
This sequence comes from uncultured Clostridia bacterium, assembly GCA_945829235.1. Classification (GTDB taxonomy): domain Bacteria; phylum Bacillota; class Clostridia; order Oscillospirales; family Ruminococcaceae; genus CAG-115. The sequence goes on along the minus strand of CALZUA010000007.1, from coordinate 39,044 downwards.
CGTGGAAACTCCGCCGCCGTGGTCAACAACAACATAGTTGCCCCAGCCGCCGCCGCAACCGCACGAATACCACTTGCTTGAATCATGCGGGCAGGTGTTGGAAACCTTGATGACTGTTCCCGATTGTACCGTGTAGATGTTCGCGCTTCCGATGGGCACTCCGTAGCCTATTACATCGATACCGCCGTGGTTACGTCCGCCGAAATTGTTATCCCAGCCGTAATATGTAGTAATATTGTGGAACTGCTTGTCAAGCGGCCACCTGAAGCCGCTGCTGTAGTCGCCCTGACTGCCCGAGCCCTCCTGCTGAGCCTTCCTGATAAGCTCCTGAAGCTCCTTGTCCAGCTCGTCAAGCTTGCTGTTGGACACCGCGATATCGTACTCCAGACCGTCAACCCTGTTCTTGAGCGACTCGTTCTGCGCGGCAAGCCCGTACAGATAGTCTTTCTGCTCTTTCGCATTCGTTTCAAGAGCGGCTTTATCGTCCTCAAGATTTTTCATATCGCTCTCGAGCTGTTCCTTTTGCTTTTGAAGATTTTTCTTGTCCTGCTCAAGACCGTCAATTTCAACGTTGAGGTCGTCAATCATCTTCTCCTGTTCCTCGATTGATGCGAGAAGATTTTTCATAAAGTTGAGATTTTGACCGCTTATGTTCTTGACAACATCAGAGTAAACGTAATAATTGTACCAATCGTCCGAGCCGTTCAGAATGGGGAGCTTGCTCGAAGAATCGGTCATATAAAGCGCTCTCGCGAGCTTTGCGAATTTATCGAGATTGCGCTTGTTCTCAACCTGCATATCGGCAATATCGGACCTTTTCTTCTCGATTGTCTTTTCCTTTTCGGCAATCTTCCCCTCAACAGCCTCGATTTCCAGCTTTTTCGCGTCAATATCCTCCTGCTTTGCGATAATAAGCTGACCGTTGGCTGTGATTTCCGCGTTCACGCCGTCAATCAAGTCGCTGACAATAGACATCGCTTCTTCATTGTCGGCAATATCGCCACCGAGCTTTTCGATTTGCTGTTTGCGTTGCTCGTTTTCCTTTTGAATTTTGTTCATTTGATCCTGAATATCCTGCATTGACGAGCTTCCGTGAGCGTTTTTGCCAATCAACCCGTCAGACGGAATAACCAACAAAGCCGCCGCACAAACCACTGCGCCAACCTTTGTCCATAACGCAGGCTTCTTCAACTTTTTTAAAATCCCCATAAAAACCTCTCTTTATACACGCTTGTCCTTTCGGCGAACGGCTTTCCCCAAAGCCAAAATTTCACCGATATCTATCCTAATTATACCGTTTTCGACAACTCTTGTCAAGGGTTTATGCGTGAAAAATTTATGAAAAAAAGCGGTAATTTATGCCAATGAATTTTACGGTTGACAAATCTTGTAATTTCACGTGCGAAAGTGCAGTTTATTTTTTGACTTGCTTCATTTTGAATTTCATAAATCACGGTTTTTTGTGAGTATTCAACAAGTCAACACATCACATACTGTTAGTTTTATACAAAACTTTAAAAAATCCTTGAAAAAATTAAAAAAAATTCTTGCAAATTGAAGAATATTGTTGTATAATCTATAACGTAGGCTAAAGCACTAAAATTTTTATCAGGAGGACATAATCCAATGGCTTTGAAAAATCAGTATCTTGCAGATTTGCTTGAAAAGGTAAAGAAAAGAAATCCCGGCGAGCCCGAGTTCATTCAGGCTGTAACCGAGGTTTTTGAAACTCTCCAGCCTGTTGCCGATAAGCGTCAGGACTTGGTTGACGCAGGCGTGTTCGAGAGAATTGTCGAGCCCGAGAGACAGATAATTTTCCGCGTTCCGTGGGTTGACGACAACGGTAAGGTTCAGGTAAACCGCGGCTTCCGTATCCAGTTCAACAGCGCAATCGGCCCGTACAAGGGCGGTATCAGACTTCACCCGTCTGTTTATATCGGTATCATCAAGTTCCTCGGCTTCGAGCAGATTTTCAAGAACTCCCTCACAACGCTTCCTATGGGCGGCGCAAAGGGCGGTTCTGACTTCGACCCCAAGGGCAAGAGCGACGGCGAGGTTATGCGTTTCTGCCAGAGCTTTATGACTGAGCTTTACAGACACGTTGGCGCTGACTGCGATGTTCCCGCAGGCGATATCGGTACCGGCGGACGCGAAATCGGCTATATGTTCGGTCAGTACAAGAGAATTCAGAACCAGTTTGAAGGCGTTCTCACCGGTAAGGGTCTCACCTACGGCGGCTCTCTTGCCAGAACTGAGGCTACCGGCTTCGGTCTTTGCTACTTCACCGATGAAATGCTCAAGGCTAACGGCAAGAGCTTCAACGGTCAGACCGTTATCATCTCCGGCTCCGGCAACGTTGCTATCTACGCAACCAAGAAGGCTACCGAGCTCGGCGGCAAGGTTGTAACCGTTTCCGACTCCAACGGCTACATCTATGACCCCGATGGAATTGACCTTGATGTTGTTAAGCAGATTAAGGAAGTTGAGCGCGGACGTATCAAGGAATACGTTGGCAGAACTTCTCACAAGAACGCTGAGTATCACGAGGGCAGCGTTTGGGGTGCAAAGATTAAGGCAGACATCGCTCTTCCGTGCGCAACTCAGAACGAAATCAACGGCGACTTCGCAAAGAACCTCGCTGAAAACGGCGTTTACGCAGTAGCAGAGGGTGCAAATATGCCTTCTACTCCCGAGGCTATCGAGGTTTACTTCGCAAACAATATGCTCTACGGTCCCGCAAAGGCTGCAAACGCAGGCGGCGTTGCTACCTCCGGTCTTGAGATGAGCCAGAACTCCATTCGTTACAGCTGGACATTCGAGGAAGTTGACGAGAAGCTCCACGGCATTATGAAGGAAATCTTCAAGCAGTGCGACAACGCTTCCAAGGAGTACGGTATGCCCGGAAACTATATGGCAGGCGCGAACATTGCAGGCTTCCTGAAGGTTGCAGAGGCTATGAAGGCTCAGGGTTGTGTTTAATTCAAACGCATAATTAAACAAAAAATTGCGGAGGGCAATCGCTCTCCGCTTTTTTTATTTTCGGGAATTATTCTCGGCACTGTCAGCGGGTATTTCACCGTTTGCTTGAATATATCGCTTTACATAATCCTTGAGGATATACTCAGTCTGCTTGTTCTTGCTTCTGCCCTCCTCTGCGGCGATTTTGACGAGCTGATCGTTCAGCGTTTCGTCAATCCTCAAATTAAAAAAAACCGTACTCATTCTGTACCACCTCCATACTAAAATAGTACATAAAAATGCATAAATTATCTAGCTTTAATTTGGTACTATTTTAGTATTGACAAAGTAGCTATGGTTATTAGTTCAAGCATTTTTTTCGGAATTGCGGATATCCTCATTCTCTTTGGCGTTTAGCCAACGAGAATGCTTGGGGGAACACCTTTCCTCCCTTGAACCCCTTTAGCGCTTGCTAACGAGTTTCCCGCGCTTCGCGCGAAGTCCGCGGCTTCGCCGCGAGTGGCGGCGCTTCGCGCCGAGTGCCTCCGGCGACAAGGAACCTTTTTCTGAAGAAAAAGGTTCCTTGACCTCCAAAAAGACTTTTTTCGCTTCGCGGCGCAATCACGCTAAATGCAAATAATTTACAAAAACGCGCCCCCCTTTTTCGGGAGGCGCGATTATTATCATATTTATTAGTGATGGAAAAGTCGAATTCCCGTGAACGCCATCGCAATGCCGTACTTATCGCAAACCTCGATAACGTTATCATCGCGGATTGAACCGCCGGGCTGAGCGATATACTTTACGCCGCTCTTATGAGCACGCTCGATGTTGTCGCCAAACGGGAAAAACGCGTCCGAGCCAAGCGCCGTGTCGGTCATCGTGTCAAGCCACTCGCGCTTCTTTTCCTTGGTGAACACCTCGGGCTTAACCTTGAAAATCTTCTGCCACTCGCCCTCGGCAAGCACGTCCATATAATCCTCACCGATATACAAATCAATAGCATTGTCACGGTCTGCACGGCGGATATCGTCAACAAACTGCAAATCCATAACCATCGGCGACTGACGGAGATACCAGTTGTCCGCCTTTGTTCCCGCAAGACGCGTGCAGTGAATACGCGACTGCTGTCCCGCACCGATACCGATTGCCTGTCCGCCCGACGCGTAAGCAACCGAGTTGGACTGCGTGTATTTCAGCGTAATCAGAGCGATTGCAAGGTCATCGAGAGCGCTCTGCGGGATATCCTTGTTCTTAGTAGGACGGTTTGCAAAAAGCGCGTCGTTGATGACAAGCTCGTTTCTGCCCTGCTCAAAGGTTATTCCATACACCTGCTTGCGCTCAATTGGAGCGGGCGTGTAGTTCGGGTCAATCTTGATGATATTGTAGGTGCCCTTGCGCTTGGATTTGAGGATTTCGAGAGCGTCCGCGTCATAGCCGGGCGCGATAACTCCGTCACTTACCTCGCGCTGAATAATTCTCGCGGTTGAAGCGTCACAAACGTCCGAAAGCGCGATGAAATCACCGAAGCTGGACATTCTGTCGGCACCTCTTGCTCTTGCATACGCGCAGGCAAGCGGAGAAAGCTCGCCCAAATCGTCAACCCAGTAAATCTTAGCAAGCGTTTCGGTAAGCGGTCTGCCGATAGCCGCACCCGCGGGAGAAACGTGCTTGAAAGAGGTTGCCGCGGGCATACCGGTTGCCGCTTTAAGCTCCTTGACAAGTTGCCAGCCGTTGAAAGCGTCCATAAAGTTGATATAACCGGGCTTGCCGTTGAGCACTTCAATCGGCAAATCCGCGCCGCCTTCCATAAAAATTCTTGACGGCTTTTGGTTGGGGTTGCAACCGTATTTGAGTTCAAGTTCGTTCATAAATCTTCCTCCATCACTTGTTCTTGTTTACAATTCTGCTCTCGTACTTGCCTGTTTCGATATCGATATATCGGGTGAAAAGCGAAACCTTGTTGTCCTTATTGAGGTTATTCCAAACGAAATCGGTAAACTCATCGATGCTCATTTCGGGGATAACAACCTCTTTCGGCTCGCCCTCAAAGCTCGGCAAACGCCCGTCCTTTTCGTCACCGGAATAGGTGTGGATAAAGCTGCCGGCTCCGTCAAGCGGCTCGCTGTAAGCAAAGGTGTAGCGGCGGCATGAATCGGGGTTTCCGTTTGCGCTCTTGAGAATTGACATTGCGTAGTTCATCGAGCCGTTTTCAAGGTGTACGATACCCGAAATTCTCGGAGTAAAGTTCGGCTTGTCGTCCTCGAAAAAGCGTCCGCGAAGCGACTGCTCAAAGCTCATCTGCTTGTCCATAAGCTCGTAAATGGTATCGGTCTGGTCGCCGTTGGTGACAATGGTTTTGTTGCCGAGAACACGCACCGGTGCGTAAATTATAAGGTGCGGGTCGGTCATTTTGCTCTCGTCGAACGCCTGCGTGCGGATACCCTCGCCGTCCTCAACGAAAACGCGGTTGCGGCTATTCTCGCTTCTGCCCATAATAAAGTACGCGATAACAGCATTTTTTCCGCTTCTGCCGATAACTATTCCCCTGCCGTGATAAGCAAGAGAATTCAACTCCTTGTCAAGTGTAATCATAAAAACCTCCTGAATCCGTAATTTATGTTAATTTCAATAGTTGCCAAAATCATAGCTTGGTGAGGTAGTTCCGGAATTTATCCTAAAATTCTCCTTGAATAATTTTCGCGAAACCAAGCATATCCAAGTTATCTCCCCGCCAAAATGCCCCCGCCGCCGCGATAAGTGTTGCAACAGCAGGAATACTCTTTACCCACTTTTTGCACTTAATTAAATGATAAACTATATCATCAGCCCATTGCCCGTTTTCGTCCTTAACCTCATCGAGAGTGCAATTCCCCTCAACAAGCTCAAACCCGCCGTCCTCAACCAAAGCCTTGATATACTCAATGCACTGCAAATACTCATAGGGTGACTGAAACAGCTCAACCAGCCGAATTTCACCGCAATTCTCACAAATCGACATAAGCGTTTCCGTCTTTTACGGTAATCCTGTCCTCGCAGAACAAGGAAACCGCCTGCGGTAAAATCTTCCACTCGGCTTGCTCCATCACACGTTTTTGGAGAATTTCGGGAGTATCGCCGTTCTGAACTTCAACAGCTTTTTGCAAGATAATCGGTCCTCCGTCGCACACTTCGGTAACAAAGTGAACGGTTGCTCCCGTGATTTTCACGCCCTTTTTCAGCGCCTCCTCGTGAACGTGCAGACCGTAAAATCCCTTTCCGCAAAAGCTCGGGATAAGCGCGGGGTGAACGTTCATCATCTTGTACGGGAACGCTTTGCAAATCTGCTCATCGAGAATTGTCATAAATCCCGCGTACACAACCAAATCCGCTTTTTCCTCAAGAAGCGCCTCGGTCATTGCCTTTGTGTAAGCGGCAACATCGGGAAAATCCTTCCTCACGAGAACGCGCGTTTTTATGCCGTTTTGCTTTGCTCTTTCAAGAGCGTAAGCGTCCGCTTTCGAGGAAATAACGCAGGTGATTTTGCCGTTTTTGATGTCGCCGCGTTTTTCCGCGTCAATAAGAGCCTGCAAATTCGTGCCGCCGCCCGACACGAGAACCGCAATATTTTTCATAGTTGCTCCTTTTACAAATTAGTTGTCGAGCGGAAGCTGGATTTCCACGCCCGAATAAGCGCCGTGACAACCGTTTTTGTCGCCGTTTTCCATATCGGTGTACTCGCTGAACAGCGAATATCCGCAATAATCCCTCTGCCGCGCAACCTCAAAATCCTCGCCGCCTGCCATAAACTCCTCCCACGGTTCACCACCGATGGTGAGCGTACCGGTGAAGGTGTTTTTGGGGTCTAAATCGGTTGAGATATCGCCGAGGTTGACCTTAACGCCAATGCAATAAACAACGCTGTTTCCCTTTGTATAACAGTAAACTCCCAGATCATCCCAAGTAAAATTGATATTCTCGCGATTTTTGCCGACAAATTTTCTCGGTTTACCGAAAATATTCGTGAGCACCGAGAGATGACACGGGATATCGACAGGCTTGCCGTTTACAACCATCTTGCCCTCGGTTATGTCAAGAACAAGCTCGCGCGCGTTTATATTCGGCTTTTTCCCGCCGAAAAGTTTTCCGAAAAATCCCATAATTGTCCTCTCACTCGCGGTAAAGCTGGATATCAACGCAGTTGAAATCCTCTCGCCCACTATCGGCAAGACTCTTTTTGAAATCGGATTTTTCGGAAATTATCTTGTAATTCCCGAGCCTGTATTCCGCGAGAAACATTCCGTCCTTGCCGCTTTTCATAACCGAAAACCAGTCCTCGCCGTTAATTGTCGCCACACCGCCGAAAACGCCGCGCGGCGCATTCTTCGAGGTTGACGGCTTCAGCTGAATACTGAAACAGTTCACGACAGAACCGTTATGCGTGTAGGCAAGCAACCCTAGCTCGTCCCAAGCGTAATTGACGCGCTTTGTAACCATACCCGCGCCCTCGCTCTTTTCGAGAAACTCGCGGATTTCGTTGTCCGTTTCAAACCCGATTGCGCGCGGCTTCCCGAGCAGATTTGCCAGCGCAGAAAGATGCGTTGGAATATCCACGAGAGTGCCGTTTATTTCAACGCCGTTTTCGGTAAAGTTGATGCTTTCTATCTCAACATCGGGCTGTTTGTTTCCGCCGAAAAGCTTGTCCCAAAATCCCATAATTCCCTTTTACTCCGGCTTTTCTATGCTCCTGAAAACGTTGTATATCAGAAATATTATACAGCAAATCAAGGAGTAATCCCTCAATTCAAGTACCGAAATCGGGGACTGCTCCTTTTTTTACCGCTTTACTTTATCAATAGTTGAAAAGCACGCCGACCGTTCCCTCAACGGTTGAACCGATTATGAACGCGTCCTCGCCCGTTGAGCGAAGAATTTCGACTGCCTTCTCCGCGTCCGCTTGGTCAACAACAACCGCCATACCGATACCCATATTAAAGGTATTGTACATATCATGCTCGCTGATGTTGCCTTCCTTTTGGATAAGCTCGAAAATCGGCGGCACGGGGAAACTTCCCTGCTTGATTTTTGCGGAAATTCCGTTGGGGAGCATTCTCGGAATATTCTCGTAGAAGCCGCCGCCGGTGATGTGCGAAATGCCCTTTACGTTGATTTTTTCAATCAGGTTGAGCACGGATTTAACGTAAATTTTTGTCGGCGTGAGCAAGGTTTCGCCGAGCGATTTTCCAAGCTCGGGGATAAGCGCCTTGAGTTTCTGCTCGTTAAGGTTGAACACCTTACGAACGAGAGAAAAGCCGTTTGAGTGAACGCCGCTCGATGCGATGCCGATAATAGCGTCGCCGGGCTTGATTTTGGAGCTGTCGATGATTTTCTTCTTGTCAACAACGCCGGTTGCGTAGCCCGCGATATCGTACTCGTCCTCAGCCATCATACCGGGGTGCTCTGCGGTTTCGCCGCCGATAAGCGCGCAGCCCGCCAAAACGCAGCCGTCCGCCACACCTCTTACAATCTCGGCAACCTTTGTGGGAATATTCTTGCCGATTGCGATGTAATCAAGGAACCAGAGCGGTTTCGCGCCGCAACAAATAATGTCGTTCACGCACATAGCAACACAATCGATACCGATGGTGTCGTGCTTGTTCATGAGCATTGCGATTTTCAGCTTTGTGCCAACGCCGTCCGTGCCCGAAACCATAACCGGCTCGGAAATTCCGCTTAAATCGGGCTGAAACAGACCGCCGAAGCCGCCGATACCCGAAATGCAACCGGGGATTTTGGTGCGCTCAACGTCGTCCTTCATCAGCCTTACACTCTCGTAACCCGCCGTTACGTCAACGCCCGCCGCCTTGTAGCTTTCACTGTAACTGTTCATTTTTCTCTCCTTTTTAGTAGCTGCTGTATGATTGATAAAAATTGTTTACTCTTCAAACTTGGTTTCAAACTTGTCCTTAGGAATTTCATCGGGAACGTCAATAGGATATTTTCCCGTGAAACAGCCCTTGCAAAAACCGCATTTCGCGTTTTCCGCAATCTCGACAACGCTCTCGGGGCTCAAGAAACCGAGCGTGTCCGCGCCGATAATTTTTGCGATTTCCTCAACCGTGTGATGATTTGCGATAAGATTTTTCTTGTTGTCGATATCGGTGCCGAAATAGCACTCGCTGATAAACGGCGGCGAGGAAATCCGCATATGAATTTCCTTAGCACCCGCGTTTCTCAGGAGTTTTACAACCTTTGCCGAGGTTGTTCCGCGAACAATGCTGTCGTCAACAAGAACAACTCGTTTATCCTTGACCGTTTCGCTGAGAACGTTCAGCTTGATTTTAACGGAATTTTCGCGCTGTCCCTGAGTCGGCTGAATAAAGGTTCTGCCGATGTATCGGTTTTTGATGAAGCCAACGCCATACGGAATACCCGACTCCTGCGAATAGCCGAGCGCCGCATCAAGTCCGCTGTCGGGACAGCCGATAACCACGTCCGCGTCAACCGGGTGCTGCTGCGCGAGAAAATGTCCCGCGCGAAGTCTTGCCTTGTGAACCGAAGCGCCTTCGATAACCGAGTCGGGACGCGCAAAATACACGAACTCAAACACGCAAAGCGAGCTTTTTCCGCCGCAGTGGGTTTTTATGCTGTCGATGCCGTTTTCATCGATAACGATGATTTCTCCCGGGTCGATGTCGCGGACAAATTTCGCGCCGATGCAGTCAAACGCGCAGGTTTCGCTTGCGACAACCCAGCCCTCGCCGTCGGGCAGTTCACCCAGCACAAGCGGTCGAAAACCGTTCGGGTCGCGCGCGGCAATCAGCTTTTTCGGCGACATTATAACAAGCGAGTACGCGCCCTTAATGCGGTGCATCGCGCGCTCAACCGCCTGCTGAATTGAACCGCACTCCAGACGTTCTCTTGTAATCGCGTAGGAAATAACCTCGGTATCGCTTGTTGTGTGGAAAATCGCGCCGTGAAGCTCAAATTCCCTGCGTAAATCAAGCGCGTTGATGAGGTTTCCGTTGTGAGCGATGGCAAGCGAGCCCTTGACGTGCCGAACCGTGAGCGGCTGGCAGTTTTCGGTGTTCACGCCGCCTGTTGTCGAGTAGCGGACGTGACCGATTGCGATTTTTCCGTCCTCAAATTCGCCGAGATTTTTCTCGTTGAACACCTCGTTCACCAAACCAACGCCCTTGCGAGTTTTAAACACGCCGCGCTCGTTTACAACGATACCGCAGCTCTCCTGACCGCGGTGCTGAAGAGCGTACAGCCCAAAATATACCGAGGACGCAACGTTCGCGGGCTTGTTTGAGTAAATCCCGAAAACGCCGCACTCCTCATGAAGATTTCCGGACAAAAAATCATATCCTTTCTTATCCCGCACACATTTAAATATATCTATCTGTTAATCCTGTTTACCGTTCCAGCAGTAGGTGCAGAGCTTGCATTCAGGAAGTCCGACTGCCTTTTCCGTGCCCTCGAGGAACTGGAATTCAAGCGAAGTGAGCTTCAAGCGGCGGCAGATTTCATCTCTCAGACGCTTGCCGCGTTCGGTTTTGGAGTCGGCGTATTCCCGTATGTATTTTACGCCCTCTTCGCCCTCGTATTCGTGAATAATTCTGCGCGCGATAAGGTCAAGCTCGGAGGTGCTGCGCGAGAAATTGAGGTACTTGCAGCCGTACATTATCGGCGGGCAAGCCGAGCGCATATGAACCTCTTTTGCGCCGTTTTCGTAGAGGAACTCAACGGTTTCGCGCATCTGCGTTCCTCTGACAATGCTGTCGTCAACGAAAAGGAGCTTCTTCCCCTCGATAAGCTCGTGTACGGGAATCAGCTTCATCTTCGCGACCTTGTTTCTCATCGCCTGACTTTGCGGCATAAAACTGCGCGGCCAAGTGGGAGTGTACTTTATAAAAGGTCTCGCGAACGGGATACCGCTGCGGTTTGCGTAACCGATTGCGTGAGGAATACCCGAATCCGGCACGCCGCACACATAGTCAACATCGGGTAGCGTTCCGTTTTCGATATCGTATTCAGCCATAATCTCGCCGTTTTTCGCGCGCATAACCTCAACGTTCACGCCCTCGTACACCGAGTTCGGATAGCCGTAATAAGTCCACAAGAACGTGCAGATACGCAGCGCATCGGGATTGCCCTCGCCGATAACCTCAACACCGTCTGCGGTAATTTTCACGATTTCAGCCGGCTGAAGCTCGCGATAGGTCTTGTAGCCGAGCTTCTGGAACGCGAAGCTCTCGAACGAAACGCAGTAGCCGTCGTCGCTCTTTCCGATTATAATAGGCAAACGTCCGAACTTGTCGCGCGCCGCGATAATGCAGTCTTCCGTGAGGATAAGCAACGACATTGTGCCGTCAATTCGCTCCTGCGCGTAGCGAATACCCTCGGCGAAGCTGTCCTTCTGAGCAATCAGCGCGCCGATAAGCGCCGAGGAGTTCACCTTGCTGCTACTCATAGTTTCAAAGCTTGCCAGCCTGCTGTCGAAAAACTCATCGCAAAGCTCGTCCGCGTTGTTGATGATACCGATGTTACAGACGGCAATGCTGCCGAGCTTTGACCGTAGGAGAATGGGCTGCGGGTCGGTATCGCTTATGCAGCCGATGCCGATATTTCCCGACATACCCTCGATATCCTGTTCAAATTTTGTTCTGAACGGGGAATTTTCGATGCTGTGAATTCCCCTCTGAAAGCCCTTTTCGGGTGAATACACGGTCATACCGCCGCGTCTTGTTCCCAAGTGCGAGTGATAGTCCGTTCCGAAAAAGACGTCCTCAACGCAGCTTCTTTTCAAAGCCGCTCCAAAAAATCCGCCCATTTATTTCACCACATTCCGAGTTTTTTCATTATTTTACCGAATTACTTTGTAGACATAATTCTCTTCATAATCTCGTTGTACGCGTCCTCAACGCCGCCCATATCGCGACGGAAACGGTCCTTGTCGAGCTTCTCGTGAGTTGTGGAGTCCCAGAAACGGCAGGTATCGGGAGAAATCTCGTCCGCGAGGAGGATTTTGCCGTGGAAGCGACCAAACTCAATCTTGAAGTCAATCAAATCGATGTTGAGCTTCTTGAAGAAGCCGAGCATAAACTCGTTCACCTTGAACGCATACTTTGCAATTTCATCGATTTCCTCTTTGGTTGCAAGACCGAGACCAAGCGCGTAGTAATCGTTGATGAACGGGTCGCCGAGCTCGTCGTTCTTGTAGCTGAATTCAAGCGTCGGGCACTTGAGAGGAGTACCCTCTGCGATGCCGAGCTTCTTGGAGAAGCTACCTGCGGCAACGTTTCTCACGATAACCTCAAGCGGAACGATTTCAACTTTCTTAACCAGCGTTTCTCTGTCGGAAAGCTCCTCGACAAGGTGCGTGGGAACGCCCTCTTTTTCAAGCAGGCTGAACATATAGTTGGTCATCTTGTTGTTGATGACACCCTTGCCGACGATTGTGCCTTTCTTTTCGCCGTTGAAAGCGGTTGCGTCGTCCTTGTAGTCAACAATAACGTAGTCGGGATTATCGGTTGCGAAAACCTTTTTTGCCTTTCCCTCGTAAAGCTGTTCCTTTTTTGTGCAGTTCATAATAAATTCTCCTTTTCTTTGATTAACGTTCACGGCAAAGCCGAGTAAAGTCATAAGTTTAGTCCTCGGACTGAAGCTGTTCTTGGAGCTTTCTGTCCTTTTCGTTGATTTTCTCAATCATCTTGCGCTTTTCAACGCTGAGTTGAGCCTCGAGAGCCTCGTTGCTGAGAGCGAGTATCTCAACGGCAAGAATAGCCGCGTTTTCCGCGCCGTCCACGGCAACCGTTGCCACGGGGATTCCCGAGGGCATCTGAACGGTGGACAAAAGCGCGTCAAGTCCGTCAAAATTCTTGCCCGAGCAAGGAATTCCGATAACGGGAAGCGTTGTGTGCGCGGCAACAATCCCCGCGAGGTGCGCCGCCATACCCGCCGCGCAGATTATCACGCCAAAGCCGTTGCCTCTCGCCTTTTCCGCGAACTCGCAAACCGCTCTCGGGGTTCTGTGCGCGGACATAATCCGGCACTCGTACTCCAAACCGAAGCTCTTGATTTTATCGAGAGCCTTCTTAACAACGGGCAAATCGCTGTCGCTACCCATAATTACCGCAACTTTTTTTGCTGCCATATTCAAACTTCCTTTCAAAAAATTAGTTTCAAATAAAAATAGCTGTATAATGCTATACAGCTACAGGATAAAATCCGGTTTTTTGTGCAACTATTCCGTAAAAATAACTCAATAATTCACACGAAAAACATTTTTTCCAAAACATCGCTCTGTTCTCCTGTCAAAATTTGGTATTTTTACACTAAAAGCAACAAATAAACCCTCATTATTATTTTACTATAAATCTCCCGAAATTGCAAGGGGTTTTTAAAATTTTTTCAAAAACGGTGAAATCAGAGTATTCTTGAGTTGTTTATAACCACGCCGAAGGTTACCCCGAGAGAGTGAGCCGCGGTACGGCAGACGCTCATTCTGGAGAGGAAAATCTCGAAATACTCCATAACGGAGCTGATTTTGAGGTCGATTTTGAGGCTCAGGATAAGCTCCTTGTTGTCCTCCGCGAACATCAGCTCGGAGCTTTCAACAGCGTAGTTCACGCGGTCGTGAATATCGGCGGCGAGGTTTTCACTGCTCGGGACAAACGGTTGCCCGTCCTTTCCGCGAACACGCGTTCTGCGGACATCGGATTTGTCCGCTATAATCAGCGCCGCGGCAATCGGCGTAACCGGATAAGCACTACCCTCGTCGTGGTTGCCGATAGCCGAAACCACGCGAGAAATCTCCTCGGCGGGCATTCCGAGCTTGTCAAGCAGTCGAAACGCCATAACAGCGCCCGTCTGCGCGTGACCGACGCGGTTCACGACATTGCCGATATCGTGAAGATACGCGGCAATCTGCGCCAGCTCACAGGTTCTCGCGTCATAGCCGAGCGTGTTCAAAATCATAAACGCGTTTGTTGCCGCGCGCTCAACGTGCGCTTTTGAGTGCTCGGTGTAGCCGATAGCCGAAAGCGCCGCGTCCGCGAACTTAATATACGTCTGAACATCGCTGTTAATCTTGATGTAATCGTAGGTTATATTGCTCATAAAATCTCCTTAACGAAAAAAGTTAGTCATCCAAATTATTGTTCCACAAGCCGACGGAATAAACACGCACGCACCGATAATTATTGTTGCGAGGGCGTTTCCGTCGATAACAAATCCGAAAATCCTGCTTTTCAGCACGCGTTTCCTCTTCCCCTCAACGTAGAGCTTCTTTTTCATCATCATTTCACTAGGGAAGATATTTCGGAACTCTTGTTCACCGATACGGTAAACTGCGGCGGGAAAGCGTTTTGTGTCGTCAAGGCGGAGAAACTCGGCTTTTACAGGCTTTGAGGTGACGAGAAGGAACAGCGCCGCGGCGAAAAACAGCGCCGTGAGCACAACCGCGCCTGCCAAAATCCACATCACCAGCATCGCCACATCGCCAAACCCGAACCCCAGACAAAGCATCAGCACGGCAACCAGCCCGAAGCCTATTACATATTCCACAAAATCACCCTTTGTTATTTTAGCATATTTCCTATATTTTGTCAACCGTTATCGCAAAAATCGAAGATTTTGTATTTACTTTATTGACTTAATGCAATAATTGTGGTATAATAAAAATAATTATAAGTAAAAATTTTCGGAAAGGAGGAGTTTTCTTGAAAAAGCGGCTTTTGTTGCTGGCAACAGCGGCGCTTTTGTGCGGTTGCAGTGCCGGTTCCCATCAAAACGGGGCAAGCTCGTATTTATCGCCAAACATTGTCGATGACTCATCGGAAAGCGTTCTGCCGTTCGATGACTATTACCCCGAAATTAAGCCCGACACTCCCGTTTTGACCTATCTCGGACGGCGCGACCTGAAAAGCTCGGACGCGCTCTCGCTTTACAAAAAGACGTTTGCCGCGGATTATTCGGAGTCGGAAACGCTGATTCGCGAGTACTGTTCGGAATATCGGCTTGCGGATGCGCTTTCGGAGAAAATCTCCTCCGACCGTTCACCCGACCTCACGGACAAGCTCCCGAACAGCTATCCTTACCTGATGTCGAAAAATTATTACGAGGACTTGACGCAATATCTCGACAGAAGCGCGCCGCAATGGGAAGAATACGCGCCGTACATCGAGTATTACAGCTACAACGGAAACCACTTCTTCTACCCCGAAACCGTCACCGCCGCGCCGCGTTTTCTCGTATACTGCAAGGAGCGCTTTTCAACGCTCGGGATAACCGACCCCGAAAAGCTGTTCTACGAGAACAAGTGGACAAGAACCGAATTTGTCAGCGCCGCAAGAACGTTTTGTGGGGCAATGGGCGGCGTGGGAGTTTACGGCGATTACATCACGGACGGCTTCATCTCGGCTTCCGGCGAAACCGTTTTTGCAAAGTCCGAGAACGGACAGCTTGTGTGCAACTTAAACGGCGCAAAAATCACCGAGGTTTTTGATTTCCTGAAAAACGAGTTGTCCGAAAAAATGAACACGGAAAATTTCACCGGCTACGACAAGATTATAAACGGGCGCGCGGCGTTTTTGCTGATTGACGACAAGGGCTACGAGGAGCTTCTGAAAATTGATTCGGGGAAAACCTACGGTGTTGTTCCTATCCCGAGAAGTGATGAAAGCGATATTTATTATTGCGCGGCAAGTTGCGATGGTTTTCTTGTACCAAAAGGCGCGAAAAACGTTAAGGGTGCGGCTTGCTTTATAAACTGCGGAAGAATAACCGCTCGCCAAGCGGAAGCCGAAGAAACGGACAGCGTTCTCGCGAAAATGCGTGCAAACGGACTGACGGCGGTTCCCGAGGAGAATTACTGTTTCAATTCCGAAACAAACACTGTGATTGCCGCTTATCTCGGCTCGCCGCTGGCGCAAAACGAGGACTCGCCCGTTGACATATCGGCAATTGAAACGGCAATTGCTGAAATAAACTCGCTTAACTGAAATAATTTGCTATTTAAACTAAAATTCAACAAAGAAGGTAATTATCGTGGATATTCAAAAGCAAATTGAATGGCTCAAGCCCGACAGGATTTTGAAGCTGTATGACGGCGAAAAAAATATGCTCGGAATGAACAGACTGCTGATAATCGGCGTCGGCAAAAACGGCATTGATTGCCTTTTGAGAGCAAAGCACGCCGCCGAAAACCGCTTTAACGCGAAAACCGATAATATTCGCTATCTCGCGTTTGGCTTGGAGGAATATCTTGAAAACGCGGAGTTTTGCGGCTCGGTGCTTTCGGAGAGCGAAAAAATCGCGATAAATCCCGAGGAGGCAATCTACCGTTACCTCGACCAACCCGACCTTCTGTCGCCGCAAGCGCTGGAATGGTTTGATATGGGCTTGAAGAACTACAATCCCGCTGTGCCGAAATACGGTCTGCAAAAGCGGCAGTGCGGGAGAATTGCGCTGTTTCACTACATAGGCACCCTGCTCAACCGTCTTGACGAGCTGATAAACCATTTCTCCAAGAGCGAAAATCCGCTTGAAATAACGGTTGTCGGCAATATGGGCGACCCGTTTTTCGGGGGAACTGTCGTTGACTTTGGTTACATTCTCACGGCGCTGTTCAAAACAACCGGCTTCCCCGTGAAAATCAACTCGCTGATGTTTGTCGGCGATACTGCTCAGCTTTTCGAGAAGGACGCGCGCGACCTCGCGAATTATTACGCGAACACGATTATCACAAAGGGCGAGCTTGACGCGTTCCAGAGCCGCAAAGCCAAGTTTTCGCAGAAGTACACGGGCGCTTTCGAGATAACCTCGGACAAGCCCCCGTTTAACGCTTGCTATGTTGCGTCGGCGGAAAAAACCTACGAAAAAACGCTTGCTGTTGCCGCGGAAAAAATACTCTCGGCGGGCGAGTTTATCTACAAAAAGGACGACGATGCGGACAAGGTTGTGTCCTACAATATGCTCGGGCAAAGCGGCTCACACTCGTTCAGATATCTGGCTTACGATGTCACGGGAATGGAAATTCCGCTCGGGAAAATCGTTTCGTATCTGTCGGTAAAGCTGTTCTCAAGCCTTTGCAGTTACCTCAAGCAAAACACCGTTGGTCAAATGCAACTCGGCATCTGCACCAGCAAAATTACTCCCGATGCGATGTTCCTTGCATCACGCGCGGGAGCAATTCCGAAGATTGAGTTTGATGAGAAATACAATCCCCTTTTCTCGATGAAATCGCTGAAAAAGGGCTCGGAAGCAAGCAAAAATTACGTTAACGAAAAGGTTGAGGAATACGCGCGGCTTGTTAAAGAAGGCGCGGCAATTGTGTTGCCCGAAGCGATTGAGAGCATTATCGCTGACTGCGATGACGCGCTTAATCACTTTGAAAAAGGTCCGTTTTGCGCAACCGAAATCGTTAACAAATGCCTGTCGGAGCTGAAAGCGCTGATTAAACGCACAAAAACCGAGAAAGAGGATATTGACGAGCAAATTTTGCGCGAGGAACGCCTTGTGCAGAGCGATTACCGCAAGCTCAAGAGCACACCCTCGCTGATGGCGGGAAACGCGGTTCGGCTGTATATTTCATCGCTCTCGGAGTACGCGAATTATCTTAAACAGCAGAAAACCGTTGATACAATGCTGGATTTTTACACATCTGCGCACGAACGGCTCAGCGAGTATTCGGAAAAAACGCTCTCGGAAAAGGTGAAAATTTTCTCGCTTAACGCGTCGGAGTTTCTCGCGCATTTTGAAAGCGAGGAGGAAAGCTGTATAAAGGAAGCGTTTGAGGTGAACACGCCAAAGGTGCTCGAGAAGCTGGACAAGCTTGTCGAGGAAATTCCCGAAACCACGAGAACGCTTGCTTTCAAGAAGATGAAAATGCTCGATGACGGCGAGGACGGCGCGCAGTTTGCCGCGGAAATTGTAAATCTAGCGGCAAGGTGCTTCGGCGGTTTTTTGCTGATGGGTTACAACGATTTCTGCGAATATTTCGGTGCGGACAGCTCGGTTCGGGACGCGCTCCAAAGCTGTTTTGACAGCGTGAACGTGAAAACGCCAACGCTTGACGAACAGCCGCTCACGAGGATACTCTGCCCGAAAAACATCAAGCAGGGCGATGTCGCGCAGCTCAAAGCCTCGCGGCAGGGGATAAATTATATATGGAACGTTTCGCCGTTGTTCAACGCAACGGTTGTGGTTCAGATAAAAGGCGGCGTGAAATTTGACGGATTTAAGGACTACAATCAGTGGGAAAATATGCGTTACGCCTACGTCAACGACTCTCTCAAAAAACACGGTATTCACATCTTCAAGAACGTTTAACCAAAATTCTAACGGGGTAATATGAAAACAAAAAAGCAATCGGGGATAGTACTTGTTTACGACAGATATTACGGCAAAAAGCCGTCTGCGCTTGTTCAGACGCTGAAAAAGGCGCTCTACTGCACCGCGCTTTGCGTGTGCGCCGCGCTTTTCTTGATAGTCGAATACAAAATGCCCGTGAATTTATGGGCGGCGGCGGGAATTTGCGCGCTTTTCGGCATCTTTTTCAGCACGGTTTTCAGCTTGGTGAAAAAGAAAATCGCGATACCGATTTTTGTGTTTTTCGGCGGAATTATAATATTTTTCAACCGTGAAAGCCTTTGGGAGCGCATATCCTACTTTACCGACCTGATAATTATGCGAATGAACGGTGTGATGTTCTATACCGAGAAATTCACGTTCCACACGGACGCTCAGCTCTTGGGAACCTACCCGCCCTGCACGGACGGAGTGTTGCTGGGTGTTGGCGCGTTCGCGTGCATTTTCGCGATGATAACTGCCGCGACAATGTTCCGAAAGCCCGTGATTTACCCATCGTTTATCTTGTTTATTTTGCTGAGCGCACCGGTTGCGGTTGCGGGAAATTTCGAGTTCAATTTCTGGATAATTCCGGCTCTTGCGCTGTACACCGGCGCGATTTCGCTGTCTAAAACCTATTCCGAGGGCGTGGCAATCAAGAAAGGATTTTTCGGCACATTTCGCTCGGATACCCGCAAGGAAGAACGCGAATTCCGCAACAAAGCGGCAAAGTCAACCTTTGTTAAACGCGCGCGAATGAACGGGATTTTCTACTCGAAATATCTCGCTTCGGCTTGCTGGGCGGCTGCGCTTTTCACGGCTTGTGCGCTTATCGCAAACAGCTTTGCGCCCGTCAAGGAAGGCTTCGATTACAGCGAGTTCTACAACTTTCTGAACAATCTCGGTCAAAGCTCCGGCATAACCTCGCCGTTTGAAAACGGACCGGTTTCCGAGTATTTTTCGAGCTACGGAACGGGTGCAAATTCATCGCTCAACATAATTTCCCCCGGCAAAAGCAATCAGGAAATTCTTCGGGTGAGCAGTCCCGCAAGCGAGGTTTATCTTCGCGGCGATATCGGAATCGAGTTCACGGGAAACTCCTGGACTTCTCCGATAAGGCACGAACCCGATTTGTGGAAAAAAAGCAGGCTTTCGGCGGTTTATCGTCCTGCGGAAATGCGAATTTTGCAAATGATGTTGCAAACGCAGTCCGCTTGGAAAGATGACGTTGAAAATTCCGACTCCTCCTCGTTTAAGAGAATAAACGAAAGTGAGATAATTGTCGATTATCTTTGCCCGACGGACGTTGTTTTTCTGCCGTCTTATACATCGGAGTTCGGTTTCTTCGAAAACGAAATGTTCGATGTTTACGGCGATTATTCGGTGCGCGTTAACCATAATTACGAAAAAATCAATACGGTAAAATGCGCCGCGCTTGTCCCGCCGATAAACTACACCGGAAGCAATCGCGAAAGCCTTCTTGAAACGATTGATTACCTGAACACTATCGGCGAAAAATACCCGATGGACGAGGTTTTCGACTCTTATCTTGGCGAAAGCGGGCTTTACGAGGATTATAAGGATTACGTTTACAAAACCTATCTCGCGGTGCCCGAGAACATTAAAGCGGACATCAAACGCTATCTTTTAAACAACAACCTATTTTATAATGTATATAAAGACGGAAAAGTTGACGCGAAAACCGGCTACAAGGCGGCGCTTGACATCACGGATTTTCTCATAAACAACTACACCTATTCGCTTGACGCGAAAATCAATATGAAAAATCCGATTATCAGCTTCCTGAACGAGGTTAAAAGCGGTCACTGCGCGCTTTTTGCAAGCTCAATGACGCTTATGTTGCGCGAGCTGGGTATTCCCGCGCGTTACTGCACGGGGTTTGTTGCCCCAAAAACAGACGGCGATAATTACGCGATTTTGCGCTCGAAAAACCTCCACGCTTGGTGCGAGGCGTATTTTGATGAAATCGGCTGGGTTACCTTCGACCCGACAAGCAGTTCGCTTGCCAACACGGTTATAATCGATAACTCATCGGAGGAGTCATCGTCGGAAAGCTCAGAGTCCTCCGAGGCATCTTCGGAAGAGAGCGAAAAATCAAGCTCCGACAGCTCCGATATCGACTCAAGCACGGTAAGTTCCGAGAACTCCCAAAGTTCCGATAACACAACCGAAAATTCCTCCAACAACCCAATCTTGCCCGAGGAAAATACACTCGTTGACGCGTCACCGATTATTCTCACGGTTGTTGGAATTTTGCTGGTAATCGGCGCGGTTGTGTTGACCTCGGTTAAGCTGAAATCGTTCGACAAAAACGCGAGAAAAGCGCTCAAAAAGCTGTACAAGAGCGAAAGCGCCGAGCCTGTTTACGAGAAAACGCTTGCGGTGCTTGCACTCTGCGGACTTACACCCGCCGCCGGTGAACTCCCCGAGCAATTCTACGAGCGTTGCGAAAACAAGCTGTTCGTTCCGATAACCGCGCACAAAAATGTCTTACTCAAGGCGGCGTTTGCAAGCGAAACCGATGAAACCGAAATTGCTGAGCTTGCGCGGCTTCTCGAGAGCATTTTCAATGCCGCAGATAAAAAGTTGAACCGAATGGACCGCTTTAAACTGCGCTTAAGTATACTTACAAAAAAATAATTCCATTTTTTGAAAAAAAGTGTTGATTTTCACCACAAAAAGTGATATAATGGAAGTAACACAATTTCTGGAGATTGAGGAGTGATTAAATCGTGGCAATGAGATTGATTACCCGTTCGGACTTTGACGGACTTGCCTGCGGAGCGCTTTTGCTTAGCGCGGGAGTTGTTGACAGCTGGACATTCGCTCACCCTAAGGATTTACAGGACGGTCTTATCCCCGTGACTGAAAACGACTGTTTGGCAAACGTGCCGTTTGTTGAAGGTTGCGGTCTTTGGTTTGACCACCATTCAAGTGAAGAAGAACGTTGCCGTTATAAAGGTAAATACAAGGGTGAAAGCCGCATTACGCCGAGTTGCGCGAGAATTATCTACGAGTATTACGGCGGCAAAGAGCGGTTCCCGAACTTTGACGATATAATGGAAGCCGTGGATAAGGTTGACAGTGGTAATCTCACCCGCGATGAAATCCTCAACCCGCAGGGCTGGATTCTTGTCGGTTTTTTGATGGACCCCAGAACCGGTCTTGGAAGATTCAGGAATTTTACGATAAGCAATTACCAGCTTATGGAAAAATTGCTTAGATGTTGCTCTTATATGACAACGGAAGAAATTCTCGCGATGCCCGATATCAAGGAAAGAATTAAGCTGTACAACGAGCAGACCGAGCTTTTCAAGGAAATGGTACATAAGTACACGCGCATCGAGGGCGATGTTATCATCACGGATTTGCGCGGCGTGAACCCGATTTACACGGGCAACCGTTTCTTGATTTATTCGCTTTACCCCGAGCAGAATTTGAGTTGCTGGATAGTTGACGGTAAGGGCGGCAAGGGTTGCTCCTGCGCAGTCGGCTACTCGATAATCAACAGAACCTCGCACGTTAACGTCGGAAGCACAATGCTGAAATACGGCGGCGGCGGTCACATGGCGGTCGGCACCTGCCAGTTTACCGATGAAACAGAGGACGAGATGGTGCCGAAGCTCATCGACGAGCTGGTTAACTACGATAAATATCACTCCTAAAAACAAAAGCACGGTTTTCGAGCCGTGCTTTTTTATTCGATTTTAACAACAAAAAGCGTGTTCCCGTCAACCCGAAAGCTCACCTGCCGCTCCGCGAAAGCCATTGTGTAGATGCGCTCGGGAGCGTTCTGGTACTGCGGTCGCGGGTCCTGCGCGAGAATTTGAACAAGGAAATTTCGCTTGTTTTCGGGTATTTTTTCCAGCAGTTCATCGGGAAAATTCACCTCGAGAACAGGCGTTTTTTCGCTCAACGACCAACCGTTTGATGCTTCGGGAACGCTGTCGGCATACGGGAGATACGGCTTGATGTCGAAGATGGGCGTGCCGTTCATCAGGTCCGCGCCCGAAACCACAAGCGTGCCGTCCGCACAAATCTCGCAAAGCCGCACCACGCTTAATCCGAGCGGGTTCGGGCGGTTCGGGGAACGCGTGGCAAAAACGCCTTTTCGGACGTTGCCGCCAAGTCGCGGCGGACGAACAGTCGGCGAAAATTTCCCGTCAAACTCGGAAAAGCCCCAAATTAACCACAAATGCGAAAAATCTTCGATTCCGCGAATTGCGTTTTTGTCGCGAAATTTTGGTTCAAAGACAATTTTTGACGGTAAATCACAAAGCCCACTTTGGCGCGGAATACCAAATTTTTCCTTAAAATCATTCTCAATATGAGCAACAGGTTCGATAATCATTTCCAAAAATTTCCTCAATGCAAAGAGTCCAAAACATCACGAATTGCCCGTTCAACCTCTTCAACCTCCAGCCGAAAAACCTCCGCGGATACTCTCGTAGCACCGCTTCCGAGGATTATGAGTTGCTCGGTGCCGTCCGATGTGGCAACACGAACGCGATTTTCGGGACTTAATTTGTGCGCGGTTTTCTCGATAAACATATCGGCGGTTTCGGCTTCCTTGGTGTAAACAACGGTGATATTTCCATATTCTTCCACTTCCCTGTCGCTTTTCACCTTGTACGCGTCAAAAACGAGAATGAGGTTGCACCGCCGAAAAGCCTGATAATTACACAAAATGTTGATTAACTTTGCCCGCGCAAAATCAAGACTCTCGCGCGCAAGCGAAGCGAGATTTTCCCACGAAAAAATGATGTTGTACCCGTCAACCAGCAGGTACTCCTCGCCCGTTTTCAGCTTCGGCGACTTGTAATTCTGCTCGGCGGGCTTGTTGCGGCGCATTGCCGAGCGCTCGGGACGCTTGATTTTGCCGTAGGTTCGCTCGAAAATTTCCATCAGCTCTTTGTCGGTTGCCGCACGTTGCTTATAGGACAGAATTTCGCTCTGCGACACGCTTCGCGGCTTCTCGAGAACACTCGCGAGGTGCATTTTCCGCGGCGCTTCGTCCCACTTGACAAGATGCCCCGCGCCGTGTGAACAGAACACGCTGTCGGCGGTGTTTTCAACGTCCGACTCGAAATTGTAGCCGATTTTTTCGATAACCTCAGACTCGTTGTGGCACGGAAAATACCCCTTGAAATTGCAGGAAATCCGCCCCAGACCGCGCGTGTACGCGACAACTTCCTTCTGATAGCCGCGCATCTCGGACACGGGACAAATTCCGTCAATTTGGCGCATTTCTTCACCTGTTGGCGTGGAAAATTCCGCGCCCATTTGCTGTAAGTCGGTCATCGCGCGTCCAACACACTCAGCGGGTATCTCCAGCGAAAACTCGTAAAACGGTTCAAGTAGGCGGGATTTTGCCGAAGCAAGCCCCTGCCGAACAGCTCTCCAAGCGGCTTCACGAAAATCGCCGCCCTCGGTGTGCTTCAGGTGTGCGCGCCCCGATTTGAGCGTGATTTTCAAGTCGGTTATCGGCGAACCCGTGAGCACGCCGAGATGCCGCTTCTCGCGCAAATTTGACATAATCAGCCGTTGCCAGTTCTCGTCAAGGTTTCGGCAGTCGCGCGCGAACACAACTCCGCTTCCGCGCGGCAACGGCTCGAGGAGCAAATGCACCTCGGCGTAGTGCCGAAGCGGCTCGAAATGCGCCGCACCCTCGACCGGCTCGAGAATTGTTTCCCTGTACGAAATCTGCCCCTCGCCGAACTCCACGTTCAGCGAAAACCGCTCTGCAATCAGGTTTTTGAGCACCTCAAGCTGAATTTCGCCCATTATCCCAACGTGGATTTCGCGCAACCTTTCGCTCCACGAAAACCTGATTTGCGGGTCCTCTTCCTCGATTTTTTTCAGCAACGCCAGCGTTTTCACAACGTCCGCGCCTTCGGGCAAAATTACCCGATAACTCAGCGCAGGCTCGATAATTGGCTTAACAGAGCGCTTTTGTTCGCCGAAGCACTCCCCCGCAAACGTCTGCGTAGGTCCGGTTACCGCGCAGAGCTGTCCTGCGTAAACGGTATCGGTTGCGGTGAACCTCGCGCCGCTGTACAAGCGGATTTGCGTGATTTTTTCCTCACCGAGCGTTTCGCGCACCTTTAGCTCGCCGCCGTTGATTTTAAGGTGAGTGAGCCGCGCGCCGCCCTCATCGGTTATCTTGAAAACCTGCGCGGCAAAGCTGTCAAAGCGGTTTTTCGGCAGGGAAAATTTATCGAGAATTTCCAAAATCTGCAAGATACCGTCATTTTTGAGTGCCGAGCCGAACAGCACGGGAAAGATTTTGCGCTCGGAAATCGCCTTTGCAATGCGGTTTTCGGGCACTTCTCCCGTTTCAAGCAACGCATTCATACAGTCCTCGTCATACTCGGCGGCAGTTTCTCCGATGTTCTCGGAAAAGTCGGCGAAATTCTTGTCAAGCGCCTGCAGGTCGCGGATAATCTCGGGCTTGGTTTTATGCGAAATGTCCATCTTGTTGACGAATACAAAAGTCGGCAAACCCGCTCTGCAAAGCAGTTTCCACAAGGTTTTCGTGTGGCTTTGAACACCGTCCGTGCCGCTGATTACCAGCACAGCGCAATCCGCTACCGAAAAAGCTCGTTCCGCGTCCGCGGCAAAATCAACGTGCCCCGGGGTATCGAGGAGCGTGTACTCGGCGTTGTTGAAGCGCATTATCGCTTGCTTGGAAAAAATTGTAATTCCCCGCGCACGCTCTTGGGGGTTGGTGTCAAGAAATGCATCGCCGTTGTCTACGCGCCCCTGTCGGCGAATTTCACCCGCGTGATACAAAAGCGCCTCGGAAAGTGTGGTTTTGCCCGCATCAACGTGCGCCGCCATGCTGATAACCAGCCGTTTCACACTGCTCCCCCCTCAAAAACAAAGCTATGTCTTGCGGCATAGCTCAATTGATATTAAAAATAATGTTTTCAGTTTTCGAGAAACCGTTTTAAAATGATAACTCACGCGGCAAGTTATCGACCGCATAGTTTCGATTTACCTGTTGATGATGACGCTTGCAACCGCATAGTGCCGCGAATGGTCAACCGAAACGTTAAAGACATAGCCCTCGCGTTGCTCAAGCTTTTTCGCGTTGCCCTCGGTAATGATGAACGGCGAACCGAGCCTGTCCCGCAAAACCGTGATATCCTGCGCGCGAATTATGCGAAAACCCGTGCCGATTGCCTTTGCAACCGCGATTTTCACGCAGAAATTCTCCGCAATAAGCGCCGTTGACAGCTTGTGCGCAACGAAAAATCTGATTTCATCGGCAGAAAAATAGTTCGACAGAAAGCGCTTATTTCGGCAACTTTTCTTGATGCGCTTCATCTCAATAATAGCGGTTCCCGTGCGAATAAAAAGATTACTTGACATTTTGATTTAATCTCGAGCGGAGAATTATCGGAAACTCCCGCGCGATTGCCTCCCTTGTGCATTCGTTCGGATTGAAAATGATGTTTACTTTACCATAATCGGAATGATGTACAATAAGACAATAAGCGTCGGCTTCAAGACCGTTAGTAGCATAAACTGTTGTGTCACACTCGCCGTCTTTATCGTGGTACTCATAAAAGTCCTCAGACTGCGACAAATCAACGGTTATCATTCTGGTGCGCTTTCTTTTGCCGGAAATTTTGTCGATATCAAGCTCGTTGTTGGTGACAATATATTCATATTCAACATCAATGCCTTTGAGCAGCCAAACTCCGCACCAGACAATGCCGAAAGCAATCACCGGCAGTATAATCCAGCCCTGAAATGTGAAAAAAACACATACCCCCACAATAAGCAACATCGCTGTTATTATCGCCGCCGCCTTTGCGGTATCGCTCTTTGAATGGGCTTTTGTAACAAGCTGTTCACAGATATTATCCATCTACACTGCTCCCAAAATAATTTATTATTATAATTTATTATAGCACATTTTTCGACAATAATCAAGGGGGTTTTTATCTATTTTATATAAATTCTTCCGAATTTTTTTTCAAAATATATCGGCTTGATAAAAAATAGATGATAATTTTATGTAAAGTGTTGAAATTCGTGTTGAAAAATGGTATAATAAAATGTATATGAAAAATGGGCGGATTTGTCAAAACGAGTAATCCGCGCCCGAAAGAAAGAGGACGTTTTATGCCTTGCTTTAACGACAAAAAGAGAATTGTGGTAAAAATTGGAAGTAGCTCGCTTGCTTATCCCGAAACGGGTAGCCTGAACATACGCAAAAGCCGCGCGCTTGTTGAGGTGCTTGCGGACTTGAAAAATTCGGGGAAAGAGATTGTTTTCGTGACAAGCGGCGCGCAGTGCGTTGGTGCGGCAAAGGGCGGTTTTCTCAAAAAACCGCAGGATACGCCGTCAAAGCAGGCTTGCGCGGCTATCGGTCAGAGCGAGCTGATGAAATTCTACTCCGAGAGCTTTGAGCAGTACAACCACAAGGTTGCTCAGCTTTTGCTCACGCGCGATGTTATCAGCAACGAAACCCGCCGCACAAATGTTATCAACACGTTTAACAAGCTGTTCGAGTTGGGGGTTGTACCTATTATAAATGCGAACGACGTTGTGTCGATAAAACAGCTTGATTTCGACGAGAACGACACGCTCTCAGCTATCGTCGCAACGCTTTGCAATGCGGATTTTCTGATAATGATGACGGACGTTGACGGGCTTTACGACGGCGACCCTTCCCTGCCCGAGTCAAAGCTTATTCCCGAGGTTGAGCGGATAACGCCCGAGATTATTTCTCTCGCGCAAGGCTCGGGAGGCGCGCTCGGTTCGGGCGGTATGCTCACGAAAATTGAGGCGGCACAGATTGCCACGGAGGCGGGAATTGACACGGTTATCGTAGGAAACCGCGACCCGAAGATACTCTACGAGCTGTTCGAGAGCGATTGTGCAAAGTGTACATATTTCAAAAAACGCGAACATTGACGAGGTATTGATATGAGTTATATTGAAGATTTGGGAAAAAATGCCAAGGTTGCCGCGCCGTTTTTGGCAAGCCTTGGTTCCGGCGAGAAGAACAAGGCGCTGGCGAAGATTTCGGAGCTGTTGCGTGCGAATAAGCAGGAGCTGATTTCCGAGAACAAAATCGATATCGAAAACGCACGCAAAAACGGTATGTCCGAGGCGATGATTGACCGTCTTGAGATAAACGAAAAGCGCATTGAGGCTATGGCTGAGGGCGTGGATAAGGTGATTTCGCTCGATGACCCTGTCGGCGAGGTTATCGGCGGCGGCGAGCTTGCAAACGGGCTTCGCATCGTGAAAAAGCGCGTTCCTATCGGCGTTATCGGGATAATTTTCGAGAGCCGTCCGAACGTTACTGTGGACGCGGCGGCGCTTTGCTTTAAGGCTGGAAGCGCGGTTATTCTGCGCGGCGGCTCGGACGCGATAAATTCCAACAAGGCGCTCGTTAATCTGATGAGAAAGGCGCTCGCCGAGGTTGGCGCGGAGGAGAACTGCGTTCAGCTTGTCGAGGACACCTCCCACGAAACCGCAAACGAAATGATGCGCCTCAACAAGTACATCGACCTGCTTATTCCGCGCGGCGGCGGACGGCTTATTCATGCGGTTATCGAGAACGCTACAATTCCCGTTATTCAGACCGGCGAGGGCAACTGCCACGTTTTCGTTGACGAAAGTGCGGATATCGAAATGGCGGTGAATATTGTCGATAACGCGAAAACCCAGCGTCCTTCCGTCTGCAACGCTATCGAGAGCATTCTCGTTCACGAGAAAATCGCGAAGGAATTTTTCACGGCGCTGAACGAGCGCTGGAACGGCAAGGTTGAAATTGTCGGCGACAACAAAACTGCCGAGAACATCTCGGTTTCAAAAATCGCAGATGATGTTGACTATCGCACGGAGTTTCTCGCGCTGAAGCTGTCGTCAAAGGTTGTCAAGAGCGTTGACGAGGCGATTGCTCACATCAATAAATTCGGCACGGGACACAGCGAGTGCATTGTCACAGGCTCGCTTGCAAACGCCGAGAAATTCCAGAAGCTCGTGGACGCGGCGGCGGTTTACGTCAACGCGTCAACTCGGTTCACGGACGGATTTGAGTTCGGATTGGGCGCGGAAATCGGTATCTCAACTCAAAAATTGCACGCAAGAGGTCCGATGGGACTGAAGGAGCTCACCACCTACAAATATTTAATAAACGGAGAGGGACAAATCAGAGGTTGATTTATGTCGAAAAAGAATAAAAAAAATCGCGCCGCCGAGGAGATAAAAGAGGAGCTACAAAAGCCCGAGGAAACTCAGACTTTTCGGCGCGAGGAGAAGAAAAAAACGAGCGAAAACGTGCTTGACGAGCTGTTCGGCGAGCTTGGCGCGCAGACGGAAATCGAGGACGATATCGCTGACCTCGGTACGGACGAGGACGACGGAACGATTGTTGCGGATAATCCCGTGAAGCATAGATTTTTCTTCGGGTTTGCGATTTTCGTGGTGATAATGGCGATTATCGGTATGGTCGCATCGGTTCGGTTTGTCGTGAACGGCATCGGCAGTCTTATGGATAACACCTCGCTGAAAGAGGAATTTACGGGCTTTATCCTGCCGGTTGTTGCGAATGATATCGCGCCGTTCTCGAATGAAAGCGAGATTTCTCACTCGGCAAAGGTCGGTTGCGCGGTGTGGAACATTTTGCTCAACAAGGACATTTCCGCCTACAAAAAGACTGCGGACGGTGAACTGCTGATACCCGAGTATGACGTGAGCGTTTCCAGCAAGGAGCTTTTCGGGGCAAATTCCGAGATTATCCACCAGTCCACGGGTACCGCAGATACGCGTTTTATTTACAGCGAACAAAATCACACCTACACCTGCACCTATAATATGCGCTATCTGAGCTACGCGCCGGGTATTGCAAAAATGGAGCAGAACGGCGGTGTTTTCACGCTCACGGTTGAGTATTACCCGCCGTCAATAAGCGTGGTTTCGCAGAACATCGGCATCGAAACAGCACCCGAAAAGACAATGACCTACACAATTTGGCGCGACAACGGCAAAAACACGCTGATGTCGGTTAAGGAAATTCAAAACGAAACGGAATAAATTCCCATTTGGGATTGCATTTTAGGAGGAAGAAAAATGAAGCTTGGCTTTAAGAAAATAACGGCGGCAATTGCCGCGGCGGCTGTTGCAGTATCAATGTGCGGCTGTATGGACAACGGAAAAATTATGACCGTTGACGGTATGGAAATCAACAACGGAGTTTATCTCTATTACCAGCAGACGGCTTATTCCAACGCGCAGAGCAAAATCAAGACCGCTCAGCAGGAGGAGCTTGACAAGCTCGCTGATGAAATCCTTAACAACACTTCTTCGGAAAGCTCGTCCGAGAGCTCATCGAGTTCATCAAGCTCGTCCGGTTCATCAAGCTCGTCCGGTTCATCAAGCTCATTCGATTATTTCTCGACATCGGTTGACGGGAAATCAACATCTCAGTGGGTTAAGGACGAAACCCTTCGTCTTGTAAAACAGTTTGTCGGTGTACAGAGATTGTGCGAGCAGAAGGGTATTTCGCTTGACCAGACCGAAAAGGACGAGATTTCCGCTCAGGTTAAGAGCCTCTGGGAAGACTCAAATATGTATATTCAGTATTTCTACGGCTTTGATACTGCCGGAAAATACTACGAGTCCAACGGTATCAGCCGTGAGTCCTTCACGCTGATTAAAACCGCGGGTGTGCTCAAGGACAAGCTCTTCACAAAGCTCTACGACAAGGACGGCGAAACTCCCGTTTCCGATGACGAGCTGAATAAATATGCAAAGGAAAACTATGCCTGCGGCGTGATTTTCGGCTTCGCATACGAGGATTACAAGGGCAACGCGCTCACCTCCGACAGCGACAAAAAGGCTGTTGACGATTTGGCGGAGCAGTACGCAAAGCGCATTTCAAACGGTGAGAGTCTGATTGACGTGAAATACGATTATGATCTGAAAAAAGAACAGGACAACTCCAGAGTACAGATTGAGGAATACTACGATGAGAAACCTGTTGAAGGCAAGACTAAGGAAGAATATGTTGCGGAGGAGCTTGCAAAGCTCACAGTTGACAGAGCGGAAAGCGAGGAGGACGTTGTCAACTATTACCAAAAGGGCGACAGTTCCCTTGACGAAAAGGTTTCCGAGTTCCTGTTCAACGCAAAGGACGATGGAAAAGCCGCAACCCTCAAAACCGATGAATACGTTTATGTTATCGCGAGATTTGACATTACCACGAGAACAGAGTGGCTTGAAAGCAGTCGCACTTCCCTGCTGATGAATATAAGAAATGACGATTACGAGGATTATCTGGACAATTTCTCGGCAAATCTTACCGTAAACGCAAACTCTTACCTCGTTGATACAAAATACAAGCCCGAGCGTCTTGAAAGCACGTCTGCGGCGAACTGATTGAAATGTTGCTGATGAGTTTAAGCGGCGTTTCGATGTCCTTCGCGGACAGAACGCTGTTCTCGGACGCAACGTTCGAGATTTATGACAAGGACAAAATCGGCTTTGTCGGGGTGAACGGAAGCGGAAAAACAACGCTTCTGCGGCTGATTAAGGGCGAGCTTTCCCAGGACAGCGGCGATATCCATATTGCCGGCGGGATAAAAATCGGTTTTATGGAGCAGTTTGCCTGCAAGGACTCCGAAAAAACGCTCTACGATGAGGCTTTGTCGGTTTTCGCGGAGCTTGAGGATATGGAGCTTGAGCTGGAGCAAATCCACGACAAAATCGATTTCGGCGACCACTCGCTTGAAACTATCGAGCGCCAAACGCGGCTTTCCGAGCAGTTTGAACGCGAGGGCGGGCTTACCTACAAAAGCAGAACTGCCGCGGCACTTTGCGGACTTGGTTTCTCGGAGAACGATTTTTCGCTGAAAACCGCAGTGTTGAGCGGCGGACAGCGCTCCAAATTACAGTTGGCAAAGCTGTTGTTGTCGGGCGCGGACCTGCTGTTGCTTGACGAGCCGACAAACCATTTGGATATCGAGTCGGTCGAGTGGCTGGAAAAGTTCCTCGGCGACTACCGCGGCGCTTACCTCGTTATCTCGCACGACCGCTATTTTCTCGACAAAACAACCGAGCGCACGATTGAGCTGGAAAACGGTCACGTTCGCGATTACAAGGGCAACTACTCGCGGTTTTTGGAACTCAAAGCTGAGTACCTCGAACGCAAACAGAAGGAATATGACGCGGCGATGAAGGAAATCAACCGCGTTGAGGGTATCATCGAGCAACAAAAGCGCTGGAATCAAGCGCACAACTACGTCACGATTGCCTCGAAACAAAAGCAGATTGACCGAATTGCCCAAAATCTCGAAAAACCCGAGGACGCTCCCGATGCGATAAAATTCTCGTTCAAGAGCGCTGACGGCTGCGGAAATGATGTGCTTACAGCGAGAAATCTTGCGTTGTCTTTCGATGAAAAACAGCTGTTTTCAAACGTTAATCTTGAGATAAAAAAGGGCGAGCGCGTTTTCCTTATCGGCGGAAACGGTTGCGGAAAAACCTCGCTGTTCCGGATTTTGACCGGTGAATACAACGCGGACTGCGGTGAATTCAAGTTTGGTTCACGCGTTCAGACGGGTTATTTTGACCAATCGCAACGCGGGTTGCACGAGGAAAAAACTGCGTTCAGCGAGATACATGACGAGTATCCGAGAATGACCGAAACGGCTGTACGAACAGCGCTAGCGGCGTTTTTGTTCAAGGGCGACGACGTGTTCAAGAAAATCTCGGAGCTTTCGGGCGGTGAACGAGCGCGAGTTGCGCTGTTGAAGCTGATGCTGTCGGGAGCGAATTTCCTGCTCCTCGATGAGCCGACAAACCATCTCGATATTTCGTCCTGCGAGGCGCTTGAAAACGCGCTTTTGAACTACGACGGAACGCTGTTCATTATAAGCCACGACCGCTATCTGATAAACAAGCTCGCGGACAGGGTTTACAAGCTGAAACGAAACGGCGCGGATAATTATCTCGGAAACTATGATTATTACCTTGAAAAATCGGTTGAGATTGCACCAAAGGTTGAGGAGAAAAAGCCGAAAAAATCCGACAACGCGCTTGATTACAAGCAGAAAAAAGAGCGCGAATCCGAGCGGCGAAAGCTCACGACAAAGGTTTCGCGGCTTGAGAACGAAATCGAGGAGCTTGACGGGAAAATCAACGAGCTGAACGCGGCATTGAGTGAGCTTTCCGATTATCAGAAGGCGCTTGAGATGTCCGAGGAGCTTGAGGAAATCCGTAAGCGTCAGGAAGCGGCTATGGAAGAATGGGAAGCGGCAACAGCGGCTTTGGAGGAGTTCGATGACTAAACAAATCAAGGCTTATCTCGCGCTTTTGGAGCAGTTTTTCTCGGTTGAACACGAGGACGAGGAACTGATAAAAGTGCGCGGCGAGTTGCTTCAGCGCATCGCGTTTTATCAGCACGAGCGGCTCGTTCACCTGCTGGTTATGCTGTTTTTCGCGGTGTTTTTTCTGATTTCTCTTGCGCTTATGCTGACCGTGGGCGGCTGGGGTCCGATAACCCTCACGATACTGTTTCTCGGGCTTCTCGTGCCGTATATAAAGCACTACTATTTTCTCGAAAACTCCGTGCAGAAAATGTACACCTATTATTACAAAATCGAGAAAATCTAAATTTTACATTCGTTCCCCTGCTTTTTACGCGGGGGAGTTATTTTTGTTATTGACTTTTGGGAAAAAGTGTTGTATAATAAAAATAGCGGAATTTTTCATTTCAGAAAGGAGTTTTCACCATGGGTTTATTAAAAGCAGGTATAGGCGCTCTTTCGGGAGTTCTCGCGGATTCTTGGAGAGATTATTTTTATTGTGACGCATTAAGCTCGGACGTTCTTGCGGCGCGCGGGTTTAAAAAGGTTGACAAGAAAAGCTCGAATACAAAAGGCTCGGACAACGTTATCTCGAACGGTTCGATTATCAACGTAAACGAGGGACAGTGCGCGCTTATCATCGACAGCGGCAAGGTTGCCGAGGTGTGCGCGGAAGCGGGCGAGTTTGTTTACGACCAGTCCAGCGAGCCGTCCATTTTCTACGGAAAGCTCGGCGACTCGATTAAACAGACCTTCAAGGAAATCGGCAAGCGCTTTACATTCGGCGGCACGGCGCCCGTTGACCAGAGAATTTACTTCATCAACACCAAGGAAATTATGAGCAACCGCTACGGCACGACAAATCCCATTCCGTTCCGTGTTGTCGATAACAGAATTGGGCTTGATGTTGACGTTTCGCTTCGTTGCAACGGCGAGTATTCGTACAGAATTGTAAACCCGATTTTGTTCTACACAAACGTTTGCGCGAATTTCACGGATACATTCACGAGAAGCAACATCGACAGTATGCTGAAAAGCGAGATTTTAACCGCGCTTCAGCCCGCTCTCGGCAAACTCTCGGATATCGGCGTAAGACCGAGCGCTCTCCCCTCTCACACCTTGGAAATCTGCGACGCGCTCAATGAACAGCTCTCGCAGAAATGGGGCAACCTTCGCGGTATGACAATCAGCTCGTTCAATATGAACGCGCCGACGCTCCCGCCCGAGGATCAGGAAATGATTAAGCAGCTGCAGAAAACTGCGGTTATGCGCGACCCCGGTATGGCTGCCGCAAATCTCGCGATGTCGCAGGGCGATGCTATGAAGATTGCCGCGGGCAACTCCGGCGGCGCTATGATGGGCTTTATGGGAATGAATATGGCTCAGCAGAACGGCGGTCTGAACACCAACACTTTGTACAATATGGCGGCGCAACAGCAGGCTCAACAGCAAGCACAAATGCAAGCTCAACAGAACGCCGCAAACGAGTGGACTTGCTCGTGCGGTGCAAAGAACACCGGCAATTTCTGTATGTCATGCGG
The DNA here is from genome assembly GCA_945829235.1 of uncultured Clostridia bacterium. Taxonomy (GTDB): domain Bacteria; phylum Bacillota; class Clostridia; order Oscillospirales; family Ruminococcaceae; genus CAG-115. The sequence continues at coordinate 4,861 of CALZUA010000007.1, read as the reverse complement.
AACGAAAAAGCCCGCTGCGGATAACGGCTGGACTTGCGGTTGCGGCACGGTTAACAAGGGCAAGTTCTGTATGAATTGCGGCAAGCCGAAGCCCGCAGGTGTCCCGCTCTACAAGTGCGACAAGTGCGGCTGGGAACCCGCAGACCCCGCTAATCCCCCGAAATTCTGCCCCGAGTGCGGCGACCCGTTTGACGCGGACGATATCGTTTGATGATTTTTTCTTGACAATTCCCCGCGTTGTTGCTCGGAATTTGCCGAAAAAGTTATCGTAAAATTAAACAAGATAATTCCCCCGAAATGTGCTTTTTTCGGGGGAATTTTGCTTGACAAAACGAACAGAATGTGTTAAAATAGAAATGCTTGAAAAAGACCGCCCGTATTGTTTTACGAGCGGAATTTGTTGTTGTGAAAAAATATGAAAAAGGTGAAAAAATGTCGGTATTTGATATATTCAAAAAGCTGGAAAGTGAAAAAAACACGCCTGTCGGTGCGGTGGAGTACATTATCTGCGGCTTGGGAAATCCGGGCACGGAGTACGAAAACACCCGCCACAATATCGGTTTTATGACAATCGACACGCTTTGCGAGAAGTACGGAGTGAGCTGTAAAAAGCTGAAGTTCAAGTCGCTGACTTGTGACGCAATGATATCGGGAAAGCGCTGTCTGATAATGAAGCCGACCACTTTTATGAACAAAAGCGGCGAGGCTGTAACCGAGGCGATGAGCTTTTACAAAGTCCCGCCGGAGCGCTGTATAATCGTGTTTGACGACATTTCGCTTGAACCCGGTCATCTGCGTATTCGCCGAAAAGGCAGCGACGGCGGTCACAACGGCATAAAAAATATCATCTATCTTTCGGGGAGCGACGCATTTCCCCGCATCAAAATGGGTGTCGGCGCAAAGCCGCACCCCGACTATAATCTCGCGGACTGGGTTCTCGGGCATTTCAAAAAAGAGGACGGCGAAGCGCTTGAAAAGTGCTTTGGGAACGCGGTTTCGGCGATAGAACTGATGGTTAACGGGAAAATCGATGAAGCGATGAACAAGTACAATTCTTGAGGTTTGTATGAACTTTTTTATAAACGCCGCAAGGCAAAACAAGGATTTTTCACGACTTGAGAAATACCTTAACGGAAATAACCCCCTGCCCGCTCTTGTAACGGGCGTTTCGGCTATTCACAAGGCGCATTTTATCGCGGGACTGCTCGGCGAGGAGAACGCGCGGAAAACGGTTGTCGTGATGAAAAACGAGAGCGATGCCGTGAAGCTCTGCGCGGATATAAATATGATGCTCGGTGAAAACGCGGCGTTGCTCTGCCCCGAAAAAGAGATGATTCTCGCGGATACCGAGGCTTCGTCAAAGGAGTACGAGCACAAGCGGATAAACGCGCTTTCGGCGCTTGTTGCGGGGAAATGCAGGGCGATTGTCTGCTCGGCATCGGCGGCAATTCAGCTCACAATTCCGCCCGAGGAGCTGAAAAATCACACTTTTGAGATATCTATCGGCGATGAAATCGACAAGGACGAGCTTGTGAAAAAGCTGATTTCGGCGGGTTATTCGCGCGCAAGTCAGATTGACGGAAACGGGCAGTTTTCGGTGCGCGGCGGTATCGTGGACGTGTTTCCCCCGAGCAGCGATGTGCCGTTTCGTATGGAATTTTTCGGCGATGAAATCGACAGCCTCGGGCAATTCGACCTCGAATCCCAGCGCAGAACCGAGTCGCTTGATAAAATCGTGATTTCACCCGCGCGCGAAACGCTTTTCGAGAGCGGTGAAATTCTTTGCGGGAAAATCGAGGCGCTGTCGAAAAAGCTGCGCGGAAAGAGCGCGGAAAAGGTTCGCGAACGGCTTGAAAAGGACGTTCAGAAGATAAAGGACGGCAGTTTTCCGAGCAACATCGACCGCTATTTCCCGCTTTGCTACGACAACGAGGCAACCGTTTTCGATTACGCGGAAAACGTGTTTGTGTGCGAAAACACGGCTGTTCGCGAGGGTATCCGTGCGGCTTCTCTCCAACATTCCGAAGATATAAAAATACTCCTCGATGAGTCGAAAATCTGCAAGGGTATCGACCGCTTTATGCTCACGAAAAACGAAGCAACCGCGCTGATTAAGGAGAAAACGCGCGTTTATTTCGAGTCGTTTTTGAGCGGCGGCGGACTGGAGCTTGGAATTTCCGTTAACGTCGGCGATGCTGTTCAAACAGCTTCGTGGAGCGGTGAATACAAAATTCTCGAGGACGAAATGCGCGGGTTGCTCGAGAAAAATTACTGCTGTTTCATTTTTGCGGGAACGAAAAAAGGTGCACAAAATCTTGCCGATGACTTGCGCGATGACGGCTTCCCTGCCGATTTTTACGAGAATCCCGAGGATATAATTTGCGGGAAGATTGTTGTTGCCGCGGGAACGCTTTCGGCGGGTGCAGAGTACCGCGAACAAGGGCTTGCCGTTTTCACGCACACTTCCGTTCACGCTGAGCGCAAAAAAGCACCGAAACGCAAGAGTGCCGGCGAGGAAATCCGCTCGCTTGAGGACATTTCCGTGGGTGACCTTGTGGTGCATTACGCGCACGGAATCGGCGTTTTTGACGGTGTTCACAAGATTGACGCGGGCGGCGTTTCCAAGGACTATATCCGCATAAAATACGCGGGCGCGGACGTTCTGCACGTTCCCGTAACTCAGCTCGATTTGGTGTCGAGATATATCGGCACGGGCGATGTTTCCACGGTTAAGCTGAACAAGCTGAACTCGGAGCAGTGGCAAAAATCCAAGGCAAAAGCCAAGGCTGCCGCAAAGGAAATGGCTTCCGAGCTTATCGAGCTTTACGCCAAGCGAATGAAATCGAAGGGCTTTGCGTTCCCCGAGGACGACGATTTGCAGGACGATTTCGAGCAACATTTCCCCTATATCGAAACCAACTCGCAAATGCGTTGCATTGACGAAATCAAGTCCGATATGCAAAAGGAACAGCCCATGGAGCGGCTTTTGTGCGGCGATGTTGGATTTGGAAAAACCGAGGTTGCCTTGCGCGCGGCATTTAAGTGCATCGAGAGCGGCAAGCAATGCGCGCTTCTCGCTCCGACAACCGTCCTCGCATGGCAGCACTATCAGACGGCAACCGCCCGAATGGAAGGTTTTCCCGTTAATATCGCGCTGTTGTCACGTTATAAAACACCGAAGGAACAGAAAGAAATCCTGAAAAGTCTTGCTTCGGGGAGAATTGATTTCGTTATCGGAACGCATAGAATTGTGCAAAACGATGTTGTTTTCAAGGATTTGGGACTTGTTATAATTGACGAGGAACAGCGCTTCGGCGTTGCCCACAAGGAGAAATTCAAAGAAACGTTCAACGGTGTGGATATCCTGTCGCTTTCGGCAACACCCATTCCGCGAACGTTGAATATGGCAATGAGCGGGATTCGCGATATGAGCGTGCTTGACGAGCCGCCGCAGGATAGACAGCCTGTTTCAAGCTACGTTCTGGAGCACGACTGGGGTATTATCGCGGGCGCAATTCAAAAGGAGTTGCGGCGCGGCGGACAGGCGTATTATATCCACAACAGGATTGAGAGCATTTACGGCTGCGCGGAAAAGTTGCAGTCGCTGTTGCCCGAAGCAAAAATCGGTGTCGCGCACGGCAGAATGTCGGAAAACGAGCTTTTGGAGGTCTGGCGGCAACTGCTTGACGGGGAGCTTGACGTTCTTGTGTGTACAACGATAATCGAAACGGGAGTTGACGTGCCGAACGTAAACACGCTGATTATCGAGGACGCTGATTATATGGGACTTGCTCAGCTCCATCAGCTTCGCGGGCGCGTCGGCAGAACCAACAAGCGCGCGTTTGCTTATTTCACGTTCAAGCCGGGGAAAGTGCTCTCGGAGATTTCGCAACGCCGACTTGACGCAATCCGCGAGTTCACGCAGTTCGGAAGCGGATTCAGGATTGCTCTCCGTGACCTCGAGATACGCGGTGCGGGAAGCATTTTGGGTGCATCGCAGAGCGGTCATCTCGCAAACATCGGTTACGATATGTATTTGCAACTTTTGGACGAGGCAGTGCGCGAGGAACGCGGCGAGAAGAATGTTCACAAGGAAGAATGCCTTGTTGATATCAGAATTAACGCGTTTATTCCCGAGGATTATATTTCAAATCAGGCACAGCGCGTTGACTGTTACCGAAAAATTGCGCGGATTAAGACGCAGAGCGATGCCGAGGATATCACCGATGAGCTGATTGACCGCTTCGGTGACCCGCCCTCATCGGTTGTCGGGCTGATTGAGGTTGCGCGGCTGAGGAATATGGCGGCGGACTGCAATATCTCGGAAATTTCGCAGACCGGCGAGGATTTGATTTTCTATATGTCGAAATTCGATATGCAAAGGCTGTCGGCGGTAACGCAGGCTGTCGGGAAGAAAATGCGGCTTGAAACTGTCGGCAGACCGAGAATGCTGGTTGCGGCGGGCAAGGACAAGGACGCGCTTTCTGTGATGAAAACGGTTATCACGGCGATGTATGACGCGGCTGAAAAAAATTCGGGTGAACAAAATGCTTGATTTTCTCGCAAACAACTGGATAAATATCATCATCGGCGGAGTTTTGCTTGCGGCGGTGGTGATTGCCGTTACGGTTATTGCGCGAAATAAACGTTCCCGAAAAGGCTGCTACGGCGACTGCTCAAAATGCGGCGGCTGTTCAGGCGGTAGCGGCTGTTCTTCGATGAAAAAAGGTAAATAAAGCGAAATCCCGAGAGCGTGTTTCTCGGGATTTTAGTGTTTCTGATTACTTTAGTTTCGATACGCAACAAACCTGAAATGCGGCATATCAACGCCCCTGTAATGCTTTGTCCAAGCGTCCGTTTT